>NZ_JBIAVN010000015.1:0-204125 GCF_042894285.1 Streptomyces sp. NPDC001544 | reverse complement strand
TCGGGGTCCCGCAGCACCACATTCGCGGCCACCGCGTCATGACCCTCACGGAACACGGTCGCGGAAATCTCGAACGTCTCGCCGACGACCGCCTTCGCCGGGTGCCTGCCGCGCTCCACGGCAGGCCGGACGTCCCGCACCGGGATGCGGCCGATGGCCTCGGTCGAACTCATGGGTGTCACCTCCGCCGTGCGCGAAGCCGGGCGCGTGGCCCGGCTGGGAATCCGATGGGTGCCGGAAAGTCAGTGCCTTCCCGCCCTTGGCCGCCGGTCCGGCGGGGGAGCCCGTCGGCCCCGCCCCTGCACACGGGGCCTGCCGGCCTGCTCCCGCAGGTAGGCGGCGAGTGTGGTGCGCAGATAGCGTTCGGCGGCGTCCGCGGCCTCCCGGGCGCAGCGCTTTCCCATCAGTACGCACAGGGTGTAGCCCGAGTCCTCGAACGCGGCCCGTAGGGAGCGGTCGGAGGGCGAGGCGAGCATCAGACGTTCCCACGCCCGGTATCGCCGCAACAGCCGGGCCACTTCGGCCTTAGCGGGTAGCAGCATGGCCCCTTCACCTTCCGACGCTCTCGACTGAGCACGCTTCCCGACGGTCGGGTGGCATCCGGGCACGGAGAGGCACGGATCCGTTACGGCGATCGAGGCTTTCACTCATGGTGCACGCGTCACCACGGAGCGTCTTGTTGGCTCTTCAACTACCTCGGGACCGCTCGTGTTGCACGAATGGCGTAGCGCCCCCACTGTGGATCTGACTCAGGAGCGATCAGTGCTCACGCTCCGCGTCCGGCGCCGTGCCGGACGGCGCGAGAAGGAGCAAGAGCTTCGCCGGTGAGGAGCAAGCGACGATGAAGACCGCAGTGCCCTGCTACTACCACCTCGACGTGGAAGTCAGCCCCGAACGGGTCGGACAGGTCAGCCGCATCCTGGCCGCCCACCTCCGCCACTGGGACCTCGAGAACCTCGTGGAGCCCGTCCGCAGCGGCACCGAACTGCTGCTGCGCGCGATCGACGAGCACGCCACCGACAAGAACATCTCGATCGAGATGTGGTGGAACGGCCAGCACCTCATCACCGCCGTCGGCGGCGACGACCGCGACCTCCGCCCGGACCAGGACCTGCGTAGCTGCCTGGCCCACATCGCCGCGATGAGCGACGGCTGGGGCTGCTGCGCGTCGGAGACCGGAAGCAAGATCATCTGGTTCTCGCAGCGCGCCCGTGCCGGCGAGCGCGTCCCGCTGGTGCCCACCGCCCCGGCCCCCAACCTCACCGAGGGGCTCAACGTGCCCCGCGAACTGCCGATGACCGTCCTCGCAGCCTCGGCGGACGGTGTGCTGGAGGGGGCCCGGTGACCGCGCGTCGATCCCGGAAAGGGGTGCCCGTATGGAGCGGGCACCCCTACCCGTTGGGCGCGTCCTTCGACGGGCAGGGCACCAACTTCGCCCTGTTCAGCGAGGTGGCGGAGCGCGTCGACCTGATCCTCCTCGACGACGCCGGTACCGAGACCTCCGTTCCGCTGGGCGAGGTCGACGGCTTCGTCTGGCACGGCTACCTGCCCGGGATCGGCCCCGGACAGCGCTACGGCTACCGGGTGCACGGGCCGTGGGACCCCGATCTCGGCCACCGCTGCAATCCCGCCAAGCTGCTGCTCGACCCGTACGCGCGGGCCGTCGACGGGCAGATCGACAACCACGCCTCGCTCTACGAGCGCGCGCCGGACGGCCCCTCCCCGGCCGACAGCGCCGGACACTCCATGCTCGGCGTGGTCACCGACCCGCACTTCGACTGGGGCGACGACCGTCCACCCGGGCGGCCGTACGCCGACTCCGTCATCTACGAGGCCCATGTACGCGGACTCACCAGGACCCACCCCGGCGTCCCGGAGCGGCTGCGCGGCACCTACGCCGGCCTCGCCCACCCCGCGGTGATCGAGCACCTGACCTCGCTCGGCGTGACCGCCGTCGAGCTGATGCCGGTGCACCAGTTCGTGCACGACGGCGTGCTCCAGGACCGCGGCCTGTCCAACTACTGGGGCTACAACACCATCGGCTTCTTCGCGCCGCACAACGCCTACGCCGCCCTGGGCACCCGGGGCCAGCAGGTCGACGAGTTCAAGGCGATGGTGAAGGCGCTGCACGAGGCCGGGCTCGAGGTGATCCTCGACGTGGTCTACAACCACACCGCCGAGGGCAACGAGCAGGGCCCCACCCTGTCCTTCCGGGGCATCGACAACGCCTCGTACTACCGGCTCGTGGACGGCGACTGGGCGCACTACTACGACACCACCGGTACCGGCAACAGCCTGCTGATGCGGCACCCCTACGTGCTGCAGCTGATCATGGACTCGCTGCGGTACTGGGTCACCGAGATGCACGTCGACGGGTTCCGCTTCGACCTCGCGGCCACGCTGGCCCGGCAGTTCCACGAGGTGGACCGGCTGTCAGCGTTCTTCGACCTCATCCAGCAGGATCCCGTTATCAGCCGCGTCAAACTGATCGCCGAGCCCTGGGACGTGGGCGAGGGCGGCTACCAGGTGGGCAACTTCCCGCCGCTGTGGTCCGAGTGGAACGGGCCCTACCGGGACGCCGTACGGGACTTCTGGCGAACCGAGCCCGGCTCCCTCGGCGAGTTCGCCTCCCGGCTGACCGGCTCCTCCGACCTCTACGGGCACAGCCGGCGCCGGCCGCGCGCCAGCGTCAACTTCGTCACCGCGCACGACGGTTTCACCCTGCGCGACCTCGTGTCGTACAACGACAAGCACAACGAGGCCAACGGTGAGGACAACCAGGACGGTGAGAGCGTCAACCGGTCCTGGAACTGCGGGGCCGAGGGCGAGACCGCAGACCTGGCCGTACTGGAGCTGCGCGCCCGCCAGCAGCGCAACCTGCTGGCCACGCTGCTGCTGTCGCAGGGCATCCCGATGCTCTGCCACGGTGACGAACTGGGCCGCACCCAACGCGGCAACAACAACGCCTACTGCCAGGACAACGAGGTCTCCTGGGTCGACTGGCGGCTCACGGACGAGCAGCACGCACTCGCGGAGTTCACGCGGCGGATGATCGCGCTGCGCGCCGCGCACCCCGTACTGCGCCGCCGCCGGTTCTTCCGCGGCGAGACGGTCACCAACTCGGCGCAGCCGCTGCCCGACCTCGTCTGGCTGCGCCCGGACGCGCGCGAGATGACCGACCGCGACTGGCAGCGCGCCGACGCGCACTCGGTCGGCGTGTTCCTGAACGGCGACGCCATCGCCGAACGGGACGCGTACGGGCGCCCGGTGGTCGACGACTCGTTCCTGCTGCTCCTCAACGGATACTGGGAGGCGGTGGACTTCCGTCTGCCCGACCGGACCTACGGGGAGGGCTGGACCACCCTCATCGACACCGCCGACCCCGACGGCGTCCCCGACGAACGGGAGCACAAGGCGGGCGCGCACCTTCGGGTCGAGCCCCGCAGCCTGGTCCTGCTCTCCCGCCCGTCCCGCACCACCACGTGAGATGTCAGTCCAGGCGCCGGACGAGACCGGGACGGCGCAGGGCGAGGAGGAAGGCCGGCGCGGTGCCCGCGTCGATGCCCACCACCGCGGCCGAGGACACGCCGAGCGTGGTGAGAAGCGCCGCAGCGTCCTCGGCCAGGGTGCCCGCGTCGTACCCGGAGGCGGCCCGGCTGCTCGCGCCGAACCCGCGCAGGTCCGGCGCGATGACGCGGTAGCGGCCGGACAGATCGGCCATGACGTCGGCCCACAGCTCCCTCGGGGGCGGCGCGCGGACCTGCCGAACCGGCCCGATCGTTGCCCCGGCCGGGGCGAGAACATCTCTTTTCCGGCCGCTCTGGACGGCCCCGTCGGCGGCCCGAACGGGTCGACCGGTCCACAGGCCGGGCATGACGCCGCGAACGCCGTGCGGCTTCGACAAGGCCGTCCACCGGCGCCGCTACCGAGCAGCGATCACCCTGGCCGGCACACTCGTCCGGCTCGACACCTGATCGACATGACCTGGGGCGCGCCCCCGTGCTCCCGCCGGGCCAGGCGGGTCAGCGCTCCGACCGGGCCGTCACCGTGAACTGTGCACCGTCGGGGTCACGCAGGACGACCTCGTCCACGTCCTCCCGCAGCACGCTCCCGCCGTGCTTCTCCGCCGCCCGCGCGCACCCGGCCACGTCCTCCACGGTGAAGTGGATCTGCCAGTGCGGGCGGACCGAGGGGTCGGGGGCGGCCTCCACCGCGCCCGAGTCGATGCGGGCCACCACGTCGCCCTGACTGCGCAGCACCACCTCGCCCCCCTCGTACTCGACCTGGCAGCAGCCGGGGCTCTGCGAGGCCCAGTCCAGGATCTCGCCGTAGAAGATGGCGGAGTCGAAGGCGTTTCTGGTGTGCAGCCGGATGAAGGTCGGTGCCGCCCGCCGCCAGGCCTCCCAGTTGGAGACGAGCTTCCCCTCCCAGATCCCGAAGGTGGCGCCGTCCCGGTCCGCAAGGAGCGCCGCCCGTCCGGGCGGGAAGGACAGCGGGCCCACGGCCACGGTGCCGCCCCGCTCCCGGGCGCGCGCCGCGGCGTCGTCCGCGTTCGGGACCGCGAAGTACGGGGTCCATGCCACCGCCATCTGCCACATGGTGGCGACCGCCGCTATCCCCGCGACCGGCACACCGCCCGCCAGCGCGATACGGAAGTGGTCGCCCATCCGGGCGTCGCGCCATCGCCAGCCCAGCACGGCCTCGTAGAACTCCTGGGTCGCCCGCAGATCGCGGCTGGTCAGACTCACCCAGCAGGGGGCACCGAACACGGAGTGTGTGGAGACGACGCCTTTCGGATGCGTCGTACCGACGGTGAGGGGCATGTCGTGTTTCATGGCAGTCGCGTCCTGGTCTCGGCGACCGGCAGCCACCGGTCTCCCACCAGTGTCCAACCGGATGCGGTGAAGGCGCCTGCGGAGTACCCCGTACGAATGGCCTTGAAACGATCGCGGGCCCGAGGGCGGCGCGTGGCGGAGTGCGGTGGGGCGGTGTATTCATGGGCTGAGAGCCGCGAGGCGAAGCCGTGCACGTACCGCGCGCACAGGGAGGCGACCATGTCCACGAACGGCCGCCGGGACGAGACCGAACCGGACCGCGTCTTCGCCTTGCAGGAAGAGGTCCACCAGCTGAAGGAGGCCGTCACCTCGCATGCCGTCGTGGACCAGGCGATCGGGATGATGGTCGCCCTGGGCCGGATCACCCCGGACCAGGGATGGGCGGTGCTGAAGGAGGTCTCCCAGCACACCAACATCAAGCTGCGCAACGTCGCCGAACTCGTCCTCATCTGGGGCCGAACGGGTGACATGCCCGCCGAAGTCAGGGCCGAACTCGAGGACGCCCTCGACCGGCACGGCCCGACGCAGATCCCCGGCTCCCCGCCCGAGTGACACGGCGGGGCCCGATCGGCACGACGGGGAGCCGGGGACGGATCAGCGGGAATCGCTGAGCAGTTCCTCGCGCAGGTGCGCGAAGCAGGTGCTGAGCAGCCGTGACACATGCATCTGCGAGATGCCGAGCTGCTGCGCGATCCGGCTCTGCGTCATCCCGCGGAAGAACCGCAGATAGAGGATCAGGCGTTCACGTTCCGGCAGCGCCTGCAGACAGGGCTTGACCGCGGCGCGGTCGACGACCAGGTCGTAGCCGGGCTCCGGCCCGCCCAGGGCGTCCCCCAGCGCGTAGCCGTCCGTGCCGGGCATCTCGGCGTCCAGGGAGAGCGCCGTGAAGCACTCCAGGGCCTCCAGCCCGGTCAGCACCTCGTCCTCGGTCAGGTGCGCGCGTTCGGCGATCTCGCCGACGGTGGGGGAGCGGCCCGGGATCGTCTGTCCCAGTTCCTTCACGGTGCTCCGGACGCGGTTGCGCAGGTCCTGCACCCGGCGGGGCACGTGCAGGGTCCACATGTGGTCGCGGAAGTGCCGCTTGATCTCCCCGGTGACGGTCGGCACGGCGTACGCCTCGAAGGCACGGCCGCGCGACGGGTCGAAGTGGTCGACGGCCTTCACCAGACCGAGCGCGGCCACCTGGTAGAGATCTTCCAGGGACTCGCCGCGGCCGCGGAACCTCACGGCGATCCGTTCGGCCATCGGCAGCCAGACCCGCACCAGCTCGTCCCGCAGGGCCTGTCGCTCCGGGCCGTCGGGCAGCACCGCGAGCCGCTCGAACGCCGCGGCGGTGTCCGGGGCGTCGTCGTGCGGGTGGGGTTTCGTTCTCTTGGTGCCGCGCATCGAACGCCTCCCTCAGCGGGTGCCGGGTGGGAAGACACCATGGGAGCTCGCACGGGCCGGACGAAGGCTTGGAGTCCGGCGGGCCGGCTCCCTCGGACGTGCCTCCTGTCCGAAGCACATAGGTGAAGATTCCCACAGTCGGATGCTTCAGGGCAAATCATGTCATCAGATAGCATGGGATGATTTGTCCGCGTTACCGTCTCTTGACTTCCGGTTGGGCGAGATACCTCTGTAGCAGAGGTAATCTCCGAGTATGGAATCGGGCACCTTCGCGGAGGAACTGGCCGACGCCCTGGTAGGGGTGCAGCGGCTGATCCGCCGCCGGCTGCGCAGTGGACTGACCGTGCCAAGGCTGCGCGGCGCCGAGGTGGAACTGCTGCGCCTGGTCCAGGCCCGGCCTGGAATCGGCGTCTCGGACGCCGCCAAGGAGCTGTATCTGGCGGGCAACTCGGTGTCGACCCTGGTGAACCGGCTGGTCAGGGACGGGCACCTGCTCCGCGAGAGCGATCCCGCCGACCGGCGCGCCGCCCGCCTGCGGCTGACCGAGGTGGCACAGAACCGGCTGCGCGACTGGGAGCGGCGGCGGGCCGCCCTCGTCGGCCGGCACGTGGCCCGGCTCGACGAGGCCGACCGGGAAGCGCTGCGCGCCGCCCTTCCGGCACTGCGCAAGCTGGCCGTCACCCTGCACGAGGAGGCCGAGAAACCATGACGCGGGACACCGCCGCCGAAGCGGACACCGTCACCCGACCGGCCGAGGCGGCCGACGCGATCACCTGTACGGGCCTCGCCTACGCCTTCGGGGGCACCAACGCGGTCGACGGGCTCGACCTGGTGGTGCGCGAGGGCGAGGTCTTCGGGCTGCTCGGGCCCAACGGTGCCGGCAAGACCACCGCCATCCGCTGCATCACCACCCTCCTGCCGGTCCCGCCCGGCAAGGTCAGGGTCTTCGGTCACGACGCTGCCAGGGACCGCATGGCCGTCCGCCGGCTGCTCGGATACGTCCCCCAGCAGCTGTCCGCCGACAGTGGGCTCACCGGACGCGAGAACGTCGCCCTCTTCGCCAGGGTCTTCGACGTCTCCCGCCGGGAGCGTGCCGCCCGGGTCGACCAGGCGCTGGCCGCCGTCGGCCTCGCCGACGCCGCCGACCGGCTGGCCGGGACCTACTCCGGGGGGATGGTCCGCCGCCTGGAGCTGGCCCAGGCACTGGTCAGCGCCCCGCGCCTGCTGATCCTGGACGAGCCGACGATCGGCCTGGACCCGATCGCCCGAACGGGAGTCTGGGAGCACATCGACGCCGTGCGCGCGGCCACCGGCATGACGGTCCTGGTCACCACCCACTACATGGACGAGGCCGACCAGTACTGCGACCGGGTCGCCCTGATGCACCGCGGCCGCGTCCGCGCCCTCGGCACCCCGGCCGAACTGCGGCGGGGACTCGGCGAGCGGCGCCGTGCGGCGGGCACGCCGGCCGCGGAGGAGCCGCCCACGCTGGAGGACGTCTTCCGCGATGTCGCCGGCAGCGGCCTCGACGACCAGTCAGGAGGTTTCCGTGATGTCCGAAGCACCCGCCGCACCGCGAACCGAGTCGGCTGACCGCGCCGCCGAGGACGGCACGCCCCTGCTGCTGCGGCCGCCCCAGCCCCGCGCGGGCTGGCGGCTGCTGCCCGCCCGGGTCGTCGCGATGTGCGCCGTCGAACTGCAGAAGCTGCGCCACGACCGCACCGAGGTGTACACCCGCGCGGTGCAGCCCGCCCTGTGGCTGCTGATCTTCGGTCAGACCTTCACCCGGATCCGGGCGATACCCACCGGCGGCATCCCCTACATCGACTACCTGGCGCCCGGCATCATCGCCCAGTCCGCGATGTTCATCGCCATCTTCTACGGCATCCAGATCATCTGGGAGCGGGACGCCGGCATCCTCAACAAACTCCTCGTCACCCCGACCCCGCGCTCGGCGCTGATCACCGGCAAGGCCTTCGCGGCCGGCGTGAAGTCGCTGATCCAGGCCGTCGTCGTCATCGTCATCGCCGCCGTGCTCGGCGTGTCCCTCACCTGGAACCCGCTGAAGCTGCTGGGCGTCGCGGCGGCCGTCGTCCTCGCCTCCGTGTTCTTCTCCTGCCTGTCGATGACCATCGCGGGCATCGTGCTCAGCCGCGACCGCCTGATGGGCATCGGCCAGGCCATCACCATGCCGCTGTTCTTCGGCTCCAACGCGCTGTACCCGGTCTCCGTGATGCCGGGCTGGCTCCAGGCGGTCAGCAAGGTCAACCCGCTGAGCCACCAGGTCGACGCCCTGCGCGGCCTCCTGCTCGGCACGCCCGCGCACCTCGCCGCAGATTTCGGAGTCCTGGCGGTGGCGGCCGTCCTGGGCATCGCCGCGGCCTCCTCGCTGCTGGGCCGGCTGGCCCGCTGATCTCGCCGCCGACGTGATGTGCGGCACGCGCTCCGCACCCGTCGGCGAGCCCCTCGGCCGGATATCCGCTGGGCACGGCTTGATCGTCGATCAAAGCGGGCGAATCCCCTGGCCACAGCGCATTCTGCTCATTTGACAGTGCACTGAGCGCACAGATAGGAAGCAGGCCTTGGAGGTCGAGAGGGGCATTGTGTACGAGCCGAACGTGGTCGGGGACTGGCAGGAGTACGAGGAGCATGCCGGTCTGCGGGTCCGCGTCCACAGCCTGGAGGCGGCGGAGCCACCGCGCGGACGGGACGACGCCGCCGCCGGGCTGACCTATTTCCGTCTCCGGGTGACCGTCGAGAACCGGGGTGCCCAGCACTTCCTCGTGCACCTGGAGGACGGCCAGATCGACGTCCGCCTCGGCCCCGACGGGGAGGGCGCCTTCATCGACTGGCGCAACTCCCAGTTCATCGAGGGCTTCGACGTCTACCCGCTGCGCCGCGCCACCGCCGTGCTGTACGCGGCGGGTCCCGAGGCCGCCCTGGCCCAGGTGGACGTCCAGATCCAGCTGCGGGTCGACGAGGAGTGGACCGAGCGCCGACTGTGGGCGGGCGGCATCGGCGTGCACGAGGGGCATGTCGGCGCCGGTGCCGCCGCGGCCGCCGGACCGGGCAGCCTGGCCCACCAGGTCAGCACCTATCTGCGCGACCAGGGAGATCCGGGCACCACCACCGCCTGACGGCCACGGTTCGCGGGGTCAGTGCGGAATGCCGTCGATGATCTCCCGGGCGCCCTGTCGCAGCAGGGCCACCGCGACCGACGTGCCGAGAGTGGCCGGGTCGAGCCGGCCCGCCCACTCGTGGGCGTTCAGCCGGGTCTTGCCGTCAGGGGTGAACACGCAGGCACGCAGGGACAGTTCGCCGCCGTGCTCGACGCGTGCGTATCCGGCGATCGGGCTGTTGCAGTGCCCTTGCAGGACATGCAGGAACATGCGCTCCGCGGTGGCCTCGCGGTGGGTGTCCGGGTCGCCCAGTCCGCTGACGGCGTCGATCAGCTCGGTGTCGTCCTCGCGGCACTGCAGGGCGAGGATGCCCGCGCCGATCGGCGGCATCATCGTCTCCTCGGACAGCACCTCGGTGACCACGTCCCGCCGACCGATCCGCTCCAGCCCGGAGAGCGCCAGCAGCAGCGCGTCGGCCTCGCCGACCGCGAGTTTCTCCAGGCGGCGGTTGGCGTTGCCGCGGAACGGCACGCACTGCAGGTGCGGGTGGGTGGCGGCGAGCTGGGCGATCCGGCGTACCGCTGACGTACCGACACGGGTGCCCGGCGGCAGTTCGCCGAGGGTGAGTCCGTCCGGGTGGACGAGCGCGTCACGGATGTCGTCCCGTTTCAGGAACGCCGCGAACACCGTCCCGGCGGGCAGCGGCCGGTCGGCCGGCACGTCCTTGACGCAGTGCACCGCCAGGTCCGCCTCGCCGGCCAGCAGGGCGGCGTCCACCTCCTTGGTGAACGCGCCCTTGCCCTCGACCGCGGACAGGTCGCCGAGCCACTTGTCCCCGGTCGTCCTCACCGGTACGACCTCGGTGCGCACCCCCGGATGGAGGGCGGCCAACTCGGCGCGGACCCGCTCCACTTGGGCGAGTGCCATCGGAGAGTCGCGGGAGACGATACGGATGAGTTCCGGGACGGCCATGGGGACACGATAGTGGGTGCGCCGGCCCTCCCGTGCCGCCGGCCGGCGCGTGACCGCCGGGCTGCGGCGGAACCCGGCCCTCGCTCGAGCGCCGGGCCGTGCACGTGTGGAGCTCCGGCCGGCGGGCCGCCACAGAGTTCGCCCGGGAACGTCAGACGCCCGGGTCGAACGTGATGCCGGACGGCATCGCCTTCGACAGGTGCGAGGCGAAACTGTCGTCCTTCAGGCCGAAATGCGCGCTGCCGAAGTCGTACGCGCTCAACTTCTCGCGCAGACCCGCCGGGTAGCCGTTCCAGCCGACCAGGGGCGGGTACTGCCAGGTGTGCTTGTGGTTCTCCGGCGGCTCGTCGTTGCCGTTCGCCAGGCGGAAGCAGTGGGTGCGGATGCCGTCCTTGTGGTAGACGACCTTCGGGTGGGTGCCCTCGAAACGGACCTCGGAGACCGCGTGCACGGTGAACGAGCCGTGGTTGGAGGTCGACATGTACTGGACCCGGCCGTCCCGCACCCACACCACGACGTGCTCCCAGTCGTGCCGGTGGCCGCCGATGCCGCTGCCCGGCAGCGCCTGGTCCTTCTCGAAGTACAGTCCGTACATATAGGCGCACCAGCCGTTGTCGCACCTGTAGCGCGAGTAGCTGTTGGTGTTGTCCAGGTCGGAGGCGTCGTGGCAGTTGCCGTTGAGGGCGCCCGTCGGCTTCAGACCGCCGTTGACCGTGCCGTCCGGCCCGATGGCGGGCGTCGGATAGCAGCCGTCGGTGTCGTAGTCGAAGGCCGGCTGGTACGTGACTTCCGCGGTTTCGGCGTTGGCCGGCAGCGCCCGCGGCGGAGCGGCGAAGGCGGCGGTGGGGAAGGCGACGACGAGGGCGGCGGCACCGGCGAGTCCGGTGAGCCATCTCCGGGGCCTGGGGCGGAACGTCCGTGACGACACTGGCTCCTCCAACGGGGTTGCGTGTCAGGGCGGTTCAGCATCCATGCTCGACGTGTCCCTGCCAAGAGGGTCGGGCGTCACCGTGGTGAAGTCCGATCAGCGGTGACGTGATGTCAGAGAGCGTCGTCCGGCAGGTCCGCCGCCGACTCCTCCGGCGTAAGATCCGGGCGCAGTCGCAGCCAGGACGGCTGGCGCAGCATCCCGGCCCGGGTACGGGTGCTGTAGCCGACCTCGCCGACCAGCCGGGGCAGCACCCAGTGCGCACCGGAGACCGACGGCACGGGGTCGAAGGGGCACACGCCGGTCTCGGCGGCCCGCAGCAGCAGGGCGAGTTCGGCCCGCTCCGCCTCGCTCCAGCCGGTGCCCACCCCGCCGACGTACCGCAGCCGTCCGGCGGCACGCTGACCGACCAGCACCGCGCCCGGCAGACCGGTCAGCCGGCCCTTGCCGGGCAGCCAGCCGCCCACGATGACGTCCTCGCTGCGCAGGTTCCGGATCTTGATCCAGGCCCTGGAGCGCACCCCGGGCTCGTACACCGAGTCCAGCCGCTTGCACACCAGTCCCTCCAGACCGTGCTCCCGGGTCGCCCGCAGCGCCTCGGTGCCGTGCCCGGTGACGGCGGCCGGCGTCGACCAGGAGGGCCCGCCCAGGCCGAGCTCCTCCAGCAGCGCGCGGCGCCGGACGTAGGGAAGGGGGACGAGGAGGCGTCCCTGAAGGTGCATCACGTCGAACAGCACCAGGTGCACCGGAATCCGGGCCGCCCGACGGGCCGCCAGCGCCGGTGCGTGGGCCAGGCCCATGCGGCTCTGCAGCAACTGGAAGTCGGCGCGGCCGTGTTCGTCGACGGCGAGGATCTCACCGTCCAGGATCGCGGGCGTCGTGCCGAGAGCGGAGCCGAGCGGCCGCAGTTCGGGGTAGGCGGCGGTGATGTCCTCGCCGGAGCGGGCGCGCAGCAGCAGGCTGCCGTCGCCGGGCAGGTAGACCACCACCCGCTGGCCGTCCTGCTTGGTCTCGTAGGCCCACCGGGCGTCCTGCGCGGCGGGCGGCAGCGTGCCGGGCGTGGCGAGCATCGGCGGGATCAGCGGCAGCGTCACGGCGGTCACGGCTGAAGATGTCGACCGCGCCGGGCCGGCCCACGCGCCTTTTCCGGCGGGTTCCCCTGAACGGCCGGTGGGTCGCCAGGGGGGTCGGGGCAGGCGGATCGGGTCAGGCGGGTCCGGACAGTGGGACACCGGCCGGGCCCTGGCCGTCCTCAGCGCGCCTCGGCCGCTTCGGCCGGGGCGCGTCGGCCACCGGGGCGGGAGCCGTGTCCGCCGGGCGGAGCCCTCGGGCCGGGCGCCGGACCGCTCCCCCCGGTCCGGCACCGGCCCGAGGGAGAAGTGGAGCTGACCGACCTGTACCGCGCGGGGCGAGGCCGCGGCGCCGTACAGCACCCCCGCCACCGTGCGGCAATACGGCGGACCACCCCTCGATCGGTGTCCTGGGTGCCGCCGGTGTCGCGGCGGGCCTGCGGCTGCCCGGGGGAGTGGGGGAGGGGGGCGCACGGCTTCCGGCGCACGGCGGCCGGGTGCGCATCGAACACCCCACCGGGTTCCTGGACATCGACACCCCTTGGGGGCGGATGGCGTACAGCAGTGCGTCGTCCGCCCTCTCGCGCACCCACCGGGCCCCGGCAGGAACTGCTCGCCGCCGGCTGACCGCCCGCCGGCTCCGCCGCACCCGCGACCAGGGGTGCGGGCGCCGACGCGCTTCACCCCCTGGCCGGCGGCTCGACGTAGAGCCCCGTGCAGGCCAGTTCGCCGTCCACCTCCGCGCAGGCCTCCACGCCCCGGGGTGACGGCACGGAGACCATCGGGCTGGTGTACCCGGCGGTGTCCTCGGCCGGATACGCAGCCGAGAGCACGTCCTCGCCCGCGCGCACGGACACCTCCCGGGCGCGCGGCGAGCGCATCCGCAGCTCCGACCAGGCCGTGCCGCAGGACGGTGAGTAGCGCAGTCGGACGTCGTAGGTGCTGCCGGTGACCCTGCTCCCGGTCCGCGCGTCCCGCGCACAGGCCGACGCGTCGGGCAACCGGCCCTGGCAGGACCGCCGGTGACAGCGGGGCGCCGCCACCGCCTGCGTGGTGGACGGGCCGTGCCGGCCGGAAAAGGCGAGTGCGGCGGTGACCGCGGCGGCCACGCCCAGCAGCACGAGCGCCGGCAGGGGCAGCCGGCGCCACCGGGACCGCGCTCGGCCGGTTCTCAGGGGCGGGCTAGGGGCGGGTGGGCCGTCGGCGGCCTGCCACAGGGCCAGTACGGGCGCGGGATCCACGCCCGCGAGGCGGCTGAGCGCCTCCACGGCCGGGCGGGGCGGGCGCTTGGTGCCGGTCAGGTACCGGTGCCAGGCGGACTTGCTGTACGGCGTGCGTGCGGCCAGCGCGGCCAGGCTCAGCCCCGTGCGGTCCTTCAGCTCGCGCAGTCTGGCCACCAGTGACTCGTCCGGAGTGGTGGGCCCGTGGGGGTGCCGCATGGTGCGTCCCTCGACTTCATATCCTCTATGGGCGTTTCGCCCCTGTTGCCGGGATGGCTTCCCAACGACACGGCGACCGCAACGCGCGGCAAGGTATGAGGACGGTGAGGCGGCGGGGTGTGCCGAAGGCCTGTTCGGGGGAGTGCGCGGTTCCCGAACAGGCCTCGGCGGTCAGGGGGTACGGCGGCCGGTGGCCGTCAGCACCACGGCAGGGTGGCGCCGACCCGCACATAGCGGGCGGAGACGAATCCTCTGTGGTGGCGGAGCCGGTACCAGACGTGGTTGCCGAACACTCCGGAGCCGTAGCTCTCGCAGGTCAGGTACACGAGCCGGTGATCGTGCCGGTGGCCGACGACGCGGTAGCCGGTACCCGGGCCGGAGCGGACGTTCAGCGCCAGGTGGTGCGTGGCCACGCGACCCGCCACACGGTGCCGTGCGTGGCGGACGTGGTGCGTGGCCCGGTGGCCGCGGTGGGCGGTGTGGTGCCGCGGCGCGTGCCGGGCGGGGGCGGGGAGAGTGGAGGGGAGGGAGTGCTGCGCGGTGGCCGTGGGCACCGGGTGCGGGGCGGTCGTGCCCGCCGGGGCGGCGCCTGCCGCCGTGGGCAGGAACGCGAGCACCGCGACAGCGGTCAGCAGGCCGCTCTGCACGGTCCGTCGGATCATGGAAACCTCCGGCTGTCGTTCTCGTGACCACGAAGCGTGGCCACGTCGGCCAGCCTGTCCGTGACGAGGTGTCAGGATGCCGTCCCCGCCTCCCTTGGGACACCGGGGACGTCCCCGGGAACGCGGCACCCGGGCCACCTGGTCCGCGGCCGGAAGGTGTCCCACCGTCTTCCCCGTCTCCCGTCGTCCCGGGGTACTAATTAATCGAGCGCGCCCTGACCCGCATCACCTACCTGAGCACCAGGGCACGGCAGCACGAGCGGCTGATGGCACTTGCCGGTGTGCCGCTGGACCGGGCCGCGGTCGCCCTGCTGCGACAGGTCGCCGACTCCGAGCCGCTGCGGCCGGGGGGGCTCGCCCAGCGTCTCGGGGTCGAGGCGTCCCATGTGACCCGGACCGTCCAGCAGCTCCAGAAGGCGGGGTACGTCACCCGGGTCCCCGACCCCCACGACCGGCGCGCCCAGCGCATCGAGCTCACCTCCCTCGGCCGGCAGGCCGTCGACCGCGTCCGGGAGGCCGGGGCGCGCGGCATGCAGCTCGCCCTCGCCGGCTGGTCCCCCGAGGAGCTGCGTCAGCTGGCCACCCTCTTCCACCGCATGGTCGACGACTTCCTCGCCCATTCCGTCGAGGACGAGTCCGGTCAGGACGCGGACGCGCAGGTGGGCTCCGCCTGAGCCGAGGGGGATCGAGGTGCTACCGGGGAGTAATATCCGGGCCAGTCACCACGAGGAGGAACCGTGCCCCGGTCCGAACGCTCGCCCCTGCTGCTCGCCGGTCTGCTGGCCGTCGCGGGCGTCGCCCACTTCACCTCGCCGCGCCGGTTCGACGCGACGATCCCACGGGCCCTGCCGGGCTCACCCAGGACGTGGACGTCCGCGAGCGGGGCGGTCGAGCTCGCGCTCGCGGCGGGCGTGGCGCTGCCGCGCACGCGGTCCGCGACGGCGAAGGCGGCCGCGGCCTTCTTCGTCGGGGTGTTCCCCGCCAACGTGCAGATGGCCGTCGACTGGCGGCACCGGCCCGCCCCGCTCAGGGCCGCCGCCCTCGCCCGGCTGCCGCTCCAGGTGCCCCTGGTGCTGTGGGCCCGCGGGATCGCGCGCGGAGCGGAGGGCCGGGCATGAGCGAGCGCATCGGCGTCGGCGACAAGGTCGAGGACTTCGAGCTCCCGGACGAGACGGGCGTGCCCCGGCGGCTGTCGGACCTGCTCGCCGAGGGCCCCGTGGTGCTGTTCTTCTACCCCGCCGCCCTGACCTCCGGCTGCACCGCCGAGGCCTGCCACTTCCGCGACCTCGCCGCCGAGTTCGCCGCGGTCGGCGCACGGCCCGTGGGGATCAGCGGGGACTCCGTCGAACGCCAGCGGGAGTTCACCGGGCAGCACCGGCTGGGCATGACGCTGCTGTCCGACGCCGACGGCACGGTCCGCGAGCGGTTCGGTGTGAAGCGCGGCTTCTCGCTCGCACCGACCAAACGGGTCACCTTCGTGCTGGCCGAGGACCGCACGGTCCTGGAGGTCGTGCGCAGCGAACTGCGCATGAACACGCACGCCGACCGGGCCCTGGCGGCGCTGCGCACCCACCGGGGGTGAGGCGCGGCTCGTGCGCGCTTGATGCCGGGAGGCAAAGGGATCATTCTGGGGCGTATGGAGCATGTCGCTGCTGTGGCGACCCTTGACGCCCTGGGCTTCGTGACCGGATGGAGCGAGGGCGCCCGGCTGCTCACGGGCCACTCCGCCGAGGAGGTCGTGGGGCGGCCGGCAGCCGGACTGCTCGCCGAGGACCCGCCCCCCGGCACCGTCGCCGCCCGCACCGGTCCCGTCGCGCTGCGCCACCGGGACGGCCACCGCGTCGAGCTCACCCTCACGGCGTGCCCGGTGCTCGGCGCCGACGCCCGGCCGACCGGGTACGTCGTCACCGCCCGTCCGCCCGAGGACGGCGAGGTCACCCTCGCGGGCCGGGCCTTCCAGCAGGCGTCGATGTCCATGACGGTCTTCGACACCCGGCAGCGCTATCTGCGGATGAACCACGTGGCCTGCCAGGTGATGGGAGTGCCCGAGGAGACGCTGCTCGGCCGGTACTTCGCCGAAACCATCGAGGACAGCGAGTACAGCCGGGACTTCCTGCGCCATCTGCGGCAGATCACCGAGACCGGCCGCCCGGTCCGCTTCGAGAGCTTCGGCGGCGCACCGGCACCGTACCGGGAGCACGCGTGGAGCATCGAGATGTGGCCGGTGCGCTCCGCCACCGGCGAGGTGACCGGTGTCGCCCTGGCGGCACTCGACAGCACCGAGCAGCGCTGGGCCCGACGGCGGCTGGCACTGCTGAACGAGGCGGCTGCCACGATCGGCACCAGCCTGGACGTCGTACGCACCGCCGAGGAGGTCGTGGAACTCCTGGTGCCCCACTATGCCGACTTCGCCAGCGTCGACCTGCTCGACTGGGTCCTCGGGGCCGACGAACCGCCGATGATCCCGTCCGGGGACGTCGTGCTGCGCCGGGTCGCCCACGGTTCGGCCATCGAGGGCACCCCCGAGGCCGTCCTGCACCTGGGCCAGACGGACGTCTACGGGGAGTCCACCCCGCCCGCACGGGCGCTGCGCGAGGGACGGGCCGTGCTGGGACAGGAGGGAGAGCCGGACTTCGTCCGCTGGGTCGCCGAACGCAACGCCCGGCGTCCTGAGGGCCGCCGGTACCGGCAGGGTGTCCACTCGATGTTCGCCGTACCGCTGCGGGCCCGGGGCGTCACGCTGGGCGTGGCGGTCGGCGTGCGCATAGCCCACCCCGACGACTACGGCGCCGACGACGCGATGTTCGCCGAGGAACTCGCCAGCCGGGCCGCCGTCTGCGTCGACAACGCCCGCCGCTTCGCCCGCGAGCGCACCACCGCCCTCGCCCTGCAGCACAGTCTCCTGCCCCGCGGACTGCCCGGGCAGGCCGCGGTGGAGGTCGCCCACCGCTATCTGCCGTGCGGGTCGCTGGCCGGTATCGGCGGCGACTGGTTCGACGTCATTCCGCTGTCCGGCAGCCGGGTCGGCCTGGTCGTCGGGGACGTGGTGGGACACGGCATCCAGTCGTCCGCGACCATGGGCCGGCTGCGCACCGCCGTACGCACGCTGGCGGACGTCGACCTGCCCCCGGACGAGCTGCTCACCCACCTGGACGACTTGGTGACCCACCTGGCGGCCGACGGCAGCGGCGAGGAGGTCGCCGAGCTGGGCGCCACCTGCCTGTACGCCGTCTACGACCCGGTCTCGCGCCGGCTCGCCCTGGCCGCCGCCGGCCACCCCGCCCCGGCCCTGGTGACGCCCGGCGGGAGTGCGCAGCTCGTCCCGATGACCGCCGGGCCGCCGCTCGGTGTCGGCGGCCTGCCGTTCGAGGCGACCGAGATCCAGCTGCCCGAGGGCTCGGTCCTCGCCCTGTACACCGACGGCCTCGTCGAGGACCGCGACCGCGACGTGGACCGTACGACCGAGGAGCTGTGCCGTGCGCTGACCATCCCCGCGGACTCCCTCGAGGCGCTCGGCGACATCGTACTGAAGACCGTCCTGCCCGAGCAGCCCAGCGACGACGTGGCCCTCCTCCTCGCCCGCACCCGCGCGCTCGGCGCCGACCGGGTCGCCACCTGGGACGTCCCGCCGGACCCGGCCGAGGTGGCCACCGCCCGGCAGGCGGCCACGGGGCAACTGGCCGCCTGGGGGCTGGACGAGGTCGCGTTCATCACCGAACTCGTCGTCAGCGAACTGGTCACCAACGCGATCCGCTACGGCGTACCGCCCATCCGGCTGCGACTGATCCGCGACGGGGCCCTCATCTGCGAGGTGTCGGACGGCAGTTCCACCTCACCCCATTTGCGCCGGGCGCACGCCTACGACGAGGGAGGCCGCGGACTGCTGCTGGTCGCCCAGCTCACCCAGCGCTGGGGCAGCCGGCAGACGGCCCGCGGCAAGACGATCTGGGCCGAACAGCCGCTGCCCGACTGATCACCGGCACGGACCGATCACCGGCACGCACCGGTCACTGGAACGGGCAGCCCGGGTTCGCCGTGTCCTCGGAGAAGGGGGCGCCGTGCGGCAGTACGTAGAGCACGTCGAGCACGAGCGGCGTGTCGCCCAGGTTGCGCCCGATGTGCACATGGTCCGGGCCGGCCGGCTCCTGGATCGTGGAGCCCGCCCGGTACACGCCGTCCGAGGCGCAGCCGGAGTCGAAGTGGCTGAGGGTGCCCTGCTCGACGTAGCCGTACAGCGGGCCGTCGTGGTAGTGCCAGCCGGTGCTCTGGCCGGGCGGGATGGTTATCTCCCGCAGGGTGTAGTCGGTGCCGTCCACGGTGGTCCGGCTGATGATCCGGGCGGTCACTCCCGGCCCCGCCGGGGTGGCTCCGGCGGGGCCGCAGGTGAACAGGGCGGCGGCGGTCACCGCGCCGGTGACGACGGTGCGGAGTGCGGTGCGCATGCGGGAGCCTCCAGGGGACGCGAACGGATACCCGCCGCGAACATAGAGGGACCGATGGGCAGTTGGGGCCGGAATCAGGGGATCCGGCTCAGCCGGCCGCCCGCTCCCACTCCTCGCCGTCGTCCGCCGCGACCTGGGCGAGCGTGCGGCCGGTGCGCACCGAGCGGGCCCGCCGGGGGTCCGGGGTGCCGTGCCCCGCGCCCCGTGCGGAGCCCTTCCTCACCAGCAGCCAGGCCTCCTCCTCGCCGCCGTCACCGGAGCGGAACCGAGTGAGGGCGTACTCGCCGTGCAGCTTGCTCCCGTGCAGCCGGAAGGTCGCGTGCCCGCGCTCCAGCGACTGAGCGAAGTCGACGGGCCGGCCCCTGCGGTCGTGGCTGAGCGGTTCGTACGTCCCGCGCTCCCAGACGATCACGGTGCCGCCGCCGTACTCGTCCCTGGGGATCACACCCTCGAAGTCCTCGTATTCCAGAGGGTGGTCCTCGGTGGGCACCGCCAGTCGCCTGTCGCGCGGATCGGTGGACGGGCCCTTGGGGACCGACCAGGACTTCAGCACGTCACCGACCTGCAACCGGAAGTCGAAGTGCATCCGGCGCGCGTCGTGGATCTGGACGACGAACCGGGGCGCGTCCCCGGCCGACGGCGCCTTCCCCGACGGTTCGCGGGTCCTCTCGAAGTCCCGCTTGCCGCGGTACTCCCGCAGTCGGTCGTCCGTTCCGCCGGCCACCCGCCGCTCCTTCCCTGCGTCCGCCCCAGGCGCTCCGGGTACCCCGCGGCAGGCGCGGCAGGCGGTTCAGCCGTCGGACTGCCCCCCGATGCCGTCCAGCTCGGCGACCGCGTCGTCGGGCAGCACCAGGCCGGCGGCGGCGATGTTCTCGCGCAGGTGCTCCGGAGAGGAGGTGCCCGGGATGAGCACGATGTTCGGCGACCGTGCCAGCAGCCAGGCCAGCGCCACCTGCTGCGGCGAGGCGCCCAGGCGGGCGGCCACCTTCGTCAGTGTCCCGGACTGCAGCGGCGTGAACCCGCCCAACGGGAAGTACGGCACGAACGCGATGTCCTCGGCCGCCGTGCGCTCCACCAGGGCGTCGTCCTGTCGGTTGGCCAGGTTGTACAGGTTCTGCACGGTGACCACGGGCGCGATGGCACGCGCCTCGTCGAGCTGTGCGGCCGACGCGGCGCTGAGCCCCAGATGCCGGATCAGGCCCTGCTGCCGCAGTTCGGCCAGCGCGCCGAACTGCTCGGCGATCGAGTCCTCGTTGGGGGCGTCCAGGTCGCCGAGGCGCAGGTTGACCACGTCCAGGGCCTCCAGGCCCAGATGCCGCAGATTGTCGTGCACCTGCGCCTTGAGGTCGGCCGGGTGCCGGGAGATGATCCAGCCGCCGTCGGCTCCCCGCCGGGCGCCCACCTTGGTGACGATGCTCAGCCCCTCGGGGTAGGGGTGCAGGGCCTCTCTGATGATCTCGTTGACGACCACCGGCCCGTAGAAGTCTGCGGTGTCGATGTGGGTGATCCCCGCCTCCACCACCGCGCGCAGTACCGCCACCGCCCGGTCGCGGTCCCTCGGCGGACCGAAGACGTGCGGGCCTGCCAGTTGCATGGCGCCGTAGCCGATACGGGTCAGGGCCGGACCGCCGGCCGGGGTGACGGTCCCGCCGAGCTGTGCAGTCATGTCATACCTCTCGTTCATCAGGCACCGGTGCCTCCGGTGCCCCATGACGTCCACCGTGCTCCGGCCCGGCAGGCGACGGCAGTGCCCCCGTGTTCCTGGGGGTGAGAGGGACAGTCACCCGGCCGGGGCCGGGCCGTACGGTGGAGCCATGGACGCCAAGAACGCCCTCGGAGACTTCCTGCGTGCCCGGCGGGCGCTGGTGCGGCCGGAGGACGCCGGGCTGCCCGGCGGCGGACTGCGCCGCGTGCCGGGGCTGCGACGCGAGGAGGTCGCGCTGCTGGCCGGGATCAGCGCCGACTACTATCTGCGCCTGGAGCAGGGCCGCGACCGCAACCCCTCCGTCCAGGTGCTGCAGGCCATCGCCCGGGTGCTGCGGCTGGACGACGCGACCACCGCCCACCTGCTCGGCCTGGCCCGGGAGCGCCCGGCCGAGGGCACGAGGAGCGGACGGACGGCGGGCGGAGCGCGCCCGCGGGAGACGGTCCCGGCCGGCATCCTGCAGCTCATCGACGGCTGGACCCGCAACCCCGCCTACGTCCAGAACCGCTTCGCCGACGTGCTCGCCTCGAACACCCTGGCCACGGCCCTCACCCCGAACTACGCACCCGGTGTCAACGTGCTGCGGGCCGTCTTCCTCGACCCCGCCGAGCGCGCGCTGCGCCGGGACTGGGAGGACCTCACCGAGGAGGGCGTGGCGACCCTGCGTGCCCGTGCCGGTGCGGACGTCGACGACCCACGGCTGCTGGAGCTGGTGGGCGAGCTGTCGGTGCGCAGCGAGCGGTTCCGCACGCTGTGGGCCCGCCACGACGTACGACCCCGGCGGGCCAGGGTCAGCCACCTGCGGCACCCGCAGGTCGGCGACCTGGAACTGCACTCCAACAAGCTGTCCGTGGACAGCGCCGACGACCTCACCCTCGTCGTCTTCCACGCCGGGCCCGGCAGCCGCGGCGCCGAACTGCTGGACATCCTCGGCAGCCTCACCGCGGCCGGGTACGACGGCGCGGGCACCGACACGCCGGAGCGGATCGAGGAGCGGTAGCCGGGAACTCCTCGTCCGCACGGACGGGGCGTGTGATGATCGCCGGGACGACTTCGGACGACCAGCGGAGCGCGCATGACGACGGACAGGGACACAGCGGACCGAGCGGTGGCGGCCCGGGTCGCGGGGGCCGAGGTCAGGCCGGTCGCCGGGCACATCGGCGCCGAGGTCACGGGCGTCGACCTGGCCGGACACCTCGACGACGCGGTGGTCGACCTGATCAGGCAGGCCGTGCTGCGCTGGAAGGTCGTGTTCTTCCGCGGACAGGGGCTCGACCACGCCGGGCATGTCGCCTTCGCGCGCCGGTTCGGTGAGCCGGTCGTCCTCGGACGGCGCGGAAGCGCCTCACCGCCCGGCTTCCCCGAGGTGGAGACCACCGCGGACCGGCTGGAGCTGGGCGGACGGTTCGGCATGGACCACGACGAGTGGCTCCGACGGCGCCGGCACACCCTGCTGCGCGGCTGGCACTGCGACCACGGCGCCCGGATCGACCCGCCCGCCGCGACCATTCTGCGCGCCGAGACCGTCCCGCCCTACGGCGGCGACACCACCTGGTCGAACCTGGCCGCCGCGTACGCCGGACTGTCCGCGCCCGTCAGGGCGTTCGTGGACGGGCTGCGGTCCGAGCACCGGCTCGGCGTCGGCTACCAGCCGCGTCCGGGCGACGACGCGTACGTCCGTCACCTCCTGGACCACCAGGTCGCCTCCGTGCACCCACTGGTCCGCGTCCACCCGGAGACGGGGGAGCGGGTGCTGTTCGTCAACGGCTACTACGTCGAGCAGATCACGGACGTCTCCCGACCGGAGAGCGCAGCCCTGCTGGAGATGCTCCTGGAGCAGGCGGTGCGCCCCGAGTACACGGTCCGGTTCCGCTGGGAGCCCGGCAGCGTCGCCTTCTGGGACAACCGGGCCACCATCCACCTCGCCCCCAGCGACAACGCCCACCTGGACTTTCCGCGGATCATGCACCGGGTGATGCTCGCGGGCGAGGTGCCGGTGGGCGTGGACGGCAGACCGTCCGAGCCGGTCACCGGAACCGAGGCGGGCCGCTGGTGAGTCGGACGGGGGGCCGCCATCCCAGCGCCGGACCCAGCCGCTCGGCCATGTCGGTGAGGATCTGTACGTAGTCCTCGTGCTCGAAGGTGAACGGCAGCGCGAAGGCCACCTCGTCGACCTCCCGGAACGCGGCGTGCGCCTGCAGCCGTTCGGCGATCTCGGCCGAGGTGCCGACCAGGTCCGGCGCGAACAGCAGCCGCGCCGGGCCCTGCGGGGAGGCGGTGCGGGGCAGGCGTTTCGCGGCGTACTCCTCGTATCTGGAGCGCTGCTCGGGCGTGGCGGAGTCGGTGGGGATCACCACGAGGCCCTGGGACACCCGGGCCGCCTCGCCCTCGGGGTGGTGGGCGCGGAACTCCCGGATGTGGGAGAGCTGGATCTCCGCGAAGTCGGCGGGCCGGTCCGCGTCCTCCGCCTTGACGACGCTGCTGGTCAGGAAGTTCATGGCGTACTCGCCCGCCCGGCGCGCCGACCCGAGGCTCCCGCCGCCGTACCAGAGGCGGCGGCCCAGCCCGGGGGAGTGCGGCTGCACGACGTCGGAGAACACTTCGAAACCCTCGACCCCGCTGAAGTCCGTGGCCGGCTTGCCCCGTACGAAGTCCAGCAGCCGCCGCACCCGCTCGTAGGAGAAGTCCTCGGCGTCGGCGGTGTCCGGGTACAGGGCCTCCTTCACCTGGTCGTAGTGCATGGGCGGACCCACGCTGACGCCCGGGTTCAGACGCCCGCCGGAGAGGATGTCGACGGTCGCCAGGTCCTCCGCGAGGCGCAGCGGGTTCTCCCAGCCGAGCGGGACGACCGCGGTGCCCAGCTCGATGCGGCGGGTGCGCTGCGAGGCCGCGGCCAGCACGGCGACGGGCGAGGAGATGCCGTACTGCAGATGGCGGTGGCGCACCCAGGCGCTGTCGAAGCCCAGCCGCTCGCCGAGCTCGATGATCTCGAGGGTGGACTCGTGGCCGCGGCGCGGATCGGCCGCGTCGAACAGGCCGATGGTGAGGAAGCCCAGCTTGCGCAGGGGGCGTGCGGCGGACGGCATGGGCTCCTCCGGCGGTCGTACGTCGGTTCTCGAGTTCTGAGCCGATTGTCGCAGCCGAGTGTTGCGGGCGTGTGATCAGAACAGCGGGATGACGACCTCGTCCTCGACCGGCGGTTCGGCCTCCTGCGCACGGTTCCCGGTCGCGGCGAAGCAGCGCAGCCTGATGGCCTCCGGGGTGACGTCGAGACGCAGGAAGGACTTGAAGAAGGGCGGGCTGTACGTGGCCGAGCCCGGTGAGAACAGCTGGGTGTAGATCTTGCGCACCGGCAGCCGGAACCGGGACCGCCGCTCGGGACGGCGCCCCGCGCCCAGCAGGCTCGCGACCAGCCGGACGCGGTGGGTGATGCGGACCGGGGCGCCGGGGGAGCGGGTCGGCGCGATGCCCAGCCGCTCGGCGACGACGGCGGTCGCCTCGGCCTCGGTGAGGGTGAAGAAGCGGCGCAGCCGCAGCCGGTGACCGTACAGCCGGCTGTAGAAGGCCAGGGAGTCGCCGCGCAGGGGATAGCAGCGGAAGTCCCGCTCGGTGACGCCGCCCACGGAGATCCGCGGGATGGTGTGCGTGGCGTGCATGAAGGCTCCGCCGCCGCCGGAGACGACGTACTGGACGGTCCGGCCGTCCACGTCGACCGGATAGCGCTGGTAGTTGTGGATGTCGCCGCCGATCGCCGCCACGAAGTGATGGTCCGGGTCGCGCACGATGTCGTCGACGGTGCCGCCGCCCTCGATGGCGCACGGGTGGTGCTCACCGTCCACGTACAGGGGCGAGCCGGTGACGAGGATCTTCGGACGCGGCCCCCGCGCGACCTCGCGCAGCCACGCTCCCTGTTCGGCGTCGATGCCCCCCAGCAGCCCGGTGTCGATCCCGATGATCCGCAGGGGCCCCGCGTCGATCGCCCAGTACGGTCCCGGCTGTACCGCCCGCTGCTCCGGAGCCGAACGCAACGTCCGCGCGGCGGCGAGGCGTTGCTCGTCCGCCGGGCGCGGCCTGTGCCACAGCAGGGCGCGCCACCAGGCGCGGGTGAGGGGGCGGGGCGCCGGTTCGGGGGCGAGGGGCGGGGCGTCGTCGCAGAAGACGCGCATGAACGCGCCGAGGTCCTCGTACCAGTCGTGGTTGCCGGGTACGGCGTAGACGGGCGCCCGGTAGTCCTGGTAGGGGCGGAAGAACTTGGGGCCGTAGTCGTCGGTGCTGCCGACGGGATAGATCACGTCACTGGCGATCACGGCGAAGGCGGTGTCCTGACCGGTCTTCAGAAAGCCGGGCACGACCGCGTACTGGGAGGCGTCGCCCTCTCCGGTGTCGCCGATGACCATGAAGGAGAACCGGTCCGCGTCGTCGCGCCGGATCACCTTGTCGGCCCGGACTCCGGCGGCGGCCCGCTGTGCCACCCAGCGGCCGCGGGTGTGTCCCGTGGGGTCGCCGAACCAGGACGCCAGCACGCCGTTGCGGGCGGCCCACAGCGTTCTCGGATTCAGCCACGACAACTTCTCGACGTGGCCCGGCATCAGCCGCCGGTAGTCGCCGGGTTCGGCAGCGCCCCAGCCGGCGCCTTCCGCGGTATCGCGCGAGGAGTCAGACACGCCGTGCACCGTAACAACGGCCTGTCGCCCGCCGGTTGGAGGGTCATGGTTGAGCGTATGGCCCGTGAGCCACCGACGGCTCACCGCCGTCGTACGGATAATCAACATCAGCCCGGGGTCCGAAAGACAGGGCAGGTCTTAAGGACCGGCACTCTTGTCATGAGCGAGAGTATTTCCATACACTGGAAAATCGCCACGCAATCGCGCCGTGGCGCAAATTGGGGGGCGGGGGGAACAGATGGCCTGGTTCAGACGCCACTCTCGGGCGATCCTGGCTGTTCTGGGTGGCGGAATCGGTGCAATCCTGGGAGCCGTTGTCCAGGAGTTACTGAATACGGATCTGCGCGTAGTGGCAGCAATTGCGACCGTGCTGGCGATGTTGGCAATCGGCACTCTGGCAGCTCTCGGAGCGCTGATCGACTCGCATCGAGGTACCAATGACCAACTGCTCGGTGATGCGCGAGCGCTGGTGGCAGCGATCGACCAAGAGAGAGCGGAACAGAACGCTGTTCTTTCTCGGACCTCCAGCATACTCAGCACAGAGCTGCGCAATCTCTCGGCCCAGTTCGGACTCCGGGTGAGCAGACTACTGCTGTCCGACGTCAATGCAATGGAGACCCTGGACGAAGACAAGAGTGCGCAGCTCATCTTCTCAGTTCAAGAAGAGCTGTGCGTTCTAGATATTTTGTCCGAAGAGGGACACTGGCCGGACGAGTCCATGGACTCCCAGCATTCAGAAGACTTCTTTCGGGAGCTCATTCGGCTAATCGACTCACTGACCCCGGGGGTAGCGTACAAGAGGATAGTCCAAGTGATGAACCCGACCGCAGCACCATTACGGGCCAAGAGCTCAACGTTCATCGGTCATTGTCATGACATGCTGGACATGCGTGAAGAGCGCAATTCGCGAGTATCCCTTCGTGTGGCTCGCACGAGGTTCCCTTTTAAATTCATGCTGATCGATCGAAGCAGACTTGTGCTTCAGCTTCAAGAATACGGACAGGGCGAGCAGCGGCTTACGATCTGGGGAGAAATCCTCATCGAGGATCCGAGCAAGCAACTTGTGTCCATCTTCCGTGAAATCTGGGACCAAATAGATGACGATCCTCTGACCCGGACAATCATTCGACGTGATCTTCCTTCACGGGTGCAGCAACCCTCTCCCTCTGACCCGTCCCAGCAGAATGATGACTGAGAGACTGGCTCCCAGGGTCGCCAAGTATGCGGAGAAGGCATAATTGGCCAGCGACCAATCCTTGATCGTGAGCAATGTGATCGTGGCGCTGATGGTGAGGAATATATAGAGAACGGAGGACTCACTTTCCGGATTGCTCAGCGACTTGCGATATGTCGGCAACGATGCCATGAAGTCCGATGCGATGGAAAGCAGAATGGCGTACGTTGCGTTGCGGAGACATGCCCAGAGGCCCAGTCCGAGAAGGGCCAGTGCTCCACAGGCCAGATCGAAGCGCGTGAGCTTCCAATGTGCGTCAGGGCTGCGGAGCGCAAAGAGCAGGATCAAAAGCGGATTCACACCCACCACCAGTGTCACAAGGGCAGGGGGCCCGACGTGCATGGCGGTCTGCGCCGCAAAGCCGACGAGCGGAGCAAACGCCCAGATCCCAAATGTCACCAAGTGGGGCTGGACCTTACGGTGGAGGGATTTGGTGATATAGAAACCGGTCCCCAGGAAATTGAACGCCAGCGCGGCAAGTACATAGTGGGTATTTATCACGGGCTTTCACTTCCCCTTGGGCGTAGCCCTGCACGCCCCAGTCCGAGGAGCGTTCGAACCGAGTCGAGGACTGTCTTTTCCGGTCTGGCCAAGGAGAAGCGCAGATAGCGACTTCCTGCGTCGGGGCTGTTCCAATAGAACGGCTCGCAAGGCAGCGCGTGCACGCCATGCCTCACTAGTTCCAAGTACATCTCGCGGGCCTTCTTGCTCTGGGCTGGCAGCGTCACCCTTGCCACACTTATTCTGGACTCGGGGTCGGTTAGGGAATACGCTGAACCGTCGATCTCGGCAGCCAGCGCGCTTCGGTTCCTGTTTATTTCTCCCCGGAATGCGCAGTACCCCCCTTCTGATCCGTCACGCGCTAATTCTGTGACAATTCTGAGGACGACGGGAGAGCAGGACAGCAGAATTTCATCGAATGCTCGCCGGATGGGGGCAGTCACATTCAAGGACCACGCTGTGAAACCTGCCTTCAATTCATGAAAGGGCCACAGTTTGCCGGTGTCCTCGATCAATATCCACTTTGCCCCGGTGGACTCCAGAATGGCATAGTGATCGTATTGGGCTCGTGGGTCCTGCCCTCGGAAGCTCGCGTCCAGAACCAAGGTGACATCGTTCTCCTCACAGTGATGTGCGATATCGCGAAGTACTTGGGGGGCCAAGACCTCACCGGTTGGATTGTTCGGTGTCGTCAAGACCAGGACGCTCGACTCTTCGACAGCGGAGAGGCGGCGTTCCACCAACTGCGCCTGGCTTACAGGTGCAAGGTCAAACCCCCTGGCCCTGAAAAGGTCTGCTATGTTGTCGAACGTCGGGTGGAGTATCGTCGCCTGCCGATGGGAGACGGACAAAGCCCTGGCGACGATGTCCATGGAAATAGTCGAGGAATAGCAGCTCACAATCCTACCGGAGCCGACCGGCGCCAAACGTTGACCGATACTTGCCAAGAAGACGCCATGCGCCTCGTCTTCCACATCATTGAACGGCCGTCTCTCGACCTCTGCGAAGAATTCAGGGATCCTGCCGACGATCTCTGTCTGGCTGGCGGTACGCGGCATTCGAGGGTGGCCGTCGGTGACGTTGAGCGCTTGATGGAGAGACGTGAGGGCGGTTGCTTCCATGGACGTAAGTGTCTGACGATCCATGTGTTACTCCCTGCGCCCGGGCCGGCACTGAACGAATTATTCTTCCAGAGTTGGGCCGGCCCCGGCCATAGGGCAGTCCAAGGGTGCGTGCCCCGATCTTGCGGGCAACCGTGGCCGCATGCGCGGGCGCATGCGCGGGCGCGGGCGAGGGTGGGCCCCTGGCTACCGGATGGGAAAACCCTTGATTACCACGGCTTGTGCTGGCATGTGCCCGTCAAGAATGTCATTCTCCCTCAGCACACAGATCCTCCCCGCTGCCCCTCCTTAGCACGGCCTACGACAAGCTGACGGTCACCGCCGGATCGACCACCCTGGCCACGTACTCGAACCTCGACAAGGCCTCCGGGTACACCCAGAAGACCTTCGACCTGTCCTCCTTCGCGGGCTCGACGGTCAAGTTCAGCGGCGTCGAGGACTCCTCGCTGCAGACCGGCTTCGTCGTGGACGACACCGCCCTGACGACCGGCTGATCCCCGGTACCGACCGATGTGTCCCGCACGCGGAAGCCGTCCGCGTGCGGGACACGCGCGTCTCAGCCCAGGGTGCGCCCCAGCAGATCGAGCAGCGCCGCCCAGTGCCGCTCGTCGGCCTCCCGGTCGTACGCCGCCGTGTCGGCCTGCGTGTAACCGTGATGGGCGCCGGCGTAGACCTCGCAGCGGTGCCGGACACCCGCCGCGGTGAGGGCCTCCTCGAACGCCCTGACCTGCTTCTCGGGCAGGGACGGGTCCTGGCCCGCGTGCCCGAAGTACACCTCGGCGGTGATGTGCCGGGCGGTCAGATGAGGGCTGTCCGGGGCGTCGGTGACGAGGTGTCCGCCGTGGAACCCGGCGACGGCCGCCACCCGGTCCGGATGAGCGGCCGCGGTGGACAGGGCCAGCCGGGCTCCCATGCAGTAGCCGGTGACCGCGACCGGGCCGTCGGCGGCCAGCGGGCTGCCGGCCAGCCACTCCAGGTAGGCGCCCGCGTCCCGCTGGACGACCTCGGGCGTCAGCGACTGCATGAGCGGGAACAGTTGCTCCCACATCTGCGGGCGCGCGTCGGGGTCGATGAACTCCGGCAGCTCCACCACCGGGGCCCGCCCGTTCCGGTAGAACAGGTTCGGCACCAGCACCGTGTAGCCGGCCCCGGCGAGCCGGTCGGCCATCGACCTCAGATGCGGACGCAGGCCGAAGGCGTCCTGGTACAGCAGGACGGCCGGGCGGGGGCGGCCGTCGGCGGGGTGGGCCAGGTAGGCGTCGGCGGTGCCGTCCTGGGTCGGGACGTCCACGGAGGTGCCCTGTGCGGCGGTCATGACGGAAGTGCCTCCCTGCTGGGTGGGCGCCGGGGTGCCTGCCTCCCCGGCACGGCGTCTACGGTCATGCTGCCACGCAAGATCCCGACGGCGGCACGGGCCCCGTCCCCCGGGACGGGGTCACTCGAAGCGCGACGTGTCGCCCGCCCCCACCCGGATGATCTCCGCCTCGCCACCGGAGAAGTCGACGACCGTGGTCGGTTCGGTCCCGCAGTCACCGGAGTCGACCACCGCGTCCACCACGTGGTCCAGGCGGTCCTTGATCTCCCAGCCCTGCGTCATCGGCTCCTTCTCGTCAGGGAGCAGCAGCGTGCTGGACAGCAGCGGCTCACCGAGTTCGGCCAGCAGGGCCTGGGTGACCACGTGGTCGGGGATACGCACGCCGACGGTCTTCTTCTTCGGGTGCAGCAGCTTGCGGGGCACCTCCCTGGTCGCCGGCAGGATGAAGGTGTAGTTGCCGGGCGTCGACGCCTTGACCGCCCGGAACACGTCGTTGTCCACCCGAACGAACTGGCCGAGCTGCGCGAAGTCGCGGCACACCAGCGTGAAGTGGTGCCGGTCGTCGAGGTTCCGGATGGACCGGATCCGGTCGATGCCGTCGCGGCTGCCCAGCCGGCAGCCCAGGGCGTAGCAGGAGTCGGTCGGGTATGCGATGAGTGCCCCCGAGCGGATCGCGTCGGCGATCTGCGAGATGCTGCGCGGCTGCGGGTTGTCGGGGTGCACGTCGAAGTACTTCGCCATCTGTCGAGCTTATGCCGACCACGGGGTGATCGTCGTCGACGTCCTCGCCCGCGCGGAGCCGCCCCGGAAAGTCCGAGCCGACCGCCCCGAAACTCGCAGGTGTGGGGCGCGCGTTCCCGGGCACCCGAGCAACGAAGCGCCCGGTGGACTTCCCCCGGCCCCGGGCAGCGTGTCTCCGCCGGCGGCTCACCTCCCCCCGTGTCCGCCGGCGGAGCCGTACCTCCGGCCCCCCGGAGCGGAGCGCGGTCACGAGGAAGCCCAGGTCGTGCGTGCGGTAACTTCCCCCGCGTATGCCGAGGTCAACGTCGAGAGGCCGACGCGAGAGACGAGGGGAGAGGCCCGAGGTGGCTGGCCGAGCGGACGCGGTGACCTGCTCGCCGGGCCCGCGCTGCGCACCTGGGCGCACGACCTCCTCGGCCGCCTGGAGCAGGACGGACGGGACCCGCGCGGCACGCTGCGCGCCTGGATCGCAGCGGGCGGCAACGCCGAACGAGCGGCCCAGGCACTCGGTGTGCCCGCGCAGACGGTCCGCGACCACGTCCGCGGCGCCGAGCCCGTCCTCGAACGCCGCCTCCTCGCCGCCGGCACCGATCTCTACGAGGTCGTCCTCGCCCATCTCGCCGTCGGTGACCTGACCGCACCCGAACCGGGCCGGGCGAAACAGGGCTCATCGGACGCACCTGTGCACGGGTGAGCCCTCCACCGGCCCCGTCGGGCACCGGTGCGATACACCAACGGGCCGGCTCACACATACCTTCGGCACTCCCGGGGGCGCCCGACCGGCACGGGGGACCGGTCGGGCCCCACCAGGGGCCCGGACACTGCGCGGATGACGGCGGCGCCGACAGCCCCGTGTTGTTGCGGCGAACGGCGGACCCCGTGGCGCCGCGACGGCGCGCCGGTCCGGGCTTCGTCGGTGCCCTGCCTCTAATGGGATGCCGCGGACCGTGGACGGACGGCTCGCGCCAGGACGGAGGCAGATGCACGAGATGTCCATCGCGCTCGCGGTGATCGAAGAGGTGGAGGAAGCGGCGCAGCGGGCCGGTGACGTCACCGTAGTGCGATCGGTGCGGCTCGAGGTGGGCGAACTCGCCGGTGTCGTCCCCGACGCGCTGGCTTTCTCCTTCGAACTGGGCTGCGCGGGGACCGTCCTGGAGGGCGCCGAGCTCGTCGTCGACACGCTGCCGGGCCTGGCCCGCTGCGGGCCGTGCGCGCACGAGTGGGCCGTCGGCATGCCACCCCTGCTGAACTGCCCCCGGTGCGAGGGCGGGACCACCGAGCTGCTGTCCGGCCGTGAGCTGCGCATCGCCGCCGTGCGCTGGGAAACCGGTGCGCCGCCCGCGGCCACCCGCGAACCGATCCCCGAGGAGCGCTGAACCATGTGCCGTGTGGTCGACCTGCAACAGGCCGTGCTCGCCCGGAACGACGAGGCCGCGCGCACCCTGCGTGAGGAACTCGCGGCCCTGGGCACCACCGTCGTCAACCTGCTGTCCAGCCCGGGCAGCGGCAAGACCGCCCTGCTCGAACAGGAACTCACCCTGGCCCGGGAGCGGTCCGTGCCGGTCGCGGCCCTGACCGCCGACCTCGCCACCGAGAACGACGCCGCACGCCTGGCGCGTTCGGGCGTCCCCGTCAAGCAGATCCTCACCGACGGTCTGTGCCACCTGGAGGCCGCGATGCTGGCCCGGCACCTCCAGGGCTGGCTGCCGGAACCCACCCGGCTGCTGTTCGTGGAGAACGTCGGCAATCTCGTCTGCCCGGCCTCCTACGACCTCGGGGAGACGCTCCGGGTCGTCCTGGCCTCGGTGACGGAGGGCGAGGACAAGCCGCTGAAGTACCCCACCGCCTTCGGTCTCGCCCACCTGGTGGTCGTCACCAAGACCGACATCGCCGAGGCCGTCGGTTTCGACGAGGCGGAGTTCCGCGCCAACGTCGAACGGGTGAACCCCGGCGTGGAGGTGCTGCTCACCTCGGTGCGCGGTGCTCAGGGACCCGGCGCCCTGCTCGACCGGGCGCTGGCGGCGGCGGACGGCGCCCTGCTGCACACCCCCGTCATGGGCCGCCCCCCGCACGAACACGCCCTCCCCACCGACGTCACCGCCGGTGCCCCGTCCCGCTCGTGAGCGTCCTGCCCCCGCCCGCCGACGCCGGCCGCCGCGCCGCCCTGCGCCGCCGGATCATCGTGCGGGGTGTGGTGCAGGGCGTCGGCTTCCGGCCCTACGTGCACAGCCTCGCCACCTCCCTGGAGCTGACCGGGCACGTGACCAACACCCCCGAGGGCGTGGTCGCGGAGGTCGAGGGGGCGCCGGACGCCGTGGCCCGGTTCTGCGAGCGGATCGCGCGGGACGCGCCGCCCCTGGCCCGCGTCGACGCGGTCGACCACCAGGAGGTGCCCGCCGCCGGCTCCGCCGCGTTCACCATCCTCGCCTCCCGCGGCGGCGGCCCGGCCCGCACCCTGGTCCCGCCGGACACCGCGACCTGCACGGCGTGTCTGAGTGAACTGGCGAACCCCGCGGACCGCCGCCACCGCCACCCGTTCGTGAACTGCACCCACTGCGGCCCTAGGTTCACCATCGTCACCGGTCTGCCCTACGACCGGGCGCACACCACCATGGCCGGCTTCCCCATGTGCCCCGACTGCGCCCGTGAGTACGCCGACCCCGCCGACCGGCGCTTCCACGCCCAGCCGGTCGCCTGCCCGAACTGCGGCCCGCGCCTGCGCCTGCTCACCGCCCCCGCGCACCCGGGCGCGGCACCGGCGGAGACCGGCACGGCGGACCCGGTCGCCGCCGCCCGCGCTCTGCTGGCCGACGGTGCGATCCTCGCCGTCAAGGGGCTCGGCGGCTACCACCTGGCCTGCGACGGCACTGCCCCCGACGCCGTCGCCCTTCTTCGCCGACGCAAAGCCCGCGGGGACAAGCCGTTCGCCCTCATGGCCAGGTCGGCCGATGACATCGAGCACCTGGTGCACCTCGGCCCCGAGGAGCGCGCCCTGCTCGACGGCCCCGCGCGGCCGATCGTGCTGCTGCGCCGCCGCGCGGACGCCTCGCATCCGCCCGGCCGGCCCCGCCCGGCCCCGGCCGTCGCCCCCGGCAGCCCCGACCTCGGCGTCATGCTGCCCTACACCCCGGTCCACCACCTCCTGCTCGGCCTGCCGGGGGACGTCGAAGGACCCGGCCTGCTGGTCATGACGAGCGGCAACGTCTCCGGCGAGCCGATCGTCACCGACGACGCCGAAGCCCTGGAGCGGCTGGCGCACCTGGCCGACGCCTGGCTCACCCACGACCGGCCGATCCACGTGCCGTGCGACGACTCCGTGGTTCGCGTGTGCGACGGTGAACCGCTCGTGGTGCGCCGGGCCCGTGGTCACGCACCCCTGCCACTGGACCTGCCGGTGCCGGTGCGCCCGGCGCTGGCCGTCGGCGGTGACCTGAAGAACACCTTCTGCCTGGGCGAGGACCGCCGCGCCTGGCTGTCGGCGCACATCGGCGACATGGACGACCTCGCCACCCAGCGGGCCTTCGCCCGTGCCGTGACCCAGCTGGAGTCCCTCACCCCGGTCCGGCCCGCGCTGCTGGCGGCCGACCGGCATCCCGGCTACCGCTCCGCCGGGTGGGCCGAGCGGAACGCGGCGGGCCGTCCCGTCGTGCGCGTCCAGCACCACCACGCCCATGTCGCCGCCGCGATGGCCGAGAACGGCCTGGACGGCACCCGGCCGGTGCTCGGGGTCGCCTTCGACGGCACCGGGTACGGAGACGACGGGGCGGTGTGGGGCGGGGAGTTCCTGCTCGCCGACTACGACGGCTTCACCCGCTTCGCCCACCTCGCCTACGTGCCCCTGCCCGGGGGCGACTCGGCGGTCCGCCGGCCCTACCGCATGGCCCTGGCCCATCTGCGCGCGGCCGGACTCGACTGGTCCGCCGACCTGCCCTGCGTGCGGGCCTGCCCGCGCGACGAGATGGCCGTACTGGCACGGCAACTGGAGCGTGACCTCAACTGCGTGCCCACCTCCAGCATGGGACGGCTGTTCGACGCCGTCTCCTCGCTCGCCGGGGTGTGCCACAGGGCCGGCTACGAGGCACAGGCGGCCATGGAGCTGGAGGCCGCCGCGCTGGACGACCGCACGGAGGACGGCGGCGCCTACACCTTCGCCCTGCCGGCGCGGCCCGGCGAAGGCCCCGTGCCGGCGGATCCGGCACCCGTCCTCGCGGCCATCGTGGCCGACCTGAGGGCGGGCGCAGCGGCGGCGACCGTCGCGGCCCGGTTCCACCGGGGCGTCGCCGACCTGGTCCACCGGCTCTGCGTACACGCCCGGGAACGGCACGGGGTGAACACCGTCGCCCTCACCGGCGGCGTGTTCCTCAACTCCCTGCTGTCCTCGGCCTGCGCCGCGGCCCTGGACGGCGACGGCTTCACGGTGCTGCGCCACCACCTGGTCCCGCCGGGCGACGGCGGCCTGGCCCTCGGCCAGCTCGTGGTGGCCGCCCGCGCCGGACTTCCCGATTGACCCACAGCGAGGAGAGGCCCATGTGCCTGGCGGTACCCGGCAGAGTGCTGCGGATCCAGGAACGCGACGGCACCCGGATGGCCGACGTCGACTTCGGCGGCGTGGTCAAGGAGGTGTGCCTGGAATACCTGCCCGACCTCCAGGTCGGCGAGTACGCCATCGTGCACGTCGGATTCGCGCTGCAGCGCCTCGACGAGGAGTCGGCGCGGCAGACACTCGAACTCTTCTCCGAACTCGGCATGCTCGAGGAGGAGTTCGGAGACCCCTGGAAGGCGGCCGCGGGCGAGGAGGCGCAGCTGTGAAGTACATCGACGAGTTCCAGGACCCGCAGCTGGCCCGTCGGCTGCTGGACGAGATCCACGCCACGGTGACCCGGCCCTGGGCCCTCATGGAGGTCTGCGGCGGGCAGACGCACTCCATCATCCGCCACGGGATCGACCAGCTCCTCCCGGAGCAGGTCGAGCTGATCCACGGCCCGGGCTGCCCGGTGTGCGTCACCCCGCTGGAGGTCATCGACAAGGCGCTGGAGATCGCCTCCCGGCCCGAGGTGATCTTCTGTTCCTTCGGCGACATGCTCCGGGTGCCGGGCACCGGACGCGACCTGTTCCAGGTCCGCAGCGAGGGCGGGGACGTCCGGGTGGTCTACTCTCCGCTGGACGCCCTGCGGATCGCCCGGCAGAACCCGGAACGCCAGGTGGTGTTCTTCGGCATCGGTTTCGAGACGACCGCGCCGCCGAACGCCATGACCGTCCACCAGGCCCGCAGGCTCGGCATCCGCAACTTCAGCCTGCTGGTCTCGCATGTGCGCGTCCCCCCGGCCATCGAGGCGATCATGCGCTCCCCGGACTGCCGGGTGCAGGGCTTCCTGGCCGCCGGGCACGTGTGCACCGTGATGGGCGTCGACGAGTATCCGGAGCTGGCCGAGCGGCACCGCGTCCCGATCGTGGTGACCGGCTTCGAACCCCTCGACATCCTCGAAGGGGTCCGCCGCACCGTGACCCAGCTGGAACGCGGCGAACACCGCGTCGACAACGCCTACGCCCGGGCCGTCCAGGCCGGCGGCAACCCGGCCGCCCGCGCCATGCTCCAGGACGTCTTCGAGGTCACCGACCGGTCCTGGCGGGGCATCGGGGTGATCCCGGACAGCGGCTGGCGGCTGTCCGCCGGATACCGGGAGTACGACGCCGAGCTCCGGTTCTCCGTCGAGGACATCCGGACCCGCGAACCCGCCGAGTGCCGCAGCGGCGAGGTCCTGCAGGGGCTGATCAAGCCGTACGAGTGCGAGGCGTTCGGCAGCCGCTGCACACCGCGCACCCCGCTCGGCGCCACCATGGTCTCCAGCGAGGGCGCCTGCGCCGCGTACTACCTCTACCGGCGTCTGGAGACCACCCCCGCCGCCCGGGAGGCGAGCCCCGTTGCCTGACACCACCGACACCCTGGACCTGGCCGGCTGGACCTGCCCGGCCCCGCTGCGCGACCAGCCCCGGATCGTCATGGGCCACGGCGGGGGCGGCACCCTCTCCGCCGAACTGGTCGAGCACGTCTTCGCCCCCGCCTTCGGTTCGCAGACCCTGGCGCAGCTGGGCGACGCCGCCACCGTGACCCTGGGCGGGGCCCGGCTGGCCTTCTCCACCGACTCCTACGTCGTACGGCCGCTGTTCTTCCCGGGCGGCAGCATCGGTGACCTCGCCGTCAACGGCACCGTCAACGACCTCGCCATGAGCGGCGCCCGGGCCGCCTATCTGTCCTGCGGTTTCATCCTCGAGGAAGGGGTGGAACTGCCGACCGTCTCACGCGTGGCCGAGGCGCTCGGGGCCGCCGCGCGGACGGCGGGGGTCGAGGTGGCCACCGGCGACACCAAGGTGGTCGAGGCCGGGCACGGCGACGGGATCTACGTCAACACCGCCGGTATCGGTCTGGTACCCGACGGGGTCGACCTGCGCCCGCAGCGGGTGGCGCCCGGCGACGTGGTGATCGTCAGCGGCCCGGTCGGGGTGCACGGCGTCGCCATCATGAGCGTGCGCGAGGGCCTGGAATTCGGCGTGGAGATCGTCAGCGACTGCGCACCGCTGGGCACCCTGGTGGAGGCCATGCTCGCCGTCACCCCGGACCTGCACGTGCTGCGCGACCCCACCCGGGGCGGTATCGCGGCCTCCCTCAACGAGATCGCGGCCGCCGCCGGCACCGGCGTCGTGATCACCGAGCGGGAGGTGCCGGTCCCCCCGGCCGTCGCGAACGCCTGCGCGATCCTGGGCCTGGACCCGTTCTACGTCGCCAACGAGGGCAAGCTGATCGCCTTCGTGCCGCGCGAGCACGCCGACGCCGTCCTGGCCGCCATGCGTGCCCATCCGCTGGGCGCGGAGGCCAGGATCATCGGGGAGGCGGTGGCCGACCACCCCGGGATGGTCGTGGCCCGCACCGGGCTGGGCGGCACCCGGGTGGTCGACATGCCGATCGGGGAGCAGCTGCCGCGGATCTGCTGACCCCCTGCGGTCAGCCCTCGCACACCGGAGCGAGGACGGCGAGGGTGCCGTTGGCCTGGCGGAGCGCCAGTTCCAGGGTGGCGGGGGAGTGCAGCGCGCCGGTGCCGTCGGGCGGGATCAGCCATTCCAGGAAGCGGGCGGCACGGTAGGGAGGGGGCACGGCGACCCACGCGCCCTTCGTGGTGTAGCGCAAACCGGCGCCGATCCACCGGCCGGCCGGGTCGGGCGGCAGGAAGAAACCGACCCGGCGGGCCGCGGTGTCGACGAGCGTGGGCCCCGGGACGGGCAGCGAGGGCTGCCACAGCAGGTCGAGGGTGAGCAGACCCAGCCGCTCGGGCACGCTGAGCACGTCCCAGAACCGGCCCGCCTCGAGCAGCACGATGCCGTCGCCGTGGTCCCACTGCCGTTTGCAGGCCCGGGGGTCCGGCGCGGCGGCGGCGAGCCACTCCACGCCCTGCGTCCACATCGTGTTCGTCATGCGCTGCTCCGGAGGGATGTCTGGCACTCGGGGCGACTGCCCACCAAGTCGGGATATGCATGCTGATAGATATTTCTATGGGACGGAAGGGGTGGCGCAGCGTGGCGTTTGTGTGACCTTCGTGGCCGGAGTGACGGGAGATGGCACAGTGATCGGCTGGGGTCACCGTGGGTGATCGCCGCTCGGTGTCAGCAGCAGCATGGTCGCGTCGTCCATGACGGTGCCGCACTGCCGTACGAGATCCGCCCACACCCGGCCGGGCAGGCCGTCGCCGTCGCCGTCGGCGAGCGCGGCGAGCCGGTCGGCCAGCGGGTAGAACGCGCCGTCCGAGTCCCTCGCCTCCCAGACGCCGTCCGAGGCGAGGAACAGCCTGTCGCCCACCCGCAGTTCCACCGTCGCCTCCTTCGGCGGGTCCAGGTCGGTCAGCCCGAGCCCGAGCGGAGCCCCCGGCACGACCTCGACCTCGCGGGCCCGCCCCACGTGCAGCAGCAGCGGCGGCGGGTGACCGCAGGCCACCAGCCGCACCGACCGGGCGTCGGGGGAGAACTCCAGCAGAACCGCGGTGGCGAACAGTTCGGCGTGCGGGACGGCCGCCGAGTCCACCCTGAGCCTGCGGTCCAGGCGCGCGGCGACGGACTCCAGGTCGGGCTCGTCCAGCACCGCCTCGCGGAACGCCCCGAGCAGGGACACCACGGTCGGAACCGACACCAGCCCGTGCCCCTGCACGTCCACCATCACCGCCCGCACCCCGTGCGGACTCTCCCGTACGTCGATGAAGTCCCCGCCGACCAGCGTGCCCCGCTGCGCCGCCCGGTACAGGCCCACGCACCCCACCGCCCCCACCCGCTCCGGCAGCGGGGGCACCACGGCCCGCTGCACGGCCTCGGCCACTGTCCGCTCGGTGACCAGCTGGGCGTCGCGGCGGCTGCGCGCGTAGGACATGAACACGCTCAGCAAGGAGACGAAGCAGATGGTGAGCAGGTCGGTGTTGCCCGGCCGGTCCAGGCCGGAAGCCGGGATGTTCAGCAGCGCGACGGCCAGTCCGCCCAGCACCGCGGTCGCCAGAGGCCCGTACGACAACACGGCCAGCGGAGGGATGGCGCCCAGCAGAAACCCGATGTCGAGCGGGTGCGGACTGGCCAGCGTCGCCGCCGACACGCCCACGAGCAGCGCGACCGGCAGTGCACGCACCCAGCCTGGCGGGGGCGCGCCCCGCAGCCAGCCGGGGCGCTCCTCGACCTGGTACGACGACCGGACGGCCAGCCTGCCCACACGCCCACGCTACGCCCGGCACGTCAGCCGGCACTTCACCTTTCCACGATTCCGAGGTTTGCCGGGAGCGTCTCGGCACATCCGTAAGGTGCACGGATTCCCGATGGATTGTGGAGGACAAGTGGGCATCATCGCCTGGATCCTGATCGGTCTGCTGGCCGGCGCCATCGCCAAGCTGCTGCTGCCGGGCAAGGACCCCGGAGGCATCATCATCACCATGCTGATCGGTATCGCCGGTGGCCTGCTGGGCGGCTGGCTGGGCAAGGTGATCTTCGGAGTCGACTCCATCGACGGATTCTTCGACCTCTCGACGTGGATCGCCGCGATCGTCGGCTCGCTGATCCTGCTGGTGCTGTACCGACTCGTCACGGGCGACCGGCACTCTCACCGGCACGCATGACACCGGCGGTGGGGCAGGGCTCTGGACGTGGGCCCTGCGCACCCGCCCCGACAAGCCGCGCTCAGCCGGTCCGGTCGGGCAGCAGGGCGTGGGCAGCGGCGAGTATCTCGGTCAGACGCAGACCGAAACCGGCGTCGCACGCATGGGGGCTTCCCGTGCGGGCGGCGCCGATCAGTGCGTCCACGGCCCGGCCGAATGCGGCGAGGGCTCCCTCGGAACTCTCCGGCAACTCGGCCACCCCGGCCGCCCCCCGCAGCTCGACGGTGACCCCGGCCGCCCCCGGCGGGGCGGTCAGGCTCAGCGTCAACGTGCTGGAGGCACCGCCGACATGCTCCAGGACCACATGAGTGGTGTCCCCGGGGCCGTGCGCCGCGGCCGTCACGCGCCGTACGTCGCCCAGGACGGGCAGCAACACGGACAGGGCGTGCGGGCCGACGTCCCACAGGCCGCCCTTCTCCCGGCGCCACGGTGAGGCCGCGAACGGACTGTCCGTCGTGAACACCGCGCCCAGCCAGTCCGCCCGAGCGGTGAACCAGTCGTCCCGGCCCGCCTGTTCGGCCAGCCAGGCCTCGGTCTCGGGCTGGAAACGCAGGGTGAGGAAGACCACCGAGGCGACCCCGGCGTCCCGTACGGCGTCGACGACCGCCCGGCCCTGCGCCACCGTAGCGGCGAGGGGCTTGTCGAGCAGCAGATGGCATCCCGCGCGGGCCGCGCGTGCGGCGAGCGGGGCCTGTACTTCCGGTGGCAGGGCGACGGCGACGGCGTCCACCTCGGCGAACAGGGTGTCCACGTCGTCGTAGGCTCTGACGCCGTGACGCTCCGCCAGCTCCACGGCAGCCTGCGCGCGCCGGCCCCACACGCCGACGAACTCCGCCTTGTCGTGCCCGCTCAGGGCGGGTGCGTGCACCATGCGGGCCCAGGGGCCGGTGCCGAGCAGTCCGATGCGCATCGCGCCAGCGTTTCACACGGCGGGCGCGGTCGGGGAGGGGCGGTGGCCCGCCCTGCCGAACTCGTGCGTCAGGCCGCCTGCCGCTCCGTCGAGGCCCCCGCGTCGTCCATCGCCACGCGCGCGTGCTCCGCGGGCCCGCTGCGGCGCTCGCCGCGGACCAGACGCAGATGCCTGCGACGGCCGGCATGCCGGGGCCGGGCCGGCTCGGAGGTGAGCAGGCGCTCCTCCACCCGGTCCATGACCACCAGCAGGGTGGCCAGCAGCGGCAGCAGCAGTACGGCGACGATGATCACGACATCCCCTTGGCCAGGTAACGCCCTTCGGGTGCTCGCATCGGGGAACCGGATGCCTGTGATGAAGGTGAAGAACTCGTGACGATCACCGGCCGGGCCGCCCGCCCGGCCCCGGGGGCTCACTCCGCGCCCGGGATCTCCGCCATCGCGCGCTCCCGCCCGGGCGCCATGGCCCAGCGGATGACCGAGGTCACGGCGCTGCCCAGCGGCCGCACGAGGATCCCCTCCGCCAACGGCAGGCGCGGCAGCCACAGGGACCGGGACGCCCAAGGGGGCAGCAGCGACACCGCGTTCGCGGCGATCACGCCGTACGGAAGCCGGGCGGCGAGCGGCACGGGCGGACGCAGCAACAGGAAGCGGGCGGTGTCGCGGGCCTCGGGTGTCGCCTGCAGCTCCGGCCGGTAGGCGGCGAGCCGGTCGGCCAGCTCGGCCCGGGTGCGCGGCGGGTCGGGGACGCCGAGCGCGGTGGCCACCCGCGCCGCGTCCGCGACGTAACCGTCGTATCCCGCGTCGTCCAGGGGCCGCGCCCCGAAGCGCTGGTGGGCCCGCAGGAAGCTGTCCACCTCCGCGACGTGCACCCAGGCCAGCAGGTGCGGGTCGGCGGCGTGGTAGGGGCGGCCGTCGGGAGCTGTGCCACGCACCCGCGCGTGGACGCCCCGCACCCGGTCACAGGCTTCCCGCGCGCTGTCGGCGGTGCCGTACGTCGTCACGGCGAGGAAGGTGCTGGTGCGCTGCAGTCGCCCCCAAGGGTCGCCCCGGAACCCCGAGTGCGCGGCCACGGCCGCCATCGCCAGCGGATGCAGCGACTGCAGCAGCAGTGCCGACAACCCGCCGATGAACATCGAGGCGTCGCCGTGCACCCGGCGGATCGGCCGGTCGGGACCGAACCAGCGCGGACCGGGAGTGCCGTGGATGCGGGCCCGGTTGCGCGGCCCGTCCGGGCCCGCGACCCGGGTGAAGATCTCACCGCCCAGACGGTCCCGCAGGACCGAGCCGTCGGCGGGGATGCCGAGTCTCATCGCCGATCCCTCCTCCCACAGGTCCCAGCACACTCCTGCCCGGGTTCGTCCGCAACGACACGATCGCGTCATCTCCCCGGCGTGGCGCGCGAGACAGGCATGATCCACGGTCTTGCGGGCATACGGTGCACAAAACTCTAGAGAGGGGCACCTAGTGCTGGTCCCGGACCCGAAGGTCGTCAGGAAGCTGCTGACCCGCTACGCATCGCTGCGGATCGCTCAGGCCGAGCAGAGCACACCGGCGCTGACACGGGAACTCGAGGACGTGAGTTACACACTCTGCGTGATGACGGCGACCATGGACATCGGCGAGGCCATCGCCCGGGCGGACGCCCTGCTGGTCGCCAAGGAGCCGCAGGCCGGGACGGACGCGGAAGGGGACAGCGGGCTGCCGCTGGCCGTGTGATGAACACGGTGTGATGAAGATCGCGCGACGAAGGCCGTATCGTGAAGTCCGCGTGACGGTGAACTCGTACGCCCGCTCTCCCGCATCCTTACACTCGTCAACCGTGCCCATGCCCATGGGCCGTTGTCCGAAAGGCATGTTGACGGGTGTTCCAGGATTCCCCCATTTACGACCGGCTTGTCGCGGAACGCGGCGACGTACCCGATGGCGTGCGCAGAGAGGCCGACCGCCTGCGCAGGGAGCTGGAGGTCGCCATGATGCCGTGGCGGCCCAACGGGCCCGCACCCGGCGTCGGCGGCCTGCCGCCCGCGGCACCGACCCCTGCGTGGGAGCGGGTGCCGCAACTGCCGGGTCCCGGATCGCCCTGAGCACCCGGACGCCGCGCGCGGCCCGGCCGCGACGCCGCGTCCGGTACGGGGCGGGATCAGCGGGCGGATCTCCTCGTTCCGTTCGCCGGTGAGCACGGCTGGTCGGTGCCGGTCGCCAGCCACTCGGCGATGCTGTGGGCGATCGGCTGGCCGGTGTCCATCTCGACGAAGCCGAACTGGCCCGACTGGTTGCACTCCAGGAACCACCAGATCCCGTCGGCGTCCTCAGCGAAGTCGAAGGCCCCGTAGGCCAGTTCCGCGTCCTTCATATACCTGTGCACGGCCTCCGCGACCCGCGGCGGCACGTCCACCGGCGCCCATGGACCGGCCGACGGGGCGAAGCGCACGTCCACGTCGTCGGGGTCCGCGTCCGGGGCGACCGGCTTGCGAGCGGCCAGCAGCCGCTCCCCGACGACGGTGAGCCGGATGTCCGCCCGCTTGGCCACCCGGCGCTGCAGCAGCGTCGGCCCGAAGGCGACGGCCGCGAAGTCGGCGTCCGGGGCGACCCGGCTGGTCGGCACCGCGCGGGGCGGTTCCTGGGGATGCGCACCCGAGACCGGCTTGACCACCAGGTCCGGGAACCGCTCGGCGAAATCCCGGGCGGCCTGCGGGAACGTGGTGATCACGGTGGCCGGCACGGCCAGCCCGCTGCGCTGGGCCAGCCGTAGCTGCCACGGCTTGTGGCGGGCCCGGTGGGCGGCGTCGGGGTGGTTCATCCAACGGGCGTCGGTGGAGCGCAGCATGCCGTACAGGGCCTGGGAGGACTCCTCCGTCAGCCAGTCGGACGGCTGCGCGGCGCGGGCGGCCGCGGCTCCCGGCCTGCGCACCCAGATGGAACGCAGGCCGTTCATGCTGACCAGCCGGCCTGCGACGGACAGGTGCCCGCGGCAGCCGCCGTGGACGAACTCGCCCGACAGGGCGACGCCGCGGGTCAGGTCGGCCGGATCGAAACGGACCACCGGGACGCCCGACTCGTTGAGCCGGAGGACCACCATGTCGGCGGTCACGTCCTCTTCGGTGGTCAGGATGAGCACGGTCATCTTGCGGTAGCCCGGCTCAGTCGTCGAAGTGCGTCTTGGAACCGGCGGTTGAGGTCGTTGTCCCCAGCGCTCTGAGCGTCGCGTGGTCGGTGGCGGCGATCCGTCCGTCGGGGAAGACGTTCAACTGCAGTCCGGAGTCATACGCGTACGGAGTGGTGACGTCCAACTGCACAGCGGGGCGCGCGTAGTTGAGCGTGAACGGTTGCATGGTCTCTCCCTGTTTCGGCTTCCACCCCCTAATACGAATCGAACGGGTGGTTGGTTTCCTTACTCTCCGTGATCATCGCCGGAAGCTGGGAAAACAACGGAACGTTGTTGCCCGAGTGCTGAAACGGCATCAGGCCCGTCGCCGACCGCACGCGCGCTCAGACGCCGGTCGCCCGTCTGGCCACCCGCAGTGCCTGTTCCGCGTATCCACGGCCGAACAGCACCGTGTGCACCAGCAGGGGGAAGAGCTGGTGCAGGCCGACACGGTCCGCCCAGCCGTCGGCCAGGGGCGCCGCCTCCTGGTAGCCGGCCAGGATCCGGTCCAGGTGGGGGCAGCCGAAGAGGTGGAGCATGGCCAGGTCGGTCTCCCGGTGCCCGCCGTGCGCGGCCGGGTCGATGAGGCGGACGTGCCCGTCGGCGCCCCACAGCACGTTGCCGTTCCACAGATCGCCGTGCAGCCGGGCGGGCGGCTCGGCGGGCCCCGTGAGCTCGGGCAGCCGCTCGCAGATGCGCTCGACGACGGCCGCCTCGGCGGAGCGCAGGATCCGGTCGTCCACGGCACGCCGCAGGTACGGCAGTACCCGGTGCTCGGCATACCAGTGCGGCCAGTCGGAGCCGCTGACGTTGCGCATGGAGGCGAGCCCGATGTACGCGTCCTCGGGCCCGCCGGGCGGCGGCGACCCGAACGCGGGCGCCCCGGCGGAATGCAGGGCGGCCAGTTCCCGGCCGAACCGGACCGCGGCCCCGGCGTCGGGCGCGCCGGTCGCGATCCGCTCGCTCACCATCCAGTGCTCGTCGTGGCCGTGGACGGCGGGTACCCGGACCGCACCCGCGGCGGCCAGCCAGCGCAGCCCGGCCAGCTCCGCGCGCACCGCACGCGGGCCGTCCCCGCGTTTGACCACCACCGCGGTCCCGCCGTCGAGGGTGACTTCGGCCAGTGCCCCGGACAGGGGGCGCCCGCCGGTCACCGGACGCCCGGTGAGCCGGGACGCCACCGCTCCCGGTTCCTCGCTGCTGTCGACCACGAGCCCAGGGTACGGGCGCGCCACCGCCCGTGAGCGCATTACTCGCGGGTGACCTCCGGGGCGCCGGTCAGGCCCACGGGGTTGCCCGACGGCAGCAGGCCGGCCCCGCGCACGGCCTCGGCCAGCGGCTCGAGCAGGCGTGCGAGGCGTTCGGTGGCGTCCCGGCCCAGGACGGTCCACGGCCGCTCCGCGGCGGCGTCGGTCCGCGCCTCGACCGCCTCGCGCTCGGCGGCTCCTGCCGCGGTGAGCGTTCCGTCGGCGGCGAGCAGGCCCCGCTCGCGCAGTTCGGCTCCGGCGGCCCGCCATGCCGCCAGGTCCCACTTGCGGCCCTCGCGCAGCACGGCTCCGTCGGACTCGCCCGCGGCCGACTTCAGCACCATCGCGGCGACCGGCCCGAGCCCCTGGCTCACCAGGGCGGCGACATGGCCGTCGCCGCGGTGCTCCCGCAGCGTGGTGACGGCCTGCCAGAGCCGCACGTGCGGCTGCTTCGGCCGCTCCAGGGCCTGGTTGGCGGCGCCGAGGACCCGGCCCCCGGTGTCGGCGGCCGCCGCCGCGGTCCAGGCCAGGTCGGCGGCCTCGGTCATCTCGGGCGAGCCGACCGCCTCGGCCCCGAACAGCCGGGTCATGGCGGCGTCCACCGCCTGCTCCCGCGCCGCGAGCACCTCGTCCGGCCGGGCGTACGTCCAGGCGTCGGGCAGGGCCCGGGCCACCCGGCTGGGATGGAAGACGTAGAAGCAGCTGGTGACGACCGCCGGGGCAGCCGCGCCCAGCGGCGCCGCACGCAGCGCGAAGTACCCCATCCAGAAGCCGCGCATCCCGAGCGCGTCGGTGGTCCGCCGGATCCCGGGCGCGTAGACCAGGTCGTGCACCGGTTCGTACCGTTCCCACATCGTCCGCGGCAGCGGCTTGTCCACGGCTTCCTCCGCTCCCTCCCGCGTGCACGGGCAGTCGGATTTGATGATGACCGCCGTCATGGTCAGTGGGGAAGCACCTGTACACGCCCGACCGCGTTGCCCAGCAGTCCGGTGAACCATACGGCGCGGTCCGGGCCGGCCGTCAGACGGAACGGCACCTTCTCGGCGCCGGAGGGAACCGTGAACTCGGTGATCCGGCCGGCCGCCGTGATCCTGCCGAGGCGTCCGGACTGCTCGGTGAACCACAGCTGCCCGTCGCGGCCCCGGGCGATCCCGCTCGGTCCGCTGCCGGGGCGGAGCAGCGGGAAGCGCGTGACCTGGCCGGTGGGGCCGACGCGGTCCACGGAGTCGGTGCCGGAAGCGGTGACCCACATCCCTCCCGGTCCGGCGACGATGTCGTCCGGGAGGTCGTGGGGCCCGAGCGGATACTCGGTGACCCGCCCGGTGAGCGAGATCCGGCCGATCCTGCCACCGAGCAACTCGGTGAACCACAGGGCGCCGTCCGGCCCTGCGGTGATGTTGTACGGGTAGCCGCCGGCAGTGGGCACGGCGTACTCGGTGATCCGGCCGCCGGTGGTGATCCGCCCGATCCGGTTCGCGCCCGACTCGGTGAACCACAGCGCGCCGTCGGGGCCGGCCGTGATGCCGAGCGGGCCGCTGTCCGCACGGGGCAGGCGGTATTCGGTGATCCGGCCACGGGTGGTGATCCGCCCGATCCGGCCCGTCCCCGTCTCCGTGAACCACAACGCGTGGTCGGGACCGGCGGTGATGCCGAAGGGGGCGCTGCCCGGACTCGGCGTCGGGTGATCGGTGACCGTCCCGTCGCCCGCCATCCGCCCGATCCGGTCCGCACCGGACTCCGCGAACCACAGTGCCCCGTCCGGCCCCGCGGTGATCCCCGCGGGGAGGCTGTCGGCGGTGCTGGTGATCGGATACTGGGTCACCTCGCCCACGTCCGCGCGGGCGGGGGAGGCGACGGCCGCCACGCCGACCAGGGCGCCGATCGCCGCGGCGACACCGCGCCGGGCACCTCGGCGGACAGGGAGCAGCACGGTGTCGGGCATGGCGGCCGGCCCCTTCTCGGCGTGATCCTCCCCGCTGAGACTAGGCGCCACCGCACGGCCCCACGAACCGAACGCCCCGGACGGGCGACGTCCGCCCCGGTGCTTCAGCCGCCGGGGCGAACGGTGCGGGCCTGCGGCTTCCTGCTTCGCTCCAGGTGTCATCGACATCAGGAGTCACATCCGGGCCGCGTACATCGGCAGGAACCAGTACCCCGACCCGTATCCGAAGGCGGCCGTCGACGGCTTCCGTGTCCACGGCAGGACGCTCAGCCCGGCGGAGGTCGAGGCGCCGGCCTCTGGTTCATGACGCCGTAACCGCCGTCCGCGGCGTCGTACGGTGTGCCCGCCGGGCGTGCTCCGCGCAGCGCGCCCGGCGTACGGCGAACGGCGCCGCGAGGCCGGTCAGCGCGAACATCGCCCCCAGGACGTACCACCCGGGGCGGCCCCAGTCGATGCACAGGGCGATCAGCAGACCAGGACCGAAGGCCTCGGCGAGCCCGGCGCCGAGACCGAAGACGCCGAGGTACTGGCCGGTGGCGTGGGCCGGGGCGAGGGCGAAGGACACCTCGAACCCGGCCGCGGAGTGCCACAGTTCGCCGGCCGTGTGGATCACCACGGCGGTCAGCAGCATCGTCGCGGCCGCCCAGGCCGATGCTCCCTGCGACAGCGGGACCAGCGCGCACGCGAGGAGGAAGGCCAGACCCGCCCGGCGGTAGGCGAATCCGCCCGCCGCGGGCGAGGTGACCGAGCGGCTCGCACGTACCTGTAACGCGACGACGAGGACGGTGCCGGTGAGCATGGTGGCCGAGACGAGCCAGTGCGGGGCGGTGGTGGCCCGCACCAGCCAGAGCGGCACGGCGACGGTGAGCACCTTGAACTGGATGGCCATCACGCCGTCGAGGCAGGTGAGCAGGAGATACGGGCGGTCCCGCAGCGCGAGCCGGCGAGGGCCGCCGTCGGCCGGGACGGGCGGGACCGGCGGGAGGAGCACCAGGAGTGCCGCGGCGGCCGCACAGGCGACCGCCGTGCCGAGGACCATGAGCCGGTAGGCGCTGAGGGTGCCGACCTGGACGGCCCAGCCCGCCAGCAGGGCTCCGAGGGAGACGCCGACGTTGGTCACGGCACGCAGATACGCCCGGAACTCCTGCGGACGGTCCCCGCCGTAGTGCCGGATGATCGGGCTGCGCGCGGCGCCCCCGGCCGCCTTCGCCCCGGTGGCCGCGCTGACCGCCAGGACGAACGGCCAGAACCCGGTCGCCGGCACGAAGGCGGCCGTGGCCAGTGCCTGGACGACGAGGGCCGTGGCGTAGACGCCGCGCGCTCCGCGCCGGTCCGCCAGGTGCCCCACGGCGATACCCAGACCCAGTGACAGCAGACCGGCGACGGCCAGTCCCAGGCCCACCTCGCCGGCCGGGAGGTGGGCCGCCTCGGTGAAGTACAGCACCCCGGCGGTCAGGTAGAGCCCGCTGCCGACCGTGCAGACGAAGTTCGAGGCGGTGAGGACGAGTTGCGGGCCGGAATCCGGCAGCAGTGAGGGCATGGCGTGACTCCGTGTTCCAGAGCGCGGTAAGGACCCCTCAGCTTGTTGCATATTACTTGCAAAAGCAAGACACCCGCATGAAGACCCGTATGGAGGAGGGGATGTCCATGGGCAGGCGCAGACACGAAGGTTTGACACGACGTCAGGCCATCACGCCGGGCGCGGCGACGCGGAGGGCGCCGAGTCGCCGTCGTACGACGACAACTCCTGGCGGGCCCTGGACCTGCCGCACGACTGACGCATCGAGGACCTGCCGTACGCGACAACCAGCGATCCCTCCCCGCTGGTCCTCAAGGATCCCGCCCCGACCGCGCCCGCCCCACCGCAGGTCATCGGCCCGTTCGTCACGCGGCGCAGCCAGAACGGCGGCTCGACCGGCTACAACGACAACAGCGGCCAGAACAGCCGCTGGTACTCCGGCTCGGGCATCTACCGGCACACCTGGCTGACTGTGACGGGCCCGGTGCGCCTCCCGTCGTGGGGCGTGCACGTGACGACACCCGAGGTGGGCACGCACCGTTCGGCCTGTGCCCGGCGACCGTCACCCTGCCGGTGACCCGCGGACGGTGATGCCCGGGCGGCGATGAGCGGGGGTGTCCGTCGGGAACGCACACCCCGATGCCGCCGCGTCGCACCACGTCCGGGCCAATGGACGACCCACGAGGGGGGTGTCGGTAACCCGGCCGGGCGGCCCGGATGGTGCGAGCCCGGAATGTGGCTGACGGTGGTTCATGTCGACGGCCGGGTCCAAGAAGCTGATGGAGTATTGGCTGCCCGGCCACCGGCGGAAGGATTCCGAGATGCGATCTGTCCGCATGATCCTGGCCACGGCGGCAGCCACGGCCGCCCTCGCCGTCGCCGCTCCCGGGGCCCACGCCTACGGGGGCGACTCGAACCACGACAACTCTTCCTACAGCAAGGAGCACGGCGACGACAGCAGCCACGACGAGGGGCGCGGCGGGAGCCACTCCGGCGGCGGCAAGAACGAGTCGAACGGAGATGACGAGGGCTCGGACCGGGACGACAGCAGGTTCGACCCCGACTCCTACAAGGGCGACGAGCGCGGCGACGACGGCGGCTGGAGCAAGGAGAAGGACCACGACAAGCCGCGCGGCGGCATGCACACCGGAGGCGGCGCGCTGGCGACCCCCGGCGTGACGGCCGCCGGCCTGTCCGTCGTGGCCGTGGCAGCCACCGGCATGTACGCGCTGCGCCGCCGCAAGGTCGCCGAACCGGTGTCCTGACGGGCGTCCGGCATCCGAGGGCCGGACCCCGCGACGCCGGCATGATCCAGACGACAGGGTCCACGGCCGCCGCCCGCGCGCTTCGCGTTCGGCGGCCGGCTGCCCGTATCCCGACCGCTGCGCTGCCGTGCCCGAGTGAGGTGGTGTTCCATGGCAGCACCTGAGCCGTCCCCTACTCCCACCGCACCGGCACCGGCCGAGCCGGGCGCCCGTTCCGGGAGGCTGGTGTGGACCGCCGCGCTCGTGCTTCTGGCCGTCGCCCTGATCGGCGGCCGGCAGGGGCCGTCCGGTTCCTCCGGCCTGCCCGACGTACCCGGTGCCACGGGCATCCCGGCCGTATCGGCGCCCACTGAGGTCCCCGGGACGGACAGACACCTCGCCCGCTCCAGGCCGACCCGCCTGTCCATTCCGAAGATCTCCGTCGACGCCCCCTTCACCACCCTGGCCCTCGGTGACTCGGGCCGGCTCGAACCACCGCCCGCCGACGACACCAACCTCGTCGGCTGGTACGCCGGCGGCGTCTCGCCCGGAGAGACCGGCACCGCGATCATCGCGGGCCACGTCGACACGGTGACCTCGGCCGCCGTCTTCGCGGAGCTGGGCGAGCTGAGGCCCGGCGACCGCTTCACCGTGGAGCGGGCCGACGGCACGAAACCGTCCTTCGTCGTCGACAGCGCGGAGACGTTCGCCAAGGACGACTTCCCCAGCGACCGGGTGTACGCCGACACCCCCAGGGCGGAGGTGCGGCTCATCACCTGTGCCGGGGACTACGACCGCACGGTCAAGGACTACACGGACAACCTGGTGGTCTTCGCCCACCTGGTATGAGCCCCACCGGGCGGCCGAGGGGGCCCGGCGGCAGGGCCGGGCCGGCCGTCAGTGGTTCTGCCCGCGGCCTTCCTCCCGCCGGGTGTCCCCGGCCGGATGGGCCGCGGCCGTGCCGCCGGACTGGCCGCCGCCGGTGGACCCGTAGCCTCCCGGCACGCCCGGCGGCATGTCGGCGTCGGCCTGCTCCTCACTGATGTGGCGGCGGGCCCGGACGCCCGCCCGGCGCTCCGGGTAGGGATAGTCGAACGGACGCGAGGCCTCGCGTTCCCGCTCCGCCTCGCTCTGCTTCCGCGCGGCGCGCTCGGCCGCTTCCCTGTCTTCGTCGCGGTGGTCGCGGTTGCTGTCGGTCATGTGCCGCCGAGTACCCGTGCCCCGGCATCGGCAACGTCCCGCGTGTCGAAGCACCGGCCCGGGGCACTGAGAGACGATGGAAGCACCGGGGAGAGCCACAGGCGGGACCGGAGAGGCGGCACTCCATGGAGCAGCGGGTCGCACCGCAGGAGACGGACGGCAGGGCACCGGCGGACCCCGACGCACGCCGGCGGATCCCGCGCACCGACACCGTCCTCGGTGACCCGCGGCTGTCCGAGGCGGCGGACCGGCTGGGCGCGGCCGTGGTGAAGGGCGCCGTACGGCAGGCGCAGCAGCGGGCACGGACCGGTGCCATCCCACCGGAACGGGTGGCGGACGCGGCGGTCGACCTGCTGCCGGCCACCGCGGGCGGACTCAGCCCGGTGATCAACGCCACCGGCGTGCTGCTGCACACCAACCTCGGCCGGGCGACGCTGTCCGCGGCGGCCCGGCAGGCGGTCGGGGCGGCCGCCGGCCCCACCGACGTCGAGCTGGACCTGGGGTCGGGAACGCGGGCCCGGCGAGGCCGGTCCGCCCTGCGCGCCCTGTGCGAGCGGGTGCCGTCGGCCGCCGCCGCGCACGTCGTCAACAACGGCGCCGCCGCGCTCGTCCTGGTCGCCACCGCGCTCGCCGCCGGGAAGGAGATCGTCATCAGCCGGGGCGAGATGGTGGAGATCGGGGACGGCTTCCGGCTGCCCGACCTGCTGGTCTCCACCGGAGCCCGGCTCCGCGAGGTCGGCACGACCAACCGGACGACAGCCGCCGACTACGCCCGCGTGATCGGCCCCGACACGGGCTGCGTGCTGAAGGTGCACCCGTCCAACTTCCGCATCACCGGCTTCACCCGCGCCGCCGGCGTCGGCGAACTGGCGAAGCTGGGCGTCCCCGTGGTCGTCGACATCGGCTCGGGACTGCTCGAGCCGCACCCGCTGCTGCCCGACGAGCCCGACGCCGACACCCAGTTGCGGGAGGGCGCCGCACTGGTCACCGCGAGCGGCGACAAACTCCTCGGCGGACCGCAGTGCGGGCTGCTGCTGGGCGACGCGGAACTGGTCCGCACCGTCGCACGGCACCCCCTGGCCCGCGCCCTGCGCGTCGACAAGCTGACCCTGGCCGCCCTGGAGGCCACGCTCACCGGCCCCCCGACGCCCACCGCCACCGCGCTGGCCACGGACCCCGCGCGACTGCGGGCCCGCGCCGACCGGCTGGCCGCCGCCCTGGACGCCGACGGCGTCGACGTACGGGCCGTGGAGAGCGCGGCGACGGTCGGCGGGGGCGGTGCGCCCGGAGTGACCCTGCCCAGCGCCGCGCTGTCCCTGCCCGAGACGTACGCCGCGCCCCTGCGCACCGGCCCGGTCCCCGTGGTCGGGCGCCTGGAGGCCGGCCGGTGCCTGCTCGACCTTCGGGCGGTGCCGCCCGAGGACGACGAGCGGCTCGCCCGGGCCGTGCGGTCGGTGGCGGGGAGGTAGCGCCATGCGGGTGCTGGCCACCGCCGGACACGTCGACCACGGCAAGTCGGCGCTGGTGAGGGCGCTGACCGGGATGGAACCCGACCGGTTCGAGGAGGAGCGGCGCCGCGGACTGACCCTGGACCTCGGCTTCGTCTGGACCCGGCTCCCGCCGGACGGTGAGCATCTCGCCTTCGTCGACGTGCCGGGCCACGAGCGGTTCGTCGCGACCATGCTGGCCGGGGTGGGGCCCGTGCCCGCGGTCCTGTTCGTGGTGGCCGCGGACCAGGGCTGGCAGCAGCAGTCCGAGGAGCACCTGGCGATCCTGGACGCGCTCGGCGTGCGGCACGCCGTGCTCGCGGTGACCCGCAGCGACCTGGCGGACCCGGAGCCGGTGCGCGCCGAAGCCGCCGAGCGCATGGCGGCGACCTCTCTCGGCAAGGTGCCGTCGGTCGCGGTGAGCGCGGTGACCGGCACCGGTCTGGACGACCTGCGTGCCGAACTGGCCCGGCTGGCCGGGGCGTTGCCCGTGCCGTCGGCCGACGCGGACGTGCGGCTGTGGCTGGACCGGTCCTTCACCGTCCGGGGCCACGGAACCGTCGTGACGGGGACCCTCGGTGCGGGCACGCTCCGGGTCGGTGACCGCCTCGTCACGGGGGACGGCCCCACCGAACTGAGGGTGCGGGGCCTGCAGTGCCTGCACGAGAGGCGGACCGAGGTCAGCGGTGTGGCGCGGGTGGCCGTCAACGTGCACGGCGGCCCCTCGGACGGCGGGCTCGGGCGCGGACAGGTGCTGCTGGCCCCCGGCCGCTGGCTGACCACCGGCCTGGTGGACGCCCGGATCGTGGGCGAGCCGGTCGAGGACCTGCCCCGGACGGTCACCCTGCACATCGGCACCGCCGGGGTCCCGGTGACGGTCCGCCCGCTCGGGCCGGACACCGCCCGGCTCACCCTGGCCCGCCCCCTGCCCCTGCGGGTGGGTGACCGGGCGGTACTGCGCGAACCGGGCGGCAGCCGCACCCCCTGCGGGGTGACCGTGCTGGACGTACGGCCGCCACGGCTGACCCGGCGTGGGGCGGGACGCGCCCGGGCGGCGCAGCTCGCGACCATGACCGGCAGCCCGGACGGCGCGGCGGAGCTGCGCAGACGCCGGCTGGTACGCCGCTCGGAGCTGCTCGCCATGGGCGTCCCGCCCCCCGTCGTTTCCGTGGCCGGGGACTGGCTGGCCGACGAGGCCCACTGGACGGCGCTGCGGGAGCGCCTGGTCGCGGAGGTGGACCGGCACGCCAGGGACCACCCCCTGGAACCGGGACTGCCCACCGAGGCCGCCCGCCACCTGCTGGGCCTGCCCGACCGGGCCCTGGTCGACGCCCTCGCCGGCGGCCCCGGCGAGCCACGGCTGACCAGCCGCCAGGGACGCCTGTACGGACCCGCCAGCACCCGTCCGGCGCTGCCACCGCCGATCGCGGCGGCCGTCGACGCCGTACGCCGGGACCTGGCCGGCGCGCCCTTCCGCGCCCCCGAGGCGGACCGGCTGACGCGGCTGGGGCTGACCCGCAAGGCGCTGGCCGCCGCCGTCTCGGCGGGCGCGCTGCTGAAGGTCGCCGACGGCGTGGTGCTGCTCCCCGGCGCGGACGACCAGGCCGTGGCCGTGCTGCGCGGGCTTCCCCAGCCGTTCACCTTGAGCGAGGCCCGCCGGGCACTCGACACCACGCGCCGGGTGGCCGTGCCGCTGCTGGAGTTCCTGGACGCCCATGGCCGCACCGAGCGCGTGGACGACCGGCACCGGCGCTGCCGGGGCGCTCCGGGGAGCGGAGGCGGACGGGAATCGAACCCGCCTGCCCGAGATCCTCGGGCACCTCGGTTTTGAAGACCGGGAGGGCCACCAGGCACCCACACGCCTCCACCGACCGCCAGGCTAGTTCCCCAGGAGACCGGTATGACACCGACCCGCCAAGCAGCCGTCCGGCTCACGCAGTTCGCCCACGGCGGCGGCTGTGCCTGCAAGATCCCGCCCGGAGAGCTGGAAGCGGTCGTCAGCGGTCTGACGGCACCGTCGCTCACCGGGGTGGACAGCCCGCTGCTGGTCGGGCTCGCCACCGGTGACGACGCGGCCGTCGTCGCGCTCCCGGGGCAGGAGAACACGGCCGTGGTGTCCACCGCCGACTTCTTCACGCCGGTCGTCGACGACCCCTACGACTGGGGGCGCATCGCCGCCGCCAACGCCCTGTCGGACGTCTACGCGATGGGGGGCCGGCCACTCCTCGCCGTCAACCTGCTGGCCTGGCCCCGCGACCGGCTGCCCTTCGAACTGGCCCGCGAGGTGCTGCGTGGCGGACTGGACGTGGCCGCGGAGGCGGGCTGTCACGTCGGCGGAGGGCACAGCGTCGACGACCCGGAGCCCAAGTACGGCATGGCCGTCACGGGTCTCGCCGACCCGGCTCGGCTGCTGCGCAACGACACCGGCCGGCCCGGTCTGCCGCTGTCCCTGACCAAACCCCTCGGCCTGGGAGTGCTGAACAACCGTCACAAGGCCACCGGGGAGCGGTTCGAGCAGGCGATCGCCACGATGACGGCCCTGAACCGGGACGCCTCCGTCGCCGCCCTGGCGGCCGGGGCGGACTGTGCCACCGACGTCACCGGTTTCGGGTTCCTCGGGCACCTGCACAAGCTGGCCCGGGCCTCCGAGGTGACCGCCGTGATCGACACGGCCGCCGTGCCGTACCTGGAGGGCGCCCGGGAGGCAGTACGCGACGGGTACGTCAGCGGCGGCACCCGGCGCAACCTGGAGTGGGTCGCGCCGTTCACCGACTTCGGGGAGACGGACGCCGACACCCGGCTGCTGCTGGCCGACGCCCAGACCTCGGGCGGGCTGCTGGTGGCCGGGGAGGTGCCCGGAGCACCGGTGGTCGGGGAGCTGGTGCCGCGCGGCACCCACTCGATCGTGCTGAGGTGATCACGGCTCCCTGCCGGTGTGCTCGTCGATGCCCGCCCGCGCCCGGTAGACCCGCACCAGCTCCACGGCCGCAGGGCCCCGGGGCCGGCGCCCCGGCCTGATGTCCACGGCGAACGCCTTCGTCTCCTGGATGTGGGTGTTCGGGTCCAGGGACAGGTGCACCAGTTCGTTGGCCGCGTCGCCGGTGCTGTAGCCGTTCGGCCCCCAGTGGTAGGGCAGCCCGACCTGGTGCAGGGTGCGCCCCTGCACGGTCAGCGGCTGGATGCGGTTGGTGACCAGCACCCGCGCCTCGATGACGGCACGGGCGCTGACGATCATCGCCCAGCCGGTGTGCTCCAGGCCGCGTTCCGCGGCGAGTTCCGGCGACACCTCGCAGAAGAACTCCGGCTGGAGTTCGGCCAGATAGGGCTGCCAGCGGGACATGCCGCCCGCCGTGTGGTGCTCGGTGAGCCGGTAGGTCGTGGCGACGTACGGGAACACCTCCGAACCCGGCTCGTCGGCACTGGGCTGGTAGCGGTTGTCCACGTGCGGCGGCAGCAAGTGCCGCACCGGGTTGCGCTGCCGGCCGTACAGCAGGTTGGGGAACGGCGAGTCCTGCGGCTCGTAGTGCGTCGGCAGCGGACCGTCGGTCAGCCCGGACGGTGCGTACAGCCAGGCCTTGCCGTCGGCCTGCATGATGAACGGATCCGTGCCGGACAGCGCCTCGGGGCCCTCCGCGTCCGGTGGCGGCCGGTGGCCGGGGGACTTGTCCTTCTTGAAGTCGGGGACGTCGTGGCCGGTCCACTGCCCCTGCTCCGCGTCCCACCACACCAGTGCCTTGCGCTCGCTCCAGGGTTTGCCGTCCGGGTCGGCCGAGGCCCGGTTGTACAGGATGCGCCGGTTGGCCGGCCAGGCCCAGGCCCACTGGGCCGCGACCCAGTCCTGCTCCTGGCCCGGCTTGCGGCGGGCGGCCTGGTTGACGCCGTCGGCGTACACCCCGCAGTAGATCCAGCAGCCGCAGGCGGTGGAGCCGTCGGGGCGCAGCTGCTCGTACGACGAGAGCGGGGCACCGTGGGCGTCGCGGCCGTTGATCTCGGCGAGGACGGCCTCCGCGTCCGGTTCGGCCTGGGAGCCCCTGGTGGGGTAGTCCCAGGCCAGGTCGAGCACCGGCCGGTCCATCGGATCGGTGGACCCGGCGAGCTTCTCCCGGATGATCCGTCCGAGGTGGTAGGTGAACCACAGGTCGCTGCGCGCCTCGCCGGACGGCTCGACCGCCTGGTGGTGCCACTGCAGCAGCCGCTGGGTGTTGGTGAAGCTGCCGTCCTTCTCGGTGTGCGCGGCGGCCGGCAGGAAGAACACCTCGGTGCGGATGTCCTCGGTGCGCATCTCACCCGTCTCGATCTCCGGGCCGTCCTTCCACCAGGTGGCCGACTCGATGAGGGAGAAGTCCCGTACGACGAGCCAGTCCAGGTTGGCCATGCCCAGCCGCTGCAGCTTGGAGTTGGCCGAGCCGACGGCCGGGTTCTCACCCATGAGGAAGTAGCCCTTGCAGATGCCCTCCAGCTGGGCCATGACGGTCTCGTAGGTCGAGTGGGAGCCCGTCAGGCGCGGCAGGTAGTCGAAGCAGAAGTCGTTGTCCGCGGTCGCGGCGTCACCCCAGTACGCCTTGAGCAGGCTCACCAGGTAGGAGCGCATGTTGCCCCAGTAACCCTTGGGCGCCGCGTCCGCCCGTACGAAGGACTCCAGGTCCTGGTTCTGCTGGGCGTGCGGCATCGGGATGTAGCCGGGGAGCAGGTTGAACAGGGTGGGGATGTCCGTGGACCCCTGGATGGAGGCGTGCCCGCGCAGCGCGAGGATGCCGCCGCCCGGCCGGCCGATGTTGCCGAGCAGGCTCTGCAGGACGGAGGCCGCGCGGATGTACTGGACGCCCACCGTGTGCTGGGTCCAGCCGACCGCGTAGACGAAGGCCGTCGTCCGGTCCCGGCCGGAGTTCTCCGTGACGAGCTCGCACACCTGGCGGAAGAGGTCCTGTGGCACCCCGCACACCTGCTCGACCATCTCCGGTGTGTAGCGGGAGTAGTGCCGCTTGAGCACCTGGAAGACGCAGCGGGGGTGGGTCAGTGTCTCGTCGCGCTCGGGTTCGCCCCCACCGAGGGTGGCACCGCCGGAGCCGTGCGCCTCGCCGTGCGCGGCCTCGCTCACCGAGCTGCCGCCGCGGGTGCGTTCCTCGTAGTGCCGGTCGCGCTGGCCCGCGGCGGCCGCCACCTCCAGGCCCTCGTACTGCCAGCTGCTGTTGTCGTAGCTGCGGGTGTCGGTGTCGAGGCCGGAGAAGACCCCGTCGAGGTCCTCGGTGTCGCGGAAGTCCTCCCGCAGGATCACCGGCGCGTTGGTGTAGGCCACGACGTAGTCACGGAAGTACTTGCCGTGGTCCAGGACGTACTTGATGATCCCGCCGAGGAAGGCGATGTCCGAGCCGGCGCGCAGCGGCACGTGCAGGTCGGACAGCGCGCTGGTCCGGGTGAACCGCGGGTCGACGTGGAGCACCTTCGCACCGCGGGCCTTGGCCTCCACCACCCACTGGAACCCGACCGGGTGGCACTCGGCCGCGTTCGAGCCCTGGATGATGATGCAGTCGGAGTTCTGCAGGTCCTGTTGGAATGTGGTCGCGCCGCCGCGTCCGAACGAGGTTCCCAGACTGGGAACGGTGGCGGAGTGTCAAATACGGGCCTGGTTCTCGATCTGGATCGCCCCGAGCGCCGTGAACAACTTCTTGAGCAGGTAGTTCTCCTCGTTGTCCAGCGTCGCCCCGCCCAGGCTGGCGATGCCGAGGGTGCGCCGCGTGCGGGTCTCGTCGACCTCCCACTGCCAGCCGTCCCGGCGTGCCGCGATCACCCGGTCGGCGATCATGTCCATCGCCGTGCCGAGGTCGAGATGCTCCCACTCGGTGCCGTGCGGGCGCCGGTGGAGCACCTGGTACTCGCGGGCGTCACCGGTGGTGAGCTGGAGGCTCGCCGAGCCCTTCGGGCACAGCCGCCCGCGCGAGATGGGGGAGTCGGGGTCGCCCTCGATCTGGGTGACCCGCCCGTCCTGGACGTAGACGTTCTGGGCGCAGCCCACCGCACAGTACGGGCACACCGACTTCACCACGCGGTCGGCGGAAGCCACCCGGGGGGTGAGGCGCGCACTGGTCCCGCTCTTGGCGGCGGCCCCCCGGCCCAGCGGGTCGGTGCCCGTGAGCTGGCGGTAGACCGGCCAGGAGTCGATCCATGTGCGTACGCCCATGCCTCCCGCCCTTCCGGTGCCGGTGCCGGTGCCGCGGCCGACGGCACCGCTTCCCCTGAAGGCATTGTCCCGCGGCGGGGCCGACCCGGCATCCGCTGCCAGGTACCCCGCGGACGACCACCGAAACGGCACTCGTCAGCCGAGGTACGGCCGGGTGCCCGCCGGTGCCCGCGCGGGGCTGCGGTCGACGTGTCGGTTCCCGCGCGGGGCATCGTCCCGGGGCGGGGCCGGTCTGCGGCTTCCGCTCGGGTGCTGCGGGGATCGTCGGTCGGCGTGGGTGCGCCGTCCGGGCGTGCCGCGGTTCGGTTGTGTTCCGGGTGCTGCGTGGTGGTGGCCCCGGCGTGGTGACGCCGGTGGGTGAAGCCGGGGTGCGGCTTCCGCTGCCGGGTGCTCCGGCGGCCGTCAGTCGGCGGGGGCCGCCAGCCGCTCCCGCTGGGGCACGACCGTGTACTTGGGGTCCTGCGCGGAGACGACCCCGGCGTGGAAGACGCCGAACCGCAGCGCGGCGGAACCCGTGAGCAGGGCCGCTCCGGCCGCCGCCGCCAGTCGCCGGTCCCGGTACCGTCCCGCGCAGGCCGCCAGCGCGGCGCCGCTCACCGTCAGCAGCTCCGCCGTGCGCAGCAGCGCGTGCGCCCGGCCCTTCTCGTAGGGCTCGGCGACCAGACCCATGCGCCGCTTCATCGCCCGGAAGGCGCCCAGTTCCAGCGCGGCCCCGAGGAGCGCCATGCGGCGCGCGGGCCCCGTCTGGGCCGTCGGGACGCCCAGCAGGGCCAGCCCGGCCGCCGCGCTCGCACCGGACCCCGCGAAGACGAACGGCAGCTCCCGGAAGCCCTCGTGCCAGGACGGCACGGCGGTGTCCGCGATCAGCACGGCGGTGTACGTGACGACCGCCGGACCGAGGACGGCGGACGCCGCCGTGGCCGCGGAGCCGACGAGCCGGTAGCGGCCCGCGACATCGGTGGCCGCCGCCACCGCAGTGAGCGGCGCGTACCCGCTCAGCAGCCACGACCCCACGCTCATCGGCGACGTGGGCTTGAAGACGCGCAGCATGTTCAGGAACCGGGTGGGCCGCCCCAGGTCGTGGACGAGCGCGCCCAGCGAGAGCGTGATCGAGCCGGCCGCACCCAGCTTCGCCGCCCGGGCCAGCGCCGGCCGTCCGGTGGCCTGCGCCCCGGCGGCGAGCAGCGAGGAGGATCCCGCGAGCCCGCCGAGATAGAGGTACCCGGCGATGTCGAGGGGCTTCCACGTCGGCTTGTTCAGGATCGGCTGCCCGTAGTACGACGAGAACACCGCGTCCGGCACCATGGGCTGCTCGCCGCGCCTCCGGCGGCGCCGACGGCCCGCCGGCTGAGCACCCGTCACGGCCTCCCGCCCCGGCCGCGCCTCCTCCACACCGTCGCGGGTGACGTCGGAGCCGGTCATCGCGGCCTCCTGGCGAAGCTGACGGCGGCCAGCGCCGCGAGCGAGACGGCGGCTGCCGCGGCGTGCCGCCACATGGCGGGCAGATCCCGCGTGGTGACGACCGGGTCGGGCGGCAGACCGTAGACCTCCGGCTCGTCCAGCAGCAGGAAGAACGCCCCGTCGCCGCCGACCCCGTCCTCGGGACTCTCGCCGTACAGCCGGGCGTCCGTCACCCCGGCCGCGTGCAACTGCGCCACCCGGGCCGCCGCCCTCTCCCGCAGTTCCTCCAGCGGCCCGAACTGGATGGAGTCGGTCGGGCACGCCTTGGCACAGGCCGGTTCCATGCCGACACCGAGCCGGTCGTAGCACAGGGTGCACTTCCACGCGCGTCCGTCGCCCTTGCGCTGGTCGATGACACCGTACGGGCAGGCCGGTACGCAGTACCCGCAGCCGTTGCAGATGTCCTCCTGGACGACCACCGTGCCGAACTCGGTCCGGAACAGCGAACCGGTGGGACACACGTCGAGGCAGGCCGCGTGCGTGCAGTGCTTGCAGACGTCGGACGACATCAGCCAGCGCAGCTCGGTACGCCCGTCGGGAGCCACCGGGGCGATCGTCCCGGCCGGTGCGCCCGGATCACGCGCCGCCTCGAAGACGTCGACGTCCTCGTGGCCCGCCCCGGGCGGCGGACCGGCCGGCGGCCTGCGCTGCTCGATGAACGCCACATGCCGCCACGTGTCAGCGCCGAGGCCCTGGGTGTTGTCGTACGACATGCCCGTCAGCTCCAGGCCGTCCTCGGGCACGGCGTTCCACTCCTTGCAGGCCACCTCGCACGCCTTGCAGCCGATGCAGACGGAGGTGTCCGTGAAGAACCCCATGCGCGGCGGGGCGTCGGGGTATCCGGCGGCGCGGGCCACGTCCGGCTGCGGACCGTACCACTGGTTGTCCTGGTCCATGCGCAGCCTCCTCGCTCGCGGCCCGTGCACGGCGAAGTGCCGCCCCGCACCCGGAGCGCTCTCTTCCGAGCCTGCCACGGGTGCCCGCGCGCCGCTCGCCCGAAACGGCACCGGGAGCCGGACCGGGCCGGCTCACCGCCCCGGCGCGTGCGTGGGCTCCGCGCGGCAGTGGATCCCGTACCGGTCGAGGGCCAGCTTCACCTCGGTGCGGATCGGTTCGGGCAGGGTGCCCCCCTGCCCGAACTCCAGGATGTGATCGGCGACGGTGCGCAGTTTCGTGTTCGTGCGCTGCGACACGTCCCTGAGGACGCGCCAGCCCTCCTCCGGCGCGATCCGGCCCACGGCCACCACCACGCCGATCGCCTGGTCGATGACGGCGTGCGAGGTGACGGCCCGCTTGAGCTGCGCGCTCTCTCGCTCCAGCCGCTCGTGCTCCATGGCGAGGTCGGACGACGACATCAATTCAAGGGGACGATTCCTGGAAATGGAGAAGAACGCCATGATGTCCCCCTTCTGCAGTGCGGCCGATCGCCATTCCTGCTGCCCCTGAACTGCGCTTTGACGCGAGCGCACGCATGTGCGCTATGTCTCGCCCGGCACGCCCGTCTGGTGTACTGGGTGGGCGGCCGGGGGAGCGGCACGTGCCGGGCGGTGCGGGAAGAGGGCGGGTACGGGGGGCCATGAGCGGTGCGGGCATGCCCGGGGGACCGGACGCGGGACCGCGGCCGATCGGACGCGACGCGCAGATCGCGGTGATCGAGTCGGTCCTCGCGGACATCGCCGTCACCGGCACCTGGGTCGCGCTGCGAGGCGACCCCGGCATGGGCAGGACGGCTCTGCTGAACGTGGCCGGGACCCTCGCCCGCGGCGCCGGACTGCGCGTGCTGCGGATGACCGGCGCCCAGGCGGAGTCGGGCCTGCCGTTCGCCGCCCTGCACCAGGTGCTCTGGCCGCTGCTGGACGACACCGCGGCCCTGCCGGAGGACCGGCGGCACGCGCTGGAGAGCGCGTTGGGCGTACGGGACGGAACGCCGCCCGCGGCCGTCACGGTCGGGGAGGCCGCACACACGCTGCTCGTCCGCGCCGCCGCGCGCCTGCCCGTCGTCGTACTCCTGGACGACCTGCAGTGGGCCGACCCGTCCAGCGTCGCCGTGTTCGAGCACCTTCGGCGGCACCTGGCCCCGCTGCCCGTCGTCGTCATCGCCGCGACGCGGCCCGCCGGGGTCGCGCCCCGGCAGGGCGGTGGCGGCACCGGTGACCTGCCGGGCCGGGTGATCGACCTTGGGCCCCTGGACGACCGGCAGGCCGAGCGGCTGCTGCGGACCCTGCACCCGGGCCTGCCCGAGGAGACGCGCCGCCGGGTCCTGGCCGCGGCCGCCGGGAACCCGCTCGCGCTGCACGAACTGCCCGCGCAGTTGCGCCGGGCGGCCGGGGCCCGCCCCACCGGTCCCGGAACCTGGACGGCCGGGATCGCCGAGCTGTTCGACGAACTGCCCCTGGGCGAACGTCTGGGCCGCCTCTACGAGGACCGGCTGCGCGCCCTGCCGGACGGGGCCCGGCAGCTGCTGCTGGTGGCGGCCCTGGGAGGATCGCTCGCGGACCCTGCCGGGCAGCCGTCATGGCCGCAGCTCCAGGAGACGATCGAGGCCTCCGGGCTGGCGCACGCCGACCCGGAGACGGGCCGTCCGGTGTTCCGCCATCCACTGGTGCGCGCCTGCCTGCTGCACAGCGCCGCACCGGCGGAGCGGCGCGCGGCGCACCGCCTGCTCGCCGACTCCCTGCCCGCCGGCAGCCCGCGGCGGCTCACCCACCTGGCGGCCGCCACCGTCGGCACCGACGGCGCACTGGCCGCGCTGCTGCACGCGGAGGCCGACGGCATGGCCGCGCTGGGCACACACGCCGAGGCGGCGGCCATGATGGCGCGGGCGGCCGGCGTGAGCCCGGACCCGGCGGGCCGGGCCGCGCGCCTGGTCGCCGCGGCCGCCATGGCCGCGCGCGGCGGACGGCCGCGCGCGGCGGCGGGCCTGCTCACCGCAGCCGAGTCCGAGGCCCACCCGGGACGTCCCGAGCCCGCCGCCCTGCACGCGTTCGCCGTCGCCTGCACCCGCCTCCAGCTGGACGGCGACCCGGCACCCGCCATCGAGGTGCTGCCCGGTGCCCTGGACCTGCCGGCCGCGCCCGCAGCGGGTGAACCGCACAGCGCGCTGCGCGCATCGATGCTGCTCCTGCTCGTCCTCGTCGCCGTCCACACCGGCGACGAGCGGGCATGGGCCGCCGCCGAGCACCACGCGGCGGACACCTCCGGGCCGGCGGCGCTGTGCCTGCGGGCCTGGTCCGGGCCGTGCCGCACCTCGGACGACGTACCCGACCGGCTGCGCGCGGCGGTCGCCGCCCTGCCCGGCGACCGGCAGACCCCCGAGGCCCGGCTCCTGCTGTGGACGGTCGCCGCCCTGGACGCCGTCGGCGAGCACCGCGCGCTGTGGAACCGCCTCGCACGCCGGCCCGCGTACGCCTGCGAGGCCTTCGCCGACGTCCTCCGCGCGCACGACGACTTCCTGCACGGCCGCTGGGAGGCCTCCCTCACCGTCTCCCGCCGGGGCGCCGAGACCTCCGCCGCCCACGGCCGCACCTTCGACGAGATGCTGTTCCTGCAGAACGTCGCCCAGGTGCTCGCCGCCCGCGGGGACCGCGCCGGGCTCGCCGCGCTGGAACCCACCCTGGGCACCTGGGCGCGGGAGCGGGGCATCCGTTCCGTCACCGAACGACTGCGTGCCCTGCAGGTGCTGTGCGCGCTCGGCCACGGCCGGGCCGAGGACGCCTGGCGGTACGCGCGACGTCTCGCCCCGCCCGGGACCGTCCCCTCCCGCACCCCCTGGTTCCACCTGTCGCTCGTCGACTGGGTACAGGCCGCCGTCGACAGCGGACGACCGGCGCAGGCCCGGCGCCACCTGCGGGCGGTCCGGGAGTCGGCACTCGCCCGTGTCTCGGAGCACCACGGCTTCCTGGTGGCCGTGGCGGAGGCCCTCGCCGCCACCGACGACGAGGCGGACAGGATGTTCGCGGCCGTGTACGCCCACCCGGGCGCCGGAAGCCGGCCCTTTCCGCTCGCCCGGGCCCGCCTCGCCCACGGCCGCCTGCTGCACCGGCGGGGCCGGGGCGAACCCGCCGCTGACCACCTCCGCGCCGCACTGGCCGCCTTCACCCGGCTCGGAGCCGCGCCCTGGGCCGAGCAGGCCGCCCGCGCGCTCGGCGCGGCGGAGACGGACCGCCCGGCACCCGGTGAGGCGGGCGAACCCCATCCGTTGCTGTCCGCGCAGGAACTGCGGATCGCGGAACTGGCGGCCGAGGGACTGACCAACCGTCAGATCGGTGAACGGCTCGGGCTGTCGCCGCGGACCATCGGCGCCCACCTCTACAAGATCTTCCCCAAGCTGGGCATCACGACCCGCGGCGGAGTGGCCCGGGCCCTGGCCGGACCCCGGAACCGGCCCAGCCCCCCGGCAGGGCCCGCGCCAGGGCGGCCCGTGAGGTGATCCCCAGTTTCGGGAAGATGCGGTAGAGGTGCGCCCCGACCGTCCGCGGGGACAGCCGCAGCTCGGCGGCGACCTCCTTGTTCGTCAGCCCCGTGGCGACGAGACGGGCGATGCGCAGCTCCTGCGCCGTGAGCGGGCCGGAGCCGGCCGCGCCGGCCTCCTCGATGGGGCCGAGGGATCCGAGTTCGGCCCGGCACTGGTTCTCCCAGGGAACGGCGTCCAGTTCGCGGAAGGTGCGGCAGGCGGCCCGCAACCGGTCCTCCGCCTCGGCGCGCCGCCCCCGGCGGCGCAGCCAGGAGCCGTGCGCGAGCCGCAGCCGGGCCAGGTCGAACGCCCACCGGCCGGCGCCCGGCACGGCGTAGGCGGCCGCGTACGCCGCGTCCGCCGCGGCGTCCTGAGCCGTCAGCGCGGTCGCCGCGGCCAGCAGGAACGCGTGGTGCGCCGAGACGGCGTCCATCCGGGCCGCCCGCCCCGCCGCGACGTGCGCCACCGCCTCCGCCCGCCGTCCGCACCGCAGACTCGCCGTCACGAAGTCGAAGAACGGCAGATGGAACCAGGACAGGCCGCGCGGCAGCTCGCCCGGGGCCATCAGACGGCGCAGCCGGTCGTACGCCTCCTCGTGCCGGCCGTGGGCCAGGGCGACGAGGGCGGCGAGGTGGTCCAGGTGGTCCAGGACGAACCGCATCCCCGCCCGGGACGCCGCCGGTTCGATCCGCGCCCGCACCTCCGCCAGACCGTGCTCGTCACCGCGGCCCGCCAGGAAGTACGCGTAGTAGTGCCGGAAGAGCAGGGCGTTGGTGCGGTAGCCCAGTTCCTCCGCGGTCTCGGCCTCACGCAGACAGTCCTGCGCCGTCTCCCACCGGCCCCGCAGGAACGCCTGATGACACCTCGCCTTCGCCAGGGACCCCTGGGTGGCGTAGGCGTGCTCCCCGGCGAAGAGCCGCCACAGGTCCGCGTCGGCGCCGTCGACCGCGGTGGCCGTCCACAGCAGCAGCCAGGCACGGCCCGTCTCCCGACGGGCCGTCATCCGCGCCACCAGCGCGTGCAGCTCCGCCTCCGCCCCGTGCGCCGTGCGCGGCGGATCCGCCCAGGCGCGCAGGCACAGCCGGGCCGCGGGGGAGACGTGCTCGCGGTACCGTTCCAGCGTCTCCCAGCCCTTCGGATCGCCCGTGTAGACGGACGCCAGCAGCAACTTGAAGACCATCTGCTCCACGAGGTCACCGAAGCCGGGGTCCCCGAGGCCGGGGCCACCGGGGGCGGTCAGGGCGGCCAGGGCCCGGGGCAGCAGCGAGAACGAGGAGGCGAAGTCGACGTGGTGGCTCTGGTCGACGTACACCACCGCGTAGGCGAACAGCGGGGCGACGTCCTCCGGTACCGGTCCGCGGCGCAGCTCCCGCACCAGTCGCGCGGCGTACGCCAGCCGCCCGCCCCGCGCGGACATCACCGCCGCCCGGGTCAGCCGCCGCGCCCGGTTCGCCGGGTCGGCGCTCAGGGCCGCGGCGCGGTCCAGCAGCAGCGCGCCCTCCGCGTCACCGCCGCGCAGCGCGATGCGCGACCCGGCCTCCTGCAGCCGGGCGGCGAGCCGTTCGTCCGGTTCGTTCGCGGCCGACGCCTCGTGCAGCAGCCGGCGCGGATCGTCGTCGGCGAGCCGCTCGGCCAGGGCCCGGTGGGCGCTCCGGCGTTCCGCCTCCGAGGCGGCGTCGATCACCGCGCTGCGCACCAGCGGATGCCGGAATACCAGCCGCCCCGTCCGGTCCAGCCGGGCCAGCCCGCTGCCCTCCACGTGGCCGAGCGTCCGCTCCGCACCGCCTCGGCCGCCGGACATGGGCGCCCGGACGCCTCCGCTGCCGTCCAGCGCCGTGAGCAGCAGCAGCCGCGCCGCGTCGGCGGGCAGCGAACGCAGCCGTCGCACGTAGAGCGCCTCCAGCCGCTGCCCGAGCGACAGGCGCTCCGGGAGTGGGACGACGCCCCTGCGGTGCTCGCCGGCCAGCTGGCCGGGCAGTTCCACCAGGGCCAGGGGGTTGCCGGCCGCCTCGTCCATCACCCGCTCCGCCGCGGCCGCCGTCAGCCCCGGATGCCGGCGCCGCAGCAGGACGCCCGACTCCACGCGTGACAGCGCCTCGACGTCCACCGGGTGGGCGGGCCAGCCCTCCAGGGCGGAGCGGTCCGGGCGGCCGGCGCAGACCATGACCGCGCGCAGGCCGGTGATCCGCTGGTGCAGGAAGAGCAGGACGGCGGCGCTCGACGAGTCCGCCCAGTGCAGGTCGTCCACGAGGACGAGCACCGGGCGGCGGTCCGCCTCCTGAGCGAGCAGGGCCAGCGCCGACGCCCCGACCATGAAACCGCCGGAGGGCAGCCCCTCCCGCAGGCCCAGGGCCTGCTCCAGCGCGTGCCGTTGCGGCCGCGGCAGTACCCTCGGTCCCTCCAGCAGCGGCCGCAGCACCTGGTGGAGGACGCCGAAGGCGATGCCGGCCTCCGCCTCGCAGGCCCCCGCCCGCAGCACCGTGAAGCCCTGCTCCGCGGCCCGCGCGGCCGTCCAGTCCAGCAGCGTGGTCTTCCCGATCCCGGCGTCCCCCCGCAGCACGGTCGCCGAGCCGCCCGTCCCGGCCCGCGCGCCGTCCAGGGCCCGGGCCAGGACCGCCCGTTCACGCCGCCGGCCGACGAGGGACGTGTCGCCGCCGCCCTGTCCCACGATCGGTCCCACGGTCGCCCCTCCTCCCTTCCCCCGCGCCATCGTGGCACCGCCGCGTTGCCCGAGCGTGCACGGCTCTTGCCTGTGCCCGCAGGGATGACGGGACACCTCCTCGCGGACACCGGGACCGCCGCAGGCTCGGCCTCGTACGAACGCGCCGACCAGGGGATCCGTATGAGCCTGCCACCCGTTTCCGCCCACAGCCTCGGCTTCCTGCAGGTGTCCACGGTGCGGGGCGCCGCGCGGACATACGTCCACGATCCGGGCGCCGTCGCCGATCCGTCGCTCCTGCTGGGCCTGCAGGCCTCCGGCGCGGCGGACCTCGTCCGCCGGGGGACCACCGCGCCCTGCCGGCCCGGCGACCTGTTCCTCGGCGCCGCGGCGGAGCCCTTCGCACTGCGTGCGCCCGGCGACTTCACGCTGCACCTGGTGCGGATACCGCGGTACGCCCTCACGCTCAGCGACGCACAGGCCGGTGACCTGAGCGGCCGGGAGCCGTTCGCCGGGGGTTCGGTGGCACCGCTGCTGGCGTCCCTGGTGCGGTCGGTCGCCGGGGCGGCGCAGTCGTACTCCGCGCGGACGGCCCTCCATCTGGCCGGTTCCGTCGCCGAGCTGGTCGCGCTGCTGGCCGTCGAGGACGCCGAGACCGCGGCGCGGGAGCGCGGGGAGGACCGCGAGAACCTGATCCGGGAGGTGCGCGCCCATGTGGACGCGCGCCTGTGGGACCGGGAACTGACACCGGGGACCCTCGCCGCGGCCCAGCATGTCTCGATCCGCTACCTGCACAAGCTCTTCGAGGACCACGGCAGCACGGTGGGCCGCTGGATCCAGCACCGCCGTCTGGAGGAGGCACGGCGCGAACTGGCCCGGCCCGGGCGGAGCGACACCACGGTCTCCGCGGTCGCCCGCCGCTGGGGTTTCGCCAGCGCCACCCACTTCAGCCGCAGCTTCCGCGCCGCGTACGGCGTCTCACCCAGCGACTGGCGCGAGGCCCGGATCCGCCCGGTCCGGGGCGCCGGGGAGGCGGACGGTGGGTGACCCCGGGGGGTGTGTCAGGCCGTACCTGCGGACGTTCGCCCGGCCTCGGCGCGGCGGCCCTGCGCAGCGGCCGGGGTGTCCGCCAGGCGGAGCCACTGCTGGGGCGCGTGGCCGTGGACGGCCTTGAAGGCCCGGCTGAAGTGCGCCGCGCTGCCGAAGCCCCAGCGGGCGGCCACCACGGAGACGGACGGGCTCACCCGGCCCCGCCGGGCCAGCTCCCGGGCGCACTCCTCGACCCGGCGCCGCTGGATCAGCCGCCCCACGGTGATGCCCTCGCCCTGGAAGAGGCGGTGCAGATAGCGGACGGAGATGAGGTGCGCCGCGGCGATGCGGTCCGCGGACAGCTCGGGGTCCCCCAGATTCCGGTCGATGTACTGGCGGACCGCGGTGACCAGCCGGTCGCGTCCCGTCTCCGCCGGCTCGTCCGCGTCGGCCGTGAGCTCGTCGACCAAGGCGGCCACCCACTCCGTGACGATCCCCCCGAGCCGCTCGCCCACCGCGGGAGGGATCCGGGAGGCCGACTTCTCCAGATGCGGCAGGACGACCGCGAGCAGCGCGGCCACGTCCGACGCCGTGAGGACGCGGGCGGTCACGGAACGCAGACGCGCCACCGGCAGGTGCAGGGCGTGCACCGGCAGGCGGAAGAAGACCACCCGCGCCCCGTCCCGCTGCTCGACCGAGAAGGCCCGGCGCAGATCCAGCAGGGCCGGCTGCCCGCCCTCCAGGCAGGCCCCCCGCCCGTCCTGCGCCAGCCGGACCGTCCCGTGCACGGGAACCACCAGGGCGATCGCGTCCCCGGCGTCCCGTGCGATCGAACCCGCACCACGGCTCAGGCGCAGCGGCCCGGCCTCCCAGGCGAGCATCCGTACGTACCCGAGGTGATGCGCCGTCACACGGCCGCGCGCGGGCCCGTCCCGCAGGGTGTGCTCGACGACCGGCGCGAGCCAGCGCGAGACGGTGGCCGCCACCTCGCGGGACGCCTCGGCACCCGGCGCCGTGGCCGTCTCGGATCGAGCGCTCACAGGGGCTCCCTTCAGCCGTCCAGGATCGCGGTGCGCGGGGCGCGAGGGGGGACGGTCACCCTGTCCACGGCCCGTGGAAGCGATTCTTCGACGGCGGGAAGGGGATGCGGTAGGTCATATGACTGCACATTCCTGTCCGGCCACCCGAACTGTGCACGCAGCGACACGGGTGAGTACGGTGGCCCCGCCCGTTTCCCGCGAAGCGCCCCCTAGGTTGGTCAACCGTGCCGGCGCAAGCCGCTTCGAACGGCCCATGGTTCGCCCCCCCAGGCAGGAGTTCCCGTGGAAGAAGACGTTCCGGCCGTCCGGGCGACGCCGGTCCTCGAGAGACGGGCGCGGGCCTTCGTCGCGGAGTACGCCTGTCCGACGCCGGTGACCACGGACATGGCGGTCTCGCGGGCCCGCATGGCGGCGCTGTGGAACGGCGGCGGTCGGGACGAGTCCGACACGGAGGAGGAGTGGCTGGCCCTGCCGGGCGGCGACGGCACCCGCATCCGGGTGCGGATCCTGCGCCCGGCCGGCGCCGACGAGCCGCTTCCCGTGGTCCTGTACCTGCACGGCCTGGGATGGATGCTCACCGACGCCTACGCGCACCGGAAACTGGTCGCGGACCTCGTGCTGGGCGCGGACGCCGCGGTGGTCGTCCCCGAGTACGACGTGCCGGAGGACGCCCGCCACCCGGGCGCCGTCGAGCGGGCGTACACCGTCGCCAGGTGGATAGCCCGGCACGGCGGAGAATGCCGGCTGGACGGGTCCCGGATGGCCGTCGTGGGCGTGAGCGCCGGCGCCCAGCACGCGGCCGCCCTCACCCTCCTGGCACGGGAGCGCGGCGCCCCCGGCCTGCGCCACCAGGTACTGGTCTGCCCGGTGACCGACGCGGCCATGGACACCCCGTCCTACCGGCAGTTCGCCGAAGGGTACTTCCTGGGCCGTGCCGCCATGTCCGGCTACTGGCAGCAGTACGCGCCGGACCCGCTGACCCGCACGCACGACACGGTCTCCCCGCTGCGCGCGGCCGTCCACCGGCTGCGGGGGGTGCCGCCGGCGCTCGTCCTCACCGCCGAGGCCGATGTGCTGCGCGACGAGGGCGAGGCGTATGCTGCGCGGCTGAGGGAGGCGGACGTCCCCGTCGTGTCCGTCCGCTACCACGGCACGATCCACGGGTTCGTCCTGTTCGACCTGCTGCGCGGCACCCTCGAGTCCAGGGCGGCCCGCATCCAGGTGACGGACACGCTGCACGCCGCCCTGCACGCGGGCTGAACCCGCCGCGACGGCGCCTTTTCCAGCCGTTCCCCGACGAGCGGCCCGCGCGTGCCGCCCCCCGCCTTCACATTCCGGCCCGGTTCCGACTCGGTTCCGACTCGGTTCCGCCCTGGTTCCGTTCCGGGTCAGTCCCGGGAAAATCTTTCCCAGTACCCCGCTTCCCCCTGTCCATGCCTGCCCATCGGCCAGGAACTTTCCGCAAGCGGGAACATGGCCGGAAGCTTTGTCGCAGGTCGTACCCGTGGGTTAGCCTGCGGCGTATTTTCACTCCGCGGACACATCCGTGAACTGCGGAAACGCGCGCACGATCGGCCGGGCCGCACAGGCTTCCCGGCACGGTTCCGAGTCTCTTACCTGGGGCTCTTGGGGACGGAACGAGGGGACGCATGGCCGGCAAGGCGACCGAGGTGACCGAGGCGGTCCCGGGTGACCAGGAACTGAGACGACTTCTCGCGGGTCTGACGGCTGTCCGGGACGGCGACTTCGGGACGCGACTGCCCGACGACTCCGACGGGCTCATGGGCGACATCGCCACCGTGTTCAACGGCATGGTCGACCAGTTGTCCGTGTTCACCTCCGAAGTGACCCGGGTGGCCCGGGAGGTGGGCACCGAGGGCACGCTCGGCGGCCAGGCGGAGGTGCCCGGCGTGTCCGGCACCTGGGCCGACCTGACGGACTCCGTGAACGCCATGGCGGGCAACCTCACCACCCAGGTGCGGGACATCGCACAGGTGGCGACGGCCGTCGCCAAGGGAGACCTGTCCCAGAAGATCGACGTACCGGCGCGCGGCGAGATCCTCCAGCTGAAGGAGACCGTCAACACGATGGTCGACCAGCTGTCGGCGTTCGCGGACGAGGTCACCCGCGTCGCCCGCGAGGTCGGCACCGAGGGCCGCCTCGGCGGCCAGGCCCAGGTGCCCGGGGTCGCCGGTGTCTGGCGCGACCTGACCGACTCGGTGAACTTCATGGCGGGCAACCTGACCAACCAGGTCCGCAACATCGCCCAGGTGACCACCGCGGTCGCCAAGGGCGACCTCTCGCAGAAGATCACCGTCGACGCGCGGGGCGAGATCCTGGAGCTGAAGAACACCATCAACACGATGGTCGACCAGCTGTCCGCGTTCGGCGACGAGGTCACCCGGGTGGCCCGCGAGGTGGGCACCGAGGGGCGCCTGGGCGGCCAGGCCGATGTCAAGGGCGTCAAGGGAACCTGGCGCGACCTGACCGACTCGGTGAACTTCATGGCCTCCAACCTGACCGGCCAGGTGCGCTCCATCGCCCAGGTCGCGACCGCCGTGGCCAAGGGCGACCTCTCGCAGAAGATCACCGTCGACGCGCGGGGCGAGATCCTGGAGCTGAAGAACACCATCAACACGATGGTCGACCAGCTGTCCGCGTTCGCCGACGAGGTGACACGCGTCGCCCGCGAGGTCGGCACGGCCGGCAACCTCGGCGGTCAGGCGATCGTGCGAGGGGTGTCCGGCACCTGGAAGGACCTCACCGACAACGTCAACGTGATGGCCTCCAACCTGACCGGCCAGGTGCGCTCCATCGCCCAGGTCGCGACCGCCGTGGCCAAGGGCGACCTTTCGCAGAAGATCACCGTCGAGGCGAAGGGCGAGGTCGCGGCGCTCGCCGACGTCATCAACACGATGGTCGACACGCTCTCCGCGTTCGCCGACGAGGTCACCCGTGTCGCCCGTGAGGTGGGCACCGAGGGCCGCCTGGGCGGCCAGGCCCATGTGCCGAACGTGGCCGGCACCTGGAAGGACCTCACCGACAACGTCAACTCCATGGCCAACAACCTCACCGGCCAGGTCCGCAACATCGCTCTGGTGACGACCGCCGTGGCCAAGGGCGACCTGTCGAAGAAGATCGACGTCGACGCGCGCGGCGAGATCCTGGAGTTGAAGACCACCATCAACACGATGGTCGACCAGCTCTCGGCCTTCGCCGACGAGGTCACCCGTGTGGCCCGCGAGGTCGGCACCGAGGGCCGCCTCGGCGGCCAGGCCGAGGTGGAGGGCGTCTCCGGCACCTGGAAGCGCCTCACCGAGAACGTCAACGAGCTGGCCGGCAACCTGACCCGGCAGGTCCGCGCCATCGCCGAGGTGGCGAGCGCCGTGGCCGAGGGCGACCTCACCCGGTCCATCACGGTGGACGCCTCCGGCGAGGTGGCCGAGCTCAAGGACAACATCAACTCGATGGTGGAGTCCCTGCGCGAGACCACCCGCGCCAACCAGGAACAGGACTGGCTCAAGACCAACCTCGCGCGGATCTCCGGCCTGATGCAGGGCCACCGCGACCTGCCCGTGGTCGCCGAGCTCATCATGGACGAGCTGGTGCCCCTGGTGTCCGCCCAGTACGGCGCGTTCTACCTCGCCGACGACGGGGACCGCGGACCCGAGCTGCGGCTCGTCGGTTCCTACGGCCGCCCCGAGGAGGACCCGCGTCCCACCCGGATCCCCTTCGGCCGCTCCCTGGTCGGCCAGGCGGCCCGCAGCCGCCGCACCATCGCCGTCGACGACCTGCCGGCCGGTTACGTCACCATCTCCTCCGGTCTCGGACAGGTCGAGCCGAGCGCGCTGATGCTGCTCCCCATCGTCTTCGAGGACCAGGTGCTCGGCGTCATCGAGCTGGCCTCCGTCACCCCCTTCGCCAAGATCCAGCGCGACTTCCTGGAAATGCTGATGGAGACCATCGGCGTCAACGTCAACACGATCGTCGCCAACGCCCGAACCGACGAGCTGCTGGGCGAGTCGCAGCGTCTGACGTCCGAACTCCAGGCACGCTCGGCCGAGCTGCAGGCCCGGCAGGAGGAGCTCCAGAGCTCCAACGCCGAACTCGAGGAGAAGGCCTCGCTGCTGGCCGAGCAGAACCGGGACATCGAGGCGAAGAACCTGCAGATCGAACAGGCACGGCAGGAACTGGAAGCCCGCGCGCAGCAGTTGTCGCTGGCCTCCAAGTACAAGTCCGAGTTCCTCGCGAACATGAGCCACGAGCTGCGCACTCCGCTCAACAGCCTGCTCATCCTCGCCCAGCTGCTCGCCCAGAACCCGTCCCGCAACCTCACCCCCAAGCAGGTCGAGTACGCGGGGATCATCCACTCCGCGGGCTCCGACCTGCTCCAGCTCATCAACGACATCCTCGACCTGTCCAAGGTCGAGGCGGGCAAGATGGACGTGACGCCGGAGCGCGTCCCGCTGCGCCAGCTCATCGAGTACGTCGAGGCCACCTTCCGGCCGATGACGTCGCAGAAGAGCCTCGACTTCACCATCACCACGGCGACCGGCGCACCCGCCGACCTGCTCACCGACGACTCCCGGCTGCGCCAGATCCTGCGCAACCTGCTCTCCAACGCGGTGAAGTTCACCGAACACGGCGGTGTGGAACTGCGGATCGAACCGGCCCTGGACGACGAGGTGCCCAACGGGGTACTGCGCAGCGGCAGTGTCGTCGCCTTCCGGGTGAAGGACACCGGCATCGGCATCCCGGAACAGCACCTGGAGACCATCTTCGGCGCCTTCCAGCAGGCCGACGGCACCACGAGCCGCAAGTACGGCGGCACCGGCCTCGGCCTGTCCATCACCCGGGAGATCGCGCACCTGCTCGGCGGCGCCGTCACCGTGGACAGCACCCCCGGCAAGGGCAGCACGTTCACCCTGTACCTGCCCGTGGCCCGGCCGGACTTCGAGGAGCTGGCGCGTGGCGGCCGCCCGCCGCAGAAGGCGCTGGAAACACTCCCGGCCGAGGCGCTGGCCGACCCGGAGCCCAGGGAGGCCGCCATCCGGACCGGCACCGGACGGCGCCCGCGCCGGCTGCTGGTCGTCGAGGACCGCCCGCGCGGACTGCTGACCCTGGTCGCCGAGAGCGTGGTCAGGGACCTGGCACACGTCCGGGACGGTGACCCCTCGCACGCCCCCGTCGACATCATCACCGCCGTCGGCGCCCAGGAGGCGGCCGGCGCGCTGGCCGCCGAGCCGTGCCACTGCGTCGTCGTCGAACTCGGCGCCCCGGACGGCGAGTCGGCGCGCTTCCTGGACGCCGTGCAGGGCGACTCCGCGCTGGCGAGCGTCCCGGTCCTGGTGCACAGCGGCCACCGGGCCGGACCGGTCGGGGAGGCGGCCGGGCGCTCCGGGCCCGACGGCCGGTCGTTGGAGTACCTCTACAGCCTGGACGAGCTGCGCGAGCGCATCGCCCTGCACCTGTCGACCGAGGAGCCGGGGGAGGTGCTGACCCTGGTACGCCCCGAGGAGGCACAGGTGCCGCTGCTGGACACCAGCGACACCGCCGCGGGCCGTACCGTCCTCGTCGTCGACGACGACGCGCGCAACCTCTTCGCGCTCAGCGGGATCCTCGAACTCCAGGGGTTCCGGGTGCTGCACGCGGAGAACGGCCGCAAGGGCATCGAGACCCTGGTCAACAACCCGGACATCGCTCTGGTACTGATGGATGTGATGATGCCGGAGATGGATGGGTACACGGCCACGGCCGAGATCCGGAAGATGCCGCAGTACGCCGATCTGCCGATCATCGCCGTGACCGCCAAGGCGATGCCCGGCGACCGGGAGAAGAGCCTGGCCTCCGGCGCCAGTGACTACGTCACCAAGCCGGTGGACACCCAGGACCTCGTCGCGTGCGTCCGCCGCTGGCTCCCCGCATGAGCATGAGGAGGCCCGAGCCAGTCCCAGCCCCACCCCCGCGCCGCCACACCCCGGGGCCGTCCGCCAGCCGAGGAGCCCGCACACCGTGACCACGTACGACTCGACCCCCGAGCCGGCGAACGACAGGCCGCCCCCCGGGGCCGCCGCACCCGGGCCGTCCCATGACGCCGGGCAGGACGGCGACGCGCCGGAGAGCGCGGGGAACGAGGCCCCGCCGGGGGGAGCGGCCCCGGAGCCCGCCGACCCGTCCGCGGTCATCCCCACCCAGCCCGGACCGGAGACGGACCTGGCCGAGGCGCCGCAGACGTCGCCCGTGGGCAGGCTCGCCGCCACGGTGGAACGGCTGCGCCGCGAGGTGCAGGCGGCGCAGGCCGAGGCCGAGGGACGGGCGCTGATCGAGCTCGCCAAGGGCATCCTCGTCGAGCGACTCGGCTGCGGCCCGGCACAGGCCGCACGCCAGCTCGCCGAACTGACCGAGCAGGCCCGGGTGACGCCGCTGGAATTCGCCGTGGAGGTCATCAACCAGGCGGCCCGGGACCGCGTGTCCGAGGTGGCCGACGCCTTCCTCGCCGCGACCGCGCAGTCGCCGGAGCGGGCCGACGAGTCGGCCGCCGTGCGGCTGCGGGCCGCCGAGAGCGGCGCCCTGGCCGCCGGTGACACCCAGGCCGTGGCCGACTCCCTGCTGCAGCACGCGCTGCAGCCGCTCGGCGCGGTCGGCGTCGCCATCTGGGCGGCGGCCTCGGACGGTTCGCTGACCCTCGCGGGAAGCGCCGGTTTCCCGTCGGCCGAGGCGGCTCGCTGGCGCTACGTCCCGCCGGACGTGGCCACGGTGGCCCGGCGCGGCCTCACCGAGCGGTCGGTGCAGTGGCTGCCGTCGCTCTCCGAGTCCGGCCTGCCCACGATCGGCCGGCTCCTGTACCCGGACGGCGCGCGGGTCGCCGTACCGGCCGGGGTCGGCGGCCGCATCCACGGCGTGCTGGAGATCGCCTGGCCCAAGCCCGAGGAACCCCAGCCCCCGCAGGTCGTACGGCAGATGGAGGCGCTGGCGGAGCTGTGCGCGCACACCCTGGAGACGTACACGCTGCTGCACGGGACGGCGTACGAACCGCGGGTGGTGCCCGACGCGCTGGAGCTGAGCGACCTGGCGGACGGACTGCACGATCCGGCGCTGGTCCTGGTACCGCACCTCGACGACAGCGGACAGCTCGTCGACTTCCGCATCCAGCACGTCAACAACCGCTTCCTCGACCCCGCGGGCCGGCCCAGGGCGGTCATCAGCGGTGCCCTGCTGCTGGAGGCCTACCCGATGGCCGCCGGGGAGAGCGAGCTGTTCCAGAGCGTCGAGCGGGTCTACGCCACGGGCGAGCCGTTCCGAGCGCACCGGATGAACCTCACCGCGCTCGTCGACCAGGTACCGCTCGCGGCCGTCGCCGACATCAGCGTCAGCCGCCACGGCTCCAGCGTGCTGCTGATCTGGCGGATCGAGGACGAGACCGCCCGCCTCGCCAGCCTGCTCCAGCACGCCCAGCGCCTCGGCAGGATCGGCGGTTTCGAGGAGAACCTGCTGACCGGCGAGATCACCTGGAACGGCCAGCTGTTCAGCCTGTACGGCCGCCCGCCCACCAGCACCCCGGTCCCGTTGGAGGAGCTGCCCCTCCACGCCCACCCCGACGACGCCACCGGCATCAGGCGCTTCCTGCGCACCCTGATGCACCACCGGCGTCCGGCCTCCGCCGCCTTCCGCCTGCAACGGCCCGACGGGGTCACCCGGCACATCCGGGTCGTCGCGGAGCCGGTCCTGGACACCGACGGCCGGCTCTTCGTGGTGCGCGGCGCCTACCAGGACATCTCCGCCCAGCACTGGACCGAGGTCGCCCTCGCCGCCACCCGCGACCAGCTGGCCCACACCGAGCAGCAGGCCGACGAACGCAACCGGCTCGCCCTGCAGCTGCAGCACGCGATCATGCCCCCGACGCAGGCGCCGCTCGAGGTGCCCGACCTCCAGGTGGCCGTGCGCTACCGCCCCGCCGAGACGGAGCAACTGGTCGGCGGCGACTGGTACGACGCGGTCGTGCTGCCCTCCGGCCTGGTGCTGCTGTGCGTCGGGGACGTGGCCGGGCACGGCATCGAGGCGGCCACCAGCATGGTGGTGCTGCGCAACGCGCTGCGCGGCCTCGCGGTGACCGGCGCGGGGCCCGCACAGCTGCTGTCCTGGCTCAACATCGTGGCGCACCATCTCACGGGCGCCGTCACCGCGACCGCCGTCTGCGCGCTGTACGACGGGGAGAGCCGCACCCTGCGCTGGGCACGGGCCGGGCACCTGCCCCCGGTGCTCGTCCGGGACAGGGAGGCGAGCGCGCTGCCGGTCGTCCGGGGGCTGCTGCTCGGTGCCGTGCCCGAGGCGGTGTACGAGGAGACCGAGATGCAACTGGCGCCCGGCGACACCCTGCTGATGTACACCGACGGTCTGATCGAGCGCCGCGACCGGTCCGTGGAGGAGTCCCTGTCGCACCTGCTGGCCACCGCCCGGTCCGCGCCCCGCACTCTGGACCAGCAACTGGACCGGCTGCTCACCTACAGCAGGTCGGACACCGACGACGACACCTGCATCGTCGGTATCCGGGTGGCATGACACCGCCGGCCGGGGCCCCGGAGAAGGGGATCCCGGCCGGCGGGGTGTCGCGGTACGGGGCTCAGACCGCCGGAGCCGGGTACGTCGGGTACTCCACCCCGGAGACGTGCTGGACGACGCGGACGACCTGGCAGGAGTAGCCGAACTCGTTGTCGTACCAGAGGTAGAGGATCGCGTTGTCGCCCTCGACCTTGGTGGCGCCGCCGTCGACGATCGAGGCGTGCCGCGAGCCGATGAAGTCGCTGGAGACCGCGTCGGGGGCGGTGGTGAAGTCGATCTGCCGCTTGAGCGGCGAGGTCAGTGACACGTTGCGGAGGTAGTCGAGGACCTCCTGGCGGTCGGCCTCGCGACCGAGCTGCAGGTTGAGGATGGCGATGGAGACGTCGGGCACGGGCACACGGATCGAGCTGCCGGTGATCCGGGCCTTGAGGTCGGGCAGCGCCTTGGCGACGGCGGAGGCGGCGCCGGTCTCGGTGATGACCATGTTGAGCGGCGCGGAGCGGCCGCGGCGGTCCGACTTGTGGTAGTTGTCCAGCAGGTTCTGGTCGTTGGTGAACGAGTGGACGGTCTCCACGTGGCCGCGCAGCACACCGAACTCGTCGTCCATCGCCTTCAGCGGCGGCACGATCGCGTTGGTGGTGCAGGACGCGCAGGACAGGATCTGCTCGTCCGGCTTGATCGTGTCGTGGTTGACGCCGTGCACGATGTTGGGGACGTCGCCCTTGCCCGGCGCGGTGAGCACCACCTTGTCGATGCCGGGGCGCAGGTGCTTCGACAGACCCTCGCGGTCGCGCCACTTGCCCGTGTTGTCGATGAGGATGGCGTTCTTGATGCCGTACGCCGTGTAGTCCACCGACGCCGGGTCGTCGGCGTAGATGACCTTGATCTCGTTGCCGTTGGCGGAGATCGTGCTGTTCGTCTCGTCCACGGTGATGGTGCCCTGGAACTGGCCGTGCACGGAGTCACGGCGCAGCAGCGAGGCGCGCTTGACGAGATCCTGTTCACCGCCGCCGCGCACGACGATGGCCCGCAGCCTGAGGCCGTTGCCGGACCCGGACTTCTCGATCAGCAGACGGGCGACGAGGCGGCCGATGCGGCCGAAGCCGTAGAGGACGACGTCCCGGGGGTCGCGGCGCTCGATCTTCTCGGCGCCGGTGGCGCCCGCGACGGCCTCGGCGGTGAACTCCGCCACCGTCAGGCCCCGGTCGTCCGCCTTGTAGGTCGCGGCGAGCATGCCGAGGTCGATCTGGGAGGGACCGAGGTCGAGCGTGGTGAGCGCCTGCAGGAAGGGCAGCGTCTGAGTGACCGAGAGCTCCTCGCCGGCGATCTGCCGGGCGAACCGGTGGGTCTTCAGGATGCTGACCACCGACTTGTTCACCAAGGAGCGGCTGTGCAGCAGGACCGTGACGTCCCGCTCGCGGTGCAGCTTCCCGATGATCGGGATCATCGACTCCGCGATCTCCTCGCGGTTCTTCCAGTTGGTGAACGAGTCGTCGTTGACAGTCACAGATCTATCTTTCGAGCTAGGCGGCGCTCATATGGTAGCCACACGATACTGGTGGGTGACGAGTGGTCGAACGCCGGGGTGCTCCCGTGCTGTCAGACGCCCGGTGGCGGCAGGCGAAGGTCCGCGGTGACGCGTTTGCCGTCGCGCAGCGGCGCGACCCGCACGTCGGCGGAGAGCTCGGCGACCAGTCGCAGTCCGTGACCACCGATCCGGCGGCCGTCCCGTGGCTGGATCTCCGGCAGGGCGGCGGAGGTGTCCCACACGGTGATGTGCAACACGTCGGCGCCGGGCGACAGCTCCAGCAGCAGACCGCACGGGCCCGGAGCGTGCCGCAGCGCGTTGGTGATCAGTTCGCTGACCACGAGCTGGGCGTCCTGGCCCACCCGCTCGTCCGGGACGTACCCGAGGCGGGACAGGAGCGCCGACACCGCCCGCCGCGCGTCGACACCGCGCAGGGTGTCGGCGTCCCAGGTGGCGCTGTAGCGAAGCGGATCGGGTGCGCGGAGGTGCTGTGCATCCGTCGCCTGATTCCTAAGCGGGATGACCATGTTCAATGGGGCCTTCGTGTGGGGGATCCTTAGTCGTCGAGTGACCGGCGGGTGGGCTGGCATCGAATTCCCGGCTACCCGCAGTCGCCGCGGTCATGAGTGCGACGCGGGATCAATCAGCCGGGCCGGAACCAATGCCACACATCGTTTGCCGGTGCACACCGACGGTGACGGGTAGGGGCCGCTCGTGAGCGAGGGTCACGGCCGGACCGCCGTGCGGCGCCAGAACCCGCTCAGCGCGTCGGCGAGTTCCTCGGGCGCCTCCTCGGCCATGTGATGACCGGACTCGACGGGGCCGCCGACCAGTTCCCCGCCCGCCCAGTCCCGCCAGACGTCCAGCACGTCGCCGTAGAGGTCGACCATGTCGTCCTGCGTCGCCCACAGCACCTGCAGCGGGCAGCCGATGCGCCGGCCGGCCCGTCGGTCCGCCTCGTCGTGCTCCCGGTCGACGCCCAGGCCGGCCCGGTAGTCCTCGCACATGGCGTGCACGGTGGCCGGGTCGTGGATGGCGCGGCGGTAGTCCTCGTACGCCTGCGCCCCCATCCGCTCAGGACCCGCCCGGTACCAGGCGTCCGGGTCGGCGTTGATGATCCGCTCGGCGGGTTTGTCCGTCTGCCCGAGGAAGAACCAGTGCCACCAGCTCGCGGCGAACCTCGCGTCGCAGCGCCCGAGCGCCTCCCCGATGGGGACGGCGTCCAGCACGCTGACGGCGGACACCGCCTCCGGGTGGTCCAGGGCGAGGCGCGTGGCCACGTAGGCGCCCCGGTCGTGGCCCACGACCGCGAACCGGTCGTGGCCGAGGCCGCGCATCACCGCGAGACAGTCCGCCGCCATGGCCCGTTTGGAGTACGGAGTGTGTTCCGGGTCGGTGGGGGGTTTGGCCGACTGTCCATAGCCCCGCAGATCGGGGCAGACCACGGTGTGACCGGCGGCGACGAGCAGCGGGGCGACGCGGTGCCACGTCGCGTGCGTGCGCGGATGACCGTGCAGGAGCAGCACGGCCGGTCCCCGGCCGCCGAACCGCACCCGCAGCTCGGCTCCGTCCCCCTCGCACCGCGTCAGTGTGAAGCCGTCGAACACCCCAGCCCCCTGCCCCTCGGCCTTCGCGCCCCGGACGTCGCGGGTCCCGTACCCCGGATCACCGGGAGCACACGGCTCCCCGCGAGCACCTGCTCGGCGACGACGTCCCCCGGGAGCTGCCGGCCGGGAGACGGACCGCCGGCCGGCCGACCACGCCGAGGCCCTCGGGGCGCTGGACACGGACGGTCAGCCGGCCGCCCACCTCTTCCGCTGCCGGGTCCGCGCGACCCACCTCGCCTGCGCGGATTTCACCTGGGGATCCTGGGGATCCTAGGAATTGTCCACGGCTCGCATGCCGGCCTCGTCGTAGCGCTCCCCGGCGGCCTCGGGCAGTTCGGCGTCGATGCGGGCCAGGTCCTCCTTGGTCAGCTCGACGTCGAGCGCGGCGGCGTTCTGCTCGAGGTAGGCGCGGCGTTTGGTGCCCGGGATGGGGACCAGGTCCTCGCCCTGCGCCAGCACCCAGGCGATCGCCAGCTGGGCCGGCGTCACGTCCTTCTCGGCGGCGATCTCCTTGACCTTCTCGGCGAGCCTGAGGTTCGCCTCCAGGTTCTCGCCGGTGAAGCGGGGACCGCTGCGGCGCCAGTCCTCCTTGTCCAGTTCGTCGGGCGAGGAGAACCGGCCCGCCAGGAAACCGCGGCCCAGCGGTGAGTAGGGGACGAAGCCGATGCCGAGCTCCCGGCAGGTCGGCAGGACCTCGGCCTCCGGGTCGCGCGTCCACAGCGAGTACTCGGTCTGCACGGCCGTGATCGGGTGGACGGCGTTCGCGCGGCGCAGCGTCCGCGGGCCCGCCTCGCTGAGGCCGATGTGCCGCACCTTGCCCTCGGCGACCAGTTCCGCGAGGGCGCCGACGGTCTCCTCGATGGGGACGTTCGGGTCGACGCGGTGCTGGTAGTAGAGGTCGATGTAGTCCGTGCCGAGCCGCTTGAGCGAGCCGTGCACCGAGCTGCGGACGTGCTCGGCCGAGCCGTCTTGCCGCCCCACCGTGCTCATGTCGCCGGGGACGGCGTCGTCCATGCGGTAGTTGAACTTGGTGGCGATCACGTACTCGTCGCGATGGCCCTTGACGGCCTGGCCCACGAGCGTCTCGTTCGTGAGCGGGCCGTACATCTGCGCGGTGTCGAGGAAGTCGATGCCCAGCTCGAGGGCGCGCCGGATGGTCCGGACGCCCTCGTCCTGATCGGTGGAGCCGTAGAAGGCGGACATGCCCATGCAGCCGAGGCCGATGGCTGACACCTCGAGGTCCCGCAGCCTGCGCCGCTTCATATGAGTACCGGCCTTTCCCGGAGAGTGGATCGTCCTTCTCCCATGGACGCTAGAACCTGGAGAGCACTCCAAGTCAAGCGCCGTCCCGGCTGAGGGGGGGCGGACGGCGGCACGCTGACGGACCGGCGGTGCGGATGCGATGATCGCGGCGATGTCACCCGCATCCCCGCTCACCCACCGCGACAGGAGCCCGCAGTGAGCAGTGTCCACCACGACGTCACCACGCTTCCCCCGGCCAGGGTCGAGGAGGTCGGCGACGGCGTCTTCGCGTACATCCAGCCCGACGGCACCTGGTGGATCAACAACACCGGTTTCCTCGTCGGCCGACGAGGGGTGATCAGCGTCGACGCCTGCTCCACGGTCCGTCGCACCCGTGCCTACCTGGACGCCATCGCCAAGATCACACCGCAGCCGGTACGGACGCTGGTCAACACCCACCACCACGGTGACCACACCTTCGGCAACCACCTCTTCGAGGGCGCCACGATCGTCGGGCACGAGGCCACCCGGGCGGGCGTCCTGGAATGGGGCGAGCCGAAGGACAAGCCGTTCTGGAACGAGGTCGACTGGGGCGAGTTCGTCCTCGAGCCGCCGTTCCTCACCTACACCGACTCGGTCACCGTATGGGCCGACGACCTGCGGGCCGAGGTGCGGCATGTGGGGCTGCCGGCCCACACGACGAACGACTCCATCGTCTGGCTGCCCGAGCGTGGGCTGCTGTTCAGTGGTGACCTGCTGTTCAACGGCGGCACTCCGTTCCTGCTCCAGGGATCGGTCGCCGGTGCGATCCAGGTCCTCGAGGAGGTCGTTCGGCCGCTCGGAGCGACGACCATCGTCCCCGGGCACGGCGCCGTGGCCGGGCCCGAGATCATCGACGACGTCCTCGGCTATCTGCGGTTCGTGCAGAAGGCCGCCCGCGACGGACACGACGCCGGGCTCACCCCGCTGCAGACCGCCCGGGAACTGGACCTGGGGGAGTACGGCGAACTGCTCGACCGTGAGCGGATCGTCGGCAATCTGCACCGCGCCTACGCGGAGTTGGAGGACGGACCGCTCGGCCGGCCCATCGACGCCGTCGCGGCGCTCGGCGACATGGTCACCTACAACGGCGGCCGCCCCCTGACCTGCCTGGCCTGACGCCCGCTCAACTCCACGCCAGAACCCGCTGCAGGGCCGCCCGGCCGGCCGGCCCCCAGGTCGGCCGGCCGCCGGGCAGGCCCTGTTCGCCCGCCCGGCCGATGTCGACGAGGGAAAGCCCGCGCAGGACGGCCCAGCCGCGTGCGCGCCCGACCGTCGCCGGGTCCGCCTCCGCGTACGTGGCGAAGAACCGCCAGGCCGCGCCCGCGGGCAGGAGCAGCCACGCGGCCGCGAGGTCGGTCGCCGGATCCCCCGCGCAGACGTCGCCGAAGTCGATCACGCCCGCGAGTGTGCCCGCCGCGACGACCACATTGGCCGGATGGAGATCACCGTGCAGCCAGACCGGTGGCGCCGTCCACTCCGGTGCAGCCACCGCCTCCTCCCACACCGCCCGGACGCCGTCGACGTCGACCCTGTCGGCGACGGCGTCCAGGTGCCGCTCGAACTCGTCCGCGCGGGAGGCGAGGGCACCCCGGTGCGGATTGGCCGGAGCGTCGGCAGGAGCCTTGACGTGAAGTGCGCCGAGGAAGTCGGCCAGCCGGTCGGCCGCGTGGCCGCCGCGGCCGGCCGGGACCCGGTCACCAGGTTCCCCGGGCACCCAGGTCACGATGTTCCACGGCCGCGGAAAGGCCGCGGAGGGTTCACCGGCCCGCACGGGCGTCGGCACCGGCAGCGGTAACTGCGGGGCGAGTACGGGAAGCCACCGCCGCTCGTTGCGGACGACGGACCCGGCCCGCCGATTGCGCGGCAGTCGCACCGCCAACTCCTCCCCGAGGCGCCACAGCCGGTGGTCCCAGCCCCCGGCGACCGGCCGCAGGGGCAGTCCCGCGAGGTCCGGGTGCTGCTCGCGCAGCAGACGGCGTACCAGAGGCTCGTCGATGTCGGTGTCGGTGTCGGTGTCGGTGTCGGTGTCACTGTCACCCATGGGGCCACCCTTCCACGGCGCCCCCGGTCAGCAGGCACGATCGCCCCTCGTTGCGTACCGGACGGCCCGTCACCATGAGCCCGGTGTGCCGGAAGCAAAGCCGGGCAGTAGCGGTGACGTGCGACAGCGTGCGGCCGGGAGGGCGCATCGGTCGCGTGTGCGAATTGCGGCAAGACGAAAGAAGCGTGGCGGCATGGTCGACACCAACACTGACGGCGAACACGAATCCCCCGGAGCCCCGAAGGGCGCGAAACGCGTGGCGGGCCTGCCGAGGCAGGTACGCGAGGACCTCACCCGCAGGCTGCGCCGGAACCGGCGGGCCTTCCGCAAAGAGGACGTCCAGGTCGTCGAGCCGCCCCTGCTCCGGCGTGCGGTCGGCGCGTCCGCGCTCGGCAACTGCATGGAATGGTTCGACTTCGGCGTCTACAGCTATCTCGCCGCGACGATAGGCAAGGTGTTCTTCCCCGGCGCATCCCCCGGGGCCCAGGTGATCTCCTCCTTCGCGACCTTCGCCGCGGCGTTCGTCGTACGCCCGCTCGGCGGCCTCGTCTTCGGCCCGCTCGGCGACCGCCTCGGCCGGCAGAAGGTACTCGCCACCACCATGATCATGATGGCGATCGGCACCTTCGCCATCGGGCTGATCCCCAGCTACGCCACGATCGGCATCGCCGCCCCCGTGCTGCTGCTCCTCGCCCGTATGGTGCAGGGTTTCTCCACGGGCGGCGAGTACGGCGGCGCCACCACGTTCGTCGCCGAGTACTCACCGGACCGCCGGCGCGGATTCCTCACGAGCTGGCTCGACTTCGGCACCTTCGTCGGCTACGCCCTCGGCTCCGCGCTGGTCACCGTGCTGAACCTGATGCTGACCGACGCCGAGATGCTCTCCTGGGGCTGGCGGATCCCGTTCCTGATCGCCGGGCCGCTCGGCGCCATCGGCCTCTACATGCGGCTCAAGCTCGAGGAGTCGCCGGCCTTCCAGCAGCAGCTGGACGAGCACGAGAAGAGCCTCGCCCAGGAGTCGGCGGGCGGCGAGCTCAAGGCGATCGTGAAGAACCACTGGCGGCCGCTGCTCATCTGCATGGGCCTGGTCCTGCTCTACAACGTCACCAACTACATGGTCACCGGGTTCCTGCCGACGTACCAGACGGAGACGCTGCACCGCTCCAGCGGCTCCGCCGATGTCCTGGTGCTGGTCGGTATGGTGTGGATCGTCCTGCTGATCACTTTCCTCGGCCGGCTGAGCGACCGCGTCGGCAGGCGTCCGCTGTACGGGTTCGCCGCGGCCGCGATGGTCGTCCTGGCGGTGCCGTCCTTCATGCTGATCAAGATGCAGGGCACCTGGGGCCCGATCCTCGGGGTGCTCGTGCTGTCCACCCTGCTGGGCTGCTTCGCCGCGCCGAGCGCGGCCACCCTGCCCGCGCTCTTCCCGACGGCCGTGCGCTACGCGGCCATGGGTATCGGCTTCAACTTCGCCGTCGCGGCCTTCGGCGGCACCACTCCGCTGGTCACCGAGGCCCTGATCAATCTCACCGGCAACGACATGATGCCCGCGTTCTACCTCATGCTGGCCGGTGCCATCGGTCTGGTGACGGTGTGGTTCCTGCCGGAGAGCGCCCAGGTCCCGCTGCGCGGCTCCCAGCCGATGGTCGGCTCGAAGGAGGAGCGGCGGGAGCTGATCACCACCTCCGAGGAACTGTACGACTCGCGGGCGCACGCCGGGCGGAGCTGACCCGGACCCGCACCGGCGGCCGGCGCGGCACGGTCAGTTTCCCAGGGGGTAGGTCACGACCTGCGGGAACCCGTCCGGCCGGCTGCCGCCGGTGTACGTCAGTACGATCCGGGTGAAGTGCTTCAGTCCCGGGTGCTTCTTCCACGGCTCCGGGCGGTCGAGCCGGACGGCCACCGCGTAGGAGTGGAACCTGCCCGCCGCGCAGTACGGCTTGCAGTCGTTCACCGCGTTCACGCCCACGGCCGTCGCCGCATTCGTACCCCACTGCGACCAACGCAGCCCGCCGAGGCGGCTGTTGCCGTCACCGCAGGCCAGGATGAAGTCCCTGGGCTGCACGTTCGGATGCGACGTGCAGTCGACGAGTACGGGCCTGGACCGCACCGTCGTGGCCGTGGCAGAAGCCGCCGCCGACGCGCCGGCGGCCGAGGGCATCGCCGCCGCAAGCAGCGCGCCCGTCCAGAGGGTGATCGCTGTCCACACAACCGGTCCGCGCATCTCGACCCCGCTCACTCACGTTGACCCCGCTCGCCCGCGGTCGACTCCCTATCGACGCTACGACCCTCGCGGTCGATGCACCACTCGCACGGGCGAGCCGCTCCCATTGTGGGTTCCTACGAATTTCTGTGCGACGGGTTACCGCTTCCAAGGGTGATTGATAGGAAACTTTCCTATCAAGGCTGCATGCAGCACCCGCCACCCCCCACGACCACTTGGAGCCCCCGTGTCGCATCCCGACCGAGAGACAGCCCCCGTCCCCTTCTCCCGCCGCACCGTCGTCACCCTGATCGGCGCGGTCGCGTCAGGAGCCCTGCTCGGCGCCCCGCGTGCCGCGGCGACATCCGCGGCCGCCCCCGGGCTCGACGACCCGGCGAAGAAGGAGATCGCCATGAAGCTGGTGTCCAGCGCGGAGAACTCCTCCCTCGACTGGAAGGCCCAGTACAAGTACATCGAGGACATCGGCGACGGCCGCGGCTACACCGCCGGCATCATCGGCTTCTGCTCGGGCACCGGCGACATGCTCGACCTCGTACAGCTCTACACCGACCGCAAGCCCGGCAACGTGCTCGCCACGTACCTCCCGGCGCTGCGCAGGGTCAACGGCAGCGACTCGCACGCCGGGCTCGACCCGGACTTCCCCAAGGACTGGCGCAAGGCCGCCCAGGACACGGCGTTCCAGCAGGCGCAGAACGACGAACGCGACCGGGTCTACTTCAACCCCGCGGTCAAGCAGGGCAAGGCGGACGGACTGCGCGCGCTGGGCCAGTTCGCCTACTACGACGCGATCGTCATGCACGGCGACGGCGACGACCCCACCAGCTTCCGCAACATCCGCAAGCGGGCCCTGCGCAGCGCCAAGCCGCCGGCCCAGGGCGGCGACGAGACGACGTACCTGAACGCCTTCCTCGACGCCCGGGTGTGGGCCATGAAGCAGGAGGAGGCCCACAGCGACACCACACGGGTCGACACCGAGCAACGCGTCTTCCTGCGCAAGGGGAACCTGGACCTGAACCCGCCCCTCGACTGGAAGGTGTACGGCGACAGCTATCACATCGGCTGACGCCCGGCCACCTCCAGTTCGCCCCGGTCATGTCAATGTGACGTATCCCGCCCCTCAGCAGGCCCGGAACCCCCTAACGGTCATCGCGTGGCACGGCAGCAGAGTGGCCGAGACCATGGTGTTCGTCACCGGCAGGCTGAAGGGATCGAAAATGTTCCGCAAGGTGCTGGTCGCCAACCGTGGGGAGATCGCGATTCGCGCGTTCCGCGCCGGCTACGAGCTGGGCGCGCGCACGGTCGCGGTCTTCCCCCACGAGGACCGCAATTCGCTGCACCGGCTGAAGGCCGACGAGGCCTACGAGATCGGTGAGCCCGGGCATCCGGTGCGGGCGTACCTGTCGGTCGAGGAGATCGTCGCCGCCGCGACCCGCGCGGGCGCGGACGCGGTCTACCCCGGCTACGGCTTCCTGTCCGAGAACCCCGAGCTGGCCCGCTCCTGCGAGGAGGCGGGCATCACGTTCGTCGGGCCGAGCGCCCACGTCCTGGAGCTGACCGGGAACAAGGCGCGCGCGGTGGCCGCGGCCCGCGAGGCCGGCGTGCCCGTGCTCGGCTCGTCCGCCCCCTCCACCGACGTGGACGAACTGGTGCGCGCCGCCGAGGAGATCGGCTTCCCCGTGTTCGTCAAGGCGGTCGCGGGCGGCGGCGGGCGCGGCATGCGGCGCGTCGAGGACCCCGCCCAGCTGCGCGAGTCCATCGAGGCCGCGGCCCGCGAGGCGGCGTCCGCGTTCGGCGACCCCACCGTCTTCCTGGAGAAGGCCGTCGTCGAACCCCGCCACATCGAGGTGCAGATCCTCGCCGACGGGCAGGGCAACGTCATCCACCTCTTCGAGCGTGACTGCTCGCTGCAGCGCCGCCACCAGAAGGTGATCGAGCTGGCGCCCGCCCCGAACCTCGACCCGGAGCTCAGGGACCGGATCTGCGCCGACGCCGTGCGCTTCGCCCGGCAGATCGGCTACCGCAACGCGGGCACGGTCGAGTTCCTGCTCGACCGGGACGGCAACCATGTCTTCATCGAGATGAACCCGCGCATCCAGGTCGAGCACACGGTCACCGAGGAGGTCACCGACGTCGACCTGGTCCAGTCCCAGCTGCGCATCGCCGCCGGCGAGACGCTCGCCGACCTCGGGCTGTCCCAGGAGTCCGTCACCCTGCGCGGCGCCGCCCTGCAGTGCCGGATCACCACCGAGGACCCGGCCAACGGCTTCCGCCCCGACACCGGCCGCATCAGCGCCTACCGCTCACCGGGCGGCTCCGGCATCCGCCTGGACGGCGGCACCACCCACGCCGGTACGGAGATCAGCGCGCACTTCGACTCCATGCTGGTCAAGCTCACCTGCCGCGGCCGGGACTTCAGGGCCGCGATCGGCCGCGCCCGGCGCGCCGTGGCCGAGTTCCGTATCCGCGGCGTCGCCACGAACATCCCGTTCCTGCAGGCCGTCCTGGACGACCCGGACTTCCAGGCCGGGCGGATCACCACGTCGTTCATCGAACAGCGCCCGCACCTGCTCACCGCGCGCTCCTCCGCCGACCGCGGCACCAAGCTGCTCACCTATCTCGCCGACGTCACCGTGAACAAGCCCCACGGCGAGCGGCCCCAGCTGATCGAACCGACCACCAAGCTGCCCCCGCTGCCCGCCGGCGAGCCACCCGCCGGCTCCCGGCAGCGGCTGGTCCACCTCGGCCCGGAGGGCTTCGCCCGCTGGCTGCGCGAGTCACCGACGATCGGCGTCACCGACACCACCTTCCGCGACGCCCACCAGTCCCTGCTGGCCACCCGGGTGCGCACCAAGGACCTGCTCGCCGTGGCTCCGGTGGTGGCCCGCACCCTGCCGGAGCTGCTGTCCCTGGAGTGCTGGGGCGGCGCCACCTACGACGTGGCCCTGCGCTTCCTCGCCGAGGACCCCTGGGAACGGCTGGCCGCCCTGCGCGAGGCCGTCCCCAACCTCTGCCTGCAGATGCTGCTGCGCGGCCGCAACACCGTGGGCTACACGCCGTACCCGACGGAGGTGACCGACGCCTTCGTGCAGGAGGCCGCCGCCACCGGCATCGACATCTTCCGGATCTTCGACGCGCTCAACGACGTCGGCCAGATGCGGCCCGCCATCGACGCCGTACGGGAGACCGGCACGGCGATCGCCGAGGTCGCCCTCTGCTACACCTCCGACCTGTCCGACCCGAACGAGCGTCTCTACACCCTCGACTACTACCTCCGCCTGGCCGAGCAGATCGTCGAGGCGGGCGCCCACGTCCTCGCGATCAAGGACATGGCGGGTCTGCTGCGCGCCCCCGCCGCCGCCGAGCTGGTCTCCGCGCTGCGCCGCGAGTTCGACCTGCCGGTCCATCTGCACACCCATGACACGGCGGGCGGCCAGCTCGCCACCTACCTGGCCGCGATCCAGGCCGGCGCGGACGCGGTGGACGGCGCGGTGGCCTCCATGGCGGGTACGACCTCCCAGCCGTCGCTGTCGGCGATCGTGGCCGCCACCGACCACTCCGCACGGCCCACCGGCCTCGACCTGCAGGCCGTCGGAGACCTGGAGCCGTACTGGGAGAGCGTCCGCCGGGTGTACGCCCCCTTCGAGGCGGGCCTGGCGTCGCCCACCGGGCGCGTCTACCACCACGAGATCCCCGGCGGCCAGCTGTCCAACCTGCGCACCCAGGCGGTCGCGCTCGGTCTGGGCGACCGCTTCGAGGACATCGAGGCGATGTACGCCGCGGCCGACCGCATGCTGGGCCGCCTGGTCAAGGTCACCCCCTCCTCCAAGGTGGTCGGCGACCTGGCCCTGCACCTCGTCGGTGCCGGCGTGGACCCGGCGGACTTCGAGGCCGAGCCGAACCGGTACGACATCCCCGACTCCGTGATCGGCTTCCTGCGCGGCGAGCTGGGCACCCCGCCGGGCGGCTGGCCGGAGCCGTTCCGCAGCAAGGCGCTGCAGGGCCGCGCCGACGCCAAGCCGGTGCGGGAGCTGACCGCCGAGGACCGCACCGGTCTGGAGAAGTCCCGGCGTGCCACGCTCAACCGGCTGCTGTTCCCCGGCCCGACGCGCGACTTCGACACCCACCGTCAGGCCTTCGGCGACACCAGCGTGCTGGACAGCAAGGACTTCTTCTACGGGCTGCGTCCCGCGAAGGAGTACACCGTCGACCTCGAGCCCGGCGTACGGCTGCTGATCGAGCTCCAGGCCGTCGGCGACGCCGACGAACGCGGCATGCGCACCGTGATGGCCAGCCTCAACGGCCAGCTCCGGCCGATCCAGGTACGGGACAAGGCGGCCGCCTCGGACGTACCGGTGACCGAGAAGGCCGACCGGTCCGACCCCGGCCATGTCGCGGCACCGTTCGCCGGGGTGGTGACCCTCGCGGTCACCGAGGGCGCGGAGGTCGCGGCGGGGGCCACCGTGGCGACCATCGAGGCGATGAAGATGGAGGCCACCATCACCGCGCCGAAGGCGGGCCGGGTGTCCCGGCTGGCCATCAACCGGATCCAGCAGGTGGAGGGCGGCGACCTGCTGGTGGAGATCGCCTGAACCCGCCGGCGCGCACCAGGGGGTGTCTTGTGGATCAGGCCGGTCCAGACCGACGGCGTCTTCCAGCCGACCCCGGCATGGCCCTGGGCGTTCCCGACCCGCCGACGGCATCGCGCCGGGCCGTCGGCGGGGTTCGGGGCGTCGCCGGCCATGGTGCGCCTGTGGCGTGCACCGGCTCGGGCGACCGCTTCAGGCACGGCTCCACTCGAGCCGCGAGGCGCGTCCCTGCGCGCGCCCGGCCTCGGCGGCCGGGCCGCGTGTGGCCGGGTCGAGCGGGTTGGCGCCGATCGCGGCCCGGGACGCCTCGTCGGGTTCCACGACCGCCACCAGGGAGCCACTGGCACGCAGCTTCTCCACGGCCTGTTCCAGCGGCGCGTCGCTGGGGAACGGCTCGGTGCCCCCCATCGGTGTGATCACCAGCACCCGGGAGGCCCCGGCCGCGTAGTCGGCGTTGGCGACGGAACGGACGCCGCCGTCGACGTACCGGCGCCCGTCGATCGTCACGGGCGGCCACACCCCCGGCACCGCGCAGCTCGCCGCCACGGCGTCCACCAGGTCCACGTCCGAGGACCGGTCGAACACGCGCGGCTCCCCGCTCTCGGCGTCCACCGCGACGATCCGCAACTCCCGCTCGGGCCACCGGTGCAGGGGCAGCCGCGATTCGATGACCGCCCGGCGTTCGGGCTCCGGCACGGTCGTCGCCTCCAGCGCCACCTTGCCGACCGCGCGCCGCATGTCGGCGACGGTCGCCGCGCCGCCCATCGCGCCCGCGATGTCCGCGGCGAAGGCCTCCAGGTCCATCTAGGCCACGATCTCGGCGGCCTGCAGCGCGGGGTCGACCTGCCGGGCGTAGAGCTCCTCCAGCGTCAGTCCACTGCCCAGCTGCGCCGCGACGGCCGACCCGGCCGAGGTGCCGACGATCAGATCGGCCCCCGTCACGTCCTGTCCCGCGTCGGCCAGCCCCGCCAACAGCCCCGTGATCCAGGCGATTCCACCGACCCCGCCACCACCCAGTACCAACGCCTCGGTCATGCCCGCCCTTTTGTCCGTCGACAACGTCGATGTGTCCATGTGCAGCCAAGTATGCGGCGGCGGCCGGCCCTCGAGGTGGTTTCTCCGCCGGCCGCCGGCTTCTCGGCCTGTTCGTGTTCCCGCGGTGGGTCAGGTCGGGGGCGGGTTGTCCCGGCCCTGCTCGCGGCCCAGCTCGTCCTTCAGCCTCTCCTGGGCGGTGTCGACCTGGGAGCGGTACTTGCCCTCGGTCCTGTCGTCGACGTAGTCGCCGGCCTTGTCGACGCCCTTGTCGGCCTGGCTCTCGTGGCCCTTCAGCATGCTCTTGATCTTGTCCATCATGGACATGATGTGCCTCCTCGGTGAAACGGGCGGACGGGGCCCCGTCACCAGGGTCGGCACAGCTCCCCTGATCCGCATCTCGGCGGCGCCGGGCGGCCGCGGCGGCCGTCAGCCGTCCGCGCCCAGGGCGCTGTTGCGGGCGATGAGCAGGGCGACGTCGTCGTGGTTCGCCGGGTGTCTCAGGTCGTGCAGGAGCCGGTCGCAGGTCTCCTCCAACGAGGACTCCGGCGTGTCGAGCAGATGCAGGAGGGTTTCGAGGCGCTCGTCGATGGAGTGCTCGCGGGTCTCGACCAGTCCGTCCGTGTACAGCACCAGCTGGTCACCCGGGACCAGCGGCACCGTCGCGGTCTCGAAGGGCACGCCGCCGACGCCGAGCGGCGCGCCGGACGGCAGGTCCAGCAGCCGGGGGCGTTCGCCCCGGCGGACGAGGACGGGCGGCAGATGACCGGCGGTGGCCAGGCGCCACCGGCCACCGCGGGGGTCGTGGACGGCGTACACGCAGGTGGCGATGTACTGCTCGAGCCGTGAGGTGATCGTGTCGAGGTGGTGGAGCACTCGCGCGGGGTCGAGGTCGAGGTCGGCGAACGCGGTGGTGGCGGTGCGCAGGCGGCCCATGGTGGCGGCGGCGTCGATACCGCTGCCCATCACGTCGCCCACGACGAGGGCCGTCCGGTCGCCGTCCAGCGGAAGGACGTCGTACCAGTCGCCGCCGACCTCGTAGGCGGCCTGCGCGGGCTGGTACCGGGAGGCCACCCGCAGGCCGGGGAGGCCGGGCGGATGGTCGGGGAGCAGGCTGCGCTGAAGGGCCTCGGCCGCGTTGCGCACGCTCTGGTGCGCCCGGGCGTTGTCGATGCACACGGCGGCGCGGGACGCCAGCTCGACCGCGATGGCCATGTCGTCCTCGTCGAACGGCCGTGGATCACGGGCCCGGGCCAGGCCGAGGAAGCCCAGGGTCTCACCGCGGGCGGTGAGCGGCACGGCGAGGTAGGAGTGCACCCCGGCACGGGCCAGCAGGGTCGCGGCCTGCTCGTCCCGGGCGATGCGCGACAGGGCGTTGCCGTCGGCGTGCCGGACCAGGATCGGGCGGCCGGTGCGCACACACCTGGTGGCCAGGCGGTCGGCGGCGTACGTGGTGAGCTCGCCCGGCTGGTCGACGGCGCGGACGGCGTCCGTGGGGTAGGCGGCCTTCACTGCGAGCGCGCGGAAGGCCGCGGGAGCGCCTTCCCGGGAGGCGGGCCGGTGCTCGTCGAGGGCGGAGTCCAGCACGTCGACGGAGACCACGTCGGCGAAGGCGGGGACGCTGACGTCGGCCAGCTCCCGGGCCGTCTGGCCGACCTCCAGGGTGGTGCCGATACGGGCGGAGCCGTCGGCGATGAGGGTCAGCCGCCGCCGCGTCTCACTGGCCTCCTTGGCCGCCTGGTACCGCTCGGTGACGTCCACCACCAGCTCGGCCAGCCCGATGACCCGGCCATGGGTGTCCTCCAGCCGATACAGCGAGAAGGTCCAGGCGTGCGTGTGCTCCGGATCGGCCCTGGTGCGGCCCACCAGCGGCGACTGTTCGACCACCGGTGCCCCGGTCCGCAGGACCTCGCGCATCGCCGTCTCGGCCGTCTCGAACTCCGGGGCGCTCATGATCTGGCGGTACGGCTTGCCGATGTGGTCCCTCGCGGGAATGCCGTGGATCCGTTCCAGAGCCGGGTTGACGGCGAGATACCGCAGACCGGTGTCGAAGATGGCGATCCCTATCGGGGACTGGGAGATCAGCCGTGTGGACAGGGCCAGGTCGCGTTCCATCTCGCGCAGTGTCGGTGAGTCGGTGCCGAGACCCAGGGCGTAGAAGTCGCCGCGGTCGTCCAGCAGCCGCATATTGCGCAGCTCCACCAGCCGGGTGCTGCCGTCCTTGCGGAGGATGGGGAAGGTGCCGCTCCAGCTCCGGCCTGTCTCCATGACCTCGGTGAAGGTCTTGACCACCCAGTCCCAGTGCTCCTCGCGCACCAGCAGCCGCGCGGCGTACTGCCCGAGGGCCTCCTCGGCGCTGTAGCCGTACAGCTGCTCGGCCTGCGGGCTCCACAGGGCGACCCGCCCGTCCGCGTCCAGCAGGACCGCCGCGACCCCGAGCAGGTCCATCAGCCCGCTGGGCTGCGAGGGCTCGCCCTCCGGCCGCCCGCTCCCGGTCGGACCGCGCGTCGCCGGAGCCCGTTCGGCCTGGCTCATCGCAGGCACTCCTTCCGCCGGCCGGCGCCGGACCGTCGGCCGTCGGGAAGGCGGCCCGTCTGCGCCGGAAGACGTTCGCCCTCCCATGGTCCCCCGGATGAGCCGGTCGGCACACCCCGTGGTCGCCGACGGTCAGTGCCTGCCCTTGCCTCCGTGCCGGCCTTCCTTCCCGGCGGCCGCCCGGGCGTCGCCGGCCGGTCCCGGAGGCTGTTCGCCGACGGCCCGCTCGGGGGAGGGGGAGACCGTGAAGTCCGACACGGCGGACGGTGTGGCGGGGGGCGCCGAGGACGGTGCAGTGGAGGCCGGCACGCTCGTCGAGGGCTCGGCTTCCCGGCCCCGCGTCGGACCGCCCCCGGGCGAGAACCACACCATGCCGGCGATCAGTGCCGCGACGAACAGGCCGGCGCAGCTCAGCAGCACGACCGTACGGGGGCTGCGCCGGGAGGACGGGCGGGAGCGGTGCGGCGTGGCCCGGTGCACCGTCGTACGCCACTGGGTGTCCGCCGCCGGGAAGCCCTGGCCCGTGCCGGGACCGGTGGCCGTGGCGGGGGGCGGGGGCCACTGCGATCCGAAGGGAGCGGCCACCCGGTCCTGGCCGGGCTCCTCCCGCGGCAGGGGCTGCGCCGTCCCCCGCCAGGCGCCGCGCCCGAACCAGTCGGCCACCTCCTCGGCCGAAGGGCGGTCCTCGGGCTGCTTGGCCAGGAGCCCGAGGAGGTAGTTCTCGAAGGCGGCCGGCAGTTCGGTGCCGAGCCGGCTGGGCGGCACGGGAGCGGCGTCGAGATGCTGGTGGAGGATCGCCAGGGCGCTGTTCCCCTCGAACGGTGTACGGCCGGTGAGGAGCTGGTAGAGCACACAGCCCAGGGAGTACACGTCCGATGCGGGTCCGGCGGGCTTGCCCAGGGCGCGTTCCGGCGCCAGGTAGAGACTGGTGCCGACGATCTGCCCCGTGGCGGTGAGGGCGGCACCGGGGTCGTCGAGGAAGCGGGCGATGCCGAAGTCGCCTATCTTCAGCGTGCCGTCGGCGTCCAGCAGGAGGTTGGCGGGTTTGATGTCGCGGTGCACTATGCCCTGCCGGTGTGCGGCGGCGAGCCCGGCGGCCGCCTCGGCGGCGATGCGGGCGACGCGCGCGGGGGGCAGGGGGCCGGTGGTGGTCAGCAGCCGGGCGAGGCTGTCGCCCTGGACGAGTTCCATCACCAGGAACAGGTGGTTCTCCTGCTCACCGAAGTCGAGTACGCCGACCACGTTCGGGTGGTGGAGGGAGCCGGCGGTCTGCGCCTCGAGGTGGAAGCGTGAGGTGGCGGTGGGGTCCGACGCCTGGGGCAGCAGAAGCTTCACCGCCACGGGTCTGCCGACCCTCTCGTCGAAGGCCCGCCAGACCTCCCCCATGGCGCCCCGCCCGATCGCGTCCTGCAACCGGTATCGGCCTGCTGCCAGCACCTGTCGTCCCACCCTCTTGCCTACGACGTCTCGACCGCCGCTCGCGGCAACTCCCCACGTGGACAAGGGTGTAGACGCTGCGACGACCCCAGAGTAGCGGCTCCGCGAGGCCGGTACCCCCGGTCCGCGCAGGTGACGGCCCGGGGCGGCCCGCAGGGGAGCCGGCGCGGCGGCCGGCCCCCGTGCACCGACGAGTGTCAGCGCTTGCCGAGGAGCTTGTTCATCTCGGTGATCTCGGCGGTCTGCCCGGTGACGATGTCGTCCGCCATGGCCCGGGCGGGGCCGTACCGGCCCTTGGTCTTCTCGGCCGTGGCCATCTCGACGGCGCCCCGGTGGTGCTCGACCATCATGGTCAGGAACATGGTGTCGAAGTCGGCGCCGGACGCCTTCTCCAGCTTCTCCATGTCCTTGCCGTCCATCATGCCGGGCATGCTCGACCCGTCCATGCCGGGCATGTCCGAGTGGTCCATGCCGGGCATGCCGGAGCCCGTCGAGCTCCCGGACGGCATCTTCTCGTCCCAGGACTTCAGCCAGCCGCTCATCGTCCTGATCTCCGGGTCCTGGGCCTTCTCGATGCGGGCGGCGAGGTCCTTGACCTTGGCGGAGGACGCCCGGGTGGCGGCGAGACGGGCCATCTCCAGGGCCTGCTGGTGGTGGGGGATCATGCCCTGCGCGAAGGAGACGTCCTGGGCGTTGTGGGCGCCCGCCGCGGCGGTGCCCGCCGACGGCGACGCGGAGCCGTGGCCCTGGTGGCCGCTGCCGGCGGTGTCGCTGTCGTTGCCGCAGGCGGCGAGGACGAGGGCGGCGGTGACAGCCGTGGCCGCGAGGGCGGCGCGGCGGATACGGGTGTTGCGCATGGGGGAACTCCTGCTGTGCGTAAGGGATCTGGACATGCCGGGGCGCACTGCGTCGCCGGGTCGTGCCGAGGCCGACGCGATGCGGGCGGTGTCTAGATCCGCAGGAGTTGGAGTTCGGCCAGGGAAGGCGGGGCCCGGGCGCCGTCGGGGGTCGGGGCCCCGCACGAGCGTGCCGCTTCGGCGTGTACGGGTACCGGCGCCGGGTCGGGCGCCAGGGCGGGCAGTGCCGGTCCTCCGCTCACCGCCGCCGCCTTGCAGGTCGGGTCGGCGTGCTGGAGGTGACCTCCGCCGCAGTCGTCGCCGGCACAGCCGTCGTGCGCTCCCGCCACGGCCGTGACATGCGGCATCCCGCCGTGCGCGCGGTTGTCGTGGAGCCCGCCGCCGGGGGCCAGGGCGTGCATGGCCATGAGGCCGGCCAGCACCCCGAGCACGAGCAGCATCCTGGACCACCGCACGGGCGGTCGCTCGGAGTGCTGCTCGGGAGTGGTCATCGGGATCATCCTAGACACGACTGCGTGGCCGTGTTCACACCGGTGCCTCTGACGCTCGTGGAGCGCTGACGCCAGTGGTGCCCGTGGTGCACCCCGTCCGGGGAACCGGTCCGGGGCAGCGCGGACTCGGAAACGTAGCCGAGCCCGCCCAGCAGCGCGCCCGCGAGGACCAGGCCATGAACACACCGGCCACCGCGCCGCCCGCCAGGAGCAGACCGCAGGACGGCAGATCACGCCACCACCAGGGTGAGCACCGCCCAGGGAACAGTCGGTACGGCCGCCATCACCATGCCGACGCGCACCCCGCGCCCCAGCGCGCCCTGCCCGCGTACAGGTCCACCCTGGCCGATCATCGTTGCAGCGGGCAGACTACTCAGGCCCGCCGGCCGGCGGGCCCGGCCCGTTCACGGCCCCCGTGGCCGCACCAGGAACAGGAGGCGAACCGGTGACCGTCCCCGTCAGCCGTACGGCCACCACGGCCGAGTCATGACCGTGATCGCGATCGTCGGAGCCGGCCCCGGCCTGGGCGCGGCCGTCGCGCGGCGGTTCGGCCGGGAGGGCCACGACGTCGCTCTCCTCGCCCGCGACCAGGACCGACTGGACGCCCTGGCCGGTGAACTCGTCGCCGACGGCGTGAGCGCGCGCGGCTTCGCCGCCGACGTACGGGACCCCCAGGCGCTCGCGGCGGCTCTGGAGGCGGCCGCCTCGGCCCTCGGCCCGATCGAGATCCTGCAGTACAGCCCCGTCCCGCATCGTGACTTCATGCGTCCCGTGCTGGTGACCAAACACACGGATCTGCTCGGTCCGGTCGAGTTCTCGGTCTACGGGCCGGTCGCGGCCGTCCAGCAGGTGCTGCCCGGGATGCGTTCCCTCGGACGCGGCACGATCCTGTTCGTCAACGGCGGCACCGCGGCCGTCCCGCACCCCGACCGGGCCGGCACGTCCATCGCGTTCGCCGCCGAGAGCGCGTACGGCCACCTGCTGCACGACCGACTCTCCTGCGAGGGCATCCACGTCGCCCAGCTGATCATTCCCGGGGCGATCGTCCCCGGCCACCGCCGCAAGGACCCCGCCGCGCTCGCCGACGTCCTGTGGTCCCTGCACCGGGACCGGCACGGCTTCCGGCACTTCGCCGACGACCTGGACGGCTGAGCCCGGCCGACGGCGCGGCACCGGTGAACGGTGCGATCCAGGGCACACGGCAGAGTGATCTTCACACTTGCCACAGGGGGGAGCCTCGCCGTCATGACCACACCCGCGCGCCGCCTGAGCCGGTACGGCCGCCGACGCCCCTTCGATCTGCGTGCGACGGCGGTGTACTTCGGTCTTCTGGCCCTGCTCCTGTGCGTCGTGGGCCTGACGGCCCGCGCCGTGGCGGCCGCCTTCGAACGCCGTCCGGTCTGGATCGTCCTGCTGTGCCTCCTCGCCGCGTCGGCCGCCGTGTCACTGCGCCGCAGGCGGCACCGGTGGAACGCCCAGAGGGCCGCGCAGCGGGCCGCCGCCGCACTCGACGCGGCGACGCGCACCGCCGTCGAGGCGCTGGAGCCGCCGCACACGCCCGGTCACCCGTCGGCCGAGCCGGCGCAGACCGCCGCCGAGGCCACGCTGATCGCGTACGGCGAACCCGGCACCGTCGACTGCCACCTCGCCCCCGTCGACTACGACGCCCTGGATCCGGACGAGTTCGAACAGGCGATAGCAACGCTGTGCGAACGGGACGGATGCTCGCAGGTGGAAGTCGTCGGGGGAGCGGGGGACCTCGGTGCCGACATCCTGGCCGTGGCCCCGGACGGGCGGCGCCTCGTCGTCCAGTGCAAGCGATACGCCGACGCGCACCGGGTCGGCTCCGAGGAACTCCAGCGCTTCGGCGGCACGTGCTTCACCGTCCACCGGGCCGACGTCGCGATCATCGTCACCACCAGCGACTTCACCGCTCCGGCGGCCGAGTACGCCGAACTGTGCGGGATCGTCTGCGTCGACCGGCAGGCGCTGGACGCCTGGAGCGACAACGCGGGTCCGCGACCCTGGGCCTGCCCCGGATGACCGGCGGTCCCGGGGCGGCGGAGTGCGTCGTGGCCGCAACGGCCCACCGATGACAGCGCCAGGTGCCGAGCCGACCAGAAATGTTGCTCCAGCAAATCCAGGTGGCGGTCACCGAGTTGGATGCGCACGAGTGATCCGTCTAGGCTGCCTCGGTCTGTGCCGCACCCGTCGGCCCGGGCGACGGAGGTGGAAGGCCGATGACCCAGCAAGCCTCGGCGACCGAACCTGTCCCGGAACGGCGCCCGGAGCTGGTTCTCGACGAGGACGCGGAGGCGAACCGGATCGCGGCGGTACGTCGCTACGACATCCTCGACACACCGCCCGACGGGGCGTTCGACCGGGTGGCGGCGATGGCCGCCCGGCTCTTCGACGTCCCCGTGGCGACCGTCTCGATCGTGGACGCCGACCGGATCTGGTTCAAGGCGGCCCACGGGCTGGAGGGCGTACGGCAGATCGGCCGGGACCCTGGCCTGTGCGACTCGGCCGTACTGCGCGACGACGCGCTCGTGATCCCCGACACGCTGCTCGATCCCGTCGCGATGGGCAACCCGCTGGTGGCGGGGGAGATGGGCGTGCGTTTCTACGCGGCCGCCCCCATCGTCACCCGCGACGGTCACCGGCTGGGCACGGTCAATGTGCTCGACACCAAGCCGCGTGCGATCACCGCGGACGACACCGCCGTACTCACCGATCTCGCCGCGATCGTGATGGACGAGATGGAACTGCGGCTGTCCGCACTGCGGGCGCTCCGTCACGAACAGCAGCAGAGAGAGGCCCAGAGCCGGCACGCGGAGGCCGAGCGGGAGAGGGCGGAGGAGGAACGCGCGGCGCGGGAGCAGGCGGAGAAGGACAAGGCCGCCATCGCCGCGTTCGCCTCCACCCTGCAGCGCACGCTGCTGCCCCCGGCGCTCCCCACCGTGCCCGGACTGGAGCTGGCCTGCCACTACAGCACCGCCTCCGCCTACGACGTCGGCGGTGACTTCTACGACATCTTCCCACTGGGCGACGGACGGTGGGCGTTCTTCCTCGGCGACGTCTGCGGCAAGGGCGCGGAAGCGGCCACCGTCACCGCGCTGGCCCGCCACACCCTGCGCGCCGCGGCGCAGATCGACCCCGACCCGGTCGCCGTGCTCACCGCCCTCAACATGGTGCTGCTCACGGACGTCACCGCCGGCAGCCGGTTCTGCACCGCCGTCTTCGGTGTCCTCAGCCCGGACGAGACGGGCGCCTTCACCGTCACCGTGGCCACCGGCGGCCATCCGCCCGCCTACCGCCTGGGCCGCGACGACACCGGCGCTACGCGGGTGAGGGCGGTGCGCCCCCAGGGGGGCATGCTCATCGGCGCCTTTCCGGACGCGCAGTTCGCCGAGGTCACCTTCGACCTGTCACCCGGCGAGGCCCTCCTCCTCTACACCGACGGCCTGATCGAGGCCCGCAGCGGAGAGGGTGAGATGCTGGGCGACGAGGGGCTGACCGGCTTCCTCCACCGGCGCGACGGCCGCCTCACCGCCACCCGGCTGGTGGAGGACACCGTCACGCTCCTCACCTCGCTGCCCGACAAAGCCGGCGACGACGTCGCCCTGCTGGCCCTGTCCGTCCCGGACGCCCACGCGGCACCGGAGACCGGCACGGCGGCCACCGTCCACACCGTCGCCGCCCCCGAGCACCCGGCAAGGAGTGAGACCACGTGACCGACGACCTCCGTCTGACCGTCCAGCACCCCCGCCCTGGGCTGGCCGTCGCCGCCGTCACGGGAGCACTGGACCTGCAGGCCGCCCCCACCCTGCGGTCCCAGGTCCTGGAGATCGTCCGGCGGGGCCACCCGCATCTGATCCTGGACCTCGACCAGGTCGGCTTCTGCGACTCCACCGGCCTGAGCGTCATCATCGAGGCCTGGCACGCGGCCCGGGAGGCCGGGGGCTCACTGGCCCTCGCCCACGTCCCCGGCCGCCTGATGCGCATGCTCACCCTCACTGGCGTCGACACGCTGCTGCCCGTGCACGCCACGACCGCCGACGCGATGGGCAGGGGCGCGGAAACCGCTTGACGGGCGGCGCCGGGCCGAGCCGTCGCCCGGAAACCGTGACCTTGACGCGGCGAGGCCCCCGTTCCATATGGAACGGGGGCCTCGCCCGGTGGATGCTCGCCGGTCAGTGCCGGAAGGCGTCCTTGGCCTTCTCCTTCGCCTGACGCAGGTCACCCTTCGACTGCTTGGCCTGGCCCTCGGCCGCCAGCCCCTCGTCGTCCGTGGTGCGGCCGACGGCTTCCTTGACCTTGCCCTTGGCCTGCTCCATCTTGGCCTTGGCCTTCTGCTCTCCAGCCACGTTGCTCACTCCAAGTCGCGTTCGACATCGGGGTCACTACGCCGGGTGACCTCCATGCGAAGCCGTAAACCTCGACGCGCTCCGATCGCGGTCGGCCGGGCCCGCCCGGTCCGCTGCCTCCGATCCGGTGACTCGTATGTGATGACCAGGCAAAGCGGGAACCCGGTACTCAGGAGCGCCGTGCGACTGAGGGAGCGAGATGAGGCTTGCGGGAGTGGTGCTGGCCGGTCCCCGCCTGCTGGCGGGCGGCGCCGCGCCGGCGGCGGGCCTGGCCGCCGGCGCGGCCGCGGCGGCGGCACGGGCGGGCGTGCGCGGCGCCGAGAGCACGGCGCGGGTCGGAAGGGTCGTACGGAACGCCCTGCCCGGCAACACCGGTCAGTGGCGGTCGGGCGCGCGGGCCCACCTCTCGCTGCGCCGGGCCGACACCGGACGCCCCGGGCTGGGGGACGACGCCCGGGAGGTCGCGCGGATCGGCCGGAAGGTGGCCGAGGCGCTGGCCGAACACCCCGACGTGGTACTCGCCTACTGGGACGGCGGGCTCGGCCGGCTGGTGGTCACCGCGGCCGACGAAGCGCTCACCGACACGGTCGTGGAGCACGCGGCCACCCTCGCCGAACGCCACGGCCTGGCCGTGAGCGACGACGAACCTGAGGAGTTCGCCCATCCCGGCGACCCGGGCGCCGTACGAACCGCGGCCGCCACCTTGGCGGTCGACGTCATCGGCGCCGCCATCGGCTTCAGCTCGTCCACGCTGCCCCTGCCCCGTACCCCCCGCGTGGTGACCGCGGGCGTGACCCTGCTGCGCGAGAGCCCCCGCTTCCGCTCCTGGCTGGCGAGCCGTGTCGGCCGGTCCCGGATGGACCTGGTGCTCGCCACCGCCAACGCGGCCGCCCACGCCGCCGACCGCACGCCCACCGCCCTGGTGCTCGACGGGACGCTGCGCACGTGCCAGCTCGCCGACCGGGTGGCGCGCGCGGCCGCGTTCGACGCCGCGCACGACAGCCTGTCCGGGCCCGACCGGGCGAGCGTCGCCGCCGACCGCTTCCCGCGCCCCGCGCTGCGGACCGTCCCGGAACAGGAGTACGCCGCCCACGCCTCCGTCGGCAGCGTGCTGGGGGCCCTGGTGACCGAAGTGGTCAAACACGACGTCAACGAGGCCGCGGAGGCGCTGCTGGCCGGCTCGCCGAAGGCCGCCCGCTACGGGCCGGGCGCCTTCCACGCCGTGCTCAGCGGAGCGCTCGCCCGGCAGGGTGTGCTGGTGCGGGAGACCGCGCGGCTGCGCGAGCTGGAAACGGCGCAGACCCTCGCGCTGCACGCCGACGCGCTGCGCACACCGGACGGTGTCGCGGACCCGTGGTGCGAGGCCGTGCTCGACGCCGCGCGGCACGCGGGGCTGCGCGTGGTGATGACCGAGGATCCGGCCCTGACCGACTTCGCGGGGCTCGCCGACCAGGTCGTCGAGGCCGGCCGGCCGTGGCACGAGGTGGTGCGCGAGCTGCGCGAGAACGGGGGCACCGTCATCACGGTCGCCCGGCCCGTCTCGCCCGACGACACCGATGTGCTCGCCGGCCTGCTCGGCGGTGACGTGGCCATCGCCCTCACCGACCGCGACGGGGCCGTCGTCTGGGGCGCGGACGTCCTGGCCGCCCACGGCCTGACCGATGTGTGGCGGCTGCTCACCGCCGTCCCCGCCGCACGCGACGTGGGCCGCAGGTCGCAGACCCTGGCCCGGTCCGGCGCCGTACTGTCCGGGCTGATGGTGGCCGTCGGTGAGGCCAGGAAGAAGACCCCCGGGCCACTGCCCGGGCTGCGGCACGCGCCCGTCGACGCGGGCGCGGCCGTCGCCCTGCTCAGCGGGGCACGCGCGGCCCTCGGCGTGGCGACGGCCCGCCCACCACACCCCAGCCCGCGTGTCGCATGGCACGCCCTGGAACTCGACGAGGTCCACGAGCGACTGGCCCAGCAGACGGAACCACAGCCCACGACCGTCGAGCGGACCACCGCCCGGGTACGCGACGCGGCCGTGGCCGCCGGCCGGCACCCCGTGCTCGGCCCCGCGTCCGCCCCGGCCCGCTGGTCGGTACAGCTCGGCCGCGCGGTACGCCGCGAACTCGACGATCCGCTCACCCCGGTGCTCGCCGTCGGTTCCGCCGCGTCGGCGATCCTCGGCTCCGCCGTGGACGCCCTGCTGGTCGTCGGGGCGCTCGACCTGAACGCGCTGATCGGCGGCGTCCAGCGACTGCGGGCCGAACGGGCCCTGTCCGGGCTGCTGGCCGAACACAAGCAGAAGGCACGCCTCAGCCGCCCGGCCCGGCAGCCGGGCGAACCCGGGGAGCCCGAGGAGGCCGTGCCACCCGAAGCGGCGCGGACCATGGACGCCGCCGAACTGCGCCCCGGCGACGTCATCGCGCTCGGCGCCGACGACGTCGTGCCCGCCGACGCCCGACTGCTGTGGGAGGACGGGCTGGAGGTGGACGAGTCGGCGCTGACCGGCGAGTCCCTGCCGGTGGACAAGCACACCGACCCCACCCCGGGGGCCGCCGTCGCCGACCGCCGGTCCATGGTCTTCGAGGGGACGACCGTGGTGGCCGGACACGCCGAGGCGATCGTGGTGCACACCGGCAACCGCACGGAAGCGGCCCGTGCGGTCCACCTCGCCGCCCGCAAGCCGCCGTCCGCCGGGGTGCAGGCCCGGCTCCAGGAACTCACCCGCAAGGCACTGCCGCTGACGCTCGCGGGCGGAGCCGCGGTGACAGGGCTGTCCCTGCTGCGCGGTGCCCCGATCCGCCGGGCGGTGAGCGGCGGCGTCTCGGTGGCCGTCGCCGCCGTCCCCGAAGGACTGCCACTGGTGGCTACGGTGGCCCAGCTCGCCGCCGCCCGGCGGCTCAGCCGGCGCGGCGTCCTCGTCCGCACCCCGCGCACCCTGGAGGCGCTGGGCCGGATGGACACCCTCTGCTTCGACAAGACCGGCACGCTCACCGAGAACCGGCTGCGTCTGGTCCGGGTGGCCGACGCCGACGGGACGGTCCGCAGGGCCGACAGCCCCGAGTCCGCCGAGACCCTGCGGACCGCCGCCCGGGCCTGCCCCCGGCTGAACGGCGACGGGGGACGCAGGCCCGCCCACGCCACCGACGAGGCGGTGCTGGACGCCGCCGGGCCCGACCCGGACTGGGTGCAGACCGAAGGCCGTCCGTTCGAGACGGGCCGCGGTTACGCGGCAGCCGTCGGCCGCACCGCGGACGCGACCCGCGTCCTCGTGGTCAAGGGCGCCCCGGAGACCGTTCTGCCCGCCTGCGCAGACCTGCCGCCCGAAGCCTCCGAGGCGGCCCACGCGCTCACCGGCGACGCACTGCGCGTCCTGGCGGTGGCACACCGCCCGCTGCAGGACGGCGAGGACGACGCCGACGCCCTCGACCAGGCCCTGGAGGGCCTCCGCTTCACCGGCCTGCTGGGACTCTCCGACGTGCCGAGGGAGAACTCCAGGGACCTGGTGCAGGAGTTGCGGCAGACGGGTGTCCGGCCCGTGATGCTGACCGGTGACCATCCGCAGACCGCCCGGGCGATCGCGATCGAGCTGGGCTGGCCCGAGGACACCGCCGTCGTCACCGGCGACGAGCTCGCCGCCGCGGACCGCTCGCAGCGGGCCCGGATCCTGCGGGACGCGGACGTGGTCGCCCGCGTCGCACCCGAGCAGAAGCTCCTGGTGATCGAGGCGCTGCGGGACGCGGGCCGGGTGGTCGGCATGGTCGGGGACGGCGCCAACGACGCCGCGGCCATCCGTGCCGCCGACATCGGCGTCGGCATCAAGGCCCGTGGCTCGGCGGCGGCCCGCAACGCCGCGGACATCGTCCTCACCTACGGCGACCTCTCGGTGCTGACCGACGCGGTGTCCGAGGGCCGGGCCCTGTGGCGCTGTGTCGCCGACGCCATCGCCATCCTGATCGGCGGCAACGCCGGCGAGGTGAGCTTCGGCATCCTCGGCAGCCTGCTGTCGGGCTCGGCACCGCTGTCCACCCGCCAGATGCTGCTGGTGAACCTCTTCACGGACCTGTTCCCGGCCATGGCCGTGGCGGTCACCCCGCACGAGGACGACCGGGACGAGACCGAGGGCGGTGCCCCCGACGCGCAACTCGTCACGTCCCTCCTCGGCAGGCCCCTGATCCGCCAGATCCGGCACCGCGCCCTGACCACCTGCCTGGGCGCGACCACCGCCTGGCTGATCGGCCGCTTCACCCCGGGCACGGCCCGCCGTTCCACCACGATGGCCCTGTGCGCCGTGGTCGGCACCCAGCTGGCGCAGACCCTCGCCGACCGCCGGGACAGCCCGCTGGTGCGGGTCACCGCGCTGGGCTCGGCCGCGGCGCTGGTGGCCCTGGTCCAGACGCCCGGGATCAGCCACCTCTTCGGCTGCACGCCGCTCGGCCCGCTCGGCTGGGCCGGAGTGGTCGCGGCCATCACGCTCGCGGTGGCCGGGCAGCGGGCGCTGCCGCAGGTGGAGCGGGCCGTGCTGCGCTGGTGGGGGCCGTCCGCGGGCCGGCCGTCCGGCGGGAGCACGCCGGAGCGGGTCGTGGACGCGGTGCGCGGGGCCTGGGAGTCGCTCGACCGGGCGCTCTCCGGCAGGACCCCCGCGGCCGCCCCGGCGACGTAGCGCGCCCGCACAGCGGGCCCTCGTTGTCAGTGCCGGATGCGAGGCTGCCCGGCATGGATGAGCAGGAGTTCATGCGCGGCCGGGTGTACGGGGCCGACCACGAAAACGCCGGCCCTCGTCCGGACCGCGCCTACGCCCAACTGGTCGGCGGTCCGCTGGACGGGCTGCTGCTCGATGTCACCGACCGCCGCGGCCGCGCCGCACCGGGTGAGCCGGTGGCGCTGGTGACGGAGATAGGCCGCTACGGCCCCGGCGGCCGCGCCCTGTACGCGCCCCGGCCCCACGACGCCACCCGCTACGACTGGCACGGCGACATGCCCTGACCCGTCCGGTCGGGCATGTCGCCGTGGCATCGAGGTGGGTGACCGGTCGGCGTCATGGGGTACCCGGGCGGCCCATGGACGAAGAGCAGACCGCACGACTGACCAGAACCGCCGCCGAGGTGTTCGGCTGGGACACCCTGCTGCCCGAGCAGCTCACGGCCATGGAGTCCGTGCTGGACGGCCGGGACACCCTCGTCGTCATGCCGACGGGATCCGGCAAGTCCGCCGTCTACCAGGTCCCCGGCGCGTTGCTGCCCGGGCCGGTGGTGGTCGTCTCACCACTGCTCGCCCTCCAACGGGACCAGATCGCGGGCCTGCCCGAGGGCGACCGAGCGCCCGGCGCCGTGGCCGTCAACTCCGATCTGACGGCGGCGCAGACCCAGAGCGCGTGGGCGGCGGTGCGCGAGGGCGACGCGCGCCTGGTGTTCCTCGCGCCGGAACAACTGGCCAAGGACGAGGTCGTGGAGCGGCTCGCCGAGACGGGGCCGGCCCTGTTCGTGGTCGACGAGGCACAGTGCGTCTCCTCCTGGGGCCACGACTTCCGGCCCGACTACCTGCGTCTGGAACAGGCGGTACGCCGCGTGGGGCGGCCCCCGGTGCTCGCCCTCACCGCGACCGCGGCTCCGCCCGTACGCAAGGAGATCGTCGAGCGGCTCGGCATGGACCGGCCGCACGTGACGGTCGCGGGCTTCGACCGCCCGAACATCAGGCTGGAGGTACGCCGCTTCCTGGCCGATGACGAGCGGCGCGGCGCGGTCCTCGAGCGGGCGGCCGGGGAACCCAAGCCGGGCATCGTCTACGCCGCGACCCGCAAGGACAGCGAGCACTACGCCCGGGAGCTGGCCTCCCTGGGCTTCTCCGCCGAGGCGTACCACGCCGGACTGCGCGCCGCCGAACGCGCCCGGATCCACGACGCGTTCCTGAACGGGGAGGCGGATGTGGTCGTGGCGACCTCGGCGTTCGGGATGGGCATCGACAAGGAGGACGTACGGTTCGTCCTGCACGCCTCGCTGCCGGGCTCGCTCGACGCCTACTACCAGGAGATCGGCCGCTGCGGCAGGGACGGACAGCCGGCCCTCGCCGTACTCCACTACCGGTCCGAGGACAGCGGCATGCAGACCTACTTCGCCGGCCGCACCCCCGGCCACGACGTCCTGGCCGAGGTCGTGAACGCCGTGCACGACCACCGCGCCGACCCGGCAGGCCTCGACGAGTTGCGCCGGGACACGGGCCGGTCCCGCAACCGGGTCACCGCGGCGGTCAACCTCCTGGAGGAGGCCGGCGCCGTCACCACGGGGGCGGAGGGCGAGGTCCACCCGTCCCCCGGAGCACCGCCGGACACCGCGGTGGAGCGGGCCGAGCGGGCGGCCGAGGCGCACCGGCGCACCGACCGGTCCCGGGTCGACATGGCCCGGGCCTACGCCGAGACCACCGGCTGCCGGCGCCGCTTCCTGCTCGGCTACTTCGGCGAGGAGTACCGGGCGCCGTGCGGAAACTGCGACGTGTGCGACGCCGCCGACGCGCACGCAGCCGGCGGCGAGGAGGACCGCAGCGGCCTCGGGCACCCCGCCGCGTCCGCCTACCCGGTCGGCGCCCAGGTCCGGCACGCCGAGTGGGGCGGGGGCACGGTGCTCAGCGAGGACGGGGACCGCATCACCGTCCTGTTCGACCAGGCCGGCTACCGCACACTGTCCCTGGAGGCCCTCGAAGAACACGACGACCTGCTCACGGTGGTACGGCCACCGGACGGCACCTAGAAGCTCTCGTGGACCACGCCCCGCCGATCTCGCTCAGAGCGCGACGGACGAGCGGTGCCGAGCCCAGGCCTCCTCGCGCAGCTCCGGGGACAGCAGGACGTCCGCCGCGGTGCACGCCAGTGCCTCCGCCGAGGCCAGCAGCACCTCGCGGGCCCGCTCCGAGGCGGCCGCCTCGGCGAACTCCACGGTGTGGTCCGAGCCGTCCTCGCCCATGATCGCGACGAACGGGTGGATGGCGGGCACCCGCGTACTGACGTTGCCGATGTCCGACGACCCCAGATACACCCCGGGCACCGGCGGCGTCAGCACGATCCCCGCCCGGGACAGATGTCCGGCGAACCGGTCGGACAGCACCTCGCTGTCCCGGAAGTGGTCGTAACGCACCGTGGCCCGCCGCACCTCGGCCCGCGTCCCGGTCGCCCGCGCCACGCCCTCGGCGCACTCGCGCAGCTGCCCGATCAGCTCGTCCAGCGCGCGGTCGGTGGCCGCCCGCAGCCCGAACCGCCCCTCCGCGTACTCGGGGACGATGTTCGTCGCCGTGCCGCCCTCGGTGACGATGCCCTGGACGTGGGAGGCCTCCGGCAGGCGCCGGCCCAGCACCGCCAGGACGTTGAACAGCTCGATCAGGGCGGCGAGCGCGTCGATGCCCTCGGCGGGGTTGCCCGTGGGGTGGGCGGCCCGGCCGTGGAAGGCCACCTGGTACTGCACCTGCGCGGTCAGCGGCGCCCGACGCCAGTCGTACACCCCGGGATGGAACATCAGCGCGGCGTCGACGTCGTCGAACAGACCGGCGTCCACCTCGACGGCCTTCCCGCCGCCACCCTCCTCGGCGGGTGTGCCCACGGCCAGCACCGAGCCGGTGGAACCGGCCAGTACGGCGTGCACCGCCAGCGCGGCGCCCAGGCCCGCGGCCGCGATGAGATTGTGGCCGCAGGCGTGGCCGAGCCCGGGCAGGGCGTCGTACTCCAGCAGCAGCGCGACGGTGGGCCTGCCCCGGCCGGAGCGGGCGGTGAACGCGGTAGGCATGCCCGCCACCCCGCGCTCGACGGCCAGACCGGCGCGTTCCAGTTCGCCCGTCAGCAGGGCCGCCGCCCGGTGCTCGGCGAAGGCGTACTCGGGATCGGCGTGCAGCCGCAGGGCGACGTCCCACAGCGCGTCGGCCCGGTCGGCCACCTCCTTGCGGATGTCCTCGTGGACGTCGTCCGGCGTGCGGGCCACGCGGCCTCCTCGGCGTCGGGTGCTTCTCCTGCGTACCGCTGGTACCGCTGCGGGTTCCACCGTCCGGGTGCCGCGACACCCATCGGGTTTCGGCACCCCGGCCGGGTGCAACCCGGGTCCCTGGGGCCACGGCCGTGCGCCGCCCGCGCCAGGAACCGGGGGACCGACATGGGAGGAACGATGGACCACTCGCGGGTGCCCGTGCTGGAGGCGCTGCAGGAGTTCCGGCGCCGTGGAGACGTCGCCTACGGCCCGCCCGGACACAAGCAGGGCCGGGGTGTGGATCCGCGGGTGGCGGAGATCGTCGGGATGGACGTGTTCCGCTCCGACGTGCTCTCCCTCAACGGACTGGACGACCGCCGTCAGTCCCAGGGCGTCATCAGCCAGGCTCAGGAACTGATGGCCGACGCCGTCGGCGCCGAGCAGGCCTTCTTCTCCACCTGCGGCAGCTCCCTGTCGGTCAAGACCGCCATGCTGTCCGTCGCCGGGCCCGGAGAGAAGCTGCTGATCTCCCGCAACGCGCACAAGTCGGTGATCTCGGCCGTCGTCGTCAACGGGGTCGAGCCGATCTGGGTGCACCCCAAGTACGACACCGAGCGCCACATCGCCCACCCGCCGGAGCCCGACGACGTGCGCCGCCGCCTCCAGGAGCACCCGGACGCCAAGGGGATGCTGCTGATCACCCCGACCGACTGGGGGACCTGCGCCGACATCCGGGGCGTGGCCCGGGTGTGCCACGAGTTCGACGTGCCCCTCATCGTCGACGAGGCCTGGGGCGCCCACCTGCCGTTCCATCCCGCCCTGCCGGCCTGGGGCATGGACGCCGAGGCGGACCTGGTGGTCACCAGCGTCCACAAGATGGGCGGCGCCGTCGAGCAGAGTTCCGTCTTCCACCTCCAGTACGACCGGGTGTCGCCCGAGGTCCTCAAACAACGGGAGGACCTGCTCGGCACCACCAGCGCCTCCACCCTGGTGTTCGCCACCCTCGACGGCTGGCGCCGCCAGATGGTCGAGCACGGACACGATCTGCTGGAAGCCGCGCTGCACCGGGCCGAGCGGGTGCGCGCCGCCGCCGCGGAGCTGCCCGGCCTGAGGCCCATGGGCCAGGAGGTCGTGGACGAGGGGCTGGCCGCCGAGTTCGACCCGCTGAAGATCGTGATCGACGTACGGGAGCTCGGTATCAGCGGTATGCAGGCCGCCGAGTGGCTGCGGGCCGAGCGGCACGTCGACGTCGGCGGTTCCGACACCTGCCGCATCAGCGCCTCCATCACCTACGCCGACGACGACGAGACCGAGAAGCTCCTGGTGGACGCCCTGCGCGCGCTCGTCGAAGGCGCCGACTCCATCGAGCGGCAGCCGGCGGTCCATCTGCCCGCGCCCGCCGACCTGGAGCTGGAACAGGCCATGCTGCCGCGCGAGGCGTTCTTCGCCGAGGCGGAGCATGTGCCCGCCGAGCGGGCCGCGGGCCGGATCGCCGCCGAGATGATCAGCCCCTACCCTCCAGGGGTGCCCGCGATCGCTCCCGGAGAGGTCATCACCGACGACGTCCTCGACTACCTGCGCAGCGGCGTCGAACACGGCATGCTGATCCCCGACGCGGCCGACCCGTCGGTACAGACCCTGCGGGTGGTGGCCCGGAAGTGACGTGACCGCGCCGTCGGCCACCCGGCCCGGATGACCGTCCGTCAATTCCCTGCCCCGAAACCGGCAGTCGGTTCCCGCCTCTGGCTTCGCGGACGTACCGGACGGTATACAGACCCCGTCGAACGTGCGAAGGCATCAGGGGGAGGAATCCGATGGCGGGCGATACGCATCCGGGCGGAGCGGCGAGGCGCCGGCGGCGGGCGGTGGTGGGGGCGGCGCTCGCCGGATGCGCCCTCGTCGCCGCTTCCACGACACCCGCCGCCGCAGGCGGAGCCGGCGGACACGATCGCGACACGCGGTACGTGTCCCTCGGCGACTCCTACACGGCAGGCCCCTTCATCCCGCGGCAGGTGGACGCGAACTGCGCGCGGTCCGACCACAACTACCCGTCGATCGTGGCGGCCGAACGGCAGGCGACCGCCTTCGAGGACGTCAGCTGCAGCGGGGCGACGACCGAGAACATGTGGAAGGCGCAGGGCTCCAACGCCCCTCAGCTGGACGCCCTGCGACGGGACACCGATCTGGTGACCGTCCAGATCGGCGGCAACGACATCGGCTTCGGCTCCATCATCGCCACCTGCGCCCGCATCGGCTCCCAGGACCCGACGGGAGACCCGTGCGAGCGCTACTACAGCTCCTCGGGCGTCGACCAGCTGGCGGTGAACATCATGCGGACCGCCCCGAAGGTGGACGGCGTCCTCAGGGCCGTGCGTGCCAGGGCCCCGCACGCGCGGGTGCTCGTCGTCGGCTACCCGGACCTCCTGCCCGACGACGGCAGCGGCTGCTACCCCTCGGTTCCGTTCGCGACCGGCGACTTCCCCTACCTCCGGGACACCGGCAGACGGCTGAATCTGATGCTGCGTCTGGTGGCCGCGTGGAACCACGCCGGGTATGTCGACACCTACGGACCCACCCGCGGGCACGACATGTGCAAGGCGCCCGCGGACCGCTGGATCGAACCACTGCAGCCGGCCTCGCCCGCCGCCCCCGCCCACCCGAACGCCAAGGGCGAGGACGTCATGGCGCGTGCCGTGCTGGCGCGGCTGGACCGGGGGCGTGGCCACGACTGACCAGGAGCCGAGCGGTCCGGCCGGGTGGCTCAGTCGCCCGCCGCCGGAGCGGACGGTGGCAGGGTGGACGGCGCCGGCTGCGACGCGGCGGCCGGTCGCCGCCCGCGCAGGAGCAGTCGTCGGGCGGGACGTTCCACCGCCTCGTACAGGAGCCAGGACAGCCCGAGCGACAGGGCGAAGACGATCGCGGTGACGGCGAGGCCCGCCGGCAGGCCGAAGTGCGGGGACTTGCCCAGCACGTCGGCAGCGGCCCGGATCACCAGAAGGTGGACCATGTAGAAGGCGAACGACAGTTCCCCCAGGCGCACCAGCCGTCGACGCCGCCACAGCGACGGCAGGCCTTGCAGGTCGGCGACGGCCGCGGCCGGGATGAGCAGGGCGAATCCGATGATGGTGCAGGTCGTGGCCGGATAGCCGGCGGTGACCTGGGGGACGAGGAAGTAGCCGATGATCGCCAGGGCGAGTGAGGCCTCCAGACCGGGCCCGCGCCACCGGCCGAGGAGCACCAGGCGGGCGGTCGCGGCGCCGAGGACGAACTCGGGCAGGCGGGCAGCGGGGAAGGAACTGATCGACTGGCTGAACCAGTGGTGTGCCTCCGCACGGGCGAGCACCAGCACCGCCAGCACCGACACCCCGGCCAGGGCCGCCGATCCCCGGGCGCCGAGACGGCGCAGCAGCAGGGCCAGCAGCGGGAAGGCGGCGTAGAAGAAGGCCTCGCAGGCGAGCGACCAGCTGACCGGGTTCAGGGTCTGCCACCACGGACGCCACCACGAGTGGACCAGCAGCACGTCCGCCAGTCCCTGACCCAGCGTCGGCCTCGCCTGATGGGCCAGGGTGCAGGACATGAGCAGCGCCATCGCGACGGTGACCAGGTGCACCGGGTAGATGCGGGCGATACGCCGCCACCAGAAGCCGGGTGCCCGGTCGTCCGGGCGCGCGGACCACGTCAGCACGAACCCGGACAGGATGAAGAAGAACGACACTCCACTGGCCCCGGCCCCGAACGCCCACGTCATGATGCGGCCGCCGGTGCCGCCGAAGTAGCCGAAGTTGTGCACGTGCAGCCCGAACACCAGCAGCGCGGCCACCCAGCGCAGCCCGGTGAGGGAAGGGAGCGAGGGTCTCGAAGCCGACGGTGGGACAGTGGTGGTGGGCTTGGTGGCCGGGGCGGCGGTGGCGGGCGGCGTCCGGGTCGCCGTGGTCGCCGTCATGTAATCTCCTGCCGTTCGACGAACGCTCGGGGCATGAATCGGGGCATGAATGGGAACGTTGCCCATTCGTCCGCGTTCAAGCCGTTCTCGTGCGAAACATCACACCGCCGGGTGTCTATGGTGAGGTGTGATCAGAAGTGAAGCCGCAGCCGCCCGGCAGAGCCGTCGGCCCGGATACAAGGCCGCGGCGGGCGTCTTCGCCGTCGGCATGATGGGCACCACCCTGCCGACACCGCTGTACGGGCTGTACCGGCAGCAGATCGGCTTCTCCGAGCTGATCGTGACGGTCGTGTTCGCCGTCTACGCGGTGGGCGTCATCACCGCCCTGCTGGTCGCCGGCGGCTTCTCCGACGTGCTGGGGCGGCGTCCGATGCTGCTGTGGGCCCTCGCCCTGTCCGGCTTAAGCGCCGTGTGCTTCCTCTTCGAGGGAGGACTGCCACTGCTGTACACCGGCCGGGTGCTGTCGGGTTTCTCGGCGGGCCTGCTGAGCGGCACGGCCACCGCGACCGTCCTGGACCTGGCACCGCCGGGACTGCGGGCCCGCGCCGGGCTGGCGGCGACCGCGGCCAACATGGGCGGCCTCGGCCTCGGCCCCCTCGTCTCCGGCATCCTCGCCCAGTACGCGCCCTGGCCGCTCGTACTGCCCTTCGTCGTCCATCTCGGGCTCCTCGCGGTCGCCGTGGCGGTCACCTTCCTGCTGCCCGAGACCGTGCACCGCTCCGGCCCCCGGCCCCCCCTTCGGCCGCAGGGCATGACCGTGCCGCCCGAGGTGCGGGGGGTGTTCGCGCCCTGCGCCCTCGCCGCCTTCGCGGGCTTCTCCCTGCTCGGTCTGTTCACGGCCGTGGCCCCCGCCTTCCTCGCCCAGACACTGGGTGAGCGCAACCTGGCGGTGACCGGAGCCGTCGTGTTCTGTGTGTTCTGCGCCTCGACCGGCGGACAACTGCTCATGGGACGCGTCGGCGCGCGCAGAGCCCTGCCGTGGGGCTGCCTGGTACTCGTCCTCGGCCTCCTCCTCGTCGGCGCCTCGCTGCTGCTGACCTCCCTGCCGGTGCTGCTCGCGGGAGCGGTGACGGGCGGGGTGGGGCAGGGCATGGCCTTCCGCGCGGGCCTGACCGCGGTGAGCGCCGCGGCTCCCCAGGAGCACCGGGGCGCCACCATCTCGGCGTTCTTCGTCGTCGCGTACGTGGGCATCTCGCTGCCGGTGGTCGGAGTGGGCGCCCTGGCGGTGACCCTGGGGGTGCGCAGCGCCGGCCTGGTGTTCGCGGGATGCGCGGTGCTGCTCGTCGCGGCGGTGGGCACCCGCGTGTGGCGGCACCCGCCCCGGGCTTCGTGACTCCCCATCAGCCGCAGTCGAGCTGCCGGCTGATCCCCGCCTGCCGTGAAGCCGCAGTGCGAAGCGGGGTATCCGCCGTGAATGAAGCGCTGGTGGAAGTGGGTGGGTGCGCCGGTCGTCCTGGGGATCGCAGCGGGCGTGGTCATGACCCTGATCATCGACAGGTCATGGAGCTCTGAACTGGGCCCTCGCTGCCTGATGATGTCGGTCCTCTACATGGCGATCGCGCCGGTTGTGACTCTCTCGCGACGTCGTGCGGAGCAACGGGACCAACAACACTTCCGGGACATCGAGAAGGCGCGGCGCGGACGACGCGGGTGACCGATGGCGGTCCGAGCGGAGCGCCGATCGATGTCGTTCCGCCGGGAACGGGGCGAGACGGGTCAGCTTCTGCGCAGGACCCTGTTCGCGCCCGCCGCGGCAGTGGTGGCGAGCAGCCAGCCCGAACCGACCAGGACGACGGCCGCCCACTGTGTGGCGCCGCGTGCCGTGAAAGCCGGTTGCTGCCCGAAGTCCACGACGGGCAGAAGCAGGTCCAGGGTGTAGATGGCGGGCTGGAAGTCCGGACGCGCGCCGTCGCCGGTGAACCGCGGGGGCCAGGTGGCGAAGACGGCGGTGCCCGCCGCGAAGAGCGCGGCCAGCAGCCACACCGCGCGGGCCGGCCGGTAGCCGTAGCCGACGGTGAGGTCCTGCAGGATGCTCCAGGTGCGGGCGGCCCGGCTGAGGGTGGCGCGGGTGCGGCGCTGCTCGGCCAGCAGCACGGTGCGCGCGTCGGCGTCACGGCCGTGCTGCCGGTAGGTGCTCGCCAACTGCTCGTAGGGCTGGAGGGCGAAGCCGGTGGGGTCCCGGTCCAGCCAGGGGAGCCGTCTGCCGCCGGGCAGGGTGGGGTGCACGCTGTCGTACACGAGGCCTTCCAGGAGCAGCGCGCGCGGCCAGGTCGCGGGGTCGTCCCGTAGCACGCCGACCCGGGTGTGTCTGAGGTCGATGGTGCCGACAGGGGCTTCGCGGGGCTTCAGCGCGAGTTCGGAGGCCGTGGAGCGGCGGCACGTCAGCGCGGTCCTGCCGCTCGGCACGTCGAACAGCGCGTCCTTGAAGCAGAGTTTGGCGCGTACGGTGATGCTGCTGAGCGAGACCCGGCCGTGCGCGGTCAGCCCGTCGCAGCAGTTGAACTCGGCCCCCACCTCTATGCCGTTGGCGCGCAACGCCGGGCCCGTGAGACCGGTCAGGTCGGCGCCTTCGAAATGCGCGGATCCGCCGATCCGGGCGTCGCAGAGGTCCACGGTCCCCCGCGCGGCGAACCCGCCGCGGCAGTCGAAGTTGCCGCCGACGTGGAGGCGTTCGGCCATGAGTGCCGTGCCGTCCGGGCGGTGCAGCCGGGCTCCTCGCAGCACGACGCTGCCGCGCACCGTCGTGTCCCGCAGGTCGAAGCATCCCCGCACCTCGAGTCCCCGGCCCGCCTGGATGTCACCGCCGACCGTGGCGCACAGCAACTCCAGCGCCGGTGCGCCGTGTTCGTCGCCCGTGCCGGCCAGGGTGCTTTCCTCCAGGTGCAGCGATCCGCCGATCGAGGCGCCGTAGAGGCCAATGCCGCCCCGGATCCGTGCGCCGCGCAGAGTGAACGCGTCCCGGATCTGGGCGCTGGTGAGACGGACCGGCCCGGCGCATTCCAGGCCGGCCGCCGTGAAGCCCTCCTCCACGGAGAGGGACTCGGCGTCGATCGCGGGCTGTCCGCCCGAAGCCGTCGTACGCGTGCGGTTCAGTGAGAGCCGAGTGCCCACGCTCAAGGACCGCAGATCGAGCGTGCCGTCGATCGCGCAGTCCGCGAGCACGCACTCCTGATCGATCCGGGCCCCCACCGCGGTGAGTCCGGGCAGGGTGCAGTCCCTGACCTCCAGGGCGTTGAAGCGCCCGCCGTCGAAGCAGGGCGCCTCGTCCAGCCGGCAGGACCGCAGGCGTATCGCCCCCCGCACGTCCGCCTCGGCGAGGTCGAGCCGTCCGGTGATCCGCGTTCCCCGCAGCCGCAGGCGTGCGAGGCTGCCCTGCACCGGGCGGGGTGCGGCGACGAGCAGCCACCGTACGACCTCGGCGCGAACCTCCGGCACGTCCTCGCACCACTGGCCCCGCCGGTACGCCTGCCAGAGCCGGCGCTCATGCGGCTCCCAGGTATCCGGCGGCCTCGCATCCGACACCGAGAGCCTCCCCCTTCCGTCCGGCACTGGTGAAGCACCGCATGGCTACCCGACCCGGAGCGGCCTCACGCCCGCGTCCCCGGGCCGCCGGTCCTCACCAATCGGCGGCCCGAGCCCACGACAACTCCCCCTTGCGTGCCTCCTGTTACCACTTCGTGATGCTCCGGTCCGCCCTTCGGTCGCCGCTTCGGCCGACCGCGCCCGAAGTTCGGTGACATGAGGGGGCGTGAGGGGGGTACGCGGTGCCTCGTTGGCCGTCGCCGGTCTCCTGACGGGCGACGGGATCACCTACTTTCGAAGGGGCGGCATTCATGGCGGCGACTGCGCAGGTGAAGAGGGAGGCGGCCCCGGCCGGGCTGCCGGAGGTCGCCGACCCCTCCAAGGTCGCCCCGCGGGACGCCCGGGAGCTGTCCCGGCTGTTCTTCGACGAGCTGGCGGTGCTGGAGGAGGGCACGCCCGAGTACAGCTACGCGCGCAACACGCTGATCGAGATGAACATGTCCCTCGTCCGCTTCGCTGCGGGCCGGTTCCGCAGCCGCGGCCCGGAGGAGATGGAGGACATCGTCCAGGTCGGCATGATCGGACTGATCAAGGCGATCGACCGGTTCGACCTGTCCCGCGAGGCCGAGTTCACCTCCTTCGCCGTGCCCTACATCGTCGGCGAGATCAAGCGGTTCTTCCGCGACACCTCCTGGGCCGTGCACGTACCCCGGAGGCTGCAGGAGGCCCGGGTGCAGTTGGCGAAGGCCACGGAGGAACTGCGCAGCAGGCTGGGACGGACGCCGACGGTCAAGGAACTGGCGACGCTGATGTGCCTGTCCGAGGACGAGGTCGTCGAGGCCCGGCTGGCGGCCAACGGCTACAACTCCTCCTCCCTGGACGCCGCGATCAACAGCAGCGAGGACGGCGAGACCGCACTGGCCGACTTCGTCGGCGCCGAGGACACGGCGCTGGAACTGGTGGAGGACTTCCATGCCCTCGCACCCATGATCGCCGAGCTGGGGGAGCGGGACCGGCAGATCATCCACATGCGGTTCGTGGAGGAACTCACCCAGGCGCAGATCGGTGAACGCCTCGGCATCTCCCAGATGCACGTCTCCCGGCTGCTGTCCCGCACCCTGGCGAGGCTGCGCGAGGGCATGCTCGCCACCGGCTGACGTCTGCGAAGGAGCCGACCGTGGCGCGGGTCGAACCCGCGCCACGGGTGTGACGCAGACCACTTTCCTGGCTGTCACATCGGGGCGAGCGCTTCCGTCAGAGAGGTGTCCCCCTCGATGACGACACAGGAGCCACCATGGAAGCTCGTCTGAACCTCTTCGCCAACCCGGTCGCGGGCAAGTTCGCGCGGTACCTCAACTCGGCGGGCAAGGTGGTGTCGGACTCGGCACTGCCGGCCGCGACACAGGAACTCGTGAAGATCCGTGCCAGCCAGATCAACGGCTGCGGATTCTGCACCGACATGCACACCAAGGACGCCGCGCACGCCGGGGAGACCGCCACCCGTCTGCATCTGGTCGCGGCCTGGCGCGAGGCCAAGGTGTTCACCGACGCCGAGCGCGCGGCGCTGGAGCTGACGGAGCAGGGCACCCGCATCGCCGACGCCGCCGGTGGTGTCACGGACGAGGCCTGGGCGAACGCCGCCAAGCACTACGACGAGGACCAACTCGCCGCCCTGGTGAGCCTGATCGCCCTGATCAACGCCTACAACCGCGTGAACGTCATCGTCCAGTTGCCCGCCGGCGACTACCAGCCCGGCCAGTTCGGCTGAGGAGGAGCTCCCCACCTCGGCGCCGGGAACCCGCCCGTGCGCCGCTGGGGCCCCGCAGGCCGTCGCACACCCCATGAACACCACGCGAGTGTGGCCGGATTGCTCGTCTGACCGGCGTTCGAACCCGACGATACTCAGGGGCTGGGCAATCCGTCCCAATCCCCTCGTTCGGAGGCCGTCCATGCCCCAGAACAGAGTTTCCACCGCCGCCGTGCTCGACGCCTGGCTGTCGGGCGCCGAGAGCGCCTACGGGCAGGCCAACCCGGCCGGGCCGCTCTACGTCGGCGGCAGCGCGGCCGAGGCCGCGCTCACCGACCCGAGCGACTCCCTCTACGGCTTCTGTTCCAGCCCGAGCGGGTCGCACGGCAGCTGGTGCTGCTGATCACCTGAGGCACTTCCAGAAGGACGCGAGCGCGGGGAGCCGCACGCCGAGCCACGACCGGTCGCGCGGTTCCCCGTGCTCCTTTCGGTACCAGGAGGGTGGACGGTGAGCGGACCGGTGCCGGTGAGGCCGGACGGAAGCGACGAGCAGCAATGGTTCGACCGACCCGTGCGGGCCATCGCCCGCCCGTGGCGTGAAGAGCTGGCCCGGCGGCTGGCGGCGATGCCCGGCCTCGGCCGGGAGGAGCGGGACACGATGCTGGACGCCGGAGACAGCGCCCTGCGCAAGTCCCTGCACGCCAAGCTGTCCCGCCTGTTCCTGATCGAACTGCACGCGCTGCACATGGTGGCGGGCGGCGGCAGGTCCGCCGAGGGCCCGGGGCCCGGCTCAGACACGCAGACGTGGGCCGCGTTCATCGAACAGGCCGGCGAGGACGGCTATCTGGACCGGCTCGCCGACCGGTACCCGACCGTGGGGCAGCGGATCGCGTCGGTGGCGCGGCTTTCGGTGGCGGCGACGGCCGGTTTCGCGCAGCGCCTCGCCGCGGACCGTGAACTGCTGCGGCCGCTCCTGGGCGGCCCTGCGGGCGACGTGCGTGCCGTGACGTTCGGTGCGGGTGACACCCACCGGGGCGGACTGACGGTCAGCCGGGTCGACTTCGCCGGCGGAAGCGTCATGTACAAGCCGCGGCCGTCCGGCACGGATGTGGCGCTGGGCGCGCTGCTCGACGACCTCTACGCGGACTTCCCCGGCGCACCGGCGCCGGACCAGCGCATCCGCGTGCCGCGCACGCTGGCCCGCGACGGCTACGGCTGGGCCGAGTTCGTCCGCCACCGCTACTGCGCCGACGACGCCGAACTCGCCGTGTTCTACCGGGGCATCGGACACTGGCTGGCCGTCCTCCGCTTCACCGGCGGCACCGACATGCACGCCGAGAACATGATCGCCGAGGGCCCCGTGCCGGTGATCGTGGACGCCGAGACACTCTTCGACGCCCCGGCGCCCTTCCCGCCCAGCGGCCGGGGAGACGCGGTGGACGTGGCGGCGGCGGCCATCCGCCGCACGGTCCTGCGCACCGGACTGCTGCCCGTACGCGGCACCGGCTTCGCCCTCGGCGGGGTCGACATCTCCGGGGTCGGGGCACTGCCGGGCCAGCAGCCGCTCATCCCGAACCCGGTGATCGCGGACGGTGGCACCGCGGCGGCCCGCTTCCAGGTCGACCTGGTGGCGATGCCCGCCACGGGCAACCACCCCAGCCCCACCCCGGTGCTGAGCGCCTACTGGGACCGGATCCTGGCCGGCTTCCGGGAGATGACCGCGCACCTCCACCGGCCCGGCACCGATCCGTACCGGCTGCTGCGCCGTTTCGAAGGCGTCCGGGCACGTCGCATCCTGCGGCCGACGCAGGCGTACGTCGACATCGGCCGCATGCTGTGGCACCCGGCGTCGTTGCACGACGAGGCGGCGGCCGTCGAACGGGCCCGGGACATCCTGCGGCGCAACGCCGAGGTGCTGCCCGGCGCCCCGACCGAACGCGCGGCCGTCGACGGCGAGATCGCGGACCTCCTGGTCGGCGACGTACCGATGTTCACCTTCACCGTGGACGCGGCGGCCGTACGGTCCACCGTCGAGGACTGGCGCACCGCCGACCTGGCGCTGGAGGAGTCGGTGATCCAGGACGCGCTGGTGGGCGCCTACCTCAACGAGCGTTCGCTGCCCCAGCGGGTGCAGGCCGCCGCCCACGACCCGCACGCCCGTGACCGGGAGCGGCGCCGCCGTGACCTGGCGGCGCGGATGGTGCGGCGGCTGTGCGACGGGGCGGTGCGCGGCGACGACGGTACGGTCACCTGGATCAGCCCCGTCTTCGCGCCCGCCGGGTGGTCCATCAGGGTGCTGCCCGCCGACCTCTACACCGGGCAGGGCGGCGTGGCGCTGACCCTCGCGGAGTACGTCACCGAGGTGCGGGCCGGACGGGCGGACGAGGTACCGGGCGTCACGGAGACCTTCGAGGGTGCGCTGCGGGTGCTGACCGGCACCGAGGACAGTACGCCGACGCCGTCACCCGGGGCGTTCAGCGGTGCCGCGTCCCAGGTGTGGACATGGCTCGCGCTGCACCGGGTGCTCGGCGAGGACCGGCTGCTGCGGCGGGCCGCCGACAGAGCCCTGCAACTCACCGCGGGCAGCAGGCTGGTCGAGGACGACATCGAGGTGGACCTCCTCAACGGGGCGGGCGGCGGCATCGTCCCCCTGCTCGACCTGGCCGCCGCGACGGGACAGGACCGCTGGCTCGACGCCGCCGCGCACATCGGCCGCCGGCTGACCGGGCTGGCCACCGTCGACGAAGGCGGCGCCCGCTGGACGACCAGGCTCAACCCCGAGGGCATCGGCGGCTTCGCCCACGGCGCCACCGGCATCGGCTGGGCGCTGACCCGGCTCGCCCTCAGCGACGCGGGTACCGCGGCCGAACGGCGTGGCTGGGCACACCTCGCCGAGCGGGCGTTCGCCTTCCAGGAGTCCCTCTACCTGCCCGAGCACGGCAACTGGCTCGACGTCCGCGTCGGCGCCGAGGAGGACTTCTTCACCAGCTGGTGCCACGGCAGCGCGGGGATCGGCATCGGCATGCTCGACCTGTACCGCCGCGCGGGCGATCCCGCACACCTCGGCATGGCCGAGCGAGCAGCGCACGCCTGCGCCGCCGAGGGCTTCGGCTGGAGCCACACCCTGTGCCATGGCGACCTCGGGCTGTGGGAGTTCCTCACGGCCATGAACCACGGTGACCCCCTCGCCCTCGACGCCGAGATCCTCACCGGCCTCGAACAACGCGGCCCGGTCGGCGGCCTGGCCCGTGAAGCGTTCTCCCCCAGCCTCATGTCCGGTCTGGCGGGAGTCGTGCACACCCTGCTGCGCATGCACCCCGCGGCGGAGCTGCCCGATCCTCTCCTCCTCGAGTGACCTCGGCGAGTTCAGCCCGCTCAGTGCGCAGGGAGGAACTGTTCGGCCCAGACGGTCTTGCCGGTGGGGTGGTGGCGGGTGCCCCAGCGGCGGGTGAGCTGTCCGACGAGGAGGAGGCCACGTCCTCCCTCGTCGTAGGTGTGGGCGCGGCGCATATGGGGGGTGGTGTTGCTGGAGTCGGTGACCTCGCAGGTCAGGGTGTGGGGGGTGTGGATCAGACGGAGCCGGACGGGGGGCCGGCCGTACCGGAGGGCGTTGGTGACGAGTTCGCTGACGACCAGTTCGGTGATGAACGCGGCGTCGCCGAGGTGCCAGGCGGTGAGGCGGTCGGTGACCTGCCGGCGGGCGTGGGCGACGACGGCGGGATCGAACGGCAGGTTCCAGGTGGCCACGCGGTCGGAGTGCAGGGCGTGGGTGCGGGCGACGAGGAGCACGATGTCGTCGTCGGGGCGTTGGGTGAGCAGAGTGGTCAGCACGCGCTCGCAGACGGTGTCGGGACTGGCCGCGGGACGCGCCAGGGCCGCGAACATGCGGTCCAGGGCGTCGTCCATGTCGTGGCCGCGGGTCTGCAGGAGACCGTTGGTGTAGAGGACGACAAGACTTCCCTCGGGCAGTTCGGTCTCGAAGGCCTCGAAGGGCAGGCCGCCCAGGCCGAGCGGCGGCCCGGGACGTGCGTCGAGGAAGCGGACCGCGCCGGCGGGGGTGACGACGGCCGGCGGGGGATGCCCGGCGCTGGCGAGGGCGAGCCGGCGGGTGACCGGGTCGTAGACGGCGTACAGGCAGGTGGTGCCGACACCGCCGACGGCTTCCGCGGTGGCCTCGGCGGTGTCGGTGCTGTCGGGACCGGCTTCGTCGGCGGCCATGTGGAGGACGAGGTCGTCGAGATGGGTGAGGAGTTCGTCGGGGGGCAGGTCGACGTCTGCGAGGGTGTGCACGGCGGTGCGGATGCGTCCCATGGTGGCGGTGGCCCTGATGCCGTGGCCGACGACGTCACCGACGACCAGGGCGGCACGAGCCCCCGACAGCGGGATGACGTCGAACCAGTCGCCACCGGCGCCGGCGCGGCCCGTGGCGGGCAGGTAGCGGGTGGCGATCTCCACCGCGCCCTGCTCGGGCAACGTCCGGGGCAGCAGGCTGCGCTGCAGGGTCATGGTGGTGGTGTGCTGCTGGGGGTGGCGCGAGCTGTGGATGCCGGTGGCGGCGCCGGCCACCAGCTGCTCGGCCAGCCACAGATCGTCCGCGTCGAAGGGCTCCGGGCGCCGGTGGCGCGCGAAGAGGGCGACGCCGAGCGTGGTGCCGGCCGCCCGCAACGGCACGACGATCAGCGAGTGCGTGCCCGTCCGGCGGATCCACGCGGCCTGAGGATCCTCTTCCGCCCATCGGGCGAGGGCCGCGTCGCCGCCCGCGTACATCGCGCCGCGTCCGCGTACCAGACACTCCGCCACCGGCGACCACGCCGGGTAGCGCGGCTCTTCTCCCACCGTGCCGACGCGCGCCGGGCCCTGCCCGGGCGCGCACGGCACGGATCGCACGGCGGCCCGGTCCAGCGCCGGCGGCCCGCCGCCCGGCGTGACGGGAGCCGGACCGGGCCGGCGGTCGGGCAGCAGGTCGACGACGGCCACGTCCGCGAACCGCGGAACGGCGACCTCGGCCAGTTCCTCAGCGGTGCGCCGGGTGTCGGAGTGGGCGCCCACCCGAGACCCGGCATCGCTCAGCAGCAGCATCCGCTGCCGCATGAGCTCCGTCTGCACATCCACCGCCAGGCACACGCCACGCATCCGCCCGGTGGGGTCCTCCAGCGGCGTCACAGAGCCCTGCCAACCACGTTCGGCCTGCCCGTCGGCGGGATGCAGACAGACCCGCACCGACTGTGGCCCGCCGCCGGCGAGGGTCAGCCGCATGGCCGTCTCGGCCCGGTCGTTCAGCGGATGCGGCGCGATCTCCGGCAGACGCAGTCCGCGCATCTGCTCCTCACCGAGGGCCAGCACACGCTCCATTCCGGCGCTGGCCCGCACCAGGCGCGGATCCGTGTCGAACACCGCCAGGGCGAAAGGCGACCCGGCGAAGGCCCGCTCTCCGAGGGCCGCGCCGGCGGGCTGCGGTGCCGCACCCGCCACGGCGGACACCACCAGCCACTGCGCGCCGCCGGCGTTCGTGGTGCGGCGGTGCGCCAGCACCCGAGGCTCCAACCGGTGGCCGTCGCGGTGCCGCAGCGCCACGGTGCCGCTCCACCGCTCCCGCCCGGCCGCCTCCCGCCACGTCCGCTCACCGGACCGGCCGGTGTCGTCGGATGCGCCGGTGTCGTCGGCCAGCAGGCGGGTGGCCGGGTACCCCACGACCTCCGGGGCCGTATAGCCGAGCAGCCGTTGGGCGCCGTCGCTCCACCCCGTCACGACGCCGCGCTCGTCGACGGTGACCGTGGCCGTGCTGGGCGTTTCGGGCACCGCGTGCGACTGCCTGCCAGAAGGCGTGGGAAGTTGCTCCATCGCCGCTCGTCCTCCGGAAACCCGCGTGACCCGGGCCCCTCTTCCCCAGCATGATCCTGAAGACCGCGGAGCACCAGTCCACACCCGAGGGTCCACCCGGCATGCGGCTGGAGCGCGCGACGCAATGTCGTGCATTCTGTTGACTGCCGCAAGAAAAGTGCCCTAGATTCCCTGGCGTTCAGCGCACCGAGCCTCGACACGACCAGCTCCCGCCCCCCACTCCGACAGGAGCCGCCGTCATGCGCACCCGCCTCCGCCTTTCCCTCGTCGCCCTGGCCACGGCCGCGGTCACCGCACTCACGACCGGTTCCGCCCCGGCGGCCGTTCGGGCGAGCACGGCGAACACCGGCCATCTCACCGGCACCCTCGCCGACGGAGCCACCTGGACCGCGGACGTCCCCGCCGACTGGAACGGCACCCTGCTGCTGTTCAGCCACGGCTTCGGCCCGCTCGTCGCTCGCGACGCGCCCACCGACGCCGTACGCGACGAGCTCCTCACCGAGGGGTACGCGCTCGCCGGCTCCTCCTACGACCCGAACGGCTCGATGTGGGCCCTGGCCAGCGCCGAACGCGACCAGTTCGCCACGCTCGACGCGGTCACCGCGCGGATCGGTGCCCCGCGCCGCACCCTCTCCGTGGGGCAGTCCATGGGCGGGCTGGTCAACGCCCGGATCGCCCGCGACGGCGCCGGCCGCGTCGACGGCGCGCTGGGCCTGTGCGGGCTGGTGGCCGGCGGCACCGACCTGGACAACTACCAACTCGACGCCGAGTACACCCTGGCGCGGCTGCTCCTGCCCGAACAGGACGTGAAACTCGTCCGGTTCGGCTCCGCCGACGAGGCCGCCGCCACCGCCCAGAAGCTCACCGCGGCCGTCACCGCCGCACAGTCCACACCACAGGGCCGCGCCCGCATCGCGCTGGCCGCCGCCTTCCTCAACCTCCCCACGTGGGCCCCGGGCCGGACCGCTCCCGCGCCGGCCGACTGGGCGGGCCAGCAGGAGCAGCAGTACGCCTGGTTCGCGAGCGGCATCCTCGCCTTCGTCGAGGGCGGCCGGTACGCGGTGGAGCAGTCCGTCGGCGGCAACAACTCCTGGAACCGGGGCATCGACTACACCCGCCTCCTCGCCGGATCCGCACACGCCTCCGAGGTCCGCGCCCTGTACCGGGCCGCCGGACTCGACCTGCGCGCCGACCTGAGGGCCCTGACCTCGGGCGCCGCCGTCACCGCCGACCCGGCAGCCGTCCGCACCGCCGAGCGCACCTCCAGCGCCGGCCAGGGTCTCGCAGTGCCGCTGCTGGACGTGCACACCACCGCCGACAACCTGGTCCCGGTCGAGCAGGAGCGCCGGTTCGCCGACCGGGTCCACGCGGCCGGCCGGGGAGCACTGCTGCGCCAGGCCTACGTCGAGCGCCAGGGCCACTGCGCCTTCACCACCGCCGAGACGGTCGCCGCCCTCCACGCACTCGAACACCGCGTCGCCACGGGCAGTTGGGACGCCGCCACCCCGGAGGCCCTGCAGCGGTCGGCGACTGCGCTCGGTCTGGACGGGGCGGCGTACGTCCCCTACCGTCCGGCGGCCCTGACGGTCGGCCGCTAGGGGGTGTCTTGTGGATCAGGCCGGTTGAGACCGACGGCGTCTTTCGGCCGGCCCTGCCCCGGGCCGGCCGTAAGGACCTTCGGTCACCAGGCGTGGCCGGTACGACGCCTACCGGGCCGTGCCGAAGTCCTGGGTCCAGTAGGAGTCGGGCTGGGCGAGGCCGACGCCGATCTCCTTGAACGAGCAGTTGAGGATGTTGGCCCGGTGACCGGGACTGGCCATCCAGCCCGCCATGACCTGCTCCGGCGTGGAATAGCCGTAGGCGACGTTCTCGCCGTAGGCGCTCCAGTCGTAGCCGGCACTCGTGAGCCGGTCACCCGGGGAGGACCCGTCGGACCCGGTGTGCGACATGTTCTGGTGGGCTGCCATGTCCGCACTGTGTGCCTGGGCGACCTTCGTGAGGGTCGCGTTCGGGGTCAGGGCCGGGCAACCCACCTTGGCGCGCTCCGCGTTGACGAGCTCGATGACGCGGGCGGTGGCCCCGGACGCCGTGGCCGTGGCCTTCGGTGTGCTCGGCGCGGCGGGAGCCGCGGAGGTGCCGGCGGGCTTCGGCGTGGTGGGCTTGGGCGCCGCGGTCGTGCTCGGGGAGGCGACCGGGGCCGGTGACGCCGGTGGAGCGGTGGGCGCGCCGTGCCGGTGACGAATTCGGTGGCCCTTCCAGTGCCGATGCCCGTCGGTGCGGCGCCACTGCTCGGCCTTGTTCGCCGGGGTGCCGAAGGCGTCCGCCGGTGTGCCGTCGAGACCCGCGGGTGCGCCGCTGTCGAGACCCGTGGGTGCGCTGTCGAGACCCAGCGGTGTGCCGGCGATGTCCGCCGGGGCGCTGGAGAGCCGGGTTCCGTCGCCGACGCCCCAGTCGGAGCAGGCCATGGCGACGGACGGCACGCCCACGGCGCCCACGACGGCGGCAGCGACAACTATCCGCCGGTAATGCTGCTTCTTGCGGTGCTTTCCCATGCGTGACCTGTCCTGAGCTGCGACGACGTCCTGCGGGCCGTCATTGTTAGAACGGCCTCACACGGAGTGCAAAGAGCCACTGGTACTACCAGGGTCCGTAGGTCCTGACGGCCCTTGAAACGGCAGGGCGAGCGTGCTGGTCGGGCATCCACAGAGGGCACCGGCCCCTGATTACCCGTCAGGCACCCTTTGGTGCGCAGCCGTGCGGGAAATGTCCGCGTGAACGCGAGGCGGGCGAACCCGCCTCGGCATCCGTCCGCAACAAGACGGACAAAGGCCCATTTGTCTTCCGGGCGTCGTCTACTAACCACGACCAGTAGTTCTCTTGGTCGACGTGACGGATGTCACGAACGTGGGATGCGGCCCCTTGGTGCCCGGCCGCTCTGTGAGTCCTTTCACAGTTCAGTCGAAAGCGGGCTTTTCGTGGCGGCGGTCACGCCGTACGACAGTCGTTTTGCTTAGGTTCGCGGAACTGTGCCCTTTCCCCACGAACTGCCGAGGTCCCTGACCATGCCGTACCGCCCCCGCTCCCTGTCGCATGTCCGCACCGCCATGTGGGCCGGTGTCGTGGCGGCCTCGACGGCGGGCCTCCTGGCGGCGGGGACGGTGGACCCGGTACCGGCGGCAGCGGCTCCGGAGCCCGCGCGGTCCGACAGCGCAACCTTGCGGTCGGACCCTGCGACGGCCGCGTTCCTCGCGCGGGTGCAGCCCCGCGGCAAGGAGCGGGTGACGGCCGCCGTACTGGACCTGGACGGCGGTGACGGCCGGCCCGTGGTGTACGGCGACGACACCCCGTACGACACCGCCAGCATCGTCAAGGTCGACATCCTCGCCGCCGCGCTGCTCGAGGCCCAGGACGCCGGACGGGATCTCACCGCGCAGGAACGCGCCGAGGCGGAAGCGATGATCGAGCACAGCGACAACGCGGCGGCGGGCGCGCTGTGGCGGCGCATCGGCCTGGCGCCGGGTCTCGACACGGCCAACAAGCGGCTCGGGCTGACCTCGACCGAGGGCGGATCCGGTCCGACGTGGGGACTGACGCGGACGACGGCGAGCGACCAGATACGACTGCTGTGCGCGGTCTTCGCCCCCGACCACGCGCCCGACCGCGCCCCCGGATCCGCCTCCCCGGCGCTCAATGAGGAGTCCCGCACCTACCTCCGCGCGCTGATGTCCCGTGTCTCTCCCGAGCAGGCCTGGGGTGTCTCGGCGGCCGGGTCCGGCTGGGCGCTCAAGAACGGCTGGTTGCAGCGCACCACCACCGGGCTGTGGGACGTCAACAGCGTCGGACGGATCACCACCGGCGGACGGCGGTATCTGGTCGTGGTTCTCTCGGACGGCAGCACGACGATGCGGGACGGTGTCTCCATGACCGAGCGCGCGGCACGGGCGGCCGTCTCCTCGGCCGCCGCCCGCTGACGCCGTGGTCCTGCCGCTGTCCGGTCGTCACCAGGATGCGGGTGTCCAGAGCCCCGGCCCCTGGGCGGCCACATCGGAGGTGCCCAGGTGCGCCGTCGCGAGCACGGTGCCGTCGGGCGTCGTCAACTGTGCGCCGGTGAGGGCCGAGGGGTCGACGGAAGCGGGTCCGCCCCAGGAGCCCCTGCCCTGGCGCAGTGCGAAGCTGCCTATGGGGACCGTGCTGCCGTCCCTGTGGGTCAGGAGGCAGAAGACCTTGCCGCTGTAGGGGCGGCCGGTCTCGGCGAGGTCGAGCGCCATGTAGACCCAGCCTTCGGGGCCGGGGTGCGCGTAGATCTCGCCGACCGGACTGCCCCGCGTGCCGGCCGAGGTCAGATTGCCGGACAGGAGATGCGTGCCGGTGTCGGCCGAGGTCGACGAGGGCCCGGCCGCGACATCCTCGATCGCCGTGCCGACCGCCCAGCCGCCGAACCCCACCGCGACGAGCAGCGCGGCGGCGACGGAGGCCGCCCGTAGCCGTATCCGTCCGCGCAGGCCCTTGGCCAGGGCGGGAGACCCGCGGTTGTGCGGACTGCCCTCGTGCCCGGGCGCCGCATGCGTCAGCGCCTGCGCCACCCGGGTCTCGAACCCGACGGGCGGCTCGCTGCCGGGCAGCAGCCCGATGAGTCCGTCACCCACCAGGGTCAGCTGCTCGACGTACTCCCGGCAGTCCGCGCACACGTCCAGATGAGCCACCGCGCCGGCCCGTTCCCGGCCGGGCAGCACACCGAGCGCCAGCTCGGCCCCGATGCTCCGCAGCTTCTCGCAGGTGACGTCACTGGACATGGTCGCCTCGTTTCGGAGACGTGAGCGTGGTGCGCAGCTTGCCCATCGCCGTTCTGACGCGTGTCTTGGCGGTGCCCAGCGGGATCTTCTCCGAGTCGGCGATCTGCTGGGCGGTCATGCCGTAGATGCCCGCCATCACCAGCGCGCGCCCCTGTTCGGGCGGCAGCTGCGCCACGGCTGCCCGGAGCCGGGAGGACGCCTCGTCGGCCAGCGCATGCTGCTCGGGCGTCTCACTGACGACCCCGATGATCGCTTCGAGGTCCTCGGGTGCCACCGGCTCCGGCCGCCGCGAGCGGACGGCGTCGATGGCGAGGTTGTGGGCGATGGCCGTCAGCCAGGTCCGCACCGAGCCCCGGCGCGCGTCGTAGATCTGCGCATGCCGCCACGCCCGCTCGAACGTCTGCTGGGCGACGTCCTCGGCGAGCTGCGGATCACCGGTCACGGCGATCGCGACACCGAACACCGTGTGCTGGAACCGGCGCACGAATGTCACCGCGAGTTCCGGATCACCCGTGGCCAGCCCGGACAGCAGCGCCTCGTCCGGAAGGCGGCCCGCGGGAAACCGGAATCTCGACATATCTCTATGTACGGGCCACGCGAACCTCGGGATTGCCCGGCCGTCATAGAAACGGAAGGTCATCTTCCGATTCTCTCTCCGTACGGCTTCCGTTGCCTGGGGCACTCGACGGATTTGCCTTCGAGCGCACTCCAGCCGTCACACTGGGCGCGACGGAGAACGGGTGGGGCGGAAGGACGGCAGCGCATGGAGACGACGGGCACCAGGGCGACCGGTGGCGGGTCGGTGGGCAGGACGGGGCACCCCCTGCCGTACGACACGTACCGGCAGGCGATCGAGCGGGAGACCCTGCGCTTCGCCGAGGTGGTCAGGGGCGCGGACCCCGCCGGCGCCGTGCCCTCCTGCCCCGACTGGACGCTGGCCGAGCTCACCCGGCACGTGGGAGCCCTGCAGCGCTGGTTCTCCGCGCTTCTGACCCGGCTGGTGCAGGAACCGCCGCGCAGCCGCGACGTGGAGCTGGGGCTGCCGGAACGGGCGCGTGACTATGCCGACTGGGTGGCGGCGGGGGTGCCCCAGGTGGCAGCCGTGCTGCGGGCGACGGACCCCGGGGCGGCCATGTGGGCCTGGGGTGAGGACCAGCACGCACGGTTCTGGGCCCGCCGGATGCTGTTCGAGACGCTGGTGCACCGGGTGGACGCGGAGCGCGCCGTCGGCGGTGCGTCGGCCGTCGACCCGGTCCTGGCGGCGGACGGCGTGGACGAGTTCCTCGTCAACCTGCCCCACGCGGGTCTCTTCGCCCCCGCGGTGACCGAGCTGCGGGGCGACGGCGAGAGCATCGCCTTCAGGTGTACGGACTCCGCCGGCGGAACCGGCGAGGAATGGCGGGTGCGGCTCGATCCGGACGGCTTCCGCCTCCTGCCCGCACCGGCGCCGGGGGCCGCGCCGGCCGAGCAGCCCCACGTCACGGTGCGGGGGCCGGCCGAGGACGTGCTCCTGCTGCTCTACGGGCGCCGTTCGTACCATGAGGCCGTCTTCGGCGTCTCGGGAGAGCCGGCGATTCTCGACTCCTGGTTCACCCGCACCGCCTTCTGAGCGGCCGCCCCGGACCGGGCGAAGTCGTCGTGACATCTGTGACCGGTGTGACCAGAGGGGAAGCAGTGGTCAAGGATTGTCGGACCGGGTGGTGACGACTGGGGACCGGCAATGTTAGAAAGGCCGGATGCGAGACCGATTTGCCCGGCTTAGGCGTGTATCACTGCCTTCGCTGACGGGAAAGAGCCCACGAAGCGTCGCAGGGCAGGTGTTCCTCCTGCAGGTGGCGCTCGTGGTGCTGCTCGTGGTCTGCGCCGTCTTCGCCCTCTTCCTGCAGTCGCGGCGGGACACCAACGCCGAGGCCAAGCGCCGCTCCATAGCCGTCGCGCAGACCTTCGCGCACTCACCGGGCATCCTCGCCGCCCTGCACACCCCCGCCCCGTCGAAAGTGCTCCAGCCACTGACCGAGGCGGGACGCAGGTCCGCGGGTGTCGACTTCGTCGTCGTCATGGACACCCACGGCATCCGCTACACCCATCCCATACCGAGCCGGATCGGCAAGCGCTTCGTGGGCACCATCGGCCCGTCGCTGGCCGGGAAGGTCTACACCGAGAGCGTCCACGGTCCGCTGGGCCAGGAGGTCCAGGCCACCGTTCCCGTATGGAACGCCGACCACAAGGTGGTGGCCCTGGTCTCCGCCGGGCTCAAGGTCAGGAACGTGACCAACCAGGTGGACCGGCAGCTGCCGATCATCCTGGCCGCCGGCGCGGGCGCCCTCGGAGCGGCGACCGGGGTGACGGCGCTGGTGAGCAGACGGCTGCGACGGCAGACCCACAGTCTGGCCCCGCACGAGATGGCCCGCATGTACGAACACCACGACGCGGTGCTGCACTCCGTACGCGAAGGGGTGCTCATCATCGATGACGACGGGGTGCTGCTGCTGGCGAACGACGAGGCCAAACGTCTCCTGGACCTGCCCTCGGACGCCGAGGGCAACCACGTGAGCGAACTGGCGACCCTGGAACCCGAAACCGTCGCGCTCCTCACCTCCGGCCGCGTGGCCACCGACGAGGTGCACTTCGGCGGCCCCCGGCTGCTGGCGGTCAACCAGCGGCCCACGGACAGCCGCGGAGGCCCCAGGGGAACCGTGGTCACCCTGCGCGACTCCACCGAGCTGCAGGCCGTGTCCGGCAGGGCTCAGGTGGCCCGGGACCGGCTGAAGCTGCTGTACGACGCCGGACTGGGCGTCGGCACCACCCTGGACATGGTTCGCACGGCCGACGAGCTCGCGCGCGTCGCCGTTCCGCGCTTCGCCGACTTCGTCAGCGTGGACCTGGCCGACGCCGTGCTCCACGGAGAGGAACCCGGCACCACGGCGACCGGCATGCGACGCATCGCCGTGTTCGGCATCCGGGACGACCACCCCCTCTACGAGAAGGACCGGCTGATCGACTTCCTGCCCTCCACGCCCCAGGCGCGCGGTTACGGCGCGGGCCGCTCCGAACTGGTGGCCGACCTGTCGACCGCCGCGGGCTGGCACGAGCAGGACCCCGAGCACACCGCGAGGATCCTGGAGTACGGCATCCACTCCCTCATCGCGGCCCCGATCAAGGCCCGTGGCGTCGTACTGGGCCTGGCGAACTTCTGGCGGACCGAGGAACAAGGCCCCTTCGACGAGGAGGAGCTGTCGCTGGCGGAGGAGCTGGTGGCCCGCGCCGCCGTCAGCATCGACAACGCCCGCCGCTACACCCGCGAGCACGCCGTGGCGGTCACCCTCCAGCGCAGCCTGCTGCCGCGGGCCCTGCCCGAACAGAGCACCCTCGACGTCGGCTACCGCTACATCCCCGCCCAGTCGGGGGTGAGCGGCGACTGGTTCGACGTGATCCCGCTGCCCGGCAGCCGGGTGGCCCTGGTCGTCGGCGACGTGGTCGGCCACGGTCTGCACGCCGCCGCCACGATGGGCCGGCTGCGGACCGCGGTGCACAACTTCTCCACCCTGGATCTGCCGCCCGACGAACTGCTGAGTCATCTGGACGACCTGGTCGGCCGCATCGACCAGGACGAGACATGTCCCGAGACCCCCGCGGCCGTCGTGGGCGCCACCTGCCTGTACGCGATCTACGACCCCGTGAGCCGCCGCTGCGCCATGGCGCGCGCCGGGCACCTGGCCCCCGCGCTCGTCCTCCCCGACGGCAGCGCCACCTTCCCCGACCTGCCGGCCGGGCCGCCGCTCGGCCTGGGGGGCATGCCGTTCCAGACGGCGGAGCTGGACCTCCCCGAGGGTGCCCAGCTCGTCCTGTACACCGACGGCCTCGTCGAGGACCGTTCGCGTGACCTGGACGTGGGAATGGAACTGCTGCGCCGGGCCCTGGCGGGCCACCCCGACCGGGCGCCGGACGACAGCTGCCGGGCCGTGCTGGACGAACTGCTGCCCGGGCGCCCCCAGGACGACGTCGCCCTGCTCATCGCCCGCGCCCGGGGACTGCCCGCCGACCGGATCGCCGACTGGGACGTCCCGGCCGACCCCGCCGCCGTCGCGAAGGTGCGCCTCGCCGCCTCCGAGAGGCTCGACGAGTGGGGCCTGACGGAGCTCGGCTTCAGCATGGAACTGGTACTGAGCGAGCTCGTCACCAACGCCATCCGCTACGGCAGCGATCCCATCAGCGTCCGGCTGATCCACGACCGCACCCTGGTCTGCGAGGTGTCCGACGGCAGCAGCACCTCGCCGCATCTGCGGTACGCCGCCACGACCGACGAGGGTGGCCGCGGCCTGTTCCTGGTCGCGCAGCTCACCGAGCGCTGGGGCACCCGGTACACCCCCCAGGGGAAGGTGATCTGGGCGGAAGCGGCACTGCCGAAGCCCGGCGAGGACGCCGGCCCGGCACTGGCCGACATGGACTTCGGCGCAGAGCTGTGAGCGCGACGGCTGACCCGGACCGCCGTTCGGACGCCCTGCGGTGGCGTCGGTCGTGGCCGTCCCGCACGCTTGACCCGGACACGGACGTGCCGCCCCGGCCATGAGCGGCGGCAGGCATCTGGGAGGATCGTGTGACCGCTTCGTCGCCCGCCACCGACGCACCGCCCGCCCGGTACGACGATCTGCGTGCACTGGTGATCAATTGCACCCTCAAACGGTCCCCGGAACCGAGCAACACCCAGGGGCTGATCGACCGCAGTACCGCCATCATGGACGCCCAGGGCGTGCGGGTCGACCAGGTGCGCGCCGTGGACCACGACATCGCCACGGGTGTGTGGCCGGACATGACGGAGCACGGCTGGCGGAGCGACGACTGGCCGGAGCTGTACCGGCAGGTGCTGGCCGCCGACATCCTCGTACTGGCGGGCCCCATCTGGCTGGGGGACAACAGTTCCGTGATGAAGCAGGTGATCGAGCGGTTGTACGCCTGCTCCAGCCTGCTCAACGAGTCGGGTCAGTACGCGTACTACGGACGGGTCGGCGGCTGCCTGATCACCGGCAACGAGGACGGCGTCAAGCACTGCGCCATGAACGTGCTCTACAGCCTGCAGCACCTGGGCTACACCATCCCCCCGCAGGCGGACGCCGGGTGGATCGGTGAGGCGGGCCCCGGTCCCTCGTACCTCGACCCCGGCTCGGGCGGCCCGGAGAACGACTTCACCAACCGCAACACGACCTTCATGACCTGGAACCTGCTGCACCTGGCCCGGGCGCTGAAGGACCTCGGCGGCATCCCCGCCTACGGCAACCAGCGCACCGCCTGGGACGCGGGCTGCCGACGCGACTACGAGAACCCCGAGCACCGGTAGAGAGGGCGCCCCGCTTCAGAGCCGCCGCACACCGCCCCCGCCGCAACGTTCCGCCAGCTTGTCGGCGTGGGCTCCGACACCACCCAGGACGTGGTGAACGCCCTGGCCGGCGACACCGTGAACGGCAGGAGCTACAGCTCGACCGCCGTGAAGGCGGCGAGCGGCGCCGGTATCGCCTTCTACGACGCCATCGAGCCCGGCACCGGCCCACCACGTCGAACATCACCACCCGCTCCGGCGGCCCGTCCTTCCTGCGCCCGAACAGCTCCGGCAAGGGCCGCCTGGCCCTGAGCGAGTCCCTGACCGGCGACAAGTACCCGGACTCCGCCGGTGTCTCCATCGGCGGCCAGGTCGACTTCGCCCGCTCCTCCAGCGGCCCGAGCAACTCCGGCACCGCGCTCACCGACATCCCGTTCACCCGGGACGCGGTCGGCGTCGCGGTGAAGGGCCCCGCCCTGGACACGCTGACCGTGGACCGGCTGCATGACATCTACTCCGGCACGCTCACCACCGTGAACGGCCAGACCGTGCACCCCGGGATCCCGCAGAGCGGCTCCGGCACCCGCAAGTTCTTCCTCGGCGCGATCGGCCTGACCGACGCGACGCTCTCCCCGAACATTCCGGTCGTCCAGGAGCGCCACGGTCTGCGCCGCCAACCTCAACGGCACGGGTGCGGCCGCCACGTGGAAGGGCTCCGTCACGTTCGCGAGCACCACGAAGACGACCGCGGCGACGACCGCGTACGGCAGGACCCCGAAGGTCGCCGTCACCGTCACCGGCTCGCACGGCGCGGTCCCCACCGGCAAGGTCACGGTGAAGGAGAGCGGCACCGTTCCGGGCACCGCCACCCTGGACAGCTCCGGCAAGGTCGGCGTCGGCCTGTCCAACCACCTCGAGGTCGCCACACACACGCTGACCGTCTCCTACGCGGGCGACGGCAAGCTGGGCGCGTCCTCGACGACCACCACGCTGAAGATCACCAAGACGACGCCGTCCGTCAGCACCACCGCGCCGTCCTCGGTCAGCCACACCGCCCGGGCCGAGGTCACCGTCAAGCACCGCCACCGGCACCACACCGACCGGCGCTTCGGCTGACAGCCGCCCCGGGCGGAAAAGTCCATACGGGTGATCCCCGTCCAGGACCGGTCGACGCCTGAAGTCAAGGCAGACAGGCTCTTCGGCCCCTCGCTCCCCGCACGACGGCCCATCCGGAGTGGCAGCACGGTGGCAGCCGACCGAAACTGAGATCCACGGTTCGTGATCAGTGATTGACCCACGGCGACCGCGGTTCTCCCGTGGTTCGGTCGCAGGCTGTCGCAGAGTGCGCCAGGAGGTCGCATGGTGGAGCAGTCCTCCGAGACCCATATATTCGGGCCGGACCAAGCGGTTGTCGACATACGCGGCAGTTCCGGCCCGTCGGCGACCGAGACGGAGCGCCGGCTCGCGGACGTACTGGCCGACGTGACGTGCCGCGAACGCATCCCGGTCGACAGTCACTTCTTCACCGACCTCGGCGCCAACTCCCTGCTGATGGCGCAGTTCTGCGCGCGGATCAGGAAACGGCCGGACCTGCCGTCCGCGTCGATGAAGGACATCTACCGGTATCCCACGATCCGGAGCCTCGCGGCGGCCCTCGAGACGGCGACGCCCGCTGCCGCCGGATCACCGCTCCAGAAGCCGCCCTCCTCTTCGGCACCGACCACCGCGCCGGCGCCCGCGACGACGAGTCGGCTGACCCACTTCCTCTGCGGCACGGCCCAGCTGCTGGTCTTCCTGGCGTACTCCTTCGTGACGGGGCTGGTCGCGGCCCGGGGATACGAGTGGATCGCCGACGGGACCGGTCTGGTCGACATCTATCTGCGGTCGCTTCTCTTCGGCGGCGCCTGTTTCGTGGCCATGTGCCTGTTCCCCGTCGTTGCCAAATGGCTGCTCGTCGGCCGCTGGAAACCCGCGGAGTTCCCCGTCTGGGGTCTTGCCTATCTGCGCTTCTGGCTCGTCAAGGCGCTGCTCCACGCGAACCCGATGGTTCTCTTCGCCGGGAATCCGCTCTACGTGCTGTATCTGCGGGCCCTCGGCGCGCGTATCGGCAAGGGAGTCACGATCCTGTCCCACTCCGTACCCGTCTGCACCGACCTGTTCACCGTCGGAGCCGGGACGGTGATCCGCAAGGACGCCTTCTTCCTGTGCTACCGAGCGCACGCGGGGCGCATCCAGACCGGACCGGTGACACTCGGCCGAGACGTGTTCGTGGGGGAGAAGACCGTCCTCGACATCGACACGTCGATGGGTGACGGCGCCCAGCTCGGTCACTCCTCCACCCTGTACCGCGGCCAGACGGTCCCGGCCGGCGAGCGCCGGCACGGCTCCCCGGCCGAGCCCACGGAAGTCGACTACGTGAGGGTCGCGCCGGCGAGCTGCGGCACGCCACGCCGGGTCTGGTTCGGGTGCGTCACCCTGGCCCAGCTCTTCCTCGTGTACATACCGGGGGCGTTCGGCGGGGTGTACATGCTGTTCACCGAGGTCCCGGCGCTCGGTGGGCGACTGGGCCCGGACACGTCCGGACTCGCGCTGTCCGTCCTGGTCACCGACGCCCTGCCCCTGTCCCTCGTGCTGTTCTTCGGCCTGCTGGTCCTCGGTCTCGTCGCGCTGTACACCGTGCCGCGTCTGCTGAGCCTGGCCCTCGAACCCGACCGGGTCTATCCGCTGTACGGCTTCCACTACGCGGCCCACCGGGCGATCGCCGGCATGACCAACGTGAGGTTCTTCGCCTGGCTCTTCGGGGACAGCTCGTACATCGTGCACTACCTCCGCGGCCTCGGATACGACCTGTCCCGGGTCGAGCAGACCGGGTCCAACTTCGGCACCGAGCTGCAGCACGAGAGCCCGTTCCTGGTCTCCGTCGGCAGCGGCACGATGGTGGCCGACGGGCTCTCGATCGTGAACGCGGACTTCTCCAGCACGTCCTTCCGGGTCTCCCGGGTGTCGATCGGGGCCCGCAACTTCCTCGGCAACAACATCGCCTACCCCGCGGGTGGCAGGACGGGGGAGAACTGCCTGCTCGCCACGAAGGTGATGGTTCCCCTCGACGGCGAGGTCCGCGAGGGCGTGGGGCTTCTCGGCTCGCCCTGCTTCGAGATCCCGCGGTCGGTGGAGCGCGACGCCCGGTTCGACGAACTCAGGACCGGGGACACACTGCGCCGCCGTCTCGCGGCGAAGAACCGGTACAACCTCCGCTCGATGGCCGTGATGCTGTTCGCCCGGTGGCTGCACACCTTCGTCCTCACGGTCCTGGCCCTCGCCTCCGTCGATCTGTACGGCGTGCTCGGCCATATGGTGATCGCCGGATACCTGGCACTGACGCTCGCGTACACCACCGTCCACTACGTGCTGGTGGAACGCTGCACCATGTCCTTCCGCAGGCTGCGGCCACGGTTGTGCTCCATCTACGACCCGCTCTTCTGGCGGCACGAGCGCCTGTGGAAGGTCCCGGACCACTACCTGAACATCTTCAACGGGACCCCGTTCAAGGCGCTGGTCTGGCGGCTGCTGGGTGTCCGTATCGGCAGCAGGGTCTTCGACGACGGCTGCTACCTGACCGAGCGGACACTCACCACCCTCGGGGACGAATGCACCCTGAACGCCGGGAGCAAGGTCCAGTGCCACTCGCAGGAGGACGGCACCTTCAAGTCCGACGGCACCACCATCGGCCCCGGCTGCACGCTCGGCGTGGGCGCCCACGTGCACTACGGCGTGACGATGGGCGACGGGGCCGTGCTCGCACCCGACTCCTTCCTCATGAAGGGCGAGGAAGTCCCCCCGAACACACAGTGGGGCGGCAACCCCGCTGCGGACATGCCGGACGCCGAGTTGAGGAAGGCCATTCGATGGGATCGCGCGTAGAGGCGGACCGGGAGTTCTGGAGCCGTGTGCTGACCGCCGGTGGTTTCACGGCGGTGCCGCGGTGGGCTCCCGAGCCGGCCGCGGGAGTGGCCGAGTACGAGGTGACCGTGCCGGACGACGTCGCCGGGGCGGTACGTGAGCTGGCGCGGCGCTCGGCGGTACCGGTGAGCGCGGTGCTGCTGGCCGCGCACGCCAAGGTGCTGGCCGCGCTGTCCGGTGAACAGGAGGTCGTGACCGGTTACGCCGCGGGAGCGCGGGGCGGCCCGCTGCCGTGCCGGCTGACCGTTGCCCCCGGGCCCTGGCACACGCTCGTGTCCGAGGCCCACCGCGCTGAGACGGAGCTGCTGGCGCACCGGCACTACCCGGTCGAGGAGCTGCGGCAGGAACTCGGGGTCGCCGGGCCGTCGTACGAGGTCGTGTTCGACCCGGCGGGGGAGGAGACCGGGCTCGTCGACGACGCCGCGCTGGGGGTGGGCTGGTGCCACCGGGACGGGCGGACGGCGGCGCGGCTGCGGTACCGCACCCAGGTGCTGGACACCGACTGCGCGGCCCGGATCGGCGGCTACCACCTGGCCGCGCTGCGGTCGATCACGGCGGACCCGGACGCCGATCACACCCGGCAGAGCCTGTTGTCCGCCGACGAGGTGCAGGAACAGACCGAGGGGCTCGCCGGTCCCCGCCGGGCACTTCCGCGGGCACGGGTGCACGAGCTGTTCGAGCAGCGGGCCCGCGCGCATCCGGAGTCCGTGGCGGCGGTGCACGGCGCGCAGCAGTGGACGTACCGCGAGCTGAACGCACGTGCCAACCGGCTGGCGCGCGCCCTGCTGGCGCGGGGACTGGGCCCGGAGGACCCCGTCGCGGTGGTCACCGAACGCCGGCTCGACTGGCTGGCCGCGACCCTGGCCGTCTTCAAGGCGGGCGGTGCCTACCTGCCGGTGGAACCGCACTTCCCCGCCGGACGTATCGCGGCAACCCTGTCACGGGCCGGATGCCGGCTGGTGCTGACCGAAGCCGGCAGCACCAGCACCCTGGAGGAGGCCCTGGCCACCCTGCCGGAAATCGAGAAGCTGCTGGTCGAGACCGCTTACGAGCAGCAGCTGGACGGCTCGGACGTCGGGGTGGAGGTCGCCGCCGACCAGCTCGCCTACATCTACTTCACCTCCGGCTCCACCGGAGAGCCCAAGGGCGCCATGTGCGAGCACGAGGGCATGCTCAACCACATCCACGCCAAGATCGACGATCTGGGGATCGCCGAGGGGGCCGTGGTGGCCCAGACAGCCCCCCAGTGCTTCGACATCTCGCTGTGGCAACTGGTGTCCGCGCTGCTGGTGGGCGGGCGGACCCTGCTGGTCGGGCAGGACGTGGTCGTCGACGTGGAACGCTTCCTCGACACCCTCGTCCGCGGCCGGGCCGGTGTGGTGCAGGTCGTGCCGTCCTACCTGGAGGTCGTCGTCTCGTACCTGGAGAAGCATCCCCGCGCGTTGCCGGACCTGAGGTGTGTGTCGGTCACGGGTGAGGCGCTGAAGCGGGAACTGGTCCAGCGCTGGTTCGCGCTCCAGCCCGGGATCAAGCTCGTCAACGCCTACGGCCTGACCGAGACTTCGGACGACACCAACCACGAGGTCATGGAGAACGTACCCGAGCGTGTGCTGCTCGGGCGTGCGGTCAACAACGTGCGCGTCTACGTCGTCGACGAGCACCTGGCGCTGGTGCCGCTGGGCGCCCCGGGGCTGATCGCGTTCGCCGGCGTGTGCGTCGGGCGCGGCTACGTCAACGATCCCGAGCGGACCCGTGAGGCCTACCGGCAGGATCCGTACCGGCCGGGGGAGCGGCTGTACCTGGGAGGTGACTGGGGGCGCTGGCAGCCCGGCGGGAAGCTGGAGTTCCTCGGCCGCCGGGACAACCAGGTCAAGATCCGCGGCTTCCGCATCGAGATCGGTGAGATCGAGAACACCCTCCTCGGAGTGTCCGGGGTGCGGGACGGCGCGGTGGTCGTCGCCGAACGGGCCGGCGACAGCAAGCACCTCATCGCCTTCTTCACCGGCCGGCGCCGGCATCCGGACGAACTGCGCGACGCGCTGGGCGCCCGGCTGCCCGCCTACATGGTCCCCTCCGCCTTCCACTGGCAGCCGAGCCTGCCGCTCACCGGCAACGGGAAGATCGACAGGAAGGCCCTGACCGCGCTGGCCGAACAGACGGCACCGCCCGCACGGAGCGACGCCTGCGGCGACCAGGACCGTGCCCCGCTCACCCCGACCGAGCGGAAGCTGGCCGCAGCATGGGCCGAGCTGCTGGGCGTCCCCGAACACGGGATCGGCCGCACGGACCACTTCTTCGACTCCGGCGGCACCTCGCTGACGGCCGTGAAACTCACCATCGCCCTGGACCGCGCCGTGTCCCTGAAGGACATCACCCGGCACCCGGTACTGGCCGACCTCGCCGCCCTTCTCGACGGCGCCGCCCGGCAGCGCCCGGAACTGCTGCAGCCGCTGTCGGAACCGGACGGCACCGCACGGTGCGTGCTGGTGTGCTTCCCCTACGCGGGCGGCAACGCGGTCAACTACCAGCCGATGGCGGGCGCCCTGGCGGCCGACGGGGTCGCCGTCCACGCCGTGGAACTGCCCGGTCACGACCTCGCCGCCCACACCGAGCCGTTCGTGTCGATCGAGGAAGTGGCGGAGCGGGTCGTCACCGAGATCACCGGGCGCGGTGCGGCCAGGGTCCTGCTGTGGGGCCACTCGTCGGGCGCCGCCCCGGCGGTGGCGACGGCGAGACTGCTGCAGGAGCGCGGTGTGGACGTCTCCCGGGTGTTCCTCGGGGCGCAGTTGCTCGGCACCGCCGACGGCCGGCGCGCCGCCGTCGGCGAGCTGACGGGCCGGAGCAACGCCCGGATCGCCGCGCGGCTGACCGCGGACAGCGGCTACACCGAGCTGCGGGAGCTGGACGCCGAGCACGCCGAGCACGTCGGTGCCGCCTACCGGCACGACTACGTGTCCGCGCACCGCTATTTCGCGGCCGCGCTGGAGACCCCGCCCGCGGTGAAGCTGTCGGCACCGGTCACCGTGGTGGTCGCCGCCGACGATCCGGTCACCGCCGGGTACGCCGAGCGCTGGCGCGACTGGCAGCTCCTGGCGGAGCACGTGGAGCTGCACGAGCTCACCGACGGCGGCCACTACTTCCTGCGTACCCGGCCGGCCGAAGCCGCACGGGCCGTCCTGGGCGCCGTCGCACCACTGGCCTCCCCCTGAGCCTGACGTCATCTGTGCGGATGGCGACCGGGCAACCGAAAGGAGACACGCATGTCGTCCTCACCACCCCTGGCAACACCGCTCGACGTACAGCTGCGGCCGGACAGACCTCCGATCCTGCGGATCGACGCCCCGGGGGACGCCGTGAGCTGGGCGGCCGCGCACCGCGAGGCGCTGCGTGCCCAGGTCACCGAGCACGGCGCGCTGATCGTCCGGGGTCTGCGACCGCGGGACGCGGCCGAGGCCGGTGCCGTGTTCACGGCCCTGGCCGGTGAACCGATGGCGGAGAAGGAGGCGTTCGCCCCCCGCGAGACACTCGGCCCGGGGGTCTACTCCTCCACGCCCTGGCCGGCGAACCAGCCGATGTGCATGCACCACGAACTGAGCTACCTCCTGGAGGTGCCCGGCCTGATGCTGTTCGCGTGCCTGACCGCGCCCGCCGAGGGCGGGGCCACCGCGGTCGCCGACGCGGAGGAGGTGCTGCGCGCGCTGCCCGTCGAGCTGAGGACACGGTTCGAGCGCGAGGGGTGGCTGCTGACCCGGGCCTACAACGACGAGATCGGGGCGTCCCTGGCGGAATCCTTCGGCACCGACGACCGGACCGCCGTCGAGGACTACTGCCGTGCCAACGCCATCGAGTTCGCCTGGCAGCCCGACGGGTCCCTGCACACACGGCAGCGGCGCAGTGCCGTGGTACGGCACCCGGTCACCGGCCGGCACTGCTGGTTCAACCAGATCGCCTTCCTCAACGAGTGGACGCTCGACCCCGAGGTGCGCGAGTACCTGGTCGACGTCTACGGCGAGGACGCCCTGCCGTTCAACACCCGCTTCGGGGACGGCACCCCGATCGGCGAGGACGTCGTCCAGCTGCTCAACGCCACCTACGACGAGCACACCCGCCGTGAGCCCTGGCAGGCCGGCGATCTCATGCTCGTGGACAACATCCGCACCGCACACAGCCGAGAGGCCTTCGGCGGGGAACGCCAGGTGCTCGTCGCCATGGCCGAGCCCCGACGGCTGCCCGACCTCGACCCGGCCCCGGAGGCGAGCAGGAGATGACCAAGGCAATGTCAGCCACCACGCGGCAGACCGACCCCGGCCAGGCCCCCGCACCGGCCTTCGCCGTGATCTCCGGTGCCCAGGTCCAGCAGGCCCTCCGCGGTCGCGAGAAGGAGATCGTCGAACTCGTCGAGGCCACCTACCGGTTGCACGGCGCCGGGGACTCGGTCAACCCACCGTCGTACTTCCTGCGCTTTCCGGACCGCCCCGCGGACCGGATCATCGCGCTGCCGGCCTCCATCGGCGGGTCGGTCCGGGTCGACGGCCTGAAATGGATCTCCAGCTTCCCGGCCAACGTGAATGCCGGCCTGCCCCGGGCCTCCGCGGTCCTCATCCTCAACGACCACGAGACCGGCTACCCGTTCGCGTGCCTGGAGAGCTCCGTCATCAGCGCGACCAGGACCGCTGCCTCCGCCGCGCTGGCGGCCGACTGGCTCAGCCGCACGAGGCCCCGGCCCGCACGTGTCGGCTTCTTCGGCACCGGCCTGATCGCCCGCTACATCCACACCTTCCTGACCGGGACCGGCTGGACGTTCGACACGGTCGGCGTGTACGACGTCTCGGCCGACAGCGCGGCCGGTTTCCGCGGCTACCTGGAGCAGAGCGGTGCCCCCGGCCGGGTCACCGTCCACGACAGCGCCGAGGACCTCGTCCGCTCCAGCGACCTGGTGGTCTTCGCCACCATCGCGGGAGAACCCCATGTCACCGACCCGGCGTGGTTCGCCCACCATCCGCTGGTGCTGCACATCTCCCTGCGCGACCTCGCCCCGGAGATCCTGCTCTCGGCGGCCAACATCGTCGACGACATCGAGCACTGCCTGAAGGCCGACACCTCTCCCCACCTGGCCGAACAGCTCACGGGCAACCGTGACTTCCTGGACGGCACCCTCGACGACGTCATGACCGGACGGCTCACCCCGCCGTCCGACCGGCCGGTGATCTTCTCACCCTTCGGACTCGGCGTCCTCGACCTCGCCGTCGGCAGTTACGTCCACGACGAGGTGGCCCGGGCGGGACAGCTCCGCCTCATCGACGACTTCTTCCACGACCTGCGCCGGTACGGCTGAGGCGCACCCGCTCGGCCCTGGCAACCGGAGGCCCACCGTGCCCGTCATATCCGCTCCCCACGCCTTCAACGAAAGACACCTGTACGTCGACCTCGAGCCGGTGCTCGGAAGCCGTCTCTATCTGAAGTGCGAGGGATTCAACTTCGCCGGCTCCATCAAGTTGAAGGCCGCGAACGAGATGGTGGAGGCGGCCGAGCGCGACGGAGTCCTCAAACCGGACTCGGTCCTGGTCGAGTCGTCGTCCGGGAACCTGGGCGTGGCGCTCAGCATGATCGCCGCCAGCAAGGGCTACCGGTTCCTGTGCGTGACGGACTCCCGCTGCAACCTGTCCACCAGACTCCTGATGGAGGCGCTGGGCAGCGAGGTGCACATCGTGGCCGACCTGGACGCCAACGGCGGCTTCCTCGGCAAACGGATCGACTACGTGCGCGAGCTCTGCGCGTCCGACGACCGCTACGTGTGGCTCAGCCAGTACACCAACGCGGGCAACTGGCGGGCGCACTACCGCACCACGGCACCGGAGATCGCCTGCCACTTCCCGCGGCTCGACGTGCTGTTCGTCGGGGCCGGCACGACCGGGACCCTGATGGGCTGCGCGCGCTGGTTCCGGCAGTGGCACCGCCCGGTGCGGATCGTCGCCGTGGACAGCGTGGGCTCGGTGTCCTTCGGCGGCGAACCCGGCCGCCGGATGATTCCCGGCCTCGGCATGAGCATGCGCCCGCCCCTGCTCGACGAGTCGTACGTGGACGAGGTCATCCGGGTCGAGGAGGCGGACACCATCCGCACCTGCCACCGGCTGGCCCGGCGCGGTTTCCTGTTCGGCGGCTCCACCGGGACCGTGGTGAGCGGCGCGACGGACTGGCTGGCCCGGCACGACACCCGGGGCCTGACCGCGGTGGCCATCGCCCCCGACCTCGGCGAGCGTTATCTCGACACCATCTACCAGGCCAACTGGCTGCAGGACCTCTACGGCGAGAAGATCCTCGACGAGGAGGTACCCGCCGCGTCCCCGCGGTCCAAGCCCGTGTCACGGCGCCGAGCCGTCGGGAAGGACCGTGGAGGGGAGCACTGAGACCGTGGCGCCGGTGTCATGACCGCGAACCCCGGGCCGGCCGGTGACGGCGGCGGGCCCGCCGTCTCCCGCCAGGAGTTCGACGCGATGTTCGCGGCGGTGCGCACCTGGGGGCGCTGGGCCCCGGCCGACCGCGGCGCGTGGAACCGTGTGACGGCGGACCACGTGCGGCGGGCCACGGCCACGGTGCGGTCCGGGACGGTGGTCCCGCTGGCGCTGCCGTGGAACACCCGGGCCGGTCCCGACAACCGCAGGCCCGCCCTGCACCACATGACCGATCTCGGTGACGTGGAGAGCCCGGAACCGTCCACGTACAAGGACTTCATCGCCGCCGACTACCACGGCAAGGGCGTCACCCATCTCGACGCGCTGAGCCACATCGCCTACCAAGGGCAGCTCTACGACGGCCGCACGGCACACGAGGTCGTCGACGCCGCGGGCGCCCGCTTCGGCACGGTGTCCGCGCTCGGATGCCTGGTGACGAGGGGCGTGCTCCTCGACCTGCCGGCCGTCCTCGGGGTCCGCTGGCTGGAGCCGGGGCAGGCGGTGCACGCGGCCGACGTCATCGCCGCCGAGCAGGCACTCGGGGTGGTGATCGGTGAGGGTGACGCGGTGCTGCTGCGCTCGGGACACGTCCGCCGACGTGCCGAACTCGGTGCCTGGGACCCCGACACGGGGAGCGCGGGTTTCCATGTGGACGCCGTACCGCTGCTGGCCGAGCGGGGTGTCGCGCTGATCGGCGGTGACGGCGACAGCGATGTGCGGCCCTCACCCGTCGAGGGCGTGCACTCACCGGTGCATGCGCTGGCCGTCGCGGCGATGGGAGTGCCGCTGCTGGACAACCTCGACCTGGAAGCCCTCTCCGCCGCCGCGGCCGAGGCCGGACGGCACGCGTTCCTGCTGGTCGTGGCCCCGCTGAACATACCGGCCGGGACGGGCTCGCCGGTGACCCCGGTCGCGGTCCTCTAGGCGAGCCGAGGAGCGGACGGCGCGGCGGTCGCGTGTGTGGGTGCGGAATTCGCGAACCGTGACTCGTGACCCCATTGCCCGTATCCTCGTCAATGCCAGGTATGTCCGATTGGCTGACTTACGTAGGTGCGAGTGGGGCGAAGCGTGGTTCGATCCGGCGGGGAGCCGCTACCGACAGGGCGTGCGACAGACGGCACGGGCCCCGCCCGTATCCGTGAGCGTTTTCTGCAGGGGGAGACGGTCGAGGCGGGCGTGCGATCGTCGATCCTGAACTCCTGGCAGCGCTGCAGGTCCCTCGGACTCTCCCCGGACCAGGCCGACCTTCCCTACCGGGACGACTTCGATCCAGGCGGCCGGATCGTCCGCGCGGCCGTGCCCGTGCTCGACCGGCTGCAGGCCAGGTTCTCCGGCAGCGAGATGAACATCTCCCTCGCCGATCCGAACGGCACGGTCCTGCTGCGCCGTTTCGGACGGGCGTCACTGGCCGCGAGCCTCCCGGCGATCCAGGCAGTGCCCGGATTCGTCTTCTCCGAGCAGGTCGCCGGCACCAACGGAATCGGTCTCGCCCTCGCCGAGCGTCGGCTCATCCGGGTCTACGGGGCCGAGCACTTCGCCGAGCGTGCCCAGCAGAACGCCTGCCTCGCGCTGCCCATCCGCGACCCGCTCAGCGGGTGCATGGAGGGCGTGCTGTGCATGGGCTATCCCCGCAGCGCCGAGAACCCGGCGCTGGGCCCGGTCATACGCAAGGCGGCCGCGGCCGTGGAGCGGCGGCTGCTGGAGCAGAGTTCCGAGCGTGAGCGTGCGCTGCTGAGGGCGTACCGGGCCGCCGAGGCCGAAGCGGCGGCCGGCCCGCACCGCGGCATCTCGGTGGACGAACTGGCCCTCGAGCTGCGCCCCCGTGACCAGGCCGTCCTCATGGAGAAGGCGACCGAGCTGATCTCGCGTGCGCAGTGGGGCGCCGTGGACGTCGCCCTGCCCGGCGGGCGGTGGATCAGGCTGGTGAGCCGTCCGATGACGAGCGCCCTCGGCGTGGAGGGCGTCGCCGTCGAAGCCGTCCTCCCGGGCGTTCTCCCGATGGAGGCGCTCCTCGTCCCGCGCCAGGCCGCCGAGCGGTCGGGCTTCCGCGCCGAGCCCGCCGCCGCCCCCGCCTCGCTCGCGCGTCTTCCGGCCGCTCACCCCACCGGACACCGCCCCGGCGCAGCGCCCGACGGGGTCCCCCTGGACGGCAGGGTCACGGCCAACGGTGCCGACGGCGCGCGGGACGCCCGCCCCGCCGGGCCGCCGACGGCCAGGGGGCTGGTGATGGTGGGGGAGCCGCGCGTCGGCGCGTACGCCCTGGCCGCGCGCCGCCGGCTGGAGCTGCTGTCCGAGGCCAGTGCCCGGGTGGGCACCACCCTGGACGTCCGCCGCACCGCCGAGGAGCTTGCCGAGACGGCGGTCCCGCGACTGGCCGACTACGTCACCGTCGACCTGTCCGAAGCGGTACTGCGCGGCGAGGAGCCCCTCGACCCCCTCGGCGACCTGCGCCGGACGGTGGTCCACGGCATCCGCGACGACCTTCCCTTCATCCCGGTCGGCAAGCGGCCCGACTTCGGTCCGACCGCGCCCCAGCTGCGCTGCCTGACCAGCTCGAAGGCGGTGCTGGAACCGGACCTGAAGGTCGCCGCGGGCTGGCTCGCCCTCGACCCCGAGCACACCGACGCGCTGCTGGCCCACGTCCACTCCCTCATCGCGGTGCCCCTGCTGGCCCGCGGAGTCGTCCTGGGCGTCGTCGGCTTCTACCGCGCCCAGGACCCGACCCCCTACGGGGACGACGACCGCTCGCTCGCCCAGGAACTGGCGGCCCGCGCGGCCCTCTCCATCGACAACGCCCGGCGCTACACCCACGAACGCGCCATGGTCCTCGCACTGCAGCGCAGGCTGCTCCCGCACGGTCTGGCCGACCAGCACGCCGTCGAGGTCGCCCATCGCTACCTGCCCGCCGAATCCGACGTCGGCGGAGACTGGTACGACGTCATCCCCCTCTCCGGCTCCCGCGTCGGCCTCTTCGTCGGCGACGTCGTCGGCCACGGCATGCTCTCCGCCGCGACCATGGGCCGGCTGCGCACCGCCGCGCGCAGCTACGCCGAACTCGACTTCCCCCCGGACGAGGTCCTCAGCCACCTCGACAACCTCGTCGGGCGCCTCGACCGGGAGGACCCCGACGGCGAGGGGGTCGGCATCATCGGCGCCACCTGCCTGTACGCCGTCTACGACCCCACCGCGCAGCGATGCGTCATGGCCCGCGCCGGCCACCCTCCGCCCGCGCTCGTCCACCCCGACGGCACCGTGTCCTACCCCGACCTGCCGTCCGGGCCGCCGCTCGGCCTCGGCGGGCTGCCCTTCGACGCCGTCGAGGTCGACATGTCCGAGGGCAGTCAGCTGGTCCTCTACACGGACGGACTCATCGAGGACCGGCACCGCGACGTCGACGCCGTCCTGGAACAGCTGCGCGGGGCCCTCGCCCACCCGCGCCGCACCCCGGAGGACACCTGTGAGGCGATCCTCGACACGGTGGCGCCCGCCCACCCGTACGACGACATCGCCCTGCTCGTCGCCCGGGTCCACGCTCTGGACTCCGACCGGATCGCCACCTGGGACCTGCCCGCCGACCCCGCCCTGGTCAGCGAGGTCCGCGCGTCCGCCATCCGGCGGCTGGCCGACTGGGGGCTCGACGAGGCCGCGTTCGCGGCGGAGCTGATCCTCAGCGAGCTGATCACCAACGCCATCCGTCACGGTGCCGGACCGATCCGGGTGCGGCTGCTGTACGACCGCACGCTGATCTGCGAGGTCTCCGACGCCAGCAACACGGCTCCCCACCTTCGCCGGGCGGCCAGCACCGACGAGGGCGGCCGCGGCCTGTTCCTCGTCGCTCAGCTGTCCCGGAGCTGGGGCACGCGTTACCTCCCGGAGGGCAAGCTCATCTGGGCGGAGTGCGCCCTCGACGCCGCGTGAGGCCGGGAGCACGTCGCCCTGCCGCGGACCGCTGCCGTGTTTGGGGTCACGGCAAGCTGGGGCATGTCCGGAATACAGTGATCTATTCGGCTAGTATCCCTCTCGACCGTCGGGAAGAACTCGCCAGGCCGACCCCCGGAGATGTCCGTGCACGACGCTCCAGACACGTCTGCGAAGGCACCGGCGCCCAGCGGGGCGCAGCCCCTGGTCCGGATCCGCGGGCTCGGCAAGCGGTTCGGCGCAACCGTCGCGCTGGCCGGGGTCGACCTCGACGTGCACGCCGGCAGCGTCCTCGCCCTTCTCGGCCCCAACGGCGCCGGGAAATCCACGCTCATCAAGATCCTCGCCGGCGTCCACCACGCCGACGCGGGACGCGTCACCGTCGACGGACACCCGCTCGGCAGCGATGCCGCCGCACGCAGCATGTCCTTCATCCACCAGGACCTCGGACTCGTGGAATGGATGACGGTCGCCGAGAACATCGCCCTGAGCACCGGGTATCCGCGCCGCGCCGGACTGGTCTCCTGGCGGCGGACCCGCGAGCGCGCCGCCGACGTCCTGGAGGTCATCGGCGCACAGCTCGACCCGGACGCACCGGTCACCCGGCTCGGCCCGGCCGAACGTTCATTGGTCGCCATCGCCAGAGCCCTGGCGGCACGCGCGAAACTCATCGTCCTCGACGAGCCGACCGCCCGTCTCCCCGCCCCGGACTGTGCCCGGCTGTTCCGCGTCCTCCACTCCCTGCGCGACCGGGGGCACGCCGTCCTCTACGTGACCCACCGCCTGGACGAGGTCCACCAGGTCGCCGACACCTTCGCCGTCCTGCGTGACGGCCGCCTCGTCGGCCACGGCCCGCTGGCGGGCCACAGCCCCCTCCGCCTGGTGCGCGACATCGTCGGCGAGGAACCGACCGACTACCGCCCCGCCACGGCTCCGGCCGACGGGCCCGCGGTGCTCACCCTCGACGGCGTACGGACCGCCGGCGCCGGGCCTGTGGACCTGGAGCTCCGGGCGGGGGAGGTCCTGGGCCTGGTCGGTCTCACGGGCGCCGGGCACACGGACCTGGGCCGCGCCCTGGCCGGCTGCCACCCCCTCCTCGCCGGACGGGCCCTGCTCGGCGGCCGGCCCTATCACCCCCGTACGGTCGCCGACGCCGTCCGGCTCGGTGTCGGCCTGGTGCCGGGCGACCGGCTGCGGGAGGGGTGCGCCGCCGAGCTGACCGTACGGGAGAACCTCCTGGCCACCCCGCTCGCGGAAGGCCGGTCGGCGCCGCGCTGGACGAGCCCCCGCCGCGAGCGCGCCGAGGCCGCCACCCTCATCGAGCGGTTCTCGGTGCGTCCCCCTGACAGCGAGGCCCCCATCGCCACGCTCTCCGGCGGAAACCAGCAGAAAGTCATGATCGGACGGTGGCTGTGCCCGGGCCTGCGCCTGCTCATCCTCGAGGAGCCGACCGCGAGCGTGGACCTCGGCGCCAGAGCCGTGATCTACCGTCTGCTCGACGAGGCGCTGGCGGCAGGCCTCGCGGTCCTGCTCGTCTCCACCGACTTCGAGGAGGTCGCGGACGTGTGCCGCAGGGCCCTGGTCTTCGTCCGCGGGACCGTGACGGCCGAACTGAGCGGGGCGGCCCTCACGGTCGCCGAGCTCACCCGGGCGGCTTCGGCCATGCCCCCTTCCCCGACCGCGGCGAACCCATGACGGCTCCGCCCTCCGCCTCCCCGCCCCGGCGGCGACCGCACCGACCGGGCGGGCACCTCATCGGCACCTACGGCCTCCTGGCCCTCACCGTCCTGCTCGTCCTGGTCTTCTCGCTGGCCCTGCCACGCACCTTCCCCACGCTGGACACCGTCGACTCGATCCTGTCCAACCAGTCGATCCCCGCCATCCTCGCGCTCGCCGCCACCGTCACCATCGTGACCGGCGCGTTCGACCTATCCATCGGCTACGGCCTCGGACTGGCGCACGTCATGGTGATGCAGCTCGTCGTGCACGACGGCTGGCCCTGGCCGCTCGCCTGCCTCACGGTGGTCGCCGGCGGGGCGGTCGTGGGCGTCATCAACGGCGTCGTCGTCGAGTTCGGCCGTATCGACTCCTTCATCGCCACCCTCGGCACCGGCAGCATGATGTACGCCGTCAGCGGCTGGGTCACCGGCGGCGGCAGGATCGTCCCCGGCCCGCGGGGCCTCCCGGCCGACTTCACCGACCTCTACGACTCGGAGTTCCTCGGCCTTCCCGTGCCGGCCTTCTACGTGCTCGCCCTCGCGCTCGTCCTCTGGCTGGTACTCGAGCGCCTGCCGCTCGGCCGGTATCTGTACGTCGTCGGTTCGAACCCGCGCGCCGCCGATCTCGTCGGCATCCCGACCCGGAAGTACACCGTCTACACGTTCACCGCCTCGGGGCTGATCGTCGGCTTCGCCGGTGTGCTGCTCGCGGCCGAGCAGCAGATCGGCAATCCCAGCGTCGGCCTCGACTACCTGCTGCCCGCCTTCGTCGGCGCCCTCCTCGGCTCCACGGCGATCAAACCCGGCCGGCCCAACGCCATCGGCACCGTGGTCGCCGTCGCCGTCCTCGCCGTCGGCCTCACCGGCATCGGACAGCTGGGTGCCGACTTCTGGACGGTCCCGCTGTTCTACGGCAGCACCCTGCTCATCGCGGTCGGCCTGGCCGGCTACGCCGCCCGCCGCCGGCTGCGTACCGGCGCCGCCGCGCCCGACGGTCCCCGGTCGGCGGGCCCCACCCCCTGACGCCGGTTCCCCGCGAGGAGCTCCCGTGCACGGCAACCGCAAAGCCACCCCCGCCGTCCTCAGACTCGCCTCGTGCGCCCTCCTGGCGGCGGCGACCGCCCTCGCCGGCTGCGAACGCGGCTCGCCGGGCGGCACGGAGGAGTCCACGGCGGGTCCGGACGGCTGCCCGGTCGTGCACTCCAGGGCCCAGGAGGCCGTCACCCGGGCGGAGCGGACCGACGTCCCCTGGAACGGGCCGACCAGCGGACCGGCGGCGGTGTCCGGCAAGACCATCGTCTACGTCGCCCAGACCATGACCAATCCCGGAGTCGCGGGCGCCGCGAGCGGGGTGCAGCAGGCCGGGCGGGTCATCGGCTGGAACGTCCGGGTGATCGACGGCGGCGGCACCCCCACCGGTATCCGGGCCGCGATGAGCGAGGCCGTGACCCTCAAGCCCTCGGGCATCGTCATCGGCGGCTTCGACCCCGGTTCGACGGCGCAGCAGGTGGCGCGGGCCAACGCGGAGCACATCCCGCTCATCGGCTGGCACGCGGTCGCCGCTCCCGGCCCCAGCCGACGGCCCGAGCTGTTCACCAACGTCACCACCCGCGTCGAGGAGGTGGCCGGCATCAGCGCGCAGTGGATCATCGCGCAGTCCCGGGGCCGCGCCGGTGTCGTGCTCATCACCGACGCCTCGATCCCCTTCGCGCGGAACAAGTCCGACCTGATCCGCAGACAGCTCGCCACCTGTCCGGGGGTGAAACTGCTGGCGTACGAGAACATCCCGATCCCGGACGCGAGCACCCGCACCCAGCGCGAGATCTCCTCCCTGCTGCAACGGTTCCGGAGCAGTTGGACCCACTCCGTCGCCATCAACGACCTGTACTTCGCCGACGCGGCCCCCGCCTTCCGCGCGGCCGGCCTGAACGGCGCCGGTCCGCCCTTCAACATCGGGGCCGGCGACGGCGACCCCTCCGCGTTCCAGCGCATCGAGGACAGGCAGTACCAGGCCGCCACCGTGCCCGAACCGCTGTCCCTGCAGGGCTGGCAGATCGTCGACGAGTTCAACCGCGCCTTCTCCGGCCGTCCCGCCAGCGGATACGTGGCCCCCGTACACGTCGCCACGGCCGGCAACAGCGACGGTGCCACGACGTGGGACCCGTCGGGCTACCGGGAGGCGTACCGCAGGATCTGGGGCCGGTGAACGTCAGGCCGGGGCGTGCGGCCTGCTGTGCCCCTCGGAGAGCGGGGTGCGGTCGGCCTCGTCCTGGAGGAGCAGGGAGAGCAGGGCGGCCACGGTCAGTCCCGCCTCGGCCGGGTGGCGCAGTACCTTGCCGGGCTCGATCCGGTACGTGTTGGTACGCCCCTCCCGGGTGTGCGAGAGGTATCCGTCCCGTTCCAGGTCGGCGATGATCTTCTGGACAGCCCGCTCGGTCAGCCGGCAGCGCGCGGCGATGTCGCGGATGCGGGCGCTGTGGTCGTCGGCGATGGCTGCCAGCACTCTGGCGTGGTTGGTCAGAAACGTCCATCCGCTGTGCGGCTCAGGCACTCCATCCATACCGCTCAGCTTACCGATGGACCGTTCGCGCATTCAAAAGCACGTACTGCTTTTCATGTATTACTTGACGGGTGAGGGGCGGACGGGAGAGTGTGGGACGCGACGCAGGCTGGCGACGAAGGAGGGAGAAGCCATGCCGGAACTCGCGCTGACGCCTCCGGGCTCGGCGACGGTCGCCGTCGTGCCGGCCGGTGACCGGGTGGGCGTGATGGTGCGTGGCGATCTCGACTTCGACGCGGGACGTCGACTCCAGCACCAGCTGCACGACATACTCAACCGCTCGGCCGGCGGCATGGACCTGGACCTGAGCGCGGTGGACTTCTGCGACTGCTCCGGTCTCAACCTTCTGCTCCGGCTGCGCGAGCAGGCCGCCGAGCACGGCAAGACCCTCACCGTCCGGGCCGGCAGTCCCATGGTCGAGCGGCTGCTCGACCTGACCGGAGCCCGGGAAGCGTTCATGTACTCCTGAAGCGGCCCGTCCGGCGGGGCGGTGGCCGTCCCGCCGGACGGAGTGACGCGGGCCGACGTCCTTACGCGTGCGGGTGGAGGACGACCTTGGTGTAGCCCTCGATCCGCTTGTCGAACTTCTCGTACGCCGACGGTGCCTGGTCGAGCGGCAGCTCGTGCGAAACGACGAAGCTCGGCTCCGCGCGGCCCTCGATGATCAGATCACGCAGCTGGCGGTTGTAGCGCTTGACGTTGCACTGGCCGGTGCCCATCCGCAGGCCCTTCTCGAAGGCCTTTCCGATGGCGACGACCAGCATGCCTTGCTTGGACTGCTCGTCCGGGCCACCGGGGTCGCGCGGCACGTACAGGCCCGGTATGCCCAGAGCGCCGGTCGGCCGGACCGTCTGGATCAGCGAGTTCAGCACGGTCGCCGGTGCCTCGTGATCCTGGCCGGGCTCCTGGGCCTGGTAGCCGACGGCGTCGATGCCCTTGTCGGTGCCCTCACCTCCGGTCTGCTCCTGGATCTGCTCCACCGGATTGCCCTCGGTGAAGTTGATCGGTACGGCGCCGATCTCCTCTGCCTTCTGCAGCCGCTCGGCCACCCGGTCGACCACGAACACCTTGCTCGCACCCCGGAGCATCGCGGAGTACGCGGCCATGAGCCCGACCGGGCCGCCGCCGTAGACGGCGACGCTCTCGCCGGGGCGCACATCGGCCAGTTCGTTCCCGTGGTACCCCGTGGGGAAGATGTCGGCGAGGAGGACGAAGTCGGTCTCCTTCTCATTGCCCGCGGGAAGCTTCAGGCAGTTGAAGTCGGCGTACGGCACCCGTACGTACTCCGCCTGGCCTCCGACATAGGGCCCCATCGCGACGTAGCCGTAGGCGCCGCCGGCGAACCCCGGGTTCACCGTCAGGCAGAAGCCCGTATAGCCCGCCGTACAGTTCTTGCAGAAGCCGCATGCCACGTTGAACGGCATGACGACCCGGTCTCCGCTCTTGAGCGTGGTGACTCCGTCACCGGTCTCCTCGATCACCCCGAGGTTCTCGTGGCCGAAGACGATTCCCGACTCCGCGGCGGTACGGCCTTCGTACATGTGAAGGTCAGAACCGCAGATGGCGGTCGACGTGACACGGATGATCGCGTCGTTCGGGTGCTGTATGCGCGGGTCATCCACTTGCTCGACCGCTACTTCGAACGGTCCCTTGTATACGACAGCCCTCATCCTCAAGCACCTCCACTGAGTGTGGCTGTTCGATCGCTGTGAGGGGCGACCGTGCCGGGGGCCGTCGCACTTTCTGCTGCAGGCCCCAAAACCGATCGGCCTTCTGTGCTGTGGCTCATATTCCAGGCTCGTGCATGATGAGACGATTTGCACCTAGAGGACATAGAAGACACAGAGAATGGTTTCTGTACTGTCCGGAAAGGAATTGATCATCTTGTCGCGCCGTTTCGGCACACTGCTCGTCGCGGTCTCCGGCCTGTCCGGCACCACCTACCCGGAGGGGACCCGAGTGGCCATTCGGGGCACCGGAGGATCCGTCGACGGTTTCGTCGCCGGCGACTGGCTGCCGCTCGCCTGGTGGGAGTTCGCCGATGTCGAGCCGGAGGAACCCGGAACCGCTGCCGGTTAGCGGAGCCGGCCGGTGAACCAGTCACCGGCCGCGGCGGCGACCTCCTCCAGCGCTCCGGGTTCCGGGAACAGGTGCGTGGCACCGCGCACGACGTGGATCTCGCGCGGTGCCCCCAGCCTGCGGGCCGCTTCCCGGTTCAGCCCCACCACCTGGCCGTCGGCGCCCCCGACGATGAGCAGAACCGGTGCCGCCACCCGCCCGAGGACCTCCTCGCCCGCCAGGTCCGGACGGCCGCCACGGGAGACGACCGCGTACACCCGACCGGGCCGCTCGGCCGCCGCCGTCAGCGCCGCGGCCGCCCCGGTACTCGCCCCGAACAGGCCCACCGGGAGATGGCCGGTGTCCGGCTGCCGCCCGAGCCAGTCGATCGCGGCCACCAGGCGCCGGGCGAGCAGGGAGATGTCGAAGCGGTACTCGCGGGTGCCGATGTCCACGCGTTCCTCCCGCTCGGTGAGCAGGTCCAGCAGCAGCGTGCCGAGCCCGGCGGACCGCAGTTCCGCGGCGACGGCGCGGTTGCGCGGGCTGTGGCGCGAGCTGCCGCTGCCGTGCGCGAACAGCACGACCGCGCGCGGGCGGTCCGGGACCACCAGATCGCCGTGCAGTTCCGCTCCCTCGGCGGGCACCCTCACCAGGTCGGAGATCATCGCGCACTCTCCCCGCGGTCATCGGCGTGTCGCACCCGCCGGGTACCCCCCCGCCGGTCGCGTAGCCCATCCGGGTGGCCGGGGCGCCGAGCGATGGCATGTATCGGGAGGAGTCGCGGCGCTGCGGTTAGTGTGGGCCGCTGTTCCGGTGACATCAGCCGGGGAGAGGCCAGGAGAGAATGTCCCAAGGGAACCCCGACCGAGTCGGCACGGAGGCCTCGGCCGAGGAACGGGGAGCTTATGGCGCGGGCGACACCCCGGCATGGGAGCTGTTCCGCATGATCTGGGCGTCCGCCGTCCCGCCGGCCCGGGGGAGGAACGAGGACGCCGGCGGCGCCGGGCAGCAGGCCGCGGGGATGACCCGGTCCGGGGGCCGCTGACCGGGGTATCCGCGGCGAGCACGCGACTACGTCGTACCGCGCAGTGCGCCCCAGGTCTCCCGGTCCACGACGCCGTCGGCGCCCAGTCTTTTGTCGCTCTGGAACGCCCGTACCGCGGACTCGGTGCCGGAGCCGAATTCGCCGTCGACGCCGGCGCCTCCCACGTCGTATCCGCGTTTCGTCAGCATGCACTGCACCTGCAACACGCGTTTGCCGCTGTTCCCCGCGCGGGTTCGTCCGTTGCCGTCGTAGTACGTGCAGTCGGAGATCCATGGGGCAGTGGCCGGCTCGGAGGGCGTGCCGCTCGGGGGCGGAGCGCTGTCGGCGGAAGCGGTCGGGCCGGCCGTGGCACGAGAGTGTTCGTCCCGTCGGACGCCGTCCGTGGATCCGGGCACAGCGGGACGCGAGGTGTGTACGTCGACGGGATCGCCCGCGTCCTTCGCGGTCGTGGCCGGGCCGGACGTCTCGTCCGCACCCCTGGTCACCGCGGCGGTGGTGTCCGGGGGAGGGGTGCCCACCACGGTCGTCGCACCGGTGCCGGCGGGCGGCGCGCTCGCTTCCGCGTCGTGGCGCTGGAGGAGAAAGACCCCCGCCGCCACCGCGCAGAGGACGGCGCCCGCGGCGACGGTCAGCAGCCGCGTCCTCCGTGCCCACTTCCGGGTTCCCGGTGACTGCTCCGGCGGCGTGCCGGAGGAGGGAACCTTCCGCTCCTGCGGCTCCGGGGAACCGGGTGGAGCGGCCCGCGGGAGATGCCGCAACACCTCGAACGCGCGCTGCCGGGCGAGCAGTCTGCCGTTGAGCGGCTCGGGCCAGCCATCCGTAGCGTGCGCCCCGGCCGTCTCCACGAGCTGCCGCGGGGTGGGCCGCTGCCCGGGCTCCTTGGCCAGGCACGCGGACAGCAGGGAGCCGAGCGCCTGGTCCGTCTGCGCGATCGCACCGATCAGCTCAGGGTTCGGCTCCTCGAACGCCACCCTATGCATCACGTCCACACCGGTGCCGTCACCGAACGGAGCGTGGCCCGTCGCCGCGTAGACCAGTGAGCCGGCCAGTGAGAACACATCCGACGCCGTGTCGCACCGGCCCTCTCTCAGGTGCTCCGGCGACATGTAGGCCGGAGTCCCCACCCGGTTGCCGGTGCCGGTGATGGCGCTGGCGTCCACGGCCTTCGAGATGCCGAAGTCGATCACATGCGCGCCCCGTACCGACAGCAGCACGTTGGACGGCTTGAGATCCCGGTGGACGATCCCCGTGGCGGACAGATCGTCGAGCGCCTGGCCCAACTGCGCCACCAGGCGCCAGACCGCGGCCGCCTCCAGGGCGCCGACCTCGCGTACGGCGGCCGCCAGATCGAGACCCGGCAGGAACTCGGTGGCCATCCACAGCAGTTCGTCCTGGAAACCCGTGCCGCATAACCTCGATGTGTGCGGCGTACGGACCCTGGCGTGCACCGACGCCTCACGCTCGAACCGGCGCCGGAACCTGGCGTCCTCCGCGTACTCCGGCCTGATCACCTTCACGGCGACCAGGCCGGGAGCGTCGTCCGCGGGGCGGGCCAGGTAGACCCGCCCCATTCCGCCGCTGCCCAGCAGCCCCAGCGGGACGTAGGGACCGATGCTGCCCGGGTCGCCGGGCCGCAGAGGTGAGGCACCGGTCTGCCGCAACGCCGCGGCCTCCTTCGGTGAAGAGACCGGTGACAACGGCGGCTGTTCGGACAACGCTTCCCCCGAAGTGCTTTTCGACGTACGTCAGTTCGTAACCACGAGGGGACGAGGCTAACGCAGCCCGGGCGCACGTTCAGGGAATCGACGACTTCCGCCCGGTGGGAACAGCGGCTGTCAGCAGTCGTTCCGTGCGGCGCGGCCGCTGAAGCGGTCGCCGAGCCACGAGACGACGTCGCCATGGCCTGGTTGTCGGTGAGGAGGTGGTCGCCGAGATAGGTCCGCCAGGTGGTGATGCCGGCGGAGCAGTAGGCGGCGCGGGTGGCGTCCTCCGTGGAGGTGGGGATCACCTCGTCGAGCAGGCCGCGGTACTGCAGCACCGGGAACGGGACGCGGTAGCGGGCCTGGGAGGAGGCGGAACCGACGTCCGCGCCGAGTCGCTGGGCGTCGAGGACCTGGCCCCAGGTGCGGCCGTCGGTGCCGCGCTGCTGGTAGAGCTGGTCCAGACTGAGCCGCTCGGTACGCGGGTCTGGGGCGAAAGACCGCTGCCCGGCACGGCGGTGGCGGCGCGGGCCATGTCGAGCAGGGCGTGGCCGGCGTTGGTTGCGGACATGTACCGGTGGGTCTGCCCGTCCAGGTGGCCCGCCTTGAGCAGGGCCGCGATGTTGTCGCCCTCGTACTCGTCCTGGAAGGCCCCGGCGAGCTGCTTGGAGAACGCGCACTGGGAGCCCAGGCCGAGCGCCCCGGGTTGAAGGCGACGACGGGGCGCGTGCCGGGGCCCGTCCATGCGGCCGCCGGTACGGCCACGGTGCCCGAGACGGCGGTGGGGCGGCCCTGGTTGTCGGTGGAGCTGTAGCGCACCTTCCACGCCGACATGGAGATGTTGCCCGGACCTGGGAGAGGGTGACCGCACGGCAGGCCAGGACCGTTCCCGGTGTCGACGGCCCGGCGCCGCCCACGACGCCGGGCCGTCCCGTCGGGGACCGGTCAGTCCGTGCCTGACTCCATGGCCGCGCGGTCCAGCATCTCGTCCTCCTCGGAGACCTCGCCGCGGGAGGCGATGGCCTCGGCGCCGCCCTCCGGCATGCTGCCGATCAGACCGGTCGCGGCGGCCTGGCCGGCACCGATGGCGGGGCCCGTGGTGCCGATCAGGCCCAGCCCCGCGTACTGCTCCAGCTTGGCGCGGGAGTCGGCGATGTCGAGGTTGCGCATGGTGAGCTGGCCGATCCGGTCCGTCGGGCCGAACGCGGAGTCCTCGGTGCGCTCCATCGACAGCTTGTCCGGGTGGTAGCTGAACGCCGGGCCCGTGGTGTCGAGGATGGAGTAGTCCTCGCCGCGCCGCAGCCGCAACGTCACCTCGCCGGTGATCGCCGCGCCGACCCAGCGCTGCAGCGACTCGCGCACCATCAGGGCCTGCGGGTCCAGCCAGCGGCCCTCGTACATCAGCCGGCCCAGACGCCGCCCCTCGTTGTGGTACTGGGCGACGGTGTCCTCGTTGTGGATCGCGTTGACCAGGCGTTCGTACGCGGCGTGCAGCAGGGCCATGCCGGGCGCCTCGTAGATGCCGCGGCTCTTGGCCTCGATGATCCGGTTCTCGATCTGGTCGGACATGCCGAGACCGTGCCGGCCGCCGATGGCGTTGGCCTCCATCACCAGCTCGACGGCGGAGCCGAACTCCTTGCCGTTGACGGTGACCGGACGGCCCTGGTCGAAGCCGATCGTCACGTCCTCCGTGGCGATCTCGACCTCGGGGTCCCAGAACCGCACGCCCATGATCGGCTCGACGGTCTCGATGCCGGTGTCCAGGTGCTCCAGCGTCTTCGCCTCGTGGGTGGCGCCCCAGATGTTGGCGTCGGTGGAGTACGCCTTCTCGGTGCTGTCCCGGTAGGGCAGTCCGTGGGCGAGGAGCCACTCGGACATCTCCTTGCGGCCGCCGAGCTCCGTCACGAAGTTCGCGTCCAGCCAGGGCTTGTAGATCCGCAGGTGCGGGTTGGCGAGCAGACCGTAGCGGTAGAACCGCTCGATGTCGTTGCCCTTGAAGGTCGATCCGTCGCCCCAGATCTGCACGTCGTCCTCGAGCATCGCCCGCACCAGGAGGGTGCCGGTGACGGCGCGGCCGAGGGGGGTGGTGTTGAAGTACGCCCGCCCGCCCGAGCGGATGTGGAACGCGCCGCAGGCGAGTGCGGCCAGGCCCTCCTCGACCAGCGCCGCACGGCAGTCGACCAGGCGCGCGATCTCGGCGCCGTAGGTCTTCGCGCGGCCGGGCACCGAGGCGATGTCGGGCTCGTCGTACTGGCCGATGTCGGCGGTGTACGTGCACGGGATGGCGCCCTTGTCGCGCATCCACGCGACCGCGACCGAGGTGTCGAGGCCGCCCGAGAAGGCGATGCCGACGCGCTCGCCGGCGGGCAGGGAGGTGAGGACCTTGGACATAGGAAGATTATGCATGGATACGCATGATCATGCAAAGCCTGCTTGTGCCACTGGTCGGCCAGGCGCTCGAACGAGGGAGCCGGTGTCCGTCCGGTGAAGGTGGGCATGCCAGGCCCGGGTTGGGCAGAGCCGATGAAGAGCCGGTCGTCGCGGGTGAGCCCGGTGAAGTCGCCGTTGGACCGGGGGTGTGGCTCGAACCCGGTGGGCCTGCCGGTGGGAGGGTTGGCAGGGCTCTGCACTCGAACGGCGTGGCGTCACGCCGTGGTGATCGGCTCTGATGATCCGGGCCCGGACCGCCTTGCGTGCGGCGCACGGGGTGGGAGAGTGGCGGCATGTGCGGTCGATATGTCTCCACGCGCAGCCCGCAGGACCTGGTCCGGCTCTTCCATGTGACCGGCTGGCGTGCCGAGGAGAGGCTCGCGCCGAGCTGGAACGTCGCCCCGACGGACGATGTGTGGGCCGTGCTCGAGCGCAGCCCGCGCGACCGGGGCGAGGGCGCGACGGCGGAACGGGAGTTGCGGCCGCTGCGCTGGGGCCTGGTGCCGTCATGGGCCAAGGACCGCGCCATCGGCGCGCGGATGATCAACGCGCGGGTGGAGACCGTGCATGCGAAGCCGGCCTTCCGCCGTGCTTTCCTCCGGCACCGCTGCCTGCTGCCCGCCGACGGCTTCTACGAGTGGGAGGCGGTCAAGGATCCGGCAACGGGCAGGAGCCGCAAGCAGCCGTACTTCATCCATCCCGAGGGCGAGGGCCTCCTGGCGCTCGCCGGGCTGTACGCATACTGGCGCGACCCGGCGGTGAAGCAGGACGACGACCCTGCCGCCTGGCTGATGACCTGCACCATCATCACCACCGAGGCCACCGACGCGGCCGGCCGCGTTCACCCGCGTATGCCGCTCGCACTCACCGAGGCCCACTACGACGCCTGGCTGGATCCCGGACACCAGGACCCCGACCGGCTGAGGACCCTCCTGACCCGGCCCGCGGACGGTCATCTCCATGCCCGGCCGGTCTCCATGGCCGTCAACGACGTCCGCAACAACGGGCCGCAACTCCTCGACGAACTCGTCGCGCCCGACGAGGCCGACCGGCATTGACATGTTCACATAGCGCCCTTATGGTCCAGGCCAATCCGTCCGCATTCGGAACCACGTTCTTGTATCTGAATAGATGTACAGGCGGATTCCGAGCGGATTCCCGAGCGGAAGAGGTCATCGGATGGCACGGACCAGAACCACGCTGCTCGGCGTTCTCACCCTCCTGACCGGCCTGCTGAGCCTCCAGTTGTCCGGCCCGTCCGCACGGGCGACGGCCGCACCGGCCGCCTTCACCCACCCGGGTGTGCTCGTCAGCCGGGCCCAGCTCGACTACGTCCGGTCCAAGGTGCAGGCGGGCCAGCAGCCCTGGAAAGCCGCGTACGACCAGATGATGGCGAGCTCCTACGCCTCACTGTCGCGGACCGCCAAGCCGCGGGCCGTCGTGGAGTGCGGCTCGTCGTCCAACCCCAACCACGGCTGCACCGAGGAGCGCCAGGACGCCATAGCGGCCTACACCGACGCGCTCGCCTGGTACTTCACCCGGGACAGCAGGTACGCCAAGAAGTCGATCGAGATCATGGACGCCTGGTCCGCGACCATCACCGACCACACCAACAGCAACGCCCCGCTGCAGACCGGTTGGGCCGGATCCACCTGGCCGCGCGCCGCCGAGCTCGTCAAGTACACCTACGACGGCGGCTGGCCGAACGCCGGCCGCTTCGCGACCATGCTGCGCGACGTGTACCTCCCCGAGGTGATCAACGGCGCGGCGACCAAGAACGGCAACTGGGAACTGGTCATGACCGAGGCGGCGATCGGCATCTCGGTCTTCATCGAGGACCGCGCCGACTACGACAAGGCGGTCGGTACCTACCTCGCCCGCGTCCCCGCGTACGTCTACCTGACCGGCGACGGCGACCTGCCCGCACCGCCCGCGAACAGCGGTATCGACACCAAGGCCGAGATCATCAAGTACTGGCAGGGCCAGAGCACCTTCACCGACGGCCTGGCACAGGAGACCTGCCGCGACTTCGGGCACACCGGCTGGGGCATCGCCTCCATCGCGGACATCGCGGAGACCAGCCGTATCCAGGGCCAGGACCTCTATCCGAAGATCCAGGACCGGCTGCGCTACGCGCTGGGCTTCCACACCTCCTACGAGAACGGCACCGCCGTGCCGTCGTGGCTGTGCGGCGGCTCCGTCGACACGGGCCTCGGCCGGGTCACCGAGGTCGGCTACAACGCACTCCACAACCGGCTCGGCATCAGCATGTCCCAGACCCAGAAGTACACCGAGGCGCACCGGCCGTCCGGCACGGACAACTACTTCAACGCCTGGACGACCCTGACGCACGCGGACAACCCCGCCTGAGCACCTTGGGCGCGCGTCGCAAGGACTCAGGCCCGTCGCTCGCCACGCACCTGCTCGATGGCCTCGACGACGTGCTTGCGGTGGGCATGAGTGCGTTCGTACTCGTCGATCAGGGCAAGTTCCGCCTCGGACAGTTCGGGCAGCCGCCGCTGGATCTGCTCCGTGCTGAGCTGACTGAATCCGTGGATCGGCAGTTCGTCCTCCCGGATCTCGGCTGCGGCGACGGGCTCGGCATCCGCGCCGGTCCCGGGCGTCGGCGTCCTCCGCGCCGCGTCCTCGGCCGCGCCGGTGGCCTGCCACCCGCCGCGCCGGCCGACCTCGCGGGCCCGGTCGAGAGCGGTGCGCACCGTCCGGGCCGTGGCCCCGGCCAGGCCGCCGTCCCGGTTCCCCACCGGGTGGGCGCCGTCGGCTTCCGCCATGGCACGGGCCTGCTCGGCGAGGCTGTCCTCCAGCGCCCGCAGCAGGTCCTCGTCGTGGCGGCGCAGTGAGCCGAGCAGTTCGGCGGTGGCCTGGTCGTCCACCTCTTCGGCGAGGACCTCCCCGGCCCGGCAGGCGGCCAGCGCCCGCGCCGCTGCCGCGTACTCCTCCTCCGTGTTCCTCAGGATCTGCCGGGCGTCCGCCGGGCCGCCGCCGGGCAGCATCCCCTTGACGACCTTCGCCCCGACCGTCATCGGCAGCATCGCGGTACGCACGGCACCCAGCGACACCCATCGGGTCACGCCGACTGCCGTGCCGAGCAGCCCCCGGTGTCCTTCGAGGCCGCGTACCCGGTGCTGGATGCGCTGCAGGCCGTCCTGGACCTCCGCGGCCCGGCGTTCGAGCGTCCGCCGGTACGGGCCCGGCGGTGTGACCGCGGCATCCGCCCGGAACCGGTCGAGGACCGCGGTGTGTGCTCGGCGCGCGTCTTCCAGCGTGGGTACGAGTTCTTCCGCCATCACTGCCATGCGGGCTCCCTGAGTGAAGGATGGGGCGGCGGTCCGCCGCGTCCGGGAAGCGGTCGCCCCCAGCGGCTCCACGGCGGGGCGGCCCGGCCCCATTCTGCGCGACCCGCACCCGGATCGCCCGGCGGGCGCGGGGGACCTTGGGCCGGGTCGGTTATCCGCCGTCGACGAGGAGGGCGTCCGCGCGTCCCCGGGCGGCCTCGAGCAGCAGGTCGGCGGCCGGGGCGGTGCGGGGAGCGGGAACTGGTCGGTGCCGAGGACGACCAGGGCCGGGTCGGGGGCCAGCAGAACGGGGGCGATGCCCTCGGCGAGCCGCCGGCCGTACGACTCGACGGCGCGGACCGCGTGCGCCTTGCCCGCGGCCGCGACGACGGAGGCGGGCAGCGGCTCCAGGCCGGGGGAGGCGGGCGAACCCGAGGACCCCGGGAACCGGATGAAGCCGATCTCACCGGCCGCGCCGTGGTGGCCGCGCAACAACCGGCCGCCCGTGATGACGCCGGCGCCGAGGCGTTCGCCGAGCAGGACGAACACCATCTCGCCGGCCGAAGTCCCGGCCCCACTGGACGGTTCCCCGGCCTGTTCGCCCGGCCACTCGCCGGACGGCGCGCCGCGGTCCGTCCCTCCGCCGGTGTCGTCACCGGCCGCCCGCCCGACCCCACGCCACGGCTCGCCCAGCGCCGCGAGGTTCGCGTCGTTCTCGACGACGACCGGGCAGTGCAGCACCCCCGGCTGCTGGGCGGTTTCGACGCCGTCGCCGGCCGCGCCCGCTGGGAGCCCGGCGGCGACGACCTGGACGCGATGATGCTGGACGCCTTCCTCGACGCCGCCCGGACGGGACAGCGGCCTGCCCCGGACGGCGAGGCGGGCCTGCGTTCGCTGCGGGTGGTGCTGGCCGCCTACGAGTCGCTGCGCACGGGCCGGCCGGTGACGCTGCCCGGGCAGCGGGCCGACGCGGTCGAAGCGTCGTAGCGGCCGGCTGCCCGACGTCAGTCGGCGGCGAGCAGTTGGCTCGGGGCGATCCGGTTCAGAGAACGGATGGGGACGGCCAGAGCGGCGCAGACCAGGCCGATGGAGGCCAGTACGGCCACCAGCGCCGCTCCGGCCACGGCCGGCAGGTGCCCCTCCAGTACGCCCTGGGCGATGGTCAGGACGGTCGCCAGACCGATGAGGGCGCCGGTCACACTGCCCAGAAGAGCGAGACCGAGCCCCTCGTACAGGGTCAGCCGGGCCAGTTCACGTTTCGTCCAGCCACTGGCGCGCAGCACGGCGAGGTCGGTGGCCCGCTCGCGCTGGGACATGACCAGGACGTCGACGGCACCGGCCGCGCCCAGCAGCAGCGTCAGCGCGACGCTCAGATAGTCGGCGGTACGCGCCCGGGCGACGACGGCGTTGCCGAGCAGGGAGCCGGCCACCTCACCGCGGAAGGCGAGGGTCAGGCTCAGCAGCACGGTGAAGGCCGCCACCGCGAGAGCCAGCCCGGCCGCGCCGAGCAGGGTCCGGCCGCGCATCCGCAGCAGATTGCGCGCGGCGAGGCCCGGTACCGACCGCACGGCCGCCGAGCGCCGGACGGCGGTCACCGGGGGTGTGACGGCGTCCAGTGGGCTGATCCGGGTCGCCCGCCAGGCCGGGAGCAGACCCGCCGCCAGCGCGAGCAGCAGGGCGACCGGCAGCACCAGCACCGCCTTCACAGCCGACTGGTGCAGTCCGAGCAGGGCGCCCAGCCCATAGGCGAGAAGCGAGCCCAGCGCACCCGCGCAGGCCCCGACCACCACCAACTCGCCGAGGATCAGCCGCAGGACCTCGGCCGCGCTCCAGCCCGTGCAGCGCAGCGTGCCGATCTCGGTGCGGCGGGAGCGCACCGAGGCCAGCGTCGCCTGGGTGAGTGAGAGCGCGCACACCACCAGCACCAGCCCGAACAGCACCGCGCTCTTGGTGTCCACGGCCCGCAGGATGCGCACGGCCACGCCCTTGGCGGTCCAGTTCTCCCGGATGTTCAGGCCCGAGGACAGTGCCACGGTCTGCGGCTGCGGGGAACTGCCGACGGTGACGTCGACGCGCAGCTTCGGGAAGGCGCCTTGGAGCCGGGCGGCGACGGCGTCGACCCGGGCCCGGGAGGCGGCGTCGACGCCCGTCACTCCGGCCACCCGGATACGGACGGCGCTGACCGGCGCCTTCTCCTGGGCGGTGGGCGTGTGGCGGCTCTTGGTGAAGGCCGCTATGGAGTCGAGGGTGGTGAGGAGGGTGGGCGGCGGGCTGAGGTAGCCGCCGAGGTTGCGGTCGGGCCGCAGGGGCCGGCCGCCGAGGGCGGCACGGCTCGCCGCGTCGGCGCCGATGGCCTGCGGGGACCGGTAGGTCTCGAGCGGCACGTCGGAGAGCGCGGAGAAGCCGTGGAGGCGGGTGGGGTCGTAGCGGCCGACGAGGTTCAGGGTCGGGATCGGCTCGCGGCCGGCGTCGACGCCGGTGCAGTACCGCGTGGCCCCGCAGTTGGTGGAGGGGTGGCTGGTGACCGGGCGGTACTGCGGACCGGCGTTCTCCTCGGGGATGTCGGCGAGGTAGGCGGACGTGCCGTCGACGTTGTTCTGCCAGACCTTGGGCGGCTGCGCCGGGCGGATCCGTGCCACCAGGCCGTGCGGGGTGGAGCGGTAGGTCACCGGGCCGACCGTCCAGTAGCCGCCCGTGTCGAAGTTGACGGCCCTCTTCGCCGACCGGAACGCCTTGTCGAGGTCGGCACTCACCTTGCCGACCTGTTTGCCGCGCAGACCGGTGACGAAGGCGTGGGCGGCCGGGCTGCCGAGCTTGGCGGGCAGGCGGGCGGGGTCACCGGCGTCCAGCCGCTCCACGGTGCCCCGGACGCTGCCGGAGGTCAGGGCGTGGCTGCTGAGCATGACCGGGACCTGGTAGTCGTGCTGCCGCTTGGCCACCGGGGCCGGGTCGAAGGGGTCGGGTCCCCAGACGGGACGTTCGCCGGCCTTGAGCATCCGGCCGGAGGTGACCGTGTCGCCGAGCCCCACCAGCCGGTTCTCGGCCACCGGGTCGATCGCCGACACCAACACCGGGAAAGAGGCGGGGATCTGGGCGGTGGCCTTGCCCTGCCCCGACTGGCAGCTCAGCCGTGAGCGCGCCTTCCTGTCGAACGCCGACCTGGGCACGGGATTGTAGGCGGGCTCGGCCTTCGGAGTCAGCGGAGATCCGTCGACGCTCTTCTTCACGCCGGACTTGTCCTCGTTGAAGTACCAGCACACCCAGTACTGCCCGTCGGGGGTCGTCTCCTGCTCCAGGCCGGACCAGCCGGTCTCCTCCATCAGGTCGTCGCGGATGGCGATCGGGTTGCGGGTGAGATAGACGTACTGGTCGGCGGAGGGGTAGCTGCGCAGGCCCGCCGTCACGGTCGATCTGATGCGCAGGAGCTGGCCGGACGCCCCGGAGTCCAGGAAGCCGGAGACGTCGATGTCCAGGTGGGTGGCCACCATGAGGTAGCCGATGTTGGCGACCGGCGCCGCGACGTCGATGCCGGGTACGTCCTTCATGCGCCGGTACTCGTCGAGGGTGATGCCGCCGAAGACACCGGACAGGAAGTTGGGCTGGACCAGGCCGCGGTGCCGCTCGACCGCGGTCTGGCCGGCGGGCGGGCGGACCAGGATGTCGTAGGCGGAGCGGGCGTTGCGCCGGACGAGCCCGGTGGTCTGTGCCTTGCTGGTGGCCACGGCCGAGGTGAGCAGCGTGAAGCTGGTCGCGGCGACCAGGACGGCCACGGCCAGGGCGAGGGCGCGGCCACGTCGGCGGCGCAACTGGGAGAGGATCATCGCGATCACGGGCGCAGGCCTCCGAGCCGGCCGAGCACGTCGGTGTCCGGCGCGATCCGGTCGTCGGCGACGATCCGGCCGTCCCGCAGCCGCACGATCCGGTCGCAGTTGGCGGCCACCTCCGCGTCGTGCGTCGCGACCAGCATCGTCATCCCGTACCGCTCACGCAGTGAGAGCAGCAGATCGATGATCTCCCGCCCGGTCCCGCTGTCCAGGCTGCCGGTCGGCTCGTCCGCCAGCAGCAGCCCGGGGCGGTTGATCAACGCCCGGGAGATGGCGACCCGTTGCTGCTGACCACCGGACAACTCCGAGGGCAGCGCGTCGGCCCGGTCCAGCAACCCGACCGCGTCCAGCAGCTCCCTCGCCCGGGAGCGCCGGTCGAAGTCCACCCGGCGGGGGAGCACCGGTGCGAGCACGTTGTCCAGCACGGTCAGCGCGGGCAGCAGATGGAAGCGCTGGAAGACGAAGCCGACCCGGCGGCGGTGGGCGTCCAGGCGACGCGCCGTCAGCTCCTCCCCGTCGGCGGCGACAGTGCCCTCGTCCGGCCGGTCCATTCCGCCGAGCAGATGCAGGACGGTGGACTTCCCCGAGCCCGACGGCCCGGTGAGCGCGACGGCAGCGCCGCTCTCGATGTGCAAGTCGACGGCGTCCAGCGCGGTCAGCCCTGTGTACCGGCGACTCACGCCTCGTAACGTCACGTCCACCGTGTGCCCACCCTCCTGCATTGCCACAATGCAGCGGTACATTGTCACAATCCAAGGGGCCTGTAAACGCCGACGCATGAGGGGTGTCCATGCCACTGCATCACGCGGTGCTCGCGTTGCTGGCCAAGGGGCCGGACCACGGGTACGAGCTGAAGGCACGTTTCGAGGAAGCCATCGGTCCGCAGTGGGGCGGCCTCAACATCGGTCACCTCTACCAGATACTGGACCGCCTGGTCCGCGACGGCTACGTCACCAGGTCCCACGTGACCCAGGCCGATCGGCCGGACAAGACCCGCTACACCCTCACCTCTGCCGGGCGGGAGGAGTTGCTGGGCTGGGCGACCGGCGCGTGGGTGCGCACCGGCGGATTCCGCGACGAACTGTTCCTCAAGCTGTTCGGCGCCTCGTCCCTGGGCCCCGAGGCCCTGGACACCCTGGTGACGGCGCAGCGTCAGACGTATGTCTCGGAGCTCGCCGGTCTGACACGGCTGCGGCGCTCCCACGCGGCCGACCCCCTGGTGTCCCTGCTCATCGACGCGGCCATCGCCCACACCAAGGCCGACCTGGAACTCGTCGACACCGCCGCCCAGCGGCTGGCACCGCTCGCCGAGCGCAGCGCCGGCGCGCGGTCGCGAGCCGACCCGCACGGTGACGAGGACCACGGGCCGACGCGGGAGCAGGGGGCCTGACCGGACGGGGCCCGCGGGAATGGTGCGGGGACCGGTGTTGTTGTCCTGAGCGACTGACATGCCCGGGTCATCGCCGGGTGGTCGGTGAAAGGAGACCCTCATGGCACGCAGCACCGTGCGTCCCGTCGTCCGGCTGAAGTCGACCGCGGGGACCGGCGCCACCTACGTCACGCGGAAGAACCGTCTGAACGACCCCGACCGGCTCGTCCTGCGCAAGTTCGACCCGGTCGTCGGCAAGCACGTCCCCTTCCGCGAGGAACGCTGACCCTCACCGAGGCTGACCGTCCGGCCCGGTCCCGCCACGCGCGGGGCCGGGCCGGCCCCGTGGGCCGTGGGCGCGGTGGCCACGCACCCCACGGGGGCGGACGGTGCCGACGAACTCACCGTCTTCGCCGTCAACCGGAACCAGGGCGAGAACGTCGAACTGGCCCTGGACCTGCGGGCGTTCCCCGGTTACGCCCCGGTGGGGCACCCCCGCGCCACCGACACCCAGGCGGAACCCGACCGGGTGCGGCCGTACGCCGTCGACACCGGTTCCGTCACCGACGACCGTCTCACCCCGGCCCTGCCGCCCGTCTCCTGGAACGTCATCCGGCTGCGTCACGCCGGCTGACACCCTTTGAGCCCAGCCGCTTCCGGTCTTCCTGTTCCCCCTCCGCAGGCCCGGCTCGCTTCCCGAGCCGGGCCCACGGGCATGCTCCCCGGGCCTCACCGCGCGGTCGGCTGTGCGGTGCTCTCCCGTACCACCAGTTCCGTCGCCACCTCCACCCGGGTCGGTTCCGGCTGCTCCCCGGACAGCAGCCGCAGGACCATCCGCGCGGCGAGCGCGGTCATGTCGGCCAGGGGGGTGCGGACCGTCGTCAGCCGCGGGGTCACCCAGTCCGCGAAGGGCAGATCGTCGAAGCCGACCACACTGACGTCCTCCGGTATGCGCAGGCCGAGTTCGGCGGCGGCCCGATAGGTGCCCAGTGCCTGGTGGTCGCTGCCGGCGAAGACCGCGGTCGGGCGGTCGGCCGTGGCCAGCAGGTCCAGGGCGTGCCGGTGGGCGAGGCCATGGGTGAAGTCGCCGTAGCGCACCAGTGCCGGGTCGAAGGGCAGACCCGCCTCGGCCAGTGCCGAGCGGTAGCCGTCGACCCGCGCCCGTGAGGTGAGCCGCCGTTCGGGGCCGCTGATGATCGCGATGCGCCGGTGGCCCAGTTCGACGAGGTGGCGGGTGGCGACCAGTCCGCCCGGCCAGTTGGTCGCACCCACCCAGGGTGTACCGGGCGCGGGTTCGTCGATCGGCGCCACCAGCGCGTACGGAATGCCCAGCCGGCCCAGTTCCTCGTGCTGCCGCGGGGTCAGTTCGGGCACCACCAGGATCGCCCCGCGGGTGGGCCGGGTGGCCAGCGAGTCCAGCCACTGGCGGGCTCGCCGGGTCCTGCCGTGCGTGGCCGAGACCACCAGCCCCATGCCCGCCTCGTTGAGCGCCTCCTCCGCGCCCCGGATCAGCTCCACCGCCCAGGGGCTGTCGAGTTCGTTGATGACGAAGTCGATCAACCCGCCGGGCGGCGCCGCGGTGGCCACCGGGCGGTGTTTCGCCAGATAGCCGTGCTGTTCCAGGAGCCGCTGCACCCGCGCCCGAGTTTCCGGCGATACATCGGATCTATTGTGCAACACCTTGGAGACAGTGGACACCGAAACGCCAGCGTGTTCCGCAATGTCGGCCAGCGTGCGCGGTCTTCCCTCGTCTGATCCTGTCCGAACCGTTGACGTCATCGGATGAATCTCCTACGTTTCCGGGGGCGGTCGCCGGTTGCGAAAACTATCGCAATCCGGGTCACCGGAGGAGAGCTCCCCGGCTGTAAAGGTGGTCCCCGATGAAGAGATGGCACGCCGCTTCCCTGGCCGCGGCCCTGGCGCTGGTGGTCTCCGGATGCGGAGGAACCGGCGGTGGCGGCACATCGGGCGGCGGGAAGGGAGAGCTGCTGGTGTGGGTGGACAACACCCGGATGCCGGCGGCGCAGCGGTACAAGAAGGCCCATCCCGATCTGAAGATGCGGATCGTCACCATCCCGCCCGACGCGGGCTACGTACCCACCAAGATCTCCCTCGCCAACCGGACCAGGAGCGGCTGGCCTGACGTCGTCTTCCTGGCCAACCCCGCCGAGGCGGCGACGCTCGCGGGCGCCAGGTTCGGCTACGCGGCACCCCTCGACGACCTCGTGCCCAAGTCCGTCCGCGACGGCTTCGCACCAGGCGCCCTGGACACCTGCACCTTCGGCGGCCGGACGTACTGCCTGCGCAACGACATCGCCCCGACCGTGCTCTGGTACGACACGACCCTGATGAAGAAGTACGGCTACCAGGTCCCCACGACCTGGGCCCAGTACCAGCAGACCGGTCTGAAGGCGGCCGAGGAGCATCCCGGCACCATCGTGGGAGCGATCAACGGCAAGTACGGCGCCGGAATCTACTTCGGCAGCAGCGGTTGCCCCACCCGCGACACGCTCAACCTCACCAAGGTCGACATCGACCTCACCGATCAGCGCTGCGCCCGGGTCGCCGACCTGCTCCAGCCACTCGCCCGCAAGAAGGCCGTCACCACCGTCGCGCCCATCGACCCCGCCTTCGCCAAGCTGGGCAAGGACGACAAGATCCTGATGCTGCCGGGACCCGCCTGGTTCGGCGACTTCATGTTCCAGCCCGCCTTCCACGTGCCGAAGGGCCGCATCGCCGCCGCCCCCATGCCCACCTGGCCCGGTGAGAACAAGTCGTACGCGGGACAGGTCGGCGGCGGTGCGTTCCTGGTCTCCACACACGCCGGGCAGCGCGCCAAGGCCGCCGCGGACCTGGTGCGCTGGATGACCACCGACGTCGCCCTCCAGGCGAAGCAGCCCACCTACCCCGCCTTCACGGCAGCCGCCCGCAAGTGGGGGGAGGCCAAGTCGAAGGACCCGTACTACGCCTCCGATCCGATGCCCGCCCTCAGCGCGGCGGCCGGCGCCCTGCGCCCCGGCTTCGGCGCGGTCCGCTACGAGGCCGACTGGCAGAACAGCTTCAACGACAGCCTCGGCAAGGCGGCCGACTCCGGCGGCTCCCTCAAGGACGCGCTCGGCCAGTGGCAGGACAAGCTCAAGAACGCGGCCGAGTCCACCGGGTACACGGTCGGATGAAGACACTGACCCCGCCCCGACCCGTGACGGTGAGGGCCGTGCCGCCGGTGCCACCCCGCCGCAGGCGGCCCGCGCACACCGCCGCCGTCTGGATCCTCGCCGGCCCCTACGCCCTGTTCCTCGTGGTGTTCGGGCTGGCCCCCGCCGGATACGCCCTGTGGACCTCCTTCGTCCACGACGGCTCCTTCACCGGGCGCGAGTGGACGGCCGTGTTCCACGACTACCGGCTCGGCGACGCGGCCGCCCACGTGACGACGTATCTGCTGCTGTGGCTGCCGATCCTGCTGCTGACGGTCCTGTCGCTCGCCTTCACCCTGCACGCCCGCCCCGGCCGCGCCACCGCCGCGCTGCAGCTCGTCTACTACCTGCCGGGCGCGGTCACCGGATCGGCCGCGGCGCTCCTGTGGCTGTTCATGGTCAGCCCCGACAGCAGCCCGTTCGCACCCCTGCTCGGACTCATGGACGTCACAAGCGCCACGGACGCGCTCTCCGGCGGGAGTCTGCTCGCGGTGCTCACCGTGATGGGTGTCGCGGTCCACGCGGGCGGCTGGATCGTCGTCCTCCACGGTGCGCTCAACGCGCTCCCCAAGGACGTCCTGGAGCAGGCCCAGGTCGACGGCGCCTCGGCCTGGCGGACCATGTGGCACATCAAGCTGCCGATGGTGCGCACCTACGTCGCCTTCGTGCTGATCTCCAGCTTCGCGTCCGGCAGCCAGGTGTTCGTCGAACCGACCGTGCTGTCCACCGGCGCCCCCGGCCAGATCAGTCCGGCCTGGTCCGTCAACCAGCTCGCCTACGTGTACGCCACCCAGGACGGCGACTTCGGAAAGGCCGCCGCCCTCTCACTGGCCATGCTCGCGGTCGGGCTGCTCGCCGCCTGGATCGTGATCACCCGCACCCGCATGTACACCACGGAATCCCGGTAGGTGAGGCGATGACCGCTCTCTCCCGCGGCGCCCGCGCCCTCTTCCTGCTCGGCGCCGCCGTCTTCTTCGCCCTCCCCCTCCTCTGGTTACTGCTCGCACCCACCCGCACGGCCGACGACCTGACCACCGGATCACCGCTCGGCTTCGGCTCCCTCGGCAACGTCGGGTCCGCCTGGTCGCACCTGACCTCGTACAACGACGGTGAGATCACCCTGTGGATCGGCAACTCCGTCATCTACGCCGTCGCGAGTGTGGTCCTCGCCCTGCTGCTGTGTGTACCGGCGGGCTACGTCCTCGCCAAACACGACTTCGCCGGGCGCCGCACCCTGCTGACCCTGTCGGTCGTGACGATGATCCTGCCGCCGGCCGCACTGGTCCTCCCTCTGTACCTGGAGATGTCGGCGGTCGACCTCACCGGCACGGTCTGGTCGGTGATCCTTCCCCTGTCGTTCTACCCCTTCGGCGTGTACCTCGCCTTCCTGCACTTCCAGGCCAACCTGCCCGACAGCCTGCTGGACGCCGGGCGGGTCGACGGCGCGAGCGAGCTGCGCCTGTTCTGGTCGGTCGCGCTGCCGCTGGCCCGGCCCGCGCTCGCACTGATCGCCTTCTTCGGGTTCGTGCGCTGCTGGACCGACTTCTTCCTGCCCTTCGTGATGCTGTCCGACGACCGCACCTTCACCCTCCAACTCGGCCTGATGTCCCTGCTGCAGTCCACCGGAGCGGTCAACAACTCCAGTGGGTTCGCCGATCTCGACATCCACCAGCCGGAAGCGGCCCTGGCCGGACTCGTGGCCTGCGCACCCCTGTTGATCGGGTTCGTCCTCGCGCAGCGCTATCTGCGCACCGGGTTGCTGGCGGGGGCGGAGAAGGGCTGATGGACTTCCGGGGCGAGACCCACGCACGCACGGAACTGACGGACCGCTTGACGGAGTTGACCGCACCCCTCGCGCACCGTTTCAGTCCCGGCCGGGCCCGGATACGGCTCGGCGTGAACACCGCGATCCACGACGACACCGCCGCCGAACTGGAGGCGTTCGCCCGGCCGATGTGGGGCCTGGCCCCGCTCGCCGCGGGCAAACAGGCGGTGCCGCACGGGGAGTTGTGGGTCGCGGGACTCACCCACGGCAGCGACCCCGCACACCCCGAGTACTGGGGCGAGCCCGGTGACCGGGACCAGCGCATCGTCGAGATGGCCGCCATCGGCTTCGCCCTGGCACTCGCCCCCGAACAGTGGTGGGACCCGCTGAGCGGCGCCGCACGCGACCGGCTGGCCCGCTGGCTGCGCAGCGCGCTGCCCCGCGAGACCGCCGACAACAACTGGCACTTCTTCCCGGTGCTCATCGGCCTCGGCCTCGACCGGGTGGGCGCAGGACACGACCGCTCGCTGACCGCCGCCCGTCTGAGACGCCTGGAGACCTTCTGGCTCGGCGACGGCTGGTACGCCGACGGCCCCACCGAGCGGCGCGATTACTACGTGCCGTGGGCGATGCACTTCTACGGGTTGCTGTACGACACGCTCACCGGCGGGACACGCTTCAAGGAACGGGCGGCCCGCTTCGCGCACGACTTCCGGCACTGGTTCGCGGACGACGGCGCCGCCGTCCCCTACGGCCGCAGCCTCACCTACCGCTGGGCGCAGGCGGCCTTCTGGGGCGCGCTGCCCTTCGCCGGTGTGGACGCACTGCCGTGGGGCGCCGTCAAGGGCTACCTGCTGCGGCATCTGCGCTGGTGGCAGGGGAGACCGGTGACCGGACCGGACGGGTTGCTGTCCATCGGGTACGGCTATCCGCAGCCCGCGCTCGCCGAGCAGTACAACGCGCCCGGCTCCCCGTACTGGTCCCTGAAGGCGTTCCTGCCGCTCGCCCTGCCCGAACACCACGACTTCTGGACCGCACCCGAGGAACCGGCACCCGAACTGCCCGCGACCAGCGCCCAGCCCCACGCGGGCGCGGTGCTGATGCGGGCCCACGGCGACGTCACCCTGCTCGCCGGGCGCCAACACCACTCCTGGGTGCGCCACGGCGCCGAGAAATACGCCAAGTTCGCCTACTCGACCCGGTTCGGCTTCAGCCTTCCCGGCGGCACGGTCGGCCTGGCGCAGGGCGCCTACGACTCCGTGCTGGCGCTGAGCGACGACGGCGGAACGCACCACCGGGTGCGGGAGGAGCCGGCCGGCTGGTACGTCTCTCCCGGAAGCGGCACCGGCACCGGCACCGGCACCGTGCACAGCACCTGGCACCCCTGGCCCGACGTGGAGGTCACCACCTGGCTGACCGCCCGGCCACCCTGGCACGTGCGCGTCCACCGGGTCCGCACCGGCCGGACCCTGCACACCGCCGAGGGAGGCTTCGCCGTGGACCGGGACGCCGGCACCGACCGCAGGACCGGCCCCGGCTACGCCCGGGTGTCGGCCCCGGCCGGACTGACCGGCATCCGGGACCTCGACGGCCCGCGCCCGGGCGAGGTGGTCGACTGCCTGCCCGGCACCAACGTCCTCGCCCGGCGCACCGCCCTGCCGGTACTCGTCGGCCGGCTCCCCCCGGGGGAGCACTGGCTGCGGTGCGCGGTGCTCGGCGCCCCGGACGGACCCGAGGCCGAGAAGGCCTGGCGACACCCCCCGACGACTGGAGACGGGACATGAGACTCAGACAGCTGTCCGTACTGGCCGCCGTGACCGCGCTCCTGGCCCTCCCGGTCCAGGCCCGCGCGGCAGGCCCCGCCCGCACCTACCACGTCGCCCCCTCGGGCAGCGACCACGCGTCCGGCTCCCAGGCGCACCCCCTGCGCACCATCGGCGCCTGCCTCGCCCATGTCCGCCCCGGCGACACCTGCCTGGTCCACCGCGGCACCTACCGCGAACAGCTCACCCCGCCCTCCGGCACCGAGGGCGCCCGGATCACCGTCGCCGCGTACGGCGACGGCCCGGTGACCGTCGACGGCACCGAACCGGTCGCCGGCTGGAAGAAGGCGGGCGCCAACCTGGTCGCCGCCGACACCGACCTGCCGCTCGACCCCGACTTCAACGCGGTGTTCCTGGACGGCGGCCGGGCCGCCGAAGGCCGCTGGCCCAACTCCGGCGCCGACCCGCTCAACGCCACCTGGGCGGAGGCCGACCCCACCTCCACCGACCAGCACATCGACGACACCGACCTGCCCGACGCCGACTGGACCGGCGCCACCGTGCACCTGTGGGCCGGCTCCAACCCATGGGCCCAGCAGACCGGCACGGTCACCGCCACCGCCCACGGCAAGCTCGACTTCAAGGGCGGCAACCACCGTTGCCCACCGCTGTGCATGGGCAACCAGAACTACCGCAACTACTACCTCGTCGGCTCCAAGGCGGCACTCGACCAGCCGGGGGAGTGGTACTACGACAAGGCCGCCCACCGCCTCTACCTGGTCCCCCCCAAGGGCGGACTCGCCGGACACACGGTGACCGCCAAGCACCGGCAGTGGGGCGTGGACCTGAGCCACAGCTCCTACGTCACCGTGCGCGGACTCAACCTGTGGGGCACCTCCCTGCGCACGGGCAACGACAGCGAGGGAGTCGTCGTCGACGCACTCCACGCGACCTACATCTCGGAGTTCTCCACCCTCCCGATGCCGCCGGACAGCGACCTCGCGATCCCACCGTTCGAGGGCCACATCGTCGCCTCACGCATCCTGGACTCGGGCGTCCAGCTCCTCGGCACCGGCAACACCCTGGAGAACAGCGAGATATCGCAGTCGGCGGGAGACGGCATCCTGGTCCGCGGCACCGGCAACACCGTCACGAACAACTACATCCACGACGTCGGCTGGATGGGCAGCTACACACCCGGCATCGAGATCAACGGCAACGGCCACACGATCACACACAACACGATCCGCCGCACCGGACGGGCGGCCATCGACACGGCCTGGCAGCTCAACGGCACGGAGTTCCACAACAACCGCATCGCCTACAACGACATCTCGGAAGCCATGCGCACCTCACGCGACGGCTCCCCCTTCTACGTCTGCTGCAGCCTCGACGGCTCCGGCAGCTCCATCGACCACAACACCGCGCACGACGCCGACGGCCAGGTCGGCTACTACGTCGACAACTACTCCGGCCACTTCCTGCTGCACCACGACGTGGCCTGGAACACCGGCAGCCGGGGCGCCTTCTTCAACGGTCACACCGGCCCGAGCATCGCCAACCAGGACCACAACTCCAGCTACGGGATCGGCATCGACGGCACCTCGGTGCAACTGAGCGGTGCGACGGACGCCTCCGGCTCCTACTTCAGCAACATCGTCGGCCCGAAACCGGTCACCGCGACACAGAAGGGCGACCCCCTCCCGATCGTCCGCTCCAACCTGATCAGCGCCGATCCCGGCTACACGGACGCCGTCAACGGCGAGCTGTGGCTGAAGCCCGGTTCACCGGCCGTCGACGCGGGCGAGACGATCGAGGGCATCACCACCGACGTCCGCGGCGCGGCCCCCGACCAGGGAGCGTACGAGTACGGCGCACCGGTCTGGTCCACCGGCTGCGACCTGCCAGGCTGCCAGGAGCGGGTACGCCACGGCGACTGGACCGTCACCGCGAGCGACGGCACGGACGCCTCCGCCGCCGTCGACGGGGACGTCAACACCCGCTGGACCGGTGCCGCCGCACAGGCACCCGGACAGCACCTGACCGTCGACCTCGGCGAGAGCAAGACCTTCGACCGGCTCTCGCTCGACGCGGGACGCGACACCAGCGGCCAGCCGTACGGCTTCTCGGTCTCCGTCAGCCGCGACGGCACCGACTGGAGCCGGCCGCTCGCCCGCGTCTCCGGTCGGTCCTTCACCCAGGACGCGGTGTTCCCACGGCAGACCACCGCGCGCTACGTACGGATCACGCTCACCGCCGCCGGACCCGTCCCCTGGGTCGTCAACGACATCCGGCTGTACGGCGCCGGACCCGACGCCGCCTCGACACTCCAGGCCGAACAGGCCACCGGGACACCAGGCCCGGTGCGGGACATCGCGGCCACCACCCTGCGCGGCGGCGACCGGGTGGGATTCCGCAAGGTCAACGTCCGGGGCAGGCACCTCACCCTGCGCCTCGCCCCCGCCTGCGGGCGCGGCTGCTCACTTCAGCTACGCCTGGACGCAGCCGACGGTCGCCGGGCCGCGGTGGTGCCGCTCAGCGGCACGGGCGACTGGCAGGAGCGGTCCGTCACCCTGAAGCACGAGGCCACCGGATCACATGACCTCTACATCGTGGCCAGGGGCACCGGCCGGGTCGCCGCGCTGGACTGGCTGACCATCCGCCCTTGACCCATGCCGAACGGGCCGGGCGGGAGAAGGCGCCCGGCCCGTTCGAGCGTGGCGGTACCGGTCAGACCGTCCCGCTCGCGGCGATCGTCACCTTCGCCTTGGGCGCTCCGCTCTGGCTGCCGAGGGATTCGATCCGGTCGACGATGTCCTGACCCTCCACGACCTCGCCGAAGACCACGTGCTTGCCGTCGAGCCAGTCCGTGACGACGGTGGTGATGAAGAACTGCGACCCGTTGCTGTGCGGACCCGCGTTCGCCATGCTCAGCAGGTAGGGGCGGTCGTGCTTGAGGGTGAAGTTCTCGTCCTGGAACTTCTCGCCGTAGATGCTCCGGCCGCCGGTGCCGTTGCCCCGGGTGAAGTCACCGCCCTGGAGCATGAACTGCGGGATGACCCGGTGGAACGAGGAACCGGCGTATCCATAGCCGTTCTGGCCGGTGGCCAGCTCACGGAAGTTCCTGGCGGTCTTGGGGACGACGTCGTCGAAGAGCCTGAAGGTGATCCGGCCGGCCGGTTCGTCGTTGATGGTGATGTCGAAGTAGACGTTCTCGCTCATGGCGATCAACCTACCCTCAACCGGTCTCCGGGGTCGCCGAGGCCCCTCCCGTGGCACACTGCACGGCATGACCACCCTCACCCCCGCCCGCGCGCTCCTGCTGCTCAGCAGCGGGATCACCTGCCTGGTGGCCGTGGCGGGCGGCGTACTGGGTGCGCTCCTCGGCGGCTGGACCGCGTCGGCGGTCGCCGGCCTGTCCGCCGGAGCCGTCTGCCTGACCGCCTCCGTCCTCGTCCGGCGGAAAGCCATGGCCGGCTTCGCCGTCGCGGAACAGGAGGCGATGGCCCGCGGCTATGCCGAGGGCCTCTCCCACGGCCTCCTCACCGTCGTCGCCCAGTACGAGGCGGCCGTCTTCCCCCTGAGCGCCGGCGGGGTGAGCGACGAGGAGCGCCTCGCCCGTCGCGGCGCCGCGTACCGGGTCGCCGCCGAGGCCGCCCTGCCCACCCCGGTACGCGCGGCCGCGGCCGCCGCCTTGGCCGCGCTGGACGAGGGGGATCCTCGTCGCTCCCGCGACACCATCGGCAGGCTCGTGGCCACCGTCAACGGCGGAACCGGCGCCCTGGACCGGTAACGGCTCTCTCCCGCCTACCATGGAGTCATGGGCGAGATCGTCGTCGTGTACGAACTCGACAAGCCGAACGCCACACACGCCTCCCCGGACCCCGGCGGTGAGGAGCGGCCCGTGCGCAGGGTGCACGCGGCGCCCACGGCTCCGGGGGCGCCCACCGCCACCGGACCGCGGACCCTGTGCGGCAAGGACACCTTCGCCATGCGGGCGGCTTCCCGGACCTCCTCGGAAGCCCTCGGAGCGCCCTGGTACCCGGCGCGGTACGCACCCGTGGTGTGCCCCGACTGCGCCGCCGTGATCGAGACCTGACCGGCACACCACCTCGCGAGGGAGGCCTGCCATGAGCACCGGAGCTTCCGAATACGACACCTGGCTGTACTCTCACACCCCCTCCCAGGCCGAGGGCGAGCGCGACGAACCGACGGAACGCGCGGCCGCGGAGCAGCACCCGGACGTCCCGAGGACCGAGCCGTCCCAGGCGGAGGGGGAGAGGGACGACATCAGGCCCGCGTGACCGCTGATCGTCTCCGGCCATGTGCCCCTGGGTGGCGCGTAGTTGTAGCGTGACCGGATGATCTCGAGCGACGTGTACCGGGAACTGGGCGAGGCCGCCTGGTCGTGGGTGCTGAACCAGGTACGTGAGGACGAGGGGCCGTGGCTGCCGGAGACGGTGCCGGACGACGGCCCGGTCACGGCGCCGTCGGAACACCGCGACACGCTGTACTCGGGGATCGCGGGTCTCGCCCCGGTGCTGGCGGAGATCGCGCAGTACCGGGAACCGGTCGAGCGCGAGCGCACCCTGGCGACGGGGATCGTGACCAGGCTGTCGGCGCAGGCGGCGGACAGGACGGAACCGTCGCTGTACGACGGTCTGGCGGGCGACGCCATGGCGCTGAGACTGCTCGCCCCGGGCAAGGAGGAGGTCGCGCTGCGGCGGCTGGCCGACCTGGCGACCCCCGAGGGGTGGCGGACGACGGTCGACTTCGTGCCGGGTTCCGACACGCCCCTGAACGACATCATCATGGGCGCCGCTGACGGCGGTCTGGGCGGGCGGAGAGTACGCGCCGGCGATCGCGGCGACCGGCTGCGAGGCCCTGCTGCGAGTGGCCGACCGTACACCGGCCGGCCTGGACTGGGGGATCGCGGCGGACACGGAGTGGAGGGCGCCGAACTACTCGCACGGCACCGCGGGGGTCGCCGCGGCGCTGGCCGTGGCCGGTGCGGCACTGCACCGGCCGGACTTCGTCGAGGCAGCGGTGGAGGGAGCCCGGCACGTGCTGGCCATGGGCTCCCTGGAGGACGGCGGATTCATCGTCCCGCACACCATTCCACCGTCGAAGCGGGAGGTGGAGCCGGTCACCTACACCTGGTGCCACGGGCCTGCGGGCACCTCCCACCTGTTCGCCGCGCTGTCGTACGCGGGTGTCGCCGAGGTGGCGGGCCACGACGTCGGTGAGCTGCGGGACCGCTGCCTGACCTCGATCCTCACCTCCGGAGTCCCGCGGCGCCTGCGCCCCGGGTTCTGGGACAACGACGGCCGCTGCTGCGGAACGGCGGGCGTCGGGGACATACTCCTGGACGCGGTGCAGGACTGCGAGGACCCGGGAAAAGCGGAAACCCTTCTGCGGGCGGCGCGCGTGATGGGCGACGCGCTGGCGGAGCGGGCCGTCAGGGACGAGGACGGCGCCCGCTGGCGCTTCCTGGAGCACCGCGAGGACCCACCGCTGCTGCCCCCGGGCACCGCGTGGATGCAGGGCGCCGCCGGTATCGCCGCGTACCTCCTCCGCCTCGCCCGGTTCCTCGAGACCGGCCCGGACGCCCCGGTGGTGGACCGCCCGGACCAGTGGTGGGCGGTACCGGCGCGCCTGCGCAGTACCGCCGCGTAACGGGCTCTGCGGGGTGAACGGCCTCGGTCAGGCGCCGACGTAGGCCGCGAGGTGCTCGCCCGTGAGGGTGGACCGCGCGGTGACGAGGTCGGCGGGAGTGCCCTCGAAGACGATCCGGCCGCCGTCGTGGCCGGCGCCGGGACCGAGGTCGATGATCCAGTCGGCGTGCGCCATCACCGCCTGGTGGTGCTCGACGACGATGACCGACTTGCCGGAGTCGACGAGCCGGTCGAGCAGGGCCAGCAGCTGTTCCACATCGGCGAGATGAAGGCCGGCGGTCGGCTCGTCGAGGACGTAGACGCCGCCCTTCTCCGCCATGTGCGTGGCAAGCTTGAGCCGTTGCCGCTCGCCGCCGGACAGCGTGGTGAGCGGCTGCCCGATGGTGAGGTACCCGAGCCCGACGTCGACCAGCCGCTGCAGGATCCGGTGGGCCGCCGGGATGTGTGCCTCGCCGGCGCCGAAGAACTCCTCGGCCTCGGTCACCGACATCGCCAGCACCTCGCTGATGTCCCGGCCGCCCAGGTGGTGGTCGAGGACCGATGCCGCGAACCGCCTGCCGTCGCACTCCTCGCACGTCGTGGCGACACCGGCCATCATCGCCAGGTCGGTGTAGACGACCCCGGCACCGTTGCAGGTCGGGCAGGCGCCTTCCGAGTTGGCGCTGAACAGCGCCGGCTTCACGCCGTTGGCCTTGGCGAACGCCTTGCGGATCGGGTCGAGCAGCCCGGTGTACGTAGCCGGGTTGCTGCGCCGCGAGCCGCGGATCGCGGTCTGGTCGACCGACACCACACCCGTACCGGCGGGGATCGACCCGTGCACGAGCGAGCTCTTGCCGGAGCCGGCGACGCCGGTGACGACGGTGAGCACGCCGAGCGGGATGTCGACGTCGACCCCGCGCAGGTTGTGCGTCGTCGCGCCGCGGATCTCCAGCATCCCGGTGGGCGTGCGCACCGTCTCCTTGAGGGCTGCCCGGTCGTCGAAGTGGCGGCCGGTGAGGGTGCCGCCGGTGCGCAGCCCCTCGACGGTGCCCTCGAAGCAGACGGTGCCACCCGCCGTACCGGCGCCGGGGCCGAGGTCGACGACGTGGTCGGCGATCGCGATGACCTCCGGTTTGTGCTCGACGACGAGCACGGTGTTGCCCTTGTCCCGCAGCCGCAGCAGCAGGTCGTTCATCCGCTGTATGTCGTGCGGGTGCAGGCCCGTGGTCGGCTCGTCGAAGACGTACGTGACGTCGGTGAGCGAGGAGCCGAGATGACGGATCATCCTGGTGCGCTGTGCCTCGCCGCCGGACAGCGTGCCCGCCGGCCGGTCGAGCGAGAGGTAGCCGAGGCCGATCTCCACGAACGAGTCGAGGGTGTCACCCAGCGCCACGAGCAGTGGTGCCACCGACGGCTCGTCCAGTCCCCGCACCCATGCCGCGAGATCGCTGATCTGCATCGCGCACGCGTCGGCGATGCTGATCCCCTCGATCTTCGACGACCGGGCGCCTTCGTTCAGCCGGGTACCGTCGCACGCGGAGCAGGTGGTGAAGGCGACCGCCCGGTCCACGAACTCGCGGATGTGCGGCTGCATCGCCTCCCGGTCCTTGGCGAGCATCGACTTCCGGATCCGCGGGATCAGCCCCTCGTACGTCATGTTGATGCCCGCGATCTTCATCCTGGTCGGCTCGCGGCGCAGGAAGTCGTGGAGCTCCTTCTCCGTGTACTCGCGGATCGGCTTGTCGGGGTCGAAGAAGCCCGACTCGACGTAGAGCCGGGAGTTCCAGCCGCCCCCCTTGTAACCGGGGACGGTGATCGCCCCCTCGGTGAGCGACTTGGAGTCGTCGTAGAGCTGGGTGAGGTCGAGGTCGGTGACCGTGCCCCGGCCTTCGCAGCGCGGACACATCCCGCCGGTGATGCTGAAGCTGCGACGCTCCTTCACGGTCTGCCCGGCACGCTCCACGGTGACCGCGCCCGCACCGCTGATCGAGGCGACGTTGAAGGAGAACGCCTTCGGCGAGCCGATGTGCGGCCGCCCCAGCCGGCTGAAGAGGATGCGCAGCAGCGCGTTCGCGTCGGTCGCGGTGCCGACCGTGGAGCGGGGGTCGGCACCCATCCGCTGCTGGTCGACGATGATCGCGGTCGTCAGCCCTTCGAGCACATCGACCTCGGGCCGCGCCAGCGTCGGCATGAAGCCCTGCACGAACGCGCTGTAGGTCTCGTTGATCAGCCGCTGCGACTCCGCGGCGATCGTGTCGAACACGAGCGAGCTCTTGCCCGAGCCGGAGACACCGGTGAACACGGTCAGCCGGCGCTTCGGGATCTCGATACTGACGTCCTTGAGATTGTTCTCGCGCGCGCCGTGCACGCGGATCAGATCGTGGCTGTCGGCGACGTGCGACGCAGGGGACTGCGTGTCCGTGCTCGTGGCCATGCTCATCGTGTCTCCATCTGACGTCTGGCTGTCCTTCGCCGGCGCGCTGGTGGCGACGGTATGGCGGTCACACTAGGTCCGCCCCGATGATCGGCGCTTCTCGAATTCTGCTCCATCGGGCCGGCGGCCGTCACAGCCGGATGACGACCAGAGCCGCGCATGCGCCGACGGTGGCGGCTGTCGCATTCTCGGTCCGGTGGTGTCTTCGTGCCGCACAGGTCACCGAGTGCCGGAGAAGGACCGGCCGGGCACCTCGCCGGGTGGGACGTGGGGGCACTGCGTGGCGCCTCCTTCGACGCGCCGGCCGTCCGGGCCCGTGACGGTGACCGCTCCCGGTGCCGCCCCGGGGTCGGCGACGCGCTCCGCCGCGACGGCCGTGCAGAACGCGTGGCATGCGCTCAGTATCCGTACGGCGTCCGGCCGCCTGTACGTCTGTTACCGGATGACGGTCGACCCGGCATGTCTGCGTTTTCTCGCCCAGATCGCGCTCGGCATGGTCTTCCCAGGCCGCAGTTCGTGTGACGGTACGGGCGGTCTCGGACGCGTCGAGCCGGTTGTCCGACCCGGACCGGCCACCGTCCGCCCGTCCTGCGGTCGACCGGCCCGGCTCCGCCGCCCGAGCACCGGCGCGGAAACCCCGAACAGGGCCGGCGCCTGGCTCGAGACCCACGACGTGGAGGTACGGCTCAGCTCCTCGCGCAGGTCAGTCCAGTACGTGTTCCGCCTGCCCGATGGCATCGGCCAGCCCGTGTACCGCCGGGTCCTCGGTGGCGCGGGCCAGCGCGGTGGCGTGGCGGTACAGGGTGTCGAGGCCGGGCGCGCCCGGAAGCGGGGTGCGGTCGTGGTCGGTGGAACGGAGGGCGTCGGCGAAATAGGCGGCGACCGCGGTCACCTGGAAACGGGAGGAGGCCGCCCAGAGGGACGTGCGCAGGGCGCCGGTCTCCAGGCCGCCTGAGGCCTCGTGCGGGGAGCGGGTGCGCGGGTCGAGCCAGCGTACGGTGGCGGTGGCGAGGTGACCGTCGTGGCCGGGCCGGGTGCGCACGGCGTACACGGCGGTGACGGTGTGGCCGGGCCCGACCTCGCCGCCGTCCACATGGTCGTCGCGGAAGTCGTCGTCGGCGACCCGGCGGTCGTCGTAGCCGACGAGATGGAACTCGGCGACGGTCGCGGGATCGAAGGCGACCTGGGCCTTGGCGTCACGGGCGGTCAGCTCGATGTTCTGCGGGAGTTGCTCGACGAAGACCTTGCGGGCGCCGTCGGTGTCGGACACGTACGCCGTGTGCCCGTCGCCCCTGTCGGCGAGGCGTTCCATGAGGGCGTCGCCGTAGTCGCTGCCGACGCCGACTCCGAAGAGGGTGATGCCGTGTTCGCGCCGGGCGGTGGCGATGCGTTCGAGGATGGTGTCCGGGTCGGTGTTCCCGTCGTTGGCGAGCCCGTCGGAGACCAGGACGACGCGGTTGGTGGCGCCCTTGCGCAGCCCTTGGACGGCCGTGGCGTAACCCCTCTCGACGCCCGCGCCGAGGTCGGTCGAGGACAGCGCCTCCAGAGCGTCGATCGCGTCGTGGACCTGCCCGCGGTGGCCGCCGAGCCGGGTCATCGGCAGGACGGTCTCCGCCTTCTCGCTGAAGGTGACGAGCGCGACGGAGTCGTCGTCGCGCAGCCGGTCCGTCATTGTGTCCAGGGACTTCTTGGCGAGGTCGAGACGGCCCGGCTCCTCCATCGAGCCGGAGACGTCCACGACGAAGGTGAGGGCTGCGGGCGCCCGTTCGCCCTCCGGGTCCGCCGCCCTGGTGGCGAGACCGACCCGCACCAGGGACCAGTTCGCCCTGCCGGTGCGGGCGCCGTCGACGGTCACCGAAAAGCCGTTGCCGTCGGGACGGGGGTAGTCCTGCCGGAAGCTGTTGACGAACTCCTCCGGGCGGATGGTCGACGCCGCGGGCCGGCGTCCCTCGGCGAGCAGGCGGCTCACATAGCCGTAGGAGGCGGTGTCGACGTCGAGGGCGAAGGTGGACACATGGTCGGACGGTGAGTCGGAGTCGGCGGCCGTCCCGTCCGAGCCGCCGGTCTCCGCGGGGGCCGGCGCCCGGTGCCTCCCGTACTCGGGGCCGTCGACCCGGGAACCGCCGGTGCCCGCACCGCAACTGGTCAGCAGCAGGCCGCCCGCCGCCGTGAGCGCGAGCAGGGCGCCGCGCAGCCGCCTGATCCGATTCCGCTCCATCTTGCCCGACCCCCATGCCTGTTGACGCCGTCTTGTGTGACTGTGACGGGGCGAGCGGTGGGGACGTGCGCCGTGAAGTGTTGCGATCGGATCTCGAAGGGGCCACGGAAGCCGTCCGCCCCGGACGCCACTTGGCAGACGTACGATCGGGTTGAGTTGACTGCGCAAGGGCCTGTCGGCTTTCCGTCGGAGCTTTCCCTGCGCACAGTGTGATCATGAAGACTCCGCGTTCGTACCGTGTGCACCTCTCTCTCGCACACTCGGCCGCTGCAGCCGTCGTCGTCCTCGCAGCAGCCCTGGTCTCCGCCCCAGCCGCCGCCGCCCGCACCGCTCCTGGTCCTGACCTCGGCAGACAGGAGGAGAAGTGCGAGGTGACGATCAAGAGTGCGGGCGGTGGAGGCGTTCTGTGGGCTCTCGCGCCAGGGGCCGCGGGCACCACAGTGCAGACGACCCAGTGCGCGTCTCGGCCGGCAGGTGGCTCCGCGCCCCGGGAAGGGGCCGGGGCAGAAGATCCGGTCCCAGCACCCTGAGCAGCGGTTTTCCGCCCCGCATCAACGAGAGACATGGTTTCGGCCCGGACCCGACGGTCCGGGCCGTGCGCTTGCCCGCACACCGCACCGGAAAACCGGTGTCGCCGACGGCCCCACCGTCCCTACTGTTCCGGCTCATGGATGACAGCACCGCCCCACCACGGTTGACCCGGCTCACCTTCCACGGTCCCCTCTCCGAGGACCGCGCGGCAAGGATGATCCGCCGGCTCACCGCGCAGGCCGCCCCGGCAACCGTGCTCGACATCGGTTGTGGCTGGGGTGAGTTCATGCTGCGCCTGCTCGAGGCGGCCCCCGGCGCGACCGGTGTCGGCATCGACCTGAACGAGGAAGACCTCGCCCGCGGACGTGCCAACGCCGAGTCCCGGGGCCTCGGCAGGCGCGTCCGCTTCGTCCAGGAGTCCGCCGTCGGTACCACCCACGGCCCCGCGGATCTCGTACTCTGCCTGAGTGCCGGGCACGCCCTCAGCGCCGCCCAGCCACCCGAGCACATCACCGCGGCCCTGCGCGCCCTGCGTACCCTGGTCACCCCGGGCGGTCGTGTCGTTCTCGGCGAGGGCTTCTGGCAACGGCCGCCCACCACGGGCGAGTTGGCGGCGATGTGGCCCGACGCCTCGGCCTCCGAGTTCCACGACCTCGCCGGCCTCGTCGACCTCGCCGTCACCGCCGGCTTCCGCCCCGTCTGGATCGAGACGGCGAGCGACGACGAATGGGATCAGTTCGAGTCGGCCTACCAGTCGGACGTCGAGGAGTGGCTGGCCACCCACGCCGACCACCCGCTGGCGAAGGAGACCCGCGACCGCGTCGACCAGCACCGGAGTCGTTGGCTCAGGGGGTACCGCGGTGTCATGGGCCTCGCTTACCTGACCCTCGTCCCGGTGCGCTGAGCCGTGGACCGGCGACCCACTCCCGCGGCGGTCCGCTCCGGCCCGTCGCCCCTCCTACACGCCGAGATCCACGCGCCAGTCGTTCGACGTGATCCAGTGATCCTTGGGGTATTCGAACTCGACCGCACCCAGCAGCTCGAATCCTGCCCTCCGGCAGACCGCGTTCGACGCGGGGTGATCCTGGCTCGGAAAGGCATGGAGGTACCGGTGCCCTCCGGCCGCTCGCGCCGCTTCGACGAGCGCGCGGGCCGCCGCCACAGCCAGACCCCGTCCCTGGAACTCGGGCAACACCCCCCATCCGGTCTCCCACACCGTTCCCTCACGCCAGTCCCGCTCCCACATACCGATCGAGCCGACGGTGTCACCGGTGCCGGCCAGCGTGACCCGGTACATCTGCCCCGCCTCGAGCCGGAGGTAGCGCCCGTGCCGGGTGACGACTTGCTCCTCCGTCTCGGGGCCGCCCAGGTGCTCCGTCATCTCAGGGGTGTTGAGTCTCTGCAGCAGCCAGAAGTCGTCCTGCGACCAGGGCTCCAGCCTCACTTGTACGTCTGCGGTGTCCACGGCGGTCATCCTAGGGTGCGGGTCCGACAGCCGCCCCGGCTCAGAGCGCGGGCCCTCCCGGTGACCGGAGGAAGAGCGTGTCGTCCGGCTCACGCGCGACACGCGCTCCGATGCCTCGGCCGACCCGGTTCAGAACCGTCCGCAGCCACTCGGCGTCCTCGTGGGACGCGCGCACCAGCCGCATCCGCCGCGCCTGGAGAGGCACCATGCGAACGGCGGCCGGTGTGGTGGTGCCCGGTTCCAGCGTGACCAGGTACAGCAGCCGCAGATCGTCCCGGTACCGTTCGTGGCCCCTGATTCCCTCGTAGTCGTCGACGAAGTCGCCACAGCCGTACAGGATGGGCTTCCCCCGGTAGAGCTCCACCGGGCGCGGATGGTGCGAGGAATGTCCGTGCACGACGTCCGCTCCGCCGTCGACGAGCGCGTGGGCGAAGCCGACCTCGTCACGGGAGACACCGAACCCCCAGTTCGTCCCCCAGTGAACCGAGACGACCACGATGTCGCCCGGTCGCTTCGTCTGCCGCACCCGACGGGTGATCGCGGCCGCGGCGGCGCCGGACGGTTCGGCCACGAAGTCCACACCGCCGTGCCCGCCGGTCGCGGCCCAGCCGCGTGGGATGCCACTCGACGCCGTCCCGCACGAGAAGACCAGCACCCGGCCCCCGCCATCGAGGGGGACGACCGCCGGCCGCCGAGCCTCGGCCGCGTCCCGGCCGGCCCCCGCCGTCCGCAGCCCCGCGTCGGCCAGGGCACCGAGCGTCTGGTCGAGTCCGCCGAGCCCGAAGTCCAGCACGTGGTTGTTGGCGATGACACAGACGTCGGGACGGACAGCGGTCAGACACGGGAGGTTGGCGGGGTTCATCCGGTAGTGGACCTCCTTGCCGGGAGCGAACCGGCCGGCCTGCGTGATGCTGGTCTCGAGGTTGATGATCCGGGCGTCGGGAGCGGCCTCGTCGAGGATCCGCAGCGCCTCGCCCCACGGCCAGGAGAAGCCGACCGGTGCGGGAATCGACCCGTTCACGGCCTCGGCCATGTCGACGTAGGCACGCGCGTCATGGACGTAGGCCTCCCTGAGCACCGGATCCCCGGGGTGCGGAAGGATCTGATCGACACCCCGGCCCAGCATCACGTCACCGCAGAGGAACAGGGTGACCGGGCCCCCGCGCATGCTCCCAGGCTAAGCCGTGCGGTGGACGGAGCGCGACGGCGACGGTCACCGCCCGCCGTGGCCGCCGGGGCCGCCGGGGGCGGACGGGGTCGGCCAGGACAGAGCGCGGGCGACGTCGGCGACGGTCAGGATGCCGACCAGGCGGCCTTCGTCGAGCACCAGGGCGCGGCGGGCGGGGCTCGCCTCCAGACGCGGGAGCAGATCGAGCACCGGATCCTGAGGGGCCACCGTGACGATGTCGGCGAGGGGGTGCATCACCTCACGCACCGAGGTGCCGGCCCGGTTCCCGGGTGGCGTCGCGTCGACGCGCCGGACGGTGAGCAGCCCGGCCACCGAGCCGTCGGGCTCCAGCACCGGGAACGCGGAGTGGCGGTAGTGGCCGAAGGGTCCCTCGGCCAGGAAGCCCGCGAGCGTGGCCGTGGCCGGCACGGCGACCGGGTCGGGGGTCATGACACGACCGACCGGCACTCCGTCCAGTACCCCCCGCGTCTCGGCCTGCCGGGCCTCGGCGGTGGCCGCCGCGATCAGGAACCAGCCGATCAGCGCCAGCCACAGGCCGGACAGGTCACCGGCGAACAGCACGGTCGCGAAGCCGGTCACGACCATGATCCAGCCCAGTACCCGGCCCGCCGCCGACGCGCCCCGGGTGGCCCGCAGCCGGTCCCCGGTGCGGTGCCACAGGTACGCACGCAGCAGCCGCCCCCCGTCCAGCGGAGCGGCGGGCAGCGCGTTGAAGACGGCCAGCAGTACGTTGATCGCGGCCAGCCAGCCCACCGCCTCCACCACCAGCCCGGACACGTGGAGCGCGTCCAGACCCACGGCAAGGCCGGCCAGTACGCCACCGGCCAGCAGGCTGGTGAGCGGACCCACGCCCGCGATGCGCAGCTCCGCGGCCGGTGTCGGGGCCTCGCCGCGCAGGCGGGCGGCGCCGCCCAGCATCCACAGCGTGATGCCCTCCACCTGGACGCCGTTGCGGCGGGCGACCACGGCGTGCGCCAGCTCGTGGGCGAGCAGCGAGCCGAGGAAGACGATCGCGGTGAGCAGGGCGAGCGCCCAGTACAGCGTGGGGGAGTGGCCCGGGTGGGCGTCGGGGAAGCGGCCGCGCGCCAGGGCGACCGTCACCAGGACGACGATGACCAGGACACTCCAGTTGAGACCGACGCGCACGCCGGCGATCCGGCCGAGGGACAGCGTCTCGTTCATGATCCTCGCCTCACAGCACGGTGCGACACCTTCATCCTCCGGCGGAGACCGCCGGGAGGGGAGGGCCGATCGGCTCGGATCCGATGCGACCCGTCACCGCCGAGACGGGCGGCGACGCCCCGGCCGAGCGCGGTCGTCGATCACTGTCCGGAGGCGAGGACGTAGGTGTTGAGGGTGCCGACCGTGCCGAGTGGCGTGGGGGAGCCCAGGTCGTACCGGTCCACGGCGAGGTAGTTGGGCTTCTTGCGGGCGGCGGGCGTGCAGAAGTTCTGGGCGCGGTTTTGGAGCTTGCCGTTGTCCGTCTCGGCGGTGGAGGCGATCGGGTAGTCCCGGAAGTGGTTCATCACGAAGAGCGGGTGGAAGGCGGCCGAGTCCACGGTCAGCGGGCGGTCGGTGCCCCAGCGGCTGTAGCACGACCAGTCGGAGCTGCCGAGCCCGGCGCCCATGGACCAGTAGTTCTCGACGGTCCACTCACGCTGGTACATCACACCGAAGGTGTCGCGGGCCGCCCAGCCGTTCGCGGTGTCGCTCGCCCGCGTCCGGTCGCTGAAGATCAGCAGCTGCTTGCCGCGCGCCGCGAGGTCCGCCATGGTCGGCCAGCCCTTGGTCGCGACACCCTCCTGGTCGGGCCGGTACAGCACGTCGTTCAGCCCGTTCACCGAGGCCAGGGAGGACTTCAGCACGTCGGAGGAGGCGTAGTCCTCCAGGAAGACGGTGACGAACCGACCGGAGTCGCCCTTGAGGAAGTCGACGATGCGCTGCAGATCGGTGGCGAGGGGGACCGGGCTGCTCACTCCGTCGCAGCTGTTGTGACAGAGCACGGCCCGCCCGGAAACGGTGTAGTCGTCCAGCATGAAACCGCGTACGCCGTCGCTCAGTTGCCGGCTGACACCGTAGTTCTGGTTGGGGAACAGGCTGACCGGGAACGAGGCGAAGTTCCCGTCGGCGCCGTTGGCGAAGGCGTTGTGCGCGGTGAGGAAGGTGACCTGGTCCAGGGTGCGCGTGTCGGCGGACGGCATCCCGGTGGTCGCGTATGTCACCGGGGTGAGGTACCAGCGGGCGAGGTCGCCGGTGGAGCCGAGTCCTACGGCACCGGGGTCGGCGGAGGATCCGGTGAGGTACTGGAAGGTGCCGGGCACGCTCACGGTGTAGGTGCCACCGGCGTCCGTGCTGATCGTCCAGGTGGTGCCCTCCGCCCCGCAGGCGGCGGTCACCGCGGAGGCGCCGCTGCGGCCGAGGCAGGTGCCGGCCTCGTCGGCGTTCTGCAGCCGGTAGCCGCCGTCGACCGCGACCGGGGTCCACTGCTGATGGTCCTCGTTGCCCTTCGGGTGGTGCGCGGCGACGGCGCCGCCGCTGTCGGCGGCGTTCAGACCGGTGGCGTAGTTCTGCAGATAGACCGGGTGGACGGGGACGGCCGCCGCGGCCCGGCCCGGGGACAGTACGGGCAGGGTCAGGGCGAGCGCGGCGGTGCCGCACAGGAGGCGCAGGGGGCGCAGACGCACGGGAGTTTCCTCTCACTCCGGCACTCCGGATGGGTGGCATAGACATGACATACCTGAACTCGCGTGCGTTCCGCCAGAGTTGACGAAAGGATGGCCTCCGTGAACCACGTCCTGTGCGGACTCGCCGCCAATGTCGCCCTGCCGTCCGAACTCGTCGACCGGCTGATCACGATCGCGGACTCCGATGTCGCCCGGGAGATCGCCCGTCGCGCCGACCTCGGCCACACACAGGCGGTTGCGCTCGCCGCGCACGTCCCCGAGAGCGCCGGACAACTCGCCGGTGAGGGCCGGTTGACGGTTGCCGACGTGGATCCCGTGACACAGCCGGACGCCGCCCTGGCTCTGCTGTCCGAGCGCGCCGGTCCGCCGGAGTGGGCGCGTGTGCTGGCGGCGGACCCGACCCCGGAGCGGCGGGAGCGGTTGGCCGCCTGCCCCGGTCTGCCGTCCGACGTGGTGGCGGCCCTGGCCGCGGACCCGGACGCAGGAGTCGTCGCGGAGCTGGCTCTGTGGGCCCCGGCGGACGTGGCCGCCCGCCTCGCGGAACACCCGCGTGCCGAGGTCCGGCGCGCGGTGGCCGCCAACGAGGCGACGCCTGCGGCCGTCCTCGCGGCGCTGGCCACGGAAGACGACCCGCCTTGGCACGGCATACGGCAGGCGGCCCTGGAGAATCCGGCCGCACCCGGCGAAGTCCTGGCCACCTTCCACGATCATCCGTCGATGCACCTGCGTCGGCCCCTCGCGGCCCGCCCCGACCTGCCCCCGTGGGCGTACGAGCGACTGGCCGCGGATCCCGAACCGTGTGTCCGGGCCGAGCTGGCCGAGAACCCGGCCCTCCCCACCACCGTGATGCGCACGCTGGTGGCCGGCCCCGACCCCGACCTCGAGGTGCGGCGCGGCCTCGCCCGCAATCCCCACGTCCCGCTCGGCATCCTCACCCGGCTCGCCGGCACGGCCAAGGTCGGCGCCACCCTGCTGCCGCGGATCGCCGCCGCCTCGACGGCCGAGGTCGAGGAACTCGCACAGTCGCCGGATCCGGCGGTCCGGGGGCTGGTGGCCCAGCGACGCGATCTGCCGCCGGGTGTCCGCGACGTACTGGCCGAAGACCCCGACGCCAAGGTCGTCAAGTCCGTCGCCCCGCACCCGGGCCTGTCCGAAGCCCGACTGCGTGCCATGGTCGACCGGCACGGAGAACGCGTCGTCGCGGCGGTGACGGCCAATCCGGAAGCAAGCCCCGCCCTGCTGGCCGAACTGGCCGGATTCCCGGTGCGGAAGGCACTGTGCACCATAGCCCGGCACCGCAACGCCACGGCCCCCGCGCTGCTCGCCTGCCTGACCGTCGAACGAGCACGACGCATCGCCGCCGGCCATCCCGCCCTTCCCGCGGACGCCATCGTGAAGCTGCTGACCGACCACGACTGGCAGGTGGTGGAAGCGGCTGCCGCCAACCCGTCACTGCCACGTGAAGTGATGTCCCACCTCGTCGAAGCTCACGGAAAGCTGACGGGTCGGCAGGCCGACGGGGTGTGCTAGCTTCGTCAACCACACGGTGTCGACGGGCCGTTGGGCACCCCCGTAATCCACTCACAGGATCCTTGATGTCGAGACGCATCATCACTGCGCGGGGCCGCGGCACCGCGCTCGTCGCCGCAGGCCTGCTGGCCGCGGCCGGCGTGGTTTCACCCACCGTGGCGGTCGCCGCGCCCGGCGGCACATCCCCGGTCGCCTCCGGACCGTCCCAGCGGCAGCACCAGTTCGCCGCCGCGGCCGCCGAGTACCGCGTGCCGCTGGAGGTGCTGCTGGCCGTCGCCTACCAGCAGTCGGCCTGGGAAGCGCACCAAGGCAGGTACAGCGGCGACGGCGGCTACGGGCCCATGCACCTGACCGATCTCACACCGGCGATGCTGGCCGGTGGCGACGCCGGCGCCGTCGGCCGTGCGGATCTGGCGAAGACGGCGGCAGACCCGGCGTTGCACACCCTCAGGAAGGCGGCCCGCCTCACCGGTCTCCCGGTGCGGGCGATGCGTACGGACCCTGAGGCCAACATACGTGGTGGCGCCGCGCTTCTGGCGTCGTACCAGAAGGCGGCGACCGGCGAACTGTCCCCGGACCCGGATGCCTGGTACACGGCGGTGGCCCGGTTCAGCGGCACCACCGAGCGCCGAGCGGCCACCGCGTACGCGGACCGGGTCTACGCGACCCTGCGCAAGGGAGTCTCGCGCACCACGGACGACGGTCAGCGCGTCACACTGCGCGCCGTGCCGGGCCTCCGTCCGGCCGGCTCGCAGCCGGCCGGACGGAAGTCGGTCACCGCCCAGGACGGCACGACGGAGTGTCCCGTCACCGTGTCGTGCACCTTCGTCGCGGCGTCCCCCTCGAACGGCCAGGTCTCCAACCGCCCCGCCAACGGCATCCGTATCGACTCCATCGTCATCCACGACACCGAGTCGTCCTACGAGTCCGCGATCAGCGCCTTCCAGACCCCCGGCGCCGGTGCGGCGCACTATGTGATGCGGTCCTCCGACGGCGCGGTGACACAGATGGTGCCGACCAAGGACCTCGCCTTCCACGCGGGCAACTACTCGACCAACATGCACTCGATCGGCATCGAGCACGAGGGCTACGCCGCCCACGGCGGTACCTGGTACACCGAGGCCCAGTACGAGGCCACGGCGGAACTGGTGAAGTACCTGGCCGCGCGGTTCGGCATCCCGCTCGACCGGCAGCACGTCCTGGGGCACGACAACGTGGCCGGGCCCAACACGGCGCTGGTCTCCGGGATGCACTGGGACCCGGGACCGGAGTGGGACTGGGAGCACTTCATGCGGCTGCTCGGTGCCCCGGTCACCGGGCGCCACGGCGTGGGCCCGGTCGGCTCGGTGGTCACGATCACCCCCGGGTTCGACCGCAACCAGCAGACCGCGCAGGTCTGCCCGTCCGACGACCCCACCGGCGCCACCACGCAGTGCACCGAGCGGTCCGGTCCGGCGAACTTCGTGTACCTGCGCACCGCGCCCCAGGAGGATGCCCCGCTCTTCGGTGACCAGGCAGTGCACCCGAACGGCGCGGGCACCGACCGGATCAACGACTGGGGCAGCACCGCGCAGGCCGGTCAGCAGTACGTCGTCGCCGGGCAGGAGGGCGACTGGACGGCGATCTGGTTCAGCGGGGCCAAGGTGTGGTTCCACAACCCGCACGGCTGCAACACCACCCGCGCCCATGACGTGAAGGTCGTCCAGCCTGCCGCTGAGGCGCCGGTGCCGGTCTACGGCTCCAGCTACCCGGACGCCAACGAGTACCCGGCGGGTCTCGGGGCCTCGACCCAGGCGCCGCTGGCCCAGTACACCGTCCCGGCCGGCCAGGCCTACGTGGCCACCCAGCCCCCGGCCGTCACCGACGACTACTTCCCGTCCAGCGGCCGGGTCGTCCTCGGCGGCAAGAAGATGTACACCATCCAGTACAACCACCGGGTGGCCCTCGTCTACGCGGGCGACGTCACGGAGACCGATTAGCGCCCGACCCCTCAGGCGGCCCCCCGTATGACACAGGTCATGGAGACGGGGAGCCGCCTGCGGACAGGGCACTGCCGAGGACGTGGTGTCCCTGACGTTTCGCGAGGCGTGGCGGCTACGGGAGGAACCGAGACCCGACGCCGCGGCCGCCGACGAGACGGGCTCGGGTGCCGAGCCGTCCTGGACGCCGCCCTCTACCGTGCCGCGGCGAGGATCCCGGGCGTCTCGGTCGTCGAGAACGCCGAGGACTTCACCGGCCGCTCCGGAATCGGGGCGGACAAGGAGGCCCTGCTCGGCACCGCGGTGGCCGACAAGCCGGGTGAGGAGCCCGGGAACTGAAGCCGGGTGACTGACTCCGCGATCCCTGTTGACCGGCGCGGCGGTGGCGCTCAGCTCGCGCCGGTGAGCGGGGGAAGATAGCCGAGCGACTGCCCTGCCGCCGTGGGGTGGTAGGAATCGGTGAGGTCCAGCAGGTCGACGCTGTGCAGCCAGGGGCGGGACGAGCAGATCTCGTGGCCGGTGAAGGCCGCCCGGACGTCGGCGAACGTGAACCCGTGGGCGGCGGCGAGCCGGGCGATCACGTTGTCGAGGCGGTCCACCGCCCCGTTGAGCGCGGACCTCTCGACGTCCTCGAGACCGCCCGAACAGGTGCCGTGGAGCTGGTAGAGATGAGGGTAGCCGAGCACCACCACGTGGGCGGCGGGCGCCTTGTTCCGGACGGCCGAGTAGAGACGGTCCAGGTTGCCGGGCAGCGTCGTGTCCATGAAGGTACCGGCGGTGGCCACGGCGGACAGGCAGGCCGCGTGGCCGGGCAGCACGCACATCGTCATGACGCGGGCGAAGCCCGCGTCGCTGCCGCCGACCGTGAGGGTGACCAGACCGGTGCGCGGACCGAGCGGGCCCAGCTGGTTCGCCATGACATCGCTGGTCCTGGCGTGGTTGCACGCGGTGAAGTCGAACGACGCCGGCGCGTGGATCGCGGCCCACAGGACGGGATACGCCAGGCTGCTGCGCCGGCAGTCCGCGCCGGAGGGAAGGTAGTCGCCGGCTCCGACACCGGCGGCGTAGGAGTCACCGAGGGCCACGTAGCCCAGGGCTGCCGAGTTCGACGCCGCCTCCCCGGCCGCGGGACCCGTGAGGGTGCAGGTGGTCGCGAGGAGCAGGGAGGACACGCCGGACGCTATGCGGGACTGTCTCATGACTCTCCTGTACCGTGGCCCGACCGCCCCCACCCGCCGTGCCCGTCCAGCCTGGTCAACCGTGTTGACAGACCTCATCGGCGATGCCGCTGCCGAAGCGCCCGCACGGCCGCCGGGCACGCCGATCGGCGTGCGGGCCGCGGCGGCGGGCCTCGGCCCCGAGCAGGTTCACCCGGTGAGCCGTCACCCGCCCGGCGTAGCGCGCGGCGGCCCGGCGAGCGGCGCGGGTTCGGTTCGCGCGGGACCGGGCGCTCAGCCGGCGGGGGCGCCGAACCACCGGGACAGCCGGCCGACGAGCTCCTGCTGGTCGTCACCGGCCCATGCCACGTGGCCGTCCGGCCGTAGCAGTACCGCGGGCACGTCCAGCTCCTCGCTGGCGTCGACGACGTGGTCGACCCGGTCGGTCCAGCCCGCCACCGAGAGCCGGCCGGTCCGGTCGAGCAGCAGTCCGCGACCGCCGCGCATCAGCTCGTAGAGACGACCCCGCTCCAGCCGCACGTCCCGCAGCCTGCGACCGAGCAACTCGTGGCCCTCGCCGAAGTCGTAGCGGACGTCGATCGCGGTGATCTTCTCGATCAGGTACCGGTTCACCTCCTCGAAGTCCATCAGCTCCGCCACCAGCCGGCGCACCGCCTGCGGGCCGGGCTCGGTGGACATCAGCTGCATCTGCGCGCGGGTCTGGTCCAGCACGGCGGCGGCCACCCGGTGCCGTTCGACGTGGTAGCTGTCCAGCAGCCCCTCCGGGGCCCAGCCACCGACCTCGGCGGCCAGTTTCCAGCCGAGGTTGAACGCGTCCTGGATGCCGACGTTGAGGCCCTGGCCACCGGTCGGCGGGTGGACGTGCGCCGCGTCGCCGGCCAGCAGCACCCGGCCGACGCGGTAGCGCTCGGCCTGCCGGGTGGCGTCGCCGAAGCGGGACAGCCAACGCGGCGAGTGCACACCGAAGTCGATGCCCGCGACGGCCCGGAGCTGCTTCTTGAACTCCTCGAGGGCGGGGGGGACCGTACGGTCCTCGGCCACTCCTTCGGCGGGCACGACGACGCGGTACACCCCGCCCCCGAGGGGCATGAAGCCGAACCGCTTCTGGGTCTTGCGTACTTCGGCCATCACGGCGGTCAGCATCTCCTGGTCCACGCCCACCTCCATCTCGCCCAGCAGCGTCTCGACCCTGCTGGGTTCGCCGGGGAAGCCGACGCCGAGCAGTTTGCGCACCGTGCTGCGGCCGCCGTCGCAGGCGACGAGGTAGCGCGAGCGCAACTGTGTGCCGTCGGCCAGTTCAGCGGTCACCCCGTGGTCGTCCTGGCTCAGCCCGACCAGTGCCCGGCCGCGCCGGACCTCGGCGCCGAGCTCGGTGGCGTGCTCGGCCAGCAGACGTTCGGTGGCGGTCTGCGGGATGCCGAGGACGTACGCGTGCGCGGTGTCCAGCCGGTCGGGCCAGGGCTTGTCGATGCCGGCGACGAAACCGCCGACCCTGTACTGCTTGCCGAGAGCGAGGAACCGCTCCAGCAGACCGCGCTGGTCCATCACCTCGATGCTGCGCACATGCAGTCCGAGCGCGCGGACCACCTTCGTCGGCTCCGGCTCCTTCTCCAGCACGAGCACCCGCACCCCGTGCAGACGCAACTCGCCGGCCAGCATCAAGCCGGTCGGTCCACCACCGGCAACGATCACATCAATCATCAAACCCCCTGCGTAGGCCGGAGATTGTGCAGCACGACGAGGGGCTTGCCGCAAGGCCCCCAGTGCGCTATACGTTAAGAGTGGCAAGGAGTGGGTCATCTCCTTGCCTTTGTTTTTGCCGTCCGAGCCGGCCGGTCAGTTTCGGAGAAGCCACGCCCGTCAGCGGCCCTCTAGCATCAGGTTCGTCCCACGAAGGGGACACCGAACGGGAGGAGACCGCGATGAGCAGCACGGGGTTCACGGCCGAGGAGCGCGCCGCGATGAAGGACCGCTCCCGGGAGGTGAAGACGGCTCGCCGCGGCTCCGCCAAGGCCGACGGAACGAGCGAAGTGCTCGCGAAGATCGCCGAGATGGAGGCGGGCGACCGCGCTCTGGCCGAGCGGATCCACACCCTCGTCACCGAGGCCGCGCCGGGGCTCACGCCGAAGCTCTGGTACGGGATGCCCGCGTACGCGAAGGACGGCAAGGTCGTCTGCTTCTTCCAGTGCTCCGCGAAGTTCAAGGCCCGCTACTCCACACTCGGCTTCAGTGACCAGGCGAACCTGGACGACGGAGCGATGTGGCCGGCCTCGTACGCGCTGACCGGGGACCTGACGAGCGGCGACGAGGCCCGGATCGCGGAGCTGGTGAAGCGGGCGGTGAGCTGACGCCGGAACGCTTCCCGGTGTGCGCCGTGGACGTTGTGGGCGGCGGTGTTGTGCGCGGCGGTGGGGGACATGCCGAACCTGGTGTGGCGAAAATCATGCATACCTTCGTACCTACCGGTCGGTATGGTCGCTGGGAGCTGCGAACAACAGGAGGCGTGATGTCTGCGACCAACCGCCAGATCCGTCTGTCGGCCCGTCCCGTGGGTGAAGTGGGGCCGGACGACTGGGAGCACCGTTCCGTACCCGTCGAGGAGCCGGGTCCGGGCCGGTTCCTGGGCCGGACGCGCGTCATCTCCCTCGACCCGGCCATGCGCGGCTGGCTGGACGACCGTCCCTCCTACCTGCCTCCGGTGGGCATCGGCGAGGTGATGCGCGCCGGGTCGGTCGTCGAGGTCATCGCGTCCGACCACCCCGACTTCAAGCCCGGTGACCATGTGGTCGGCACGTTCGGTGTGCAGGAGTACGTGGTCTCCGACGGGCGGGGCGCCATGAAGATCGACATCTCGCTCGCCCCGCCCTCGACGTATCTGGGCGCCCTGGGCATGCCGGGTATGACCGCCTACTTCGGGCTGCTGGACGTCGGGGCGCTCAAGGACGGCGAGACCGTCGTGGTGTCCGGAGCGGCGGGCGCGGTCGGCACCATCGCCGGCCAGATCGCGAAGGCGAAGGGCTGCCGGGTCGTGGGCATCGCCGGTGGGCCGGAGAAGTGCGCGTTGCTCACCGACGAACTGGGCTTCGACGCGGCGATCGACTACCGGGGCGACGACGTCAAGAGGGCGTTGCGTGAGCACGCCCCCGACGGCATCGACGTCTACTTCGACAACGTCGGAGGGGACATCCTCGACACCGCCCTGACCCGGCTGGCGATGCACGCGCGCGTCGTGGTGTGCGGCGCGATCAGCCAGTACAACAACACCACCCCGGTCAAGGGCCCCTCGAACTACCTGTCGCTGCTGGTGCGTCGCGCCCGCATGGAGGGTTTCGTCGTCTTCGACTACGCCGAGCGCTACGCGGAGGCCGCGCGGGACATCTCCGCCTGGATCGGCGCCGGCCGTATCAAGGTCAAGGAACACGTGGTGCGGGGGACCGTGGACGACTTCCCCGAGACGTTGCAGATGCTCTTCCGCGGCGAGAACGTGGGCAAGCTCGTGCTGGAGCTGGCGTGACCGTCGACGGCCCTCCAACCGGGCCGCCCCGGGGGTGACGCGGCCGGCCCCCCTCCCCGCCAGCGACTCCGTCGGGTGACCGGACGTCATCCTCCGTAGCGCAGCACCAGGAGTGCGATGTCGTCGGTGCGCTGCCCGGCGGTGCTGACGTGCTTCAGCAGGTCGTCGGCGAGCAGGTCCAGGTCCCGGTCGTCGGCTTGGGCGAGATGGTGGGCGAGGCGGGCGATGGAGTCGTCGAGGTGGACTCCCGGCGTCTCGACTAGGCCGTCGGTGTAGAAGGCGAGCAGTAGTCCCGGGGTGAGCGGGATCTCGGTCACCGGGAAGACCGCGTCGGGGTCGACGCCGAGGGGCGGTCCGGGCGCGACGGTGACCGGCCGGGTGTCGCGGTCGGGGAGGCGCAGAAGCGGCGGCGGGTGGCCGGCGCTGGCCAGGGTCGCGCGCCGGCCGGCGAGGTCGAGGTGGGCGTAGAGGCAGCTGGTGAACAGGTCGGGCGCGAGATCGGTGAGCAGCCGGTTGGTTCTGGAGAGCACCTGGCCGGGGGCCGTGCCCAGGGTCGCGTGGGCGTGGACGCCGGTACGCACCTGCCCCATCAGAGCGGCGGCGGCGACGTTGTGGCCCTGAACGTCACCGATGACGGCCGCGACGGCGGTGTCGCGGAGCCGGATGAGGTCGTAGAAGTCTCCGCCGATGTCCATGCCCCGGGTGGCGGGCAGATAGCGGGCGGCCACCCGCAGGCCGGCGACCTCGGGCAGGGTACGCGGGAGCAGCGCCTGCTGCAGACCATGAGCGAGGTCGTGCTTGGTGTCGTACAGACGGGCGCGGTCGAGGGCCTGGGCGATCAAACCGGCCAGTGACGTCATGACGGCCCGTTCCTCGCTCGTGAACTCGTGCGGGCTGTCGTAGGACAGCACACAGCAGCCGACCGGCCGGCCCGAGACGATCAACGGGAGGAAGGCCCAGGCCTGCTTGCCGCTGACCAGCTCCGCCTCGGCGTAGACGCGCCGCATCTCCTCCGGCCGTGAGAAGAAGGAGGGGACGCCGCCGGTGAGGGCACGCCCGGCCGGGGTGAAGGCGGTGTCGAGGGGCAGGCCGTCGAGACGCTCGATGGTCTGCGGATCGTAGCCCCGGTGGCCGGTGATCCGCAGCCGCCCGGCCTCGGCCGCCGACAGGACCAGCCCCTGGGCGCCGAAGGCGGGCATGATCTGGTCGGCGACCAGGTCGATGACGTCCTGGACCCCCACGACCTCGGTCAGCGCGGCGGCCAGGTGTGTCAGCTGGTAGAGCCGGCCCGCGCGGGCCGGTGCGGCGGTCCGCGCGGACCGGCTCGGCGCCGGTACGGGCGGCGGACGGGTTCCGCTCGGCACGATGCGGACGCTGATGCCGCTGGGGTCCGGATAGAGGTGGAAGTCCAGCCACTGGTCGGGGGGTCGGCACGCGGTGAACGAAACCGGCTCGCGGCTGATCACCGCGGCACGGTAGCGGTCCTCATGGCTGGGCTCGTCGAGCCAGCGCAAGGACTCCCAGGGCAGCGTCCCCAGCAACCGGCCCGCCTCACGGCCCAGCAGCTCGCAGGCACCGGAACTGACATAGGTGAAGCGCCCCTCCAGATCCAGGGCGCAACTGCCGCCGGGCAGGCGCTCGACGAAGTCGGCGGCGGCCATCGCCGGGCTCAAGGAGCGGCGGCCGGTCCCCGGGGAGACGACGCGGGGCCCGTCGCCGCAGGCCGGGGAGCCGCCGTGCGCGACGGCTTCCTCCAGCAGCCGGGCCAGACGCCCGCAACTGGACGCGATGAGGCCCCGCTCCCGTCCGGTCATGTGCGACGGACGGGAGTCGGGCCACATCAGCAGCAGCGCCCCCCACGTCCGTACGCCGGTGACCGGCGCGGCCACCAGGATCAACGGGTAGGGGAGCACCATCGCGGTGCGCGGATAGGAGTGGGCCAACTCCTGCTGACCGTCCACCCACACCATGCGCTGCTCGCGGACCGCGTCGGCCACCGGTCCCCGGGCGGCCGTCGGTACTCTCGCCCACGGTGCGGCGAACTCCGCCGGTGCCCCGCAGAACGCGTCCAGACACAGCACCTGCTCCTTCGGCGACAGCAGGTACAGAGCGCCGATGGACGCGCCGGTCCGGCGGACCGTCTCCGCGAACACGGCATCGAGCTCGCCCGTATCGCCCATACAGGGACGCTACGCCCCCGCGGAGCGGAATTCCTCCCGGCTCCGCGGCTCAGCACGGCTTCCGGGCGGATGCGACGCGAAGACGCCAGGTCCGGGCGGGCCGCCTGTGGGAAGGTGGGCGCACACTGGTAGTGCACGTCCGGTATCAGGCGTGCCGTGCGCCGGCGTACGACCGGTCCGCGGCCGCCGGGCGCCGAGCGCGCGGCGGCCGCGGACGGCAAGGAGGCGGACGTGGAATTCGACGTGACCGTGGAGATCCCCCAGGGATCCCGCAACAAGTACGAGATGGATCACGAGCTGCACCGGATCCGTCTGGACAGGATGCTGTTCACCTCGACCCAGTACCCGGCCGACTACGGCTACATAGACGGCACCCTCGGCCAGGACGGTGATCCCCTGGACGCTCTCGTGGTGACCGGCGACCCCACCTTCCCGGGCTGCACCATCGAGTGCCGTGCGGTGGGCATGTTCTGCATGAGCGACGAGCACGGGCCCGACCACAAGGTGCTGTGCGTGCCGGCCCACGACCCCAGGTACGCGCAGTTCCAGGACGTCGACGACGTCCCTGAGTTCGACCGGCTGGAGATCACACACTTCTTCGAGGTGTACAAGGACCTGGAGCCCGGCAAGAGCGTGGAAGGCTCCCACTGGGAGGGGCGGGACGCCGCCTACGCGGAGATCGAGGCGTCCCGACGGCGTGCCGAACAGCACAGGAGCGAGCCCGCGTGAGCGTACCCGCGGCACAGGCGGGCGTCAGGAACTCGTGAGGACGACGAGACCTGATCCGAGACGGGCCACCACTCGGCCAGTGCAAAGCCGCCAATAAGCCGTCGCTGCCCGACTACTGCCCGGCGCCGTCCTCGCGCGCCAGCCCGTCGTACGCCTCGCCGAGCCTCTGCACGATCTGCTCGACGCCGATGACGTCCAGACCCTTCTGCCCGTCCACAGCGGCTTTCGCGGCCGAGGCGGCGTTGGCGAACAAGGCCCAGGAGCCGGCGTGTGGTCGTCTCGCACCGGGCTTCCGATCTCGTCCAGACGGTCGCGGATCGGTGTCGTGTCCACGGGGCCATCCACGGGCGCCCGAAAGGGCGTTGAAGGCGTCGAGGACGATCTTCCCGGACTTGAGGACGAACGTGACCCTGTGCATGCCGTCCGGCAGCCCGCGCAGCGCGTACGTCGCGAGGCGCTTGTCGGTGGCGGTGGTCTTCGCGTCCCGCGCGATCAACGTGCCGTCGACGTGGACATCGAGCACCGCACTGCCGTCGTTGCCGCCGATGACATCGACTCCCGTGCCCTTGAACGGCACCGTCACCGAGGCCCCGGTCGCCGTGCTCGTCGACGTCGACCGGTACCAGTCCATCGTGTCACCGAACGCCGCCTTCCTGCTCCAGGCGCCGTCGTAGGCGACCGAGCCGTCCATGTTGTCCAGCTGCGCGCTCGCGTAGGGCGTGTACCCGTCGATCTTCTCGACCTTCAGGTTGTCGAACGCGACCCGGTGGAAGTCGGTGCCGAGCTTGACACGTCCCTGGGTCTCGGGGGTCGGGTCACGGTACGTCGCGACGGCCTTCCCGTCGATGTACGTCGTGATCGTCGCGCCCTTCGCCTCGGCGGCGAGCCGGTAGGTGCCGGCCGGCGCGACCGTTCCCGAACTCATGGGCGTGCCGTACTCGTAGAACGTCCACGCGCCGTCCGGGCCGATGCGCACGTTGTAGGCGGCGTCACTGATCGCCATGCCCTTCTGCCGGCGGACGCCCAGGGCGGCGAGTCCGCCGTCCGGGTCCGGGAAGGAGACGTCGACCGTGGCCCGGTAGTTCTCCCATTCGCCTCGCGGAGGGTGACGGGGACGAGGCCGCCAAACCCAGCTGCATGCCCATCGTGGCCCTGGAGGTTGCGCCGCACTCGTCTCTTCCGCAGGGGGCAGGCTCCCCCCTATAGTGGGCGCGCTCCCACCCCAGGGGGACGCCCACACCGACCTGCGGTGATGGCCGTACGACGGCGTCGCCCGAAGCCATACGGACGGTTCCGCCGCTGTGCGCACACGGACGACCGAACCGG
>NZ_JBIAVN010000014.1:153616-206501 GCF_042894285.1 Streptomyces sp. NPDC001544 | reverse complement strand
TCCCCCACGCTCGAACAGACTCGCGCGGGGGCACCCCCATCGCCCCCGCTCGGGTCGGCTGGAAGGCGCCGTCGGTCTCAACCGGCCTGATCCACGAGACACCCCCTCGTGCGCCCGTATGACAGCCGGGACCGGCTGGTCTAGCGTCGAAGTGCCGAAGTGGGCCAGCAGAACGACTCCACCAGCGGGAGGCGAGCTGTCGTGGTTGCCGACGGGGCCGACGCGCCGAACCTTCGCAGACTCCGGGAAGGCGACGAGATCGCCTTTGTATCGATCATGACTTCATGGTCGCCGGGGATGCTGAGGCTGGCCCGGGTGTACGTGAGGACGACGCAGTCGGCGGAGGACGTCGTACAGGACACGTGGCTGGCCGTACTCGTCGGCCTGGACGGGTTCAGGGAGCGCTCCACGCTGCGGACATGGGTGCTCGGCATCCTGGTGAACAAGGCGAGGTCGTGCGCCCTGCGGGAGCGCAGAGCGGTACCGGCGACTCTGCTCGACGAACACGAGGCCGACCCGAGCGCCTCGCCCCACAGGTGGTCCGGACATTGGCGGGTCTTCCCCGAGCGGTGGCCCGTCACACCCGAGGACGAGGCGTTGTCAGCCGAGCTGCGCCACCGGATGGGCGGTGCGCTGGCGGGCCTGCCGCGCAGACAGCGAGAGGTCATCGAGCTGCGGGACGTGTACGGCTGTTCGGCGGACGAGACATGCTCGGCGCTGGACATCTCCGCCGCCAACCAGCGGGTCCTGCTGCACCGTGCGCGGGCGCGGATGCGTGCCGCTGTCGAGGACTACGTCCGCTCCCCGGTGGCGGAAGACGCGACGGGTGACGGGGCGGACCGCCTCGCCCAGGGCGCCTGATCCGCGATCGGGCCCCCGCGGCGCGGCCTTCTCAAGCCGCCACGGCCCGGCGTGCCCGGCTGATCGCCCAGGCGGCGTTGACCAGGCCGATGTGGCTGAACGCCTGGGGGAAGTTGCCCAGGAGCTCGCCGGTGGCCGGGTCGACCTCCTCGGCGAGCAGACCGACGTCGTTGATGTAGGCGGCCGCTCGCTCGAAGACACCGCTCGCCCGATCCGCCTGCCCGGCCAGGGCCATGGCCTCGGCCAGCCAGAAGGTGCACAGCAGGAAGGTGCCCTCCTCACCGGCGAGGCCGTCGACACCGCCCTCGGTGCGATACCGGTAGACCAGTCCCGCGTCGTCGGTCAGTTTCTCCGCGATGGCGTCGATGGTGGCGAGCACCCGGGGATCGTCCGGCGGGAGGAAACCCACGATCGGCATCATCAGGTTCGAGGCGTCGAGAGCCGTGGAGCCGAAGTACTGCGTGAAGGCGCCCGCCTCGTCGCTCCACCCCTCGTCCAGTACGGTGGCGCGGATCTCCTCGCGGGTCCGCCGCCAGGCCGAGACCTTCTCCAGCGGCGCACCGAGACGGTCCGCAAGCCCGAGGGCACGGTCGAGTGCGGTCCAGCACATCACCTTCGAGTACAGGAAGTGGCGGGGTTCGCCCCGCACCTCCCAGATGCCCTGGTCCTTCTCCGTCCAGCGTTCGGCCGCCGTGTCGGCGCAGGCGATGAGAAAACGCCGGGTGTCGTCGTCGATGTGCTCCAACTGGTCCGCCAGCCGGTGGGCGGCGTCCAGCAGTTCGCCGTAGACATCGATCTGCTGCTGGCTCCAGGCCCCGTTGCCGACCCGGACCGGACGGCTGTCCCGCCAGCCCCTCAGATGCGGCAGGGTGCGCTCGGACAGGTCGTGCTCGCCACCCACTCCGAACATGATCTGCAGTGACCTGTCCTGGCTCAGTGACGGCGCGGCGGTCGCGAGGAAGGCGAAGAAGTCGTGCGCCTCGTCGGGGCAGGCGGCGACCCACAGCGCTTCCATGGTCAGGCTCGCGTCGCGTACCCAGGTGTAGCGGTAGTCCCAGTTCCGTTCGCCGCCCACCCCCTCGGGCAACGAGGTGGTGGCGGCGGCGACGATGGCGCCGCTGGGCTGGAAGGACAGCGCCTGCAGCACCCGGCCGCTGTGGTGCACCAACTCGCGCCAGGGCCCGTCGTACGCCTGATGCAGGTCGGACCAGGACCGCCACGCGGCGATCGTCGAATCCAGCCGGACCGCCAGTTCCTCCTGGGGCCACACGTGAGCCGGGGTCTCCTCCAACGTGGACCGGTGCATCCCGAAGTACGACGACTCGCCGGCGCGGACGGTGAAGGCGGCGTGGGCCGAGGCGTCCGTGAAGGTCATGGCCGTCGGCGTGGTCAGCACCAGCCACTCCGCGCCTCCCCGGGAGGTCACTCCGCCCTCTGTCCGGGACAGGATCGGAGCGATCAGTCCGTACTCCGGACGAGGACGGTAGTCCGTCTCCACCGGCACCTCCCCCTCAGCGCCGTAGACCCGACGCACCAGCAGCCGGGGTACTCCGACCCCGAGCCGATGACCACCGTTGTCGGGTCCCGTCAGCAGGGCGTCGGTCAGCACGACCGTCCCCGAGGCGGTCCGGAAAGTCGTCTCCAGCACCATCGTCCGCTCCAGGTAGCGGCGCGAAACCTCGTAGGGGACGGAGGGACGGATCGACCAGTGGCCTGCTTCCTCGTCCAGCAGCCGTGCGAACACCGAGGCGCTGTCGAAACGAGGAAAACACAACCAGTCGACCGATCCGTCACGGCTGATCAGTGCGGCGGAATGACGGTCCGATATCAGTGCGTAGTCGGCGATGGCGATCGAACTCATGGCTGCTCCCGCGAATCGGCGTGGACACCATGGAGTCCGCCCAGCAGCCCAGACGTTACGCGGCGAGATCCACCGGCCCCGGCGCCCGGCCACCCCGGCCTGCTCCACAGGACACCGCCTACCTCGGCGGAGCGTCCTTGACGAATACGAGCCCGTCGACACCGGCCATGTGGGCCGGATCCAGCGGGGAATAGCCGAACCAGGGGGACACGCGCGCGGTGGGCGTCGCCTCGCCGAGGACAGCGGCCAGCCGGCGGATGTCCACGACGTACCGGTCCTGGGGGAGCGCGTACAGAAGCCCCTCGACGGTGTCCGGAGGCGGGACGTCCACCCCGTGGTGGCGGATCGTGCCGAGAGCCGTGGCCATGAAGGCGTAGTCCTCGCCCAGCCGGGCGCTGACGATCGCCCCTGCGCTCCACCATTCCACCGGCAGGCCGCTCATCCGCATGCTGCTCTTCTCCCGCTGCAGATGCGCGTTGTGCGCAAACACCAGAGCCGGGCCGCGCTCGGCGACGGCGAGCAGGTTGGCGGCCATCATCGACGCCCGCACGCGCAGCAGTTGCGCCATGCGGCTCGGTGAGGTGTCGGCCATCCAGAAGTGGTACCGCAGCAGTCCGGTGGCGGTACGGCCGTACATGTGAGCCCGTTCCCAGTCGTCCGACGAGGACGCGGTGATCAGATGTGGCGCCTGGCCGGCAAGGAGGGCTACCAGCTCGTCGGCGAGCACCCGCAGATGTCTGGCTTCCGCCGACCGCCCCACGGACTGGGCCGGGTCCGTCATCGCGGCGGGATCGGTCCACCGGTCGTCGGCGCCGAGCAGGCGGTCGAGCGTTTGCGCGGTGCAGGGGAGCAGCGCGGCGTCCACCCGCGCGGTGAGGTAGCCGTGGAGTGCGGTGAGGGCTTCCCGGGGGCTCTCGGCGCCGGTGATCTCCAGCGGGCCGTCGAAACCGGCGAAACGCAGCCGCTCCGACTCGGGCCGGCCGTCGTTGTACGCACGCATCCAGCGCACCAGGTCGCGGTTGGCCGCAGACGCGCCGAGCCCGATCTCCGGATGGCTGAAGCCGCGCTCCATGACCGCGTCCAGGGTGCCCGTACCCGACGTGACGTAGTCGTCCACGACGAGGCCCCTCATGCAGTCGCTCTCGATCGTGATCGTCCGGTAGTGCTCCTGCTCGACGAGTTGCCGGAAGAGATCGTTTCGCACCTCGAGCAGAACGTCCTCGCCGTGGGTGGGCTCACCCAGGGCGAGCAGCCGCGGCCGGGTCGGCAGCAATCCCACGACGGCCGCAGCGTCCACGGCTTGGGCGGCGTCTTCGACAGAAGCAGTCATGGCCTCAACGGTATCGTTGAACCAACGGTTGAGACTTGGTCGCGGAATATGGCGGAGCGGTGAGCAAAAAGCCTCAAGACGGTGGTCGTCGGCTCAGGCCGGTCGATCTGGCGCGTGGGCACGGTCTGTCCACGCAGGCGATCAGAAACTACGAGGCGGCCGGCATCCTGCCGGGCGCCGAACGCACTCCGCACGGCTATCGCACCTACACGCCGCTCCACGCGCAGGCGCTGCGCGCGTTCCTCGCACTCGTGCCCGGACACGGCCACCGGACAGCGACTTTGATCATGCAGTCGGTCAACCGGGGCACGACGGAGGACGCTCTGCGGCTCATCGACGAAAGTCACGCCCAGCTCCTCGACGACCGCCGCACCCTCCAGGCAGTGGAACGCGCGCTTCACGACCTCCATCCCGTACCGCAGGAACGCGGCGACACGTTCGTCGGCCCGCTCGCGAGAAGGCTCGGCATCCGCCCGGCCACCCTGCGCACATGGGAACGCGCCGGTCTGATCCAACCGCGCCGCGACCCGCGGACGGGCTACCGGGTCTACGGCGCGGCCGACGTGCGCGACGCCCTGCTCGTCCACCAGCTCAGACGAGGCGGCTACCTGCTGGAGCAGATCGCCCCGCTGATCGTCCAAGTCCGCTCCGCCGGAGGCGTCGCACCCCTTGAGTCGATGCTGCGCGACTGGCGTTCCCGTCTCTCGGCCCGCAGCCGCGCCATGCTCGCGGGTGCCGCCGCACTGGACGCCTACCTCGGCTGCCGACCGTACGACTCCGGTCGCGGACAGGCCGAGTGACCACGGACTCGTCCCCTCGACCACGTGGGCGGGGCCCGGGCGCCTGTCAGTCCTGAACGGCTGCTCGGAGCCGTCCGCGACGATCGAAGAAGCGGAAGCGCTTCAGCGTGGAATCACCCAGCTCGGTGCCCAGGTGCCGACGGCGTCGTGGCCGGCCGCTGCGGTGGCGAGGTGGGCGCGGAGGGTGGCCAGCGCCGGGTGGGGGTTGTCGCGGTGCCAGAGGAGCGAGTGCGGGTAGACGGGCGTCGGATCGGTCACCGGGATACGGCGCAGACCGTGGTCCGCGGGCCAGACGAGGCGGGTGTGTTCGCCCATGAAGGTGGCCAGGGCCGGGGTGTCGGCGACCGTGTCGAGGAGCGCGTCGGAGCCGAAGTTGGGGCCGGTCGCCTCGATGGTGAGGCCGAACTCGGCGACGAGGTCGTCGTAGTAGGCGGCCCACTCGGTACCGGGGACGATGCCCGGCATCCAGATCCGGTGCCCGGTGAGCTGAGCGAGGGGCACCGACCGGGCGCCCGCCAGCACGTGGGCGGGGCCGGTGAGGAGCTGGAGCGGCTCGTCGAGCACACGGACGGAGGAGACGTCCTCGGGAAGGGGCCGGCCGGGCGCGGCGACGGCGCGGAAGGAGGCGTCGATCTCCCCCGACCGTACGGCGGCGACGGCCGTCTCGATGTCCAAGAGCATCACCACGTCGAGGTCGATCTCGGGGTGCGCACGGTGGAAGCCGCGCATCAGGCCCGACGCCGCGCCACGCGAGGCGATGATGTCGACGCGCAGCGGACGGCGGCCGGTGTGCACGGACGCGACCGCGCGCTCGGCGACGCGCAGCAGTTCGCGCGCGTGGGGCAGGAACGCCTGCCCGTCGATCGTGAGTTCCGCACCGCGCGCGGTGCGTACGAACAACCGCACACCGAGGTTACGCTCCAGCGCGGCGATGCGCTTGGAAACGGCCTGTTGGGTGACCGCCAGTTCGGCGGCGGCCTCCTGGAACTGCCCCGCGTCGGCGGCGGCGACGAAGGTCCGGACGGCGTCGAGGTCCATGCCCACACCCTACGGCCACAACCACTGGTTGTGGCCGGCGGCCCTGCGGTTGTTTGATCCCCCGGCAATGGGCTCGCTTTGATTGGCCCGGTTCGCGAATCGGTTGTGCGGCGAGGGACGAGAGACGGGTGTGTGGGGCATGAGGAGCGGGCAACGGCTGGGGCGGCGGTTCGGGTGGCTCTGGGCAGCGTACGGGACCAGCGCGCTCGGCACGTGGCTCGCCTTCGGCGCGTTCCCGCTGATCGCCGTCCAGGTGCTGCACGCCGGACCGGCCGAGGTCGCCGCGCTCTCCGCGGTGGGGACCGCGGTGGGTGCGGCCGTGGCGGTGCCGCTCGGCCCATGGGTGGAGTTCCGTCACAAGCGGCCCGTACTGGTCGCGATGGACCTGGTGCGCTTCGCGGCGCTGCTGACGATCCCGGCCGCGTTCGCGCTCGGCGCGCTCACCTTCGTTCAGCTCCTGCTCGTCTCGGTCGTCGTCGCCGCGGCCGACATCACCTTCCGGGCCGCCTCCGGCGCGTACCTGAAGACACTGCTGCCCGCAGAGGACCTTCTCGTCGCCAACGCCCGGTTCGAGTCGACGACCTGGACCACCACGATCATCGGACCGCCGCTCGGCGGCGCCGTGATCGGGCTCCTCGGTCCGGTGGCGACCGTGGTGGCCGACGCGGTCAGCTATCTGCTCTCGGCCCTCGGCATCCGCGCGACGGGCGGGCACGAGCCGCGACCCGAGCGCCGGGACACCCCGCGCGTGCGGGCCGAGGACCTGCTCGCAGGCTGGCGGTACATCCTCGCCGACGCCACGCTGCGTCCGCTGTTCTTCAACACCGCCTTGTTCAACGGCCTGGTGATGGCCGCCCAGCCACTCGTGGCCGTCCTGATGCTCGGCCGACTCGGGTTCGCGCCATGGCAGTACGGTCTCGCCTTCGCCGCGCCCTCGATCGGCGGCCTGCTCGGTTCGCGGCTGGCCCGACCACTCGTCACCCGGTTCGGACAGCACCAGGTCCTGGTCGTGACCGGGACGCTGCGCGCCATCTGGCCCGTCGGCCTGGCCTTCCTCGGTCCGGGCACCCGAGGGCTGCTGCTGGTGATGGGCGTCGAACTCGGGCTCATCTTCAGCTGCGGGGTCTTCAACCCCGTCTACACCACCTACCGGCTCGAGCGCACCGCGACCGACCGGGTCGCCCGCACCCTGTCCGCCTGGGCGGTGACGACCAAGGCCACGACCGCGCTGCTCACGGCCGTCTGGGGCGTGCTGGGCGGTCTCCTCGGCCCCCGGACGGCCATCGGCCTGGCCGGCGTCCTGCTGCTGACGACCCCGCTGCTGCTCCGCCGACGCGCGGCAGCACCTCTCCCCGAGCCCCAGGCCGAGCCCGCACCGGGCGGGCCTGACCGTCTCCAACACAGCCCGGCGTCAACGCGCGGTCAGCGCCCCGGTTCGTAGGTGAGACCGGCCCTCACCCGGCACCGACATGCGGATCGCCGCCTCCGCCCGGCTGGGCCGGGCGGAGGCGGCGCATCACGCTGCTGATCTCCCCGCAGGTTCGCTACCGCGCGGATGGCGGACCTGATCGTCGCCCAGCGGGTGCGTCAGCGCACCGGCAGCGACCGGGTGTGCTCGATGCGCACCGCGTCGAGGTCCCGCGGGTTCAGGCCGAGCAGCCGCAGGATCGTCGGTGCGATCTGCGTCGTCCGCACCGGACTGTCGACGCGCACGCTGTGCGGGGTGGCGGTGCCGGAGACGACGAGGGGCACGTCGAGGTCGTCGGCGTGCGCACCGCCATGCTCGGCGATCTTGCTCTTGCCGCCGGTGTAGACGACGCCGTACTGGCCGACGCCGTACACGTCGGGCACGCGCGAGTCGCCCGGCCGGACGTGAAAGTACCGGGCGGCGGCCGCACCGGCGTACACGGTCTTCAGGCCGCTCGCCTTGAACGGCTTGGCGGCTCCGTCGATGCCGGTGCCGGTGCCGGACCGGGCGAGCAGGTAGGCCTTGGCGAAGTCGGCGGCGGCCTGGGAACGGTCGTTGAGCCACAGCAGCATGGCGTCGTCGTCCACGGCGTGGGCGACCAGGTCACCGGCGCCCGGGTGAGCGGCCTTCCAGGCGGCGTCGAGGCCGTCGAGCAGCGGACCGTCGTCGATGCGGGTCAGCGCCTTGGGGTCGGTGGGCGACTGGCCGTGCTTGGAGGACAGGATGACGGTCGTGCTGCCGTCGAGGCCCCGCTTGTGGATCTCGTCGAGGAGCGCCCCGACCTCCTGGTCGACGAAGCCGAGGTTCTTCTCCAGCAGCGGCCCGGGCACGTCGGCGCTGGTGTAACCGCCCGCCAGCCCGTCGGAGGAGGGCAGCTTCTGGGCGGTGGAGACGGACTGGAAGTTCATCCCGAAGACCGCCGGGACGCCGGTCCTGTGGGTGCCGCTGTGGTCGTAGCCGTCGATCGAGTTGAGGACGGCCTTCACCTTGTACGTGTCGTACTGCTCGGTCGCCGCGTTGTCCTTCGTCCAGTCCTCGCCGGCCGGGTAGCCGATGGCCTGGCTGTTGATCTCCGGGGCGAACAGGTCCTGGATGCCGTTGCCGGACGGCCCGTCGAGGATTTCGTAGGCGACGTGCTTGTCGGACCACGCGGTGCGCAGCCCGGCCTTGCGGGCGACGTCGAAGACCGTGTTCACCTTGAGGTACGAGTGCGGGTAGACCGGTCGGCAGGTCTTGGGGTCGACGGGCAGCTTCGCCGGATCGATGAGGTCGGCAGCGTTGCCGGTCATGTTCAGGATGCTGTCGGGCAGTCCGGACAGGCCCTGGCCCGCGTCGATGGAGTTCTTGTTCTTGTCGAGATCCTCGGTGAGGTCGACCTCGGCGCCCGGCTTGACGCCGGCGCAGTCGGTGGTGCCGGCCGGGAGCAGGGCGTTGCTGTAGGTGTCGTCGTAGTACACGCCCGTGACACCCGGGTCCCCGCCGGTCAGCTGGCCGACCATGCCGGGGAAGGAGTCGGAGGGGACGGTGGTTCTCGCGTGGGTGTACTCCACGCCGCCGCCGGCCAGCCGGGCGAGCGCGGACCGCGGGTGCTGGGCGATGTACCGGGCCAGGTCGGACTGGTGCAGGCCGTCGACCGACAGCAGCAGGATGTGCCGGGAGCGGGACGTGGAGGATGCCGAGGCGGGAGCGGCGGTCGCGGCGGTCAGACCGCCGACGGCGGCGAGCGCGGCGGCAGCCGCCGCGACAGGACGGAGCGGGCGTCGGAACACGGTGGTTCTCTCCTTGAGCTGGCCGGAGCGTGTGACTCTGCGACGAGTCACGCGCCGACATTGGAGAAGGGGAACGTGTACGGAACCGGACTTCTGCGCCGCAATCTGCCAAAGAACGTCATCTGGGCACGCAAAGCCGACCGTCGCGCCGGTTACTCACGCTCCCGCCCGGGCGCAGCGGGGGGACCGTCGACCCGGCGAGGACGACCTTGGCGGCCAACGACCAGCCGACCGGCGTCAGCCCTTGACCGCGGAACTGGCGACGCCCTGGACGAACCAGCGCTGGAAGAACGCGAAGACGACCAGGACCGGCAGCACCAGGAGGACGCCGAAGGCGAGGATCTGACCCCAGTCGGGCGGCTGTTGGCCCTGGAAGACGCTCATCTCCAGCGGAAGCGGACGTACCGACGGGTCGGACACCATCAGGACCGGCCACAGGAAGGCGCCCCACTGGGTGAGGAAGGTGAGGATCGCCACCGAGGCGAAGGCCGGCCTCGACATCGGAACGACGATGGCGAAGAAGGTGCGCCAGGGACCCGCACCGTCGAGACGGGCGGCCTCCTCGATGCTCGGCGGGATCTTCCGGAAGAAGGTCTGGAACTGGTAGATGGAGAAGGCGTTGGCGATGAAGGGGATCGCCTGGATGTAGAGCGTGTTGCGCTGGTCGTTGAACAGGTAGAAGAGCGGTACGGCCACCGACTCGAACGGGACCAGCATCAACAGCAGGACCAGGGTGAGGACGGCGTTTCTGCCGCGCCACTTCAGCCGCGAGAGCCCGTAGGCCGCCATCGAGTTGACGAACAGGCCTCCGGTCACGACGACGAACGCGACCAGCAGCGACACACCCAGGAAGCGCCAGAAGTACCCGGTGCTGTCGGAGTTCAGGCTGTCGAGCACAGCCGCGTAGTTGTGGAAGGACAGGTGCGTGGGCAGGAAGCCGGACAGGCCGTTCAGGACCTCGTCGGAGGGCTTCAGACTGCCCAGGAACAGGTAGAGGACCGGCAGCGAGAAGACGAACGCCAGCAGACTCAGGACGGTGTAGTCGAGCAGGCGGCGCGCACGGGTGCGGGTCGTGGCCATGGTCAGTCCTCGTTGTCGGGCCGGACGACGCGGCGCTGGATCAGGGTCAGGGCGACGACGATCAGGAAGCACACCACGGTGATCGCGGCGGCCTGACCGACGTTGTTCTGGTCGAAGGCGGTGGTGACCGCCTGGTACATCACGGTCCGTGTCGCGTCCTCGTCGAGTCCGCCACCCCGGATGAGGATGTAGACCTGGTCGAAGACCCGGAAGGAGAGGACGGAGGTGAGCAGGGCGACGAAGGTCAGGGTGCCGCGGATTCCCGGCAGGGTGACGTGGCGGAACTGCTGCCATCGCGAGGCACGGTCCAGTCGGGCGGCCTCGTACAGCTCGTCCGGGATCTGCTGCAGGCCGGCGAGCAGGATGACCATCTGGAAGCCCACACCCTGCCATACCGACAGCACGATCACCGAGGCCATCGCGGTGGCCGCGTCACCGAGCCAGTCGAATGCGCCCCAGTTGCCGAGACTCACCGCGTGCAGAAGGGAGTTGAGCATGCCCTGGTCACTGCGCGCCAGGATCAGCCGCCAGACGACGGCGACCAGCGCCATCGGGAACACCACCGGCAGGAAGAACAGCGACCGGAACAAGCCGATGGCCTTCAGCTTTCGGTTCAGCAGGATCGCGAGGGCCAGGGCGAGACCGGTCTGCAACGGCACGACGACGACGGCGAACGTCAGGTTGTTCAGCAGGGACCGCAGGAACGGACCCGACAGGTCCGGGTCGGTGAACAGGCGCCGGTACTGCTCCAACCCGAAGTACGTGGGCGGCAAAGGTGAGTTGAGGCGCACGTTGTAGAAGGAGAGGACGACTGCGTACACGAACGGGACGCCGACGAAGGCGATCAGCCCGGCGACCGCGGGAGCAGCCATCAGCAGCCCGTGGACCCCGCCACGGTCGCGGCGCGACGCGGGGCGGGCGGACGAGGCGGCGGGAGTCGGCGCGGGCCGGCTCGGCTCGCGGTCGGCCGTGGCGGGCGCGGGTACGGATCCGACGGATTTCACGGGAAGTCCTGTTCCCGGCGGGGGCAGCCCGCGGCGTGCGCGGTCCCGCCCCCAACCGATGACGCTCTCAACGGATCTGGTAGCCGGCGTTGTCGGAGAAGTCCCGGTCGATGGCACGGGCGGCCTTGGACAGGGCGTCCTTCGGGTCGGCGCCGCCGTAGACCGAGTTGAGGGCCTCGCTGAACTGGGCGGTCACGGTGGGGTATCCGGCGGTCAGTGGCCGGGTGACGGCGACGCAGGACTTGGTGATGTGCGCGTCACCGCAGGGCTTGGCGAGCTGCTCCGCGAACAGCCGGAGCGGGCCGCCCTTCTTGTACAGGGGGCTCTTGGCGAGCGCGCTCCTGGTGGCGGGCGGTGCGCCGTTGGCGCTGGTCATGGCCTGCACGTTGGCGTCGTCGAGGAGTGCGTCGAGGAAGGCGCCGGCCGCCTTGGCGTTCTTGGTGCCGGCGCCGATGCCCCAGGCCCAGGAACCCTGCCCCGTCTTGGGGCCGTTGCCGAAGTCGGGCAGCGGCAGGACCACCATGTCCTTGCCGAGGGCGGCGCTGTAGGCGGGGTACATCCAGTGGCCGACCCAGCTGAGCGCGACCCTCCCCTTGGCGAACGCGTTGCCGTCGGTGTTGGCGTCGACGTAGGGCTTCCAGGACTGGAAGGTCTTCAGCGCCGAGACCGCCGCCGGGCCGTCGAGGGCACCGGACGCCTTGCCGTCCTTGAGGAGGGCGCCGCCGGCGGACCAGACGACCGGCGCGAAGCCGTACGTGCCCCACTCGGTGGCCAGGCCGTTGCCCTCCTGGATGTCGAGGACTTTGCCGTCGGAGTCCTTGGCCTTGAGCGCCTTGAGGGCGGCGGTGAACTGTGCGGCGGTCCAGTCGTCGGACAGACCCGTGGGGTACTTCACCCCAGCGGCGTCCAGGAGCTTCTTGTTGCCGTAGACACCCAGCCCGGAGTCGTACATGCCCAGGCCGTAGTGCTTGCCGCCGATCGCCCCCTGGGCCTTGGCGGCATCGGTGGCGTTGGCAAGGGTGCGCTGGGAGACGTAGGAGTCCAGCGGAGCCAGCTTCTTGTTGTAGACGAAGTTCGCCATGGTCGGGCCGTCGAACTCGAGCACGTCCGGCAGCTGGGAGGCGTCCGTGGCGGTGATGGTCTTGGTGTAGTCGTTGGCCGGTATGAGCCTCAGCTGGACCTTGATGTCCTTCTGCGTCGAGTTGAAGGCCTTCACCGCGTTCTGCAGCGCGGCGTCCTCGCTCTTCTGCCCCTGGTGCGCCCAGACCCGGATGGTGCCTTTCCCGCTGCCGGCCTCGGCGGAGGCCTCGGCACCGCCGCTCCCGCCGCAGGCGGCCAGTGCCGCCAGGGGCAGGGCGAGGGCCAGGCTCGTACAGGCCGCGTGACGGAACCTTCTGCGTCCGGCGTTCATAGGGGGCTGCCTCCGTACGTGTGTCAGGGTCGGATGAGGGTGGTGGCGGAACGGGCGTGGGGGACCGCTGCGGATCACTGGGGACCGCGGGGCCGGGGCGGGGCGGTGGTGTCGCGGAGCACCAGCCGGATGGGCATCTGCACGTGCCCGTCCGGTGCGGTACCGGGGTCGTCGAGTTGCTGGAGCAGCAGCCGGGCGGCCTGCGCTCCCTGGCCCGAGACGGGCTGGGCGACGGTCGTCAGCCCGATCACCTCCGCGAGTTCGTGGTCGTCGAAACCGACGACGGACACGTCGTCCGGGACCTTCAGCCGGTGCCGGCGCAGTGCGCGCAGCGCGCCCATCGCCATCTCGTCGGACTGGGCGAACACGGCTGTCGGCGGCCGGGAAACACTCAGCAGCTCGGTCATGGCCCGCTCGCCGCCGTCTACCGTGTAGCCCCCGTCCGCCTCCAGCGCCGGGTCGTGTGCGATACCGGCGTCGGCCAGGACGTCCAGGAACGCCTGGCGGCGCTCGACGGGGGTCGTCCAGTGCAGCGGCTCACTGGCCCCCGAGATCATGCCGATCCGGCGGTGACCGAGGTTCACCAGGTGCCGTACGGCGCTCGTGGCACCGGCGTGGTCGTCGATGCCGACGACGGTGAAGCCGTCCCGAGGGCCGCCCACGGTCGTCGCCAGGGGCACCCCCAGCGAGCGCAGCGCCGCGGCCTCGTCCTCGTCGGGGATGAGCAGCGACAACACCGCGTCCACCCGCTTGCGCACGGGCAGCTTGGTGAAGAAACGCTTGCGTGTCTCCGGCGTCCCGAGGTTGTAGAGCAGGACGTCGTAGCCGGCGGCACTGAGTTCCTTCTCGGCGGCGTCCAGCACCGTGCCGAAGAACCAGCGGCCGATGTAGGGCGCGATCACGCCGATGGTGAAGGTGCGGCCGCTGGCCAGGCTGGAGGCCGACCGGGAGGCGGTGTAGCCGAGCGAGGCGGCGACGGCCGTGATCTGGGCCCGTACCTCGTCCGACACGCCCGGCCTGCCGCGCAGCGCGCGGGACACGGTGGACGCGGAGACGCCGGCGGCGCGGGCGACGTCGGTGATGCTGACCGTCAAGGCGCACTACCTCTCGTTGTTTTCACCTCGGTGGTGTCTGTGGGTGACGCGACCGTAGACCCGGCCTCGCCGTTGCGCAAGCGTTTGCGTTCAGATTTACTTGGGCCGATTCTCAGCCGAGACGTTCTGTATCTTTCAACAGCGCACGCGTTTGAGCGCTGCCCAGCTGACAGGAAGTGCGCATGCGATACGCTCCGCCCGGCCTCTGCGTGAACGACTTCGCCCTGCTCCGCGACGACGACGGCACCTACGTGGTGCTGCATCTGCAGGGCCCGTGGACGGACGAGTTCGACCACCTGCGGATGGAGACGTCGTACGGTCGCGCCACCTCCTGCGACCTGGTCGGTTGGCAGCCGCAGGGCGCCGCCTTCGGCAACGGCCTGCCCGGCCGCTTCGACCAGCAGGCCGTGTGGACCATGCACCCGATCCGGCACGGCGGCGGCATGGCGATGTTCTACACCGGCGTCCGCGGCCTCACGCCGGGCGGCTGGCCCCTGCAGTCCGTCGGACTCGCGTACTCCGCCCGCACCGACGGCACCGGCTGGCGGCGCCACGGCACCGGCCCGGTGGCCGAAGCCGACGCGCGCTGGTACCGCACCGGTGAACGCATGGGCTGGCGCGACCCGTTCGTCGTACCCGACGACGAGTCGGACGGCTGGGTGATGGTGGTCTGCGCCAGCGACGCCTCACTCCCGGTCGATGCCGGCGGCTGCGTCGCCTGGGCGACCTCCGACGATCTGGAGCACTGGACGATCCACCCCCCGCTCATCGCGCCCGGAGATGTCGACGAACTGGAGTGCCCGGTGCTCGAACGTCTCGCCGACGGCAGTTGGCTGCTGCTGGGCTCCATCGGCGCCACCCGCGGCTTCGAGGCATGGACCGCGCCACGGCTGCGCGGTCCCTGGACCCGCCGCGGCCCTCTGGGGCCCACAGGCTCCTATGCCCCCCGGGTCATCGGCGCACCGGACGGTTCCCGCGTCGTCCTGCACACGGCACCCCGCCGCGTCGGCCTGACCGACGACGGCGCCCCCTGCCGCGGCATGCTCGCCCAGCCGAAGCTCCTGGTCACGCCCGCACAAGCCGCACCGCGCCTGGAATGGTGGCCTGGACTGGACCACTGGCTCGGAGAGCCGGGAAGCCAGGCCGCACTGCACGCGGTCGGCGACGTCCCCGTCTCGGGTCCCGTGGAGGTCGCGCTGCGCGCGGAACGGCCGGACGGTGGCCGCCCGGCCCTCACCGTCGGTTACGACGGCGAGGACATCTGGGTCGCGGGCCCCGGCGGAACGCGCATCGCGGAGACCAGGTTGACCGAGCCGGCCGCCACGGTGCGCATCCTCACCGTGGGCGAGTACGTGGAGGTGTACGCCGACGGCGTCTTCATGCTGACCGCCACCTGCTACTCGGGCCATCCCACGCCCTGGACGGTGCTGACCGAGGGCCGTACCCGCGCGGTACCGGTCCGCCCGATGCGCATCCCCTCACCGGAACGTGACGACGCCTCTGCCATCTGGCCGGGACCAGGGCACGGCGAGGAATGACCGTTCGCGGCCCAGGGAGTCCGGACCCGAGTGCAGACCTCGGCGTCTCACCGGACGACCCGTTCGGGAATCGTCGGCAGAACCTTCTCGGCGATGTGGACGAGAACGCCGTCGTCGGGGAGGGCTCCGGACGTGCTCCACACGGTGACGTCGTAGTAACCGCCCCGGTCATGACGGTCGAGGGCCACGGAAAGTGTCCTGGCCAGGGGGCCGTCTTGGACGGGCCCGCCCGATCCGCCGCTTCCCAGGTTGATCTCGAACTTCATGGTGTGGTCGGAGGAGAACACCGCGGGTCGGCCGAGGACCGAGAGTGTCCTGACGTCCGTCTCGTCGCCGTACTTCATCAGTTTCACGTACTGGTGGGTCGACAGTTCGTTGTATGTGGCCGAGACATGCACGGTGTACGTGTCGAAGGTGACCTCGGCTTCCGGCTGGGCGACCCTCCCATCGGTCAGGGGGGCGGTGTCGCTGGTGCCCGTAGCGTCGTTCGCGGTCTCTTCGGGCGTGCCGAGGAGCCTGGCCAGATCTGGCCGGTTGAGCGCCTTGCACAGCTCTTCACCGGTCACGGGCGGGGGTGTCTTCTTGTAGACCTTCGGTAGCTTCTCGTGCTCTCCACCCGAACACGAGGCGGGCTGCGGGGTGCTGTCGCCGGAAGGCAGCACGTGCGGGCCGAGCCACAGCGCCCCCGCGAGTGCCCCGAAAACGGCCACGGCGGCGAGGGCCTGGCCCCAAGCGTTGGGCTCCTTCTCCACGGTGAGCGGGCCTGGCCGCGGCACAGGACCGACCTCCGCGGACGGGACGGCGGCGTCAACCACCGCCCCTTCCGCGGGGCTTGCCGGACTGGGATTCCGGCGTGCGCGCAATGCCTGGATCACCCTGTGGACGCGTACTGCCGTGAACAGGAGGAACAGCACGCCGAGGCCGGCCGCGACCAGGTCGTCATCGCGGAAGGCGAGATACATGACGCGCACGCCGAGAACGGACCCCACGGCGATGAGAAGGGGCTCGCGGACCCAGAACGGCAGGAGGCGGAGGAGTAATCCGAGCATCCGGTGATCTCATCAGGACAAGCCCGGATCCGCCGTGGTGGAAGCCACAGTTCCGGGCACGTGCAGGGCCTGCCGAAGCGCGGACGGCGACAGGCAGGGGCGAACCGGGCGGGCCGGGCCCCTCGCCCGCACCCGGTGACGTTTCCCGGCCGCCACGAAAAATTCGGTGCGAGCCGTTGACACCCGTCCCGGTAGCTCCTAATTTCACTGCACGCGAACCGGTTCGATGATTGTTACCTCACTGACTCATGTAAAAAGTCGAACCGCTTCGACCACTCACAGCGAGGAGTGTCCGTGAACATCGGTGAGATCGCCAAGCGAGCTGGTGTCTCGCGGAGCACCGTGTCGTACGCGCTCAGCGGCAAGCGGCCCGTGTCCGAGGACACCCGCCGGAAGATCCAGCGGGTCATCGACGAGCTGGGTTACCGGCCCAACGCGAGCGCACGGGCCCTGGCCAACGGACGGACCAGCACCATCGGTCTGGTCTTCCCGCCTGCCGGGAACCACTACACGGGAATGCAGCTGGATTTCATCGGCAGTGTCGTGGAGGCCGCAGCGGCGCACGACTACGACGTCCTGCTGTCCCCGAGCGGCGTGGACAGTGACCGTTCGTTCCAGCGGCTGCTGGGGGAGCGACGGGTCGACGGCGCGATCCTGATGGAGATCAGGCTGGAGGACGACCGGGTCGACCATCTGGCCGAGCTGGGTTTCCCCTCCGTCGCCATCGGCCGCACCGCCCACCCGGAGGGCGGCTGGTGGGTCGGCCTGGACCACACCGCGCTGGTGGAGGCGTGCGTTCGCCACCTGGCGGACCTCGGTCACACCAGGGTCGCCTTCGTCAACCGGCCCGAGCAACTCCTGCAGGCGGGGTACGAGTCCGCGCACCGGGGGCTCGAGGGCTTCACCAAGGCCGCGGCCGAGCGCGGGCTGACGGTGCGGACGTACTGCTGCGGGGACGACGCCGCGTCCGGCCAGTTCTGTGTGGAGCGGATTCTGCACGACGACCCGGCCACCACGTCCCTGGTCACGCTGAACGAGGCCGCTCTGGGCGGCCTCTACCGCGGACTCGCCCAGGCGGACCGCCATGTGCCGCGCGACTTCTCCGTCACCGGAGTCGTGGCCGGGAGGTGGGCGGAGACGGTGACCCCGCAGCTGACCGCGGCCGACGTGCCGGCGGAGGAGATGGGCCGCCGAGCCGTCGACCTGCTCGTCGAGCGGCTCGATCGTCCGGGTGCCTCCCCCCGGCACCATCTCCTCACGCCGCCGATCTCGTTGCGGGCCAGCACCGGGCCCGCCGGCGGTAACCCCGCCGCCCAGGCACCGCACTCCTGACCGCACACCTCCCCCCCAGCCTCCTTCTCTCTTCCCCCTTCTCCTTCTCCTTCTCCTTCTGCACAGGGCACCCAGCCCCCGCCGCCGTTCGGTGTGCCCGCTTCCCCCACGTCACCCCTCCCACGGCACCCCCGTGCCAAGAACGAAGGACCCGCCATGCACAGCTCCTCCAGACGGCTCCTCGCCGCCGTGGCCGTGTCGACCGTCGTCGCCGTCGTCGGCACCGCCTGCTCGTCCGGATCCGGCAGCACCGACACCAAGGGCGCAGGCAGCGGCACGTACACGATCTGGGACCCGTACCCGCAGTTCGACAAGACCTCGGCCTGGGCGAAGCTGCTGAACGAGTGCGGCACCAAGGCCGGCGTGAAGATCAAGCGGACCGCCTTCGACACCAGCGACCTGGCCAACAAGGCACTCCTGGCAGCGCAGCAGGACAACTCTCCGGACGTCCTCATCGTCGACAACCCTGTGGTGTCGACCCTGGCCGAGGCGGGAGTGCTCACCACGACCGCCGACGACAAGCTGGACACCTCGAAGGTGGACCCCAACCTCCTCGCTGCCGGACAGTCGGGCGGGAAGACGTACGGAACGCCCATCGGCGCCAACACCCTCGCCCTCTACTACAACAAGAAGGTCCTCAAGGCAGCAGGCGTGGACGTCGCCTCGGTCAAGGACTGGCAGTCGCTGACGTCGGCGCTGGCGAAGGTGAAGAAGGCGGGCAAGAAGGGCATCACCTTCTCCGCGATCGGCACGGAGGAAGGCAGCTTCCAGTTCCTGCCGTGGTTCTGGGGAGCGGGCGCGAAACTGACCGAACTCGACTCGCCCGAGGGTGTTTCGGCGCTGTCGCTGTGGAAGAACTGGCTGAAGGAGGGCTACGCCCCCAACTCGGTGCTCAACAACACCCAGACGACCAGCTGGCAGGAGTTCGCCGGCGGAGACTACGCCTTCGCGGAGAACGGCACCTGGCAGCTCGCAGGCGCGGAGAAGGCCGGCTTCGACTACGGCGTCCTGCCCATCCCCGGCGCCTCGGGCGGGAACGCCGCGGCCCCCACCGGTGGCGAGTTCGTCACCATCCCCGTCCAGGGCGACACGGGCCGCTACGCCACCACCCGGAAGCTGGCGACCTGCCTGACCAGCAGCCAGAACCTGTACGCCACCGACACCACCCTGTCCTACGTGGCCCCCACCGGCGAGGTCCAGGACAAGCAGGTCGCGGCGAACCCCAAGCTGAAGCCCTGGGTCGACGCGGTCAAGGCGGCCAAGGGACGCACCAGTGACAACCTCGGCACCAAGTACCCCAAGATCTCCGAACAGTTGTGGAAGGCCGTCCAGTCCGCCCTCAGCGGGGCCGAGTCACCCAAGGAAGCGTTCGCCAAGGCCCAGTCGGCCGCCCAGTAGCCAGGAAGTGTCCGGGTCGCAGATGAACCACACGACACAACTGCCGGACCGCCGGTCCGCGCCTGCCCGGGCCGGGGCGGTCACCGCCGCCCCGGCCCCGGCACACGCGCGAGCACGGCGCCGTCCGACCTCGCCGCAGTGGACCGCCTGGGGATTCCTCACCCCGGTGACCCTCTACCTCGTCCTCTTCTACGCCTATCCGCTCTACCGGAACATCGATCTCAGCCTGCGCAACTACACCGTCCGCTCCTTTGTCCAGGGCAACGCGCCCTTCACCGGCCTGAAGAACTACCAAACCGTCTTCGACGACCCGACCTTCGCCCCGGCGCTGCTGCACACCGTGGTGTTCACCGCCGTGTGCCTGATCTTCCAGTACGCCATCGGCCTGGCCCTCGCGGTCTTCTTCAACCAGCACTTCCGGCTGTCGGCGACCCTGCGCGCCCTGTTCCTGGTGCCGTGGCTGCTGCCGCTGATCGTCTCGGCGTCCACCTGGTCGTGGATGCTCAACAGCGACTCCGGAATCGTCAACGCCGCACTGCACATCCTCGGCATCGACCCGGTGAACTGGCTGACGTCACCGTCGTGGTCACTGACCTCGGTGATCATCGCGAACGTCTGGATCGGCGTCCCCTTCAACCTGGTCGTGCTCTACAGCGGACTGCAGTCCATCCCCACGAGCCTGTACGAGGCGGCCGCCCTCGACGGAGCGAACGCCTGGCACCGCTTCTGGCGCATCACCTTCCCGCTGCTGCGCCCGGTGTCCGCCATCACGCTGCTCCTCGGTCTGGTCTACACGCTCAAGGTCTTCGACATCATCTGGATCATGACCAAGGGCGGTCCGGCGGACTCGTCGACCACCTTCGCCACCTGGTCCTACCAACTCGGCTTCGGCAACCTGCTGCCCGCGTTCGGCCCCGGCGCGGCTGTCGGCAACCTGCTCGTCGTCGCCGCCCTGGTCTTCGGCCTGATCCACGTCCGGGCCCAGCGGAAGCAGGCGCTGTCATGACGAGTTCACCATGGGTCCTCAGCCGTCGTCGCCGCGCCTGGGGGAAAACGACCGCGGGCGTCCTGCTGACCGCGATCATACTGTTCCCGGTCTACTGGATGATCAACGTGTCCTTCACCCGCGACCAGGACATGCGCAAGAGCCCACCGGACCTGCTGCCGATGCACGGCACCCTGACCGGCTACCGCACCGTCCTCCACGAGCAGCTGCCCTACCTCGGCACCAGCCTCGTCATCGCTCTGGGCACCGTCGTCCTGACCGTCGCGCTCTCCGCGCCCGCCGGCTACGCCCTGGCCAAGCTCCGTCCGCGTGGCGGTGGCGTCCTCAGCTTCGTCCTGCTGGCCGCCCAGATGATCCCCGGCATCATCATGGCGATGGGCTTCTACGCCATCTACCTCAGCCTCGGCCTGCTCCAGTCCGTGCCCGGCCTGATCGTCGCCGACTCCACCCTGGCCGTTCCCTTCGCGGTGCTGATCTTCACCGCCTTCATGTCGGGCATCCCCGGTGAACTGCTCCAGGCCGCCACGGTGGACGGCGCCGGACCCTGGCGTGCCTTCCGGTCGATCGTGCTGCCCATGAGCCGCAACGCCGTCGTCACGGTGTCCCTGTTCGCGTTCCTGTGGTCGTGGTCCGACTTCGTCTTCGCCAGCACCCTGGTCAACGGCGGTGCGCACGAACCGATCACCCTCGGCATCTACCACTACATCGGCAACAACAACCAGGAGTGGAACGCCATCATGGCCACCGCCGTCGTGGCCTCAGCTCCGGCCGCGGTCATCCTCGTCCTCGCCCAGCGCTACGTCGCCGCCGGCGTGTCCGCCGGAGCCGTCAAGGACTGACACCGCAGCGCCCGGACGCGACGGCGCTGTTGACGGCCCGTCGCGCGAGCACCGGTGACCCCGACCGGCAGACCGCCGAACACTCCGCCCAAGAAATGAGTGCCGCCTTCATGACCGCTGCCCCGCCCGGCCCGGCCTTCTCCGTCCACGACATCCCGTTCAGCACGTACGGATCCTGGTTCGGCATCTCTCCCGTGCTGGCGGAGAAGACACGCGCCGAGGACCTTCACCTGGTCTCGCACCAGAACGGCATGCACGCCGTCCTGCGCCTCGTCCCCCTCGACGCGGTGACGGGCGAGCGGGCGGAGACCGTCGTGCGGGCCACACCGAGCCTGCTCCGCTGGACCGGCGCGGACGGCCTCGTCGACCTCGCCTACGAGTCACCGGACACCGTACGCGTACGGGGCCAAGGGATGGGCCTGCGCGTCACCGCGGCGGCGACGACCCTCACCCCCTTCAGCGGAACCTACTTCTACCGTGACCCGGTGGACGGCACCCACACGTTCACCTCCTACGAGACCGGCCGCCGCTACCGGATCACCGTGCTGTCCGGCAGGGTCGCCGAGGTGTCCGGCATCCAGGCCCTGGGCGCCGGTGACCGCGGTCTCACGGTCAGCGCCGAAGCCGACGGTTCGTGGGAGGTCGCGGTCGAGGAACTCGACAGTGCGCGACAGCCCTACCACCCGTCGACGTCGTTCGGCGAGGTCATGGAGGCCGCGCGGCGATCGTTCGCCGGGTTCGTGGACGCGGTCGCCCCGTGGCGTTCGGCCGCCACACCGGCGGCCGAACTCGCCGCCTATGTGGTGTGGTCCGCCACCGTACGCCCGGCCGGCCTGGTCACCCGTCACGCGGTACTGATGTCCAAACACTGGATGGACAAGGTCTGGAGCTGGGACCACTGCTTCAACGCCCTCGCCCTGGCCTGCGGATCCCCGGGCCTCGCCTGGGACCAGTTCTCTCTGCCCTTCGACCACCAGGACGAGGCGGGAGCCCTGCCCGACTCGGTCACGCATTCCGAGGTCCTGTACAACTTCGTGAAACCCCCCATCCACGGCTGGGCCCTGCGGCACCTGCGCGCTCGGCTCCCCGAACCCCTGGGCCGGGCCCAACTGGCCGAGGCCTACGACCGGCTGGTGCGCTGGACGGACTTCTGGCTCACCGCACGGCGTACACGCGGCGCCGCCCTGCCCCACTACCAGCACGGCAACGACAGCGGCTGGGACAACGCCACCACCTTCGACCCCGAACGCGTCGTCGTCAGCGCCGACCTGGCCGCCTTCCTCACCCTGCAAATGCGCGAACTCGCCTCGATTGCTGACGAGTTGGGGAATCCGGACGACGCCCGCCGGTGGATGCGAACAGCCGACGCCACGCAGGCGGCGATGCTGGAAACGCTCTGGACCGATGACCGGTTCGTCGCCCGCTCCGCCGGCGGCTCGGACACCTGGACCAGTGCCGGCCTCCTCGATCTGATGCCCATCGCGCTGGGCGAGCACCTCCCCGAGGACATCAGCGCCGTACTGGCCGGCCGCATCGAAGCCCACCTGACGCCGCACGGCCTGGCAACCGAACACCCCACCTCACCGCACTACCGCTCCGACGGATACTGGCGCGGTCCCATCTGGGCCCCCGCCACGATCCTCATCGAGGACGGCCTGCGCCGCGCCGGCCACCAGTGTCTCGCGGACGACATCAGCGCCCGTTTCCGCGTCCTGTGCGAGACCAACGGCTTCGCCGAGAACTTCGACGCCCTCACCGGCACCGGCCTGCGCGACCGCGCCTACACCTGGACCGCCAGCAGCTACCTCCTCCTGGCCGAAGCACACGTCCACCGCCACTCATCAAGGAGCCGCACATGAACCGGTCCCGGACACTCACCAGGACGCGAAACCTCACGGGGCGGCGAGCAGCGTCATGTCTCGCGGCGCTCACGGCCGCACTGGCCACCACGCTGCTGCCCGCCACCCCGTCACAGGCCGCCGACACCGAAGTCACCGTCGACTTCGCCACCGCCGGAGGCGCCCCGGCGTACCACGCCTCGGGCATGATCTACGGGATGACGCCGGACGGCTCACTCCCGCAGGACCACTTCTTCAAGGACATCAAGTGGCACTTCATGCGGGCGGGCGGAGCACAGCTCAACAGCGGCGGCTACGCCACCAGCCTCGCCGACTACCAGACCCGATGGGCCTCCACCCTGGCCCAGTACAAGCGCACCACCGCCCTCGGCGGCACATTCGTCCTACTGCCCCATGACCTGTGGGGTGCGGACGGCACAACGAGCCAGGGCTGGCCGGGGGACAACGGTGACTGGACGCAGTTCGACAACTTCGTCAGCCGGCTCATCAGCGATGTCAAAGCCAGCAACATGACCGTCGAGTGGGACCTGTGGAACGAGCCCGACGGCAGCGGCTTCTGGAAGCCCCCGCAGGCGCAGTACCTGCAGATGTGGTCGCGTTTCTACGCCAAGGTGCGCGCCGCCTTCCCTTCCCAGCTCATCGTCGGCCCCAGCATCGCCGGACAGCCGAACTCCTCCAACACCTGGTGGACCACCTACCTGAACCATGTCAAGGCCAACAACGTCGCCCCGGACATCTACAGCTGGCACGACGAGCCCGGCGACCCGGCGACCGACGTCGGCCGGGCAGACTCCACCCTCGCCGCCGCCGGCCTGACCAACACCCGGGCGTACCAGATCAACGAGTACGCGACACTGTCCATGCAGTCCCCGGGCGGCGGCGCCTGGTTCATCGGCCGGCTGGAGCGGGCCGGCGCCGACGGACTGCGCGGCAACTGGGCCTCCGGCACCCACCTGCACGACTACGAGGCGAACCTGCTCACCAAGAACAGCGCCGGCCAGTACCTGCCGCTGGGGGAGTGGTTCATGTACCGCTACTACGGCTCGCAGACCGGCAACATCGTCAAACTCACGCCCGGCGCCGGCACCGACGGCCTGGCGACCAAGGACAACACCGCCGAGAACGCCAAGGTGCTGCTCGGCAGCAGCGGCAACACCGGCACGGTCACCGTCAACCTGACCGGCCTGAACACCACGTCGGTGGTGGAGAACAGCCAGGTCCGCGCCGTCGTCCAGCGCATCCCGTACAACAGCGGTGCCGCCGTCACCGGCCCGACGACCATCTCGGACACCACCCTGACGGTCAGCAACAACGCTGCCTCGGTCTCCCTCCCGTGGACGAGCGCCAAGGACGGCTACACCGTCACTCTCCTGCCGCCGTCCGACACGACCGTCTCCACCGTCGCGGTCAGCGAGAACAGCGGCCAGTGCCTGGACGACACCGACCTCGGCACCGCCAACGGCACCCAGTACCAGCAGTACTACTGCGAGGGCGGCTACCAGCAGATGCTCGACCTCAAGCCGGTGAGCGGCAGGACCAACACGTACACGGTGGTGAACGAGCGCAGCGGCAAGTGCCTCGACGTCTCCGGCGCGTCCACGGCGGACGGTGCCGCAGTCATCCAGTACACCTGTAACGGCGCCACCAACCAGCAGTTCACCCTCAACCCCGTCACCGCGCTCGGCAACAGCCAGGACTACCAGCTGGTCGCCGTCCACAGCGGCAAGTGCGTCGACGTCAGCAATGTCTCCACCTCCGCGGGCGCGAAGATCCACCAGTGGACCTGCGACCCCGCGAGCGCACTGAGCACCAAGAAGAATCAGATCTGGAGGCTCACCGGCAAGAGCTGAACGGACCGGACGGCCCCGCGAGAGGCGTCGTTGTCAGTGCCGGGTGACACCATCCCGTCATGAGTGAAGAGACCTTCAACTGGCCTGCTTTCCTTGAACGTTGGCAGGAGGAATGGATTCCGCGCGAGGACGGCGACGGACGGACCGTCGTTCCCCTGGGCAGGCCCGGTGCGGACGAGGCGGCGATCGCCGCGGCCGAGAAGCGGCTGGGGCGGCGACTGCCGCCCTCGTACCGGGAGTTCCTGGCCGTGAGCGACGGGTGGCACCTGGACCGGACGGCCGGGGTCTACCAGCTCGGCGGTGCCGCGGACATCGACTGGTTCCGGGATCCGCACGACATGACCCCGCTGTACGAGGAGAACCTGGACGACCACCCGAGCGAGGAGGACGTCCTGCTGGCCGGAATGTGGCAGCGGGCGCTACGGCTGGAGACGGACTCCGACATGTCGTACGCCCTGCTCGACCCGGGCGACCGCGACCAGGACGGCGAGTGGGCGCTCTACGTCTACAAAGGCTGGAGCGGTGAACTACCGGACCGCTATCCGTCGTTCCGCGCGTACATGCAGGCGATGTACCGGAACTTCCACAGTGACCGGGCGCACAGACCCGACTTCGTGAACGCGACCACGCGCGCCCAGGACGCCCATGTGGAGGAGGCCCGTCTGCTGGCACTGCGCGGACGGTACGAGGAGGCCCTGCCCCTGCTCGAGGAGGCGCGGTCCTTCGGACGGCCACGGAGCGCCGTACTGCTCGACCAGCTCCGGCATCTGCTGGCTCCGCGCAGCTCCCGGGGGTACGGCAACCTGGTGGCCGACCCGCGCTACCTGCCGGAGGTTCTGCCAGTGGAGGCGATGGAGCCGGCACGCGGCGAAGGGCGGCCGGGCGGGGACGACCACTGGCTCAGGGTCATGGCCGCCCGTGGAGTCGCCCGCAAGGCCGCCGAGACCGTGCTGAGCGCGATGCGGAACGGCACCCACCGCTACGCGCCTGACGGGCCATGGGGCCAGGCCGTCGCAGAGGCCCGGGGGGCGGCCCGCTGGGGGGCGACCGACGCCGCCTGGCGTTTGCTGCGGGACGCGCTCCCGCAGTGGGAGGCACCGGGACCCTCGCTCATCGCCCCGCTCGGCCTGCTCGCCGATCCGGTCCTGGGGTCGCTGATCACCCCGGAGCGTGGGCGGGAAATCCTCGCGACACCGCGGTCAGGGGAGACGGGCCCCGCTCCCGAGCCGGTGCCCGATCTCGACCCGCCGGGCCTCGCCTGGCTGACGGAGCCCGCGGTGAACGGGCAGCCGCTCGACGGATACCGCTGTGTCTGGGTCGAGGGCGTCGACCCGGCCCGCCTGCCCGCCCTGATCGGCGAGGAAGGCGCAGAGCTGAGCGCGCCCACGGATGTGCGCATGGCGTTCTGGCGGGCGCCCCGACCCCATGAGCGGGAGGGCGTGGAACCCTGGGAAGACCGGGCAGTGGTCGCCGTCGGCCGCACTGCCGAGGCGTGGGCCTTCGCCTTCGACGTCTACTCCCACCACCATATGAACACGCGGTTCCAGTCCCCGGCTCCGGCCGCCTCCTCGTGCGGCCGCGCGGTGGTGGTGTGGCGCGAACCGAGGCGTTCCACCCCGGGCGGCCACCCGACCGCGTTCCACCTGTCGGTGGCCGAACAGGGCGAGGAACTCTACGCGTTCACCGTGCGCGGTCCGCAGATCCAGCGCTCCGGCGCGATACCGGAGGCCCTGGACCCCGGACGGCTGTTCCGCCCGCAGGACACCGAAACGGACCACGAACGACGGGTGTTGGAAGCCCTGCACACCGAACTCGGGCTCTCGCTTCCCCGTTTCGCGCTGACCCGGGGCAGGCTTCCCGTCTTCACCACCCGCTCATGGACACGGGCACCACGCGCGGGGGAGGCGTACGCCTACCTGCGCGTCGTGCGGCACCGGCAGTGAGGGGGGCGTGGGTGCCGGCCGGTGGACGGCTCAGGGCGCGGTGAACAGGGACGGGAAGCGAGGAGCCAGCCACGGCCGGGGGCCCCAGGCGAGGACCAGCCCCCGGGCGATGGCACGCCAGGGATTCAGCCGGCCGAGCGCGATGAGCAGGAAGGCTACGGGGTCGAGCAGGATGGTGCAGTCCACGCGCCGCGACGGCGCCCCCGGTGTCACCTGCACGGCGCCGTCGGCCAGAAACACCTCGAACCTTTCGCCCCCGCGCAACCGGATCCGGTAACGGGCCGTGAGCCCGGCCGTGTTCGCGCAGTTCGCGACACGCGGCATGACCGACAGCATGAACGGCATGCACAAGCCCACCCGCGCCGGGTCGACCATGTGCGGACGCCTCAAGGCACGGGCGAGGTCGTACCCGTGGCCGAGCATGTGCGTGAGCAGGTACGACGCCAGGACGGACCGGTTCATCGAGCCCAGGGGCGTGGTCGGTGCCGGGCCGTCGGCCGCAGGGAGCGACAGAGCGTCCAGGAACGCCTCGGCCTGCTCCGTGAGCATCCTTGCCAGAGGCTCCGCCCGGCGCTCTGCGAATACGGCGAGGGACTCCTCGTTGGCCCTGGCGAGGCTCTGCGGCGTTCCGTCGCCGTAGGGGCGTTCCCGGCCGGCGGCCAGGTCTGCCATCAGCTCGTTGGCCATGGCCAGGTGAGCGGCGACCTCTCCGACGGTCCACTGCGATCCCGGCACGGCAAGCGTCGTGTCGTTCGCGTTGCGCACCAGCGTGGCGATCTCCTCGGCAGTGCCCCGGATCGCCTGCCCCAGCCCGTCGGGCAGGGGCCAGGTGCCGTCCTGTCGTACCGTCGTGTGCACGTTGCCCGCTCCACTCCCCACCCGACCGGCACGGCCCACGTGCCTGTGGCGCTGGTACCCAACCAGACTCGGGGGCGCACGGCAACCCGGGAGACGGCGACTACACCTCGTCGGCGGGCTCCGCGCGGTGCCGGGGCGCGAAGCCCGTCAGGGGACTCTCGTCGAGGTAGCGGATCTCGTAGACGCGTTCGGTGAACCGCCAGCCGTCCGGAATTCGCCGGTAGCGGTCGTGGTAGATGGCGTAGTTCACCCCGGACCGACCGTCGCGGCCCCGCCCGACCTCGGACATGTACGCACGGCCGGACGCGGTGTCACCGTCGAGCCGTATCAGGCCCGGATGGGTGTTCTGCACCAGGAAGTCCACGAACTCCGGGACCCGGCGGCCCCATGCGCGGATCTGCTCCTGGCCGTTCATCTCGGCGGGGATGCCGGGCATCCGCCACACGCCGTCCGGGGTGAACAGCGATGCGACACGGTCGTAGTCGCGCATCATCACCGCGTCGGTGAACTCACCGCGCAGCGCCTCGATTCCGACCCGGTCCGCGATCGCCTGAAAGTCACTCATCTCCGCCTCCCTGTCACATCCACGGGGGATGCTGTGCCGGTGTCAGCACTTCGACGCCGCTGCTCCCCGGAATGTGAGGCGAGACGCCGACCTCACATTCCGGGGAGCCGTTTCGTCGGTCTGGTGAGCGCGGATCCGACCAGCACAGGGCAAGGGGAGGACCATGACAACCGGAGACGATCAAAGCCTGGACGCGATGATGGGTGAACGGCGTCGGCTGATCAATCTCGCCTACCGACTGCTGGGCTCCCTGGCCGAGGCCGAGGACGTCGTCCAGGAGACGTACGCCCGCTGGTACGCCATGTCCCGCGGGCAGCAGGACGCCATCGAGTCCCCCGGTGCCTGGCTGACGAAGGTCGCGGGCCGTATCTGCCTGGACCTGCTCGGCTCGGCGCGGGCCCGGCGCGAGCGCTACGTAGGCGCGTGGATCCCCGAGCCGCTGCCCGAACCCACCCAGTGGACCACTGGGCCTACGGGCAGCGCCACGGCCGACCCGGTCGACCGGGTGACCCTCGACGAGTCGGTCAGCATGGCCTTTCTCGTCATGCTCGAATCGATGACCCCGGCCGAACGCGTCGCGTTCATCCTGCACGACGTCTTCCGCTATTCCTTCAACGAAGTCGCCGACATCGTCGGCCGCACGCCCGCGGCCTGCCGTCAGCTGGCCACCTCCGCCCGCCGCCGTATCCGCACCTCCCGGACACCCGCGCCCCCGGCGGCCCACCGGGCCGACCTCGTCAGGGACTTCGGACAGGCGTGGCAGGCCAAGGACATCAGCGCCCTCATCGGTCTCCTCGACCCCGAAGCCACAGTGATCGCCGACGGCGGCGGCCTCACCAGGGCCTCACTCGACCCCATCGAAGGCGGCGAGCGAATCGCGCACTACCTGACCGACCTCTTCACGAGGGCTCCTGGCACCCTGACCGTCCTGGAACGCACGGTCAACGGCGGGCCCGGTCTGGTCGCCCGCCAGGACGGCCGCACCGTGGCGGTGTACGCGTTCGACTTCGCGGGCGATCGGATCAGCCGCATCTGGGCGGTACTCAATCCCGAGAAACTCCGCTCCTGGGTGACGGGCTGACCATGTGCTCAGGCGGCGGCGCCGCCATCGATGACCAGGTCGCTGCCGACCATGGAAGCGGCATCCGGCGAGGCCAGATACAGCACGGCTGCCGCGACCTCGGCGGTGGAGGAGACCCGCCCGAGCGGCAGCACCCGCTGCATCCGGGCGGCGCGGTCGGCGTCCGTCTCCCCCGGCCGCAACGACATGACGGTGTCGGAGGGGCCGGGACTGACGGCGTTGATACGGACCCCGTCGGCGATGTGGTCCAGAGCGGCCGCCCGGGTCAGGGCCGAGACGGCCGCCTTGGTGGCGATGTAGCCGGCCACGCCTGGGACACGGCTGTGCGCGCCGAGGTTGGAGGCGACGTTGATGATTGCGCCGCCGGTGGGCTGTTCGCGCATCCGGCCGACTTCCGCCTGCAGACACAGGAGGACACCGGTGACGTTGATGTCGAGCAGGGTGCGCCAGTCCTCCTCGGGGAGATCGGCTACGGGAGCGCCGCCCCGGAAGACACCCGCGTTGTTGACGGCGACATCCAGGCTGCCGAAGAGCTCCACGGTGCGGTGGACCAGAGCCCTGACGTCCTCGGAGCGGGTCACGTCCGCGGTGACCGCGGCCGCCGTGCCGCCCTCCTTCTCGATCAGGGCCACCGTCTCGCCGAGTGAAACCGCCGTACGTCCGGCCGCGACCACCGAGGCTCCTTCGGCGGCGAAGGCGAGAGCGACGGCCCGGCCGATGCCGGAGCCCGCGCCGGTGACGAGGGCGGTCTTACCGGTGAAGCGCGCGGTCATGGTGATGACTCCCTTGGTCGGTAGTCAACTGGACTGATCAGTCGACAACTCGTCTGCAACCTGCGTCTGTTGGCCACGGCTGGGTGGTACTGGCCATCGCTCGGACCCTAGATGATATTGGAACGCTCGGTCAATTATCCTCTCGTGAAGCGCTGGAAATTAAACGGTTGGCGGGCGACCCGGGGGCTGAGTACGGTCCGCGCATGGTCATTACGCCCCGTGTTTCTTAGCTCGGACCCCAGCCTCGACGCCACCCTTGTGTCCTTGAGCAATTACGGAGCGTAACTCCATGAATTCTCTTCGCGGTCCCGGCCTGTTCCGGAACCGGGACTTCTCGCTGCTGCTGAGCGGCCAGCTGGTCTCTGCCCTCGGTGACCAGGCCCATTTCATGGCCTTGCCGCTGATCGTGCTGGCCCTCACCGGGTCGGCCACCCAAGCCGGCGTCGTACTCGGCCTCGGCACCCTTTCCTTCTTGGCCTTCGGGCTGATCGCCGGTGCCCTGGTCGACCGGTGGGACCGTAAGGCCACCATGATCTGGTGTGAGTTCGGCCGGGCCGTGCTCATCGCCGGAGTCGTCGTCGCGCTGTGGCTGAACGAGCTCACCATGCCCCAGCTGTATGCGACGGCCGTTCTGGCCGGGGTCCTGGCCACCCTCTACCAGGTGGCGAACACAGCGGCGCTGCCCAACGTGGTCGGTCCGCGACAACTGTCCGCTGCGCTCGCCTACTCGCAGTCCGCGTCCAGCATGGTGGGCGTCGTCGGCGCCTCACTCGCCGGTGCGCTCTACGCTCTCGGCAGGACCGTGCCGTTCGCCGTCGACGCGGTTTCCTTCGCGGTGTCCGCCGCGTCGCTGCTCCTGATGCGTGCTCGGTTCCAACTGGACCGGCAGGACGCGCGGACGACGTCCCCGATCACCAGCGAGATCCGAGAGGGGCTCGGCCGGCTCTGGCACCAGCCGGTCATCCGGTTCCTCACTCTGGTCTCGGCCGCTGACAAGGTGCGCTACGGCGCCGGGTACCTGTTGATCATCACGCTCGCCCGGCAGGTGGGTGCCTCGCCGCTGTGGATCGGCGTCATCTTCAGCGGCGCGGCGGTCGGTGCCCTGGCGGGGGCGCTCGTCTCGGACAGGGCCACACGCCGCTTTCCACTGGGCCGGATCGCCGTGGTGATGCTGTGGCTGGAGGCCTTGATGTTCCCCCTCTACGCGCTCGCGCCCAACCCGCTGATGCTGGCAGCGGTCGCGGCCGCTGAGTCGCTGGTGGCTCCCGTGTACGCGGTGGCGATGACCAGTCACCAGCTGGCCATCACCCCCGACGAGTTGCGGGGCCGGACCACGAGCGCGGTCTCCACGCTGACCACCGGAGCACTGTCGATCGGCACGCTCGCAGGCGGCGCGCTGATCACCGCGCTGGGCGCCAAGCCGCTGGTCTGGCTCTGCGGAGGATGGCTGTTCATCCTGGCCGTCATCACCACGGCCAACCGGGCCGTGCGGCAAGCGCCGTCGGCAGGTGCGCTTCCGCAACGGAAGGCCACCAGCGCGGCCGAGGCCGCTGACATGACTGGCTGACCGAAGGTGGGCGGCCACCTTTGCTCGTCAGCAGGTGGGAAAGCGCTGACGGCCCGGCGGTGGCCGCTGCCGCCCGAGGACGCCCCACCCAGGGGTCCCGACGGCCTCCTCGTCGAGCCGCTAGCCGTTGTACGGGACCCAGGCGCGCCCGCCCGCGTCGTTCGTGCCGTACCAGTAGTGCGGCATGCCTTCGATGCTGGTGGTGTGGAACGGGCGACCGTGGTCGTCGATACGCACCGTGCCGGTGCGGCCCTGCGAGGACCAGTCGAGTTCGAGATACCATCGGGCGTCGTAGGTCTGGGTCGTCGCGTCGACCAGCAGCACCTCGGGGTCCTGGGCGGAGACTCGGTACGGGAAGTGCACGGCCGGGATCTTGTGTTCGCTGTCGGCGCTGTCGGCACCGTCCTTCGGGCGGGCGATGGGGCGGTCGACGTCGAGGTTCACGGTGAAGCTGCGGGGCGCGAGGTCGCCTCCGCAGCCCTGGCCCATGGAGTACGCGATGCCTCGGACCGGGGTGCCGCGGCTGACCACGCGGACACGGAGCGCCTCCAGGACCACGGCCGTGGACGACCGCCCCTGCACCGAGATCTGCACCATCGTCTGCCGCCCGTGCACCGCGCCCTGTGCCGCCGCCCACACCCCGGCGTCCTGCTGCACCGGCGGAGGAGGCACCTGCGCGGGTGGCTTGTCGATGACGTAGTCGTGGTTGCAGCCCAGCTCCCAGACCTGGGAGTCGGCGCTCCAGGTGAGGGGCAGGCCGGCCCGCTTCGCGGCGGAGGTGGGGCCACTGCCGGTCGCGGACGGGGCAGGGGCCCTGTGCCGGGAGCCGGGTGACGCGGAGCTCCGGGAAGCCGAGGAGGAGGTGGTTGCGGACGGTTTCACCGGGCGGTGGGGTGCGCCGTGGGCGGTCGTCCGTGGGCTCGCGGAGCCGGGGGTGGCAGCTTCGGCGGAGCGGTCGTCCGACAGGGCGGACATGCTGCTGCCCACAGCGGCGAGCAGCGCGCAGGCGACGGCGGTGGGCGTCAGTACTCGTCGGCGGCGGCGCCAGGGGCGGGGAGTGGGGGAGGGGGCGGGCTTGTCCGGGGCGGGATCGTTCCCGGGCCGCATCGCGGAAGTGCTCGCCTCGACGAGTGCACCGTCCGCATCCGGCGCGGGTATGGCCACTTCCGCCGCACCGGCGGTACGCACCCGCTGCCGGGCCGCCAGCGCCGACAGCCACAGCCGGTGCAACTCGAGCCGCTCCTCAGGTGTCGCCGCGCAGAAGGCCGCGAGCCGTTCCACGGGCGCGAAGTCCTGCGGCACCGCCTCGCCCGCGCAGTACCGGTGCAGCGTGGAGGTGTTCATGCCGAGGCGGCGAGCCAGAGAGCCGTAGCTCCGACCCGTCCGGTCCTTCAGCCGGCGCAGCAACGCCGCGAACTCCTCGACATCGTCGCGAATCGACACCGTTCCCCCGTCGTCGGCCCGCGATCCCGTATCCCAGGCACTCACATACCTGCACGTCAGATGGGCGGGGATGGTTCCATTCGCCAAGAGTCGGGAGGGTGCCCGGCACTCTCGAACGCCCCGCGCATCGTCAGCGGTAGACCGGTCCGACAGAGGCAGTTCGAAAGTTTCGAAGCCGCATTGGTGAGCTTCGATCTGCGGGTTGGGCGCACTGGATCCTACTTTGGCCAATTCACTCTCCCAAGCGCTCTCACCAGGCCAAACCTAGATCAAGCCCCTGAGTATCCCGGGTCCGAATGTTTCGAATGAGCTGCCGAAACTGTTGACAGATGGAATGGCTGGGCCAACACTCTTGCCCGCCAACCCACACCCCCACAGGCCTCGAGGAGGCGACACGACGTGAACGCATTCGATCACGCGCTGAGTCGAAGGAGCGCAGGCGCCCTACTGCTGGGCACGGCAGCCGGGCTGGCCCTGCCCGGTACCGCCCGCGCCGCCACGGTCATCACCACGAACCAGACCGGCACCAACAACGGGTACTACTACTCGTTCTGGACCGACTCGCAGGGCACGGTCTCCATGACCCTGGGCTCCGGCGGCAACTACAGCACCAGCTGGCGGAACACCGGCAACTTCGTCGCCGGCAAGGGCTGGAGCACGGGCGGACGACGGAACGTGACCTACTCGGGCAGCTTCAATCCGTCCGGCAACGGTTACCTGTCCCTCTACGGCTGGACGTCGAATCCACTCGTCGAGTACTACATCGTCGACAGCTGGGGCAACTATCGGCCCACGGGCGCGTACAAGGGCACCGTCACCAGCGACGGCGGCACGTACGACATCTACCAGACGACGCGGTACAACGCTCCGTCCGTCGAGGGCAACAGGACCTTCAACCAGTACTGGAGCGTACGGCAGTCCAAGCGGATCGGCGGCACCATCACCACCGGCAACCACTTCGACGCCTGGGCGCGAGCCGGAATGCCTCTCGGCACCTTCAAGTACTACATGATCCTCGCCACCGAGGGGTACCAGAGCAGCGGCAACTCCAACATCACGGTGACGTCGTGAAGACCGTACGACGGCTCACGGCGCGTCCGTCGGCGGCCGCCCTCGCGGCCGTCACGCTGGCCGTCGCCGGCGCGCTCACCATCGGCACCGCCCCGTCCCACGCGGCCACCTGCTCCGGCTACGTCGGACTCACCTTCGACGACGGTCCGTCCAACGCCCACACCCCTGCCCTGCTCAACGCCCTCAAGCAGAACGGGCTCCGGGCGACCGTGTTCAACGAGGGCCAGTACGCGGCCGCTTACCCTGCCCAGGTCCGGGCCGAGGCGGCCGCCGGGATGTGGATCGGCAACCACAGTTACACCCATCCGCATCTGACGGGTCTGAGCCAGGCGCAGATCGACTCCGAGATCTCCCGCACCCAGCAGGCGATCGCGGCGGCCGGCGGCGGCACGCCCAGACTGTTCCGCCCGCCGTACGGCGACACCAATGCCGCCGTCAGGGCGGTGGCGGCCAAGTACGGTGTGACGCAGGTCATCTGGGATGCCGACTCGCAGGACTGGAACGGTGCGAGCACCGACGCCATCGTCCAGGCCGTGTCCCGGCTGGCCAGCGGCCAGGTCATCCTCATGCACGAGTGGCCCGCCAACACGCTCGCCGCGATCCCGCGCATCGCCCAGACCCTGGCGAGCCGCGGCCTGTGCGCCGGCATGATCTCTCCGCAGACGGGCCACGCCGTCGCTCCCACGGGCTGAACCGCCCACGTTCCATGGGGGCTGACCCGGTCCGCGTCACCGTCGGTACGGCGGTCCGCACGCCGTACCGACCGGCGACAACAGCGCCGCACCCGCGTCAGGCGGACTTCGTGCCGCTCGACGTCCTCGTCATCCCGATCAGCCAGGCCGTCGCCACCAGAGAGGCAGCCGACAGAACGGTCAGCAGCCAGGGAACGGTATGGATCCCGGATGCTTCGATCCCCACGCCCAGCAAGGGCGGTGCTGCGACCCCGCCGATCATGGAAGCGGCGATCACCCAGGCGCCGGCACGCCTGGCCTCAGGGAGCACCTTGTTGAGCCAGGGCAGACCGGTCGGGAAGACCGGCGCGATGAACAAGCCCACACCGGCGTAAGCGAGGGGCGCCAGCGCCTTGACGAGTGCGAGCAGCAGGCAAAGGGTCATGCCCGCGGCGCACACGCCGAGGATGTACTCGGGGGCGTACTTCAACGTGACCGGCGCGACGAGGAAGCGGCCCGCTGTCATCATCAGCCAGTACACGGAGGTCGCGGACGCGGCCGCCGCCGCACTGTAGCCGACGGTCTCGAGATGGGTCGGCTCCCAGCCGCCGACGCCCGCCTCGACGGCAACGTTCAGTATGTAGAGGACGAGAAAGCCGACGAGGACACGGGAGAGGGCACCTCTTGCCCTGGACGTGCGCGGGCCCTCGGTGACGGTTCCCTGCGTGCGGACGCCCCCCGTGCAGAGGATCAACAGTCCGGCCATCGCGGCGCACACTGCGAACGTGTACGGGTAGTCGTCCGGCCCGAGCCACGCGATCAGCGCCGGGCCGAGTACCGCGCCGATGCCGAAGTGCGCGTTGAGGATGTTCAGCATGGCGGTGGACCTGCTCCCGAAGCCGACCGCGAAGAGCTGGTTCAGGCTGTAGTCGATGCCGCCGAAGCCCAGACCGCCGGCAAAAGCGGCGGCGAGGGCGGTCGGCCAGTTGGGGGCGAGCGCGAAGCCGGCACTGCCCGCCGCCATGAGTCCGTAACTCGTCGCAAGCAGTGCCCGGTTGGTGAGCCGGGAGCGGATGGCGTTGAAGAGGAGGACGCCCGCGACTCCGCCCGTGAAATGAAGACTCAGGCCGAGACCGGCGCTCCACGGGGCGAGGTCGTACTCGGCACGAAGGGCTGGAACCGCCGGGCCGTAGAGGGCCTGGAGCATGCCGATGAGGACGAAGCCGACGCAGGACGCGGCCGCGGCCGGACGGGTGAACAGCCGCTCGGTCTGCGGTGGTTCCAGAGCCGTGTCAGTCACTTGGTCTCCGAGAAGATGCAAGGGAACGCCAGGGGTGCGGCGCTCGGGAACGACTGCGGCGGTGGATGCTGGCCGCAGGGCGGTCTCTCGGACCCCGATCAGGCCCGAGGCCGTGCGCTGGGAGCGGGAACGCACTGACGACGGCGGACGGACCGGCTGGAAGAAGACCGACCACTGCTCGACTCACCCCAACGTACTGCCAGTTGACGCAACCAAGATCGCCGTTGTGGATCATCCGGCTCCACTGGCGCGTCCGGCAGTGCCGAAAAGACTCCGGCTTGTGCGTGCCATTCGCCTAACACGCCCTGGAGCAAGGGGTGGGGCTCAGGCAGCGAGCTCCTCGCGGAAGCCATGACGCATCTCCTCTCCGTTACCGTTAACGTGAACGCTAACGAATGGTCGCGCACACCGTCGGCGTGCGTCAATGCCCGGGCCGTCGGAGCCTGCGATCGGTCGACGGCTTGCCTGCGACGTGCGTCGGCCGCGCGGGAGGGGACGGCGACGTCAGGGGCGCGGCAGACCACTGAACCTGATTGACTTGGGCCTGGAGCAGCACGACAACGGGAGTGAGTGGGCACAGTGGCCGGACAGCGTGAAACGGAAGACCCGCGAGGACGGGACCCCCTCGCCACGAGGCCCGTCAAGCGCGTCACACTCCGCGATGTCGCCCAGGCCGCAGGCGTGTCCCATCAGACCGTCTCCCGTGCGGTCAACGGCAAAGGTGAGATCGACCCGGAGACTCAGCGTCGTGTGCTCGAAGTGGCCAGGCGGCTGCGGTACCGGCCGAGCCGGTTCGCCCGCGGGCTGGTCCGCCCGGATGTCGTGACAGTCGGGCTCATCGTCCCGGACGTGGTCAACCCTTTCTTCCCCGAGTTCGTCGCAGGGGTGATATCGGCTGCGGACGAGCGTGACTGGCAGGTGCTCGTCGCCAGCACCGAAAACGACCGGTCGCGAGAGCTGGCGCTGGTCCGCTCGCTCGGCCGGCAGGTCGACGCACTCGTCGGCTACCTCAGCCATCCCGACAAGCAGCTTGAGCCGTACCTGGAAAGCGTGCCGCTGGTCATAGTCGATCGAGGGCTGGACTCCTCGACTCACGCACTGGTCCACGTCGACACCGCGTCCGGCGTCCGGGCCGGAATGCACCACCTCATCGAGAAGGGGCATCGCCGGATCGGCCTGATCGACTGCGAGTGTGTCTGTGACCCGGTCGTAAGGCGCCGCACCTTCCTGGAAGTCGCTGCCCAGCACGCGCTGCCGGTCGATGACCGCTGGGTGGTCATGGGTGAACAGTCACCGGCCGGCGGCGCCGCCGCGTTCGAGGAACTGCAGACCACGTTCCCCGACATCACCGCTGTCTTCGCCTTCAACGACCTTGTCGCGATGGGCGCGTTGCGGGCCGCTCGCCGACTCGGCGTCCGAGTACCCGACGACTGCGCACTGGTCGGCTACGACGGACTGAGTATCACCGATCTCGTCGACCCGCCGCTGACCACCCTCCACCTCGACAAGCGGCGGCTGGGCGAACTGGCTGTCCACCAGGTCGACCAGCTCCTCACCGGCGAACTGCCCCCTCCCGCCGTACTCACGCCACGTCTGGACATCCGCGGCACCACATGACCCGTGCCGAGGAGGGAGCAGGGCGCCTGTAATGACGCCCGCCATAGACGTCACCCCCGCCGAACGGCGTTCCCATCCTGTGGAACATCGCCGACGGGGGCAGACCTGGTGAGCGTCGGCAGCAACGGGTCGCGTCCGGTCCGGAGACCGGTCACCGGTGCGACGGCAAAAGACAAAGGCAAGGAGATCTCTCTCCTTGCCACTACCAAGGTATAGCGCACTGGGGGGCTTGCGGCAAGACCCCCGTCGCGCCGCAGAATCGTCCACCAAGGCCACAACCTGCGGAGGCGAAGGCGCGGCATGCGTGTGTCGTTGTCGGCGTACGGGGACGCGGTGACGTCGAATCAGCGGTTGTAACGGCTGTGCGGTCACGGGTGCTCGAGGCGGAGACGCGGGGGAGGCCCGACTCGTCGGAGGGAAGGCAGTCAGGGATGAGGGCATGTGCGGCCAGCGGGGCGACAGAGCGGGAGGCCCCGGTGATGCGACCGGCCGGTTCAGTGCGACGGGGCACGGCCGTCTCGGGGGTACCGCGATGACCGAGCAGTATGTGGTGGACCTTTTGGAGGGGGACCCGCGGGTCGCGGTCGTCGGCGGCAAGGGCGGGCACCTGGGCGCGTTGTCGCGGATCGAAGGGATCCGTGTGCCGCGTGGCTTTTGCGTCACGACGGACGCGTTCCGGCGGATCGTGGCGCAAGCGCCGTCGATCGAGGACCGGCTCGATCAGCTGTCGCGCCTGAACCCGGACGACCGTGAGGCGATCCAGATGCTCAGCGCGCAGATTCGCCGGACCATCGAGGAAATCGCCGTCCCGGGCGATGTCGCGGCGGCGATCACCCGCGCGCTCGCCCGGCTCGGCGAGCACGCCGCCTACGCCGTCCGATCCAGCGCCACGGCAGAGGACCTGCCGACGGCGTCCTTCGCCGGCCAGCAGGACTCGTACCTGAACGTCGTGGGACCGACGGCGATTCTCCAGCATGTCAGCCGGTGCTGGGCCTCGCTGTTCACCGAGCGGGCCGTGACCTACCGCCGGCGCAACGGCATCGACCACCGTACGGTCCACATGGCTGTCGTCGTGCAGCAGATGGTCTTCCCCCATGCGGCCGGCATCCTGTTCACGGCCGACCCCGTTACAGGCAACCGGAAGGTTGCCACCATTGACGCCGGCTTCGGCCTCGGCGAGGCCCTGGTCTCCGGCCTGGTGAACCCGGACGTCTTCAAAGTCCGAGACGGCGAAGTCGTCGCCAAGACGATAGCCGTCAAACAGCGTGCTGTTCACGCCCTGCCGACCGGCGGCACGCGGGCAACGGCCATCGACTCGCAGTGGCAGGAAAAACCGGCGCTGACAGACGCACAGGTCGTGGAGCTGGTGCGGCTGGGGCGGCGGATCGAGGCGCACTTCGGCTGCCCTCAGGACATCGAATGGTGTCTGGACGACGACGGCTTCCAGATCGTTCAGAGTCGGCCGATCACGACGCTGTTCCCCATTCCGGAGACCGGAGATCAGGAGAATCACGTCTATGTCTCCGTCGGTCATCAACAGATGATGACCGATCCCATGAAACCCCTCGGGCTGTCCATGTGGCAGCTGACGGCCATGGTGCCCATGCACGCGGCCGGCGGGAGACTCTTCGTCGACGTCACTCGGCGCCTCGCCTCACCCGCGAGCCGCGCCGCCCTCCTGGACGTCATAGGGCGGGGCGATCCGCTGACGAGGGACGCGCTGGAAACCGTCCTCGAGCACGACGATTTCGTCCCGGCGCTTGCGGACGCGGGTCTCGGCAGGCCGCCGGCCGGCGGTGCGTCCGCCCCGATCGAGACCGATCCGGCCATCGTCACCGAGCTGATCGAGCGCAGCCAGGCGTCCATCGCCGACCTGCGACGCGACATCCGGACGAAGACCGGACCGGCTCTGTGCGACTTCCTGCTGGAGGCCTTCGAGGAACACAAGCGCGTCCTCAGTGATCCGCTGAGCATCCAGGCGATCATGGCCGGGATGGAGGCCACTTGGTGGCTCAACGAGAAGTTGCAGGAGTGGCTCGGCGAGAAGAACGCGGCAGACACGCTCACACTGTCCGCGCCCGGCAACGTCACCTCGGAGATGGGGCTGGCACTGCTCGACGTCGCGGATGTGATCCGCCCCCACCCGGAGGTTGTGGCGTTCCTGCAGAACGTCGAGGACGAAAGCTTCCTGGACGAGCTGGCGAAGCTCGCGGGCGGGACCGAAGTGCGCGATGCCCTCGAGGAATACCTCGACCGGTACGGCATGCGCTGTGCCGGCGAGATCGACATCACCAGGCCTCGTTGGCGCGAGAGCCCCACCACGCTTGTGCCGGCGATCCTCGACAACGTCAGGAACTTCGAACCGGGCGCCGCCCGCCTGCGCTTCGAGCAAGGACGGCAGAAGGCGCAGGAGAAGGAACAGGATGTGCTGTCCCGCCTGCGGGCCCTGCCGGACGGGGACCTGAAGGCCGAGGAGACCAAGCGGATGATCGACCGGGTCCGAACCTTCATCGGATACCGGGAGTACCCGAAATACGGCATCATCAGCCGCTACTTCATCTACAAGCAGGCTCTGCTGGCGGAGGCCGAGCGCCTCGTGCAGGCCACCGTGCTTCGTGAGAAGGAAGACATCTTCTACCTCACGTTCCAGGAGCTCCATGACGTCGTACGCTCCCACCACGTGGACGACCGGCTCATCCGGCAGCGCAAGGACGCGTTCCGGTCGTACCACGCGCTCACACCACCCCGGGTCCTCACCTCGGATGGCGAGACCGTCACCGGAACGTACCGACGCGACGACGTGCCGGCCGGTGCCCTGATCGGCCTACCGGTCTCCGCCGGGACGATCGAAGGCAGGGCCCGCGTCGTCCACGACATGGCGCAAGCCGATCTCGAGACGGGCGACATCCTGGTCACGGCCCATACGGACCCCAGCTGGTCGCCGCTCTTCGTCGGGATCTCGGGCCTGGTGACCGAGGTGGGCGGCCTGATGACCCATGGCGCGGTGATCGCCCGGGAGTACGGCCTGCCGGCCGTCGTAGGCGTGGAGCACGCTACCCGGCTGATCCGTGACAAGCAGCGGATCCGCGTGCACGGAAGCGACGGGTACGTCGAAATCCTCCCGTGACCGACCACACCGAGGAGGCCGGTGCGCCCTGACGCACTGCCACGAGCCGTCGCAGACGTTGCGGTTCGCGGCGGTGACGCGGTCGAGGTGCTCGCACATCCAGCGGCAGGCCGGGAGACGGAGGTATGCACCGGCCGCCGCAGTTCCGGGACGAGCGGCACCCTGGACGTCGTGCGGCGACAGCCCGGCGGATGTCGTCAACGCCGGTACCCGCGGGCGAGGTTCACCGACGGCCCGTGCCGGCGTCCAGGCGGACCGAAGCGGTGCGGTCAGGCCGGGCGGGCGGGCGGGGTGCCGGCCACGGCCGCGTTGTACAGGCGCCGGACATCGGAGCCGAAGTACGGGCTGTACGAGATGTCCGCGGTGGGCCCGCCGGTCTGCCAACCACCTATGCTGCCCACCACGTCTCCCGTCCGGGTGCGCGAGTTGAAGTTCGCCAGGAACGGGCCGCCGCTGGTACCCGACCGGTAGTCGTCGCAGGCGATCCGGAGGTACACCCCGGGTGTGCCGTCCGTGGGTGCGAACCGCTTCGTGGAGTTGGTGCAGGACAGAGGCTGGCGATCCGTGTTCGGGTAGCCGATGAGCCTGACTCGGGGAAACGCGTAACCGCGCCCGGTGGCAAGGGCGTTACCCCCTACGACGTCCTGCACCTGCCTGCCGTCGTTGCGGGCCCCGACCTGGACGAACGCCACATCCCACGGGGCACCCTTCACATGTCCGCGATCGTAGTAGCGTTGATCGATCCAGACCCGGCCGCGCCCCCGGGAGTCGCTGGCGACCGGGAAGATCCCGTGCGGTCGTGGGCTCGCCGCGGTCCACTGCGGCACGAACGCCATCGAGCCGCCACCGGCCCTGGCGTCCATGCAATGGCCTGCGGTCAGCACGATGTTGTGGTGCGGGCTGTTGATCACACTCGCGGTGCAGAAGTAGGATCCGCCGCCGCTCGCAGGTACATCCGCCCGATCATCGCCAGCCCGTCGAAGTGCGAGCTCGTAGGTCCGGCCCCCGTTGCCCGGGCGTGCAGCGCACGCTGTGACGAGGATTTTCCCGGCGCGTCCGGAAAGGGCTTGGCCTCCGCCATACGCTGATCGGTCCAGAACCGCATCGCCGCCGCGGCCGTCCAGTGCGGTGCGGCTGGAACGGCAGGGGAAGCGCCGGCTGGTTCGACCACCACTGTGGTGATCAGCCCGACGGCCACACAGGCGGCAGTCAATGAACTGAGCAGCTTGGTAGGTCTGTTCACTCGTGCGTTCCCCCGACGGGCGACCGGACAGGACAAGCTGACGATAGGGGACGACTACTCGATGATCGAACGATTTGCCGAAGCTAGAGGGAGGTGATGACCCGTCATGTGTTCGGCGGACCTTCGAGCCTGCCCCGACCGGGGCAGGCCGGGTCGGAGCGGCTACGTCGTCAGCGGGCGCTCGTGGTGCCGATGTCGACGATGTGGTTGTACCGCTCCACCAGCACGAAGAGCTTGATCTTCGTCGTCGTCTCCCCGCTGCCGAAGGTCAGAGTGACGACGACCTCATGGCCGTTGCCCACGGCGCCGTTGTCGCCCACCGTCCATTTCGCCGGGACGTTCTGGGCCCGCAGAACGCCGTCCTCCCCGTTCTCCTTCTCCCAGGCCGCCAGCCGCCTGGCGAAGTCGGGCGTCAGGTAGTGCTTGCGGAGCGCCGCGGCGAGCGTGACGTCCGGGTCCGCGTAGTCGTGGAACGCGTCGATGTAAGCGCCGTAGAAGTCGGCGACCCGGGTCACCACTTGGCCGGTCGTGCCGCTGACCGACTGTGGTGCGGCGGCGGACGCCTTTGCGGGGGCGTGAACGGACGCCTGTGCCGGCACCTGGGTCGACACACCGAGTCCGACAGCCAGGACGAGGCCGGCTGCGACGGCCACGCGGCGGCCCGTACGGCGGTGTGCGGGGGACTTGCTGTTCATCTGTGTCTTCCTCTTCTTGTCCGTCTGGTCCGTGGGCAGTTGCTCTCGGCCGACTCCGGCTTCAGTACCGAAGGCGCGTGCCGACTTGTCGCCACCCACCTCCTCCGCGTCCGTGTCGCACATGCGGCCCTCGGACACACAGAGGTGCCCCGGTACGGGGGCGCGGGGTGGTGTCGTTGCCATGCCGCTGCCGGGGCGGTCGTGCTGCCTCGGCCGGTGCGACACCCAGAGCTTCGAGGACGGCGGGAATCCACACAACCGTTGTCGCCGCACCAGCAGCGGTGGAACGGTCCCACCCTCGTTGACCTGCGGAAACAGACGGTACCTGGGATGCCTTGGGATCCCGTCCGGCCCCGCGCGGACGACTCGTGACGGTCAGCCGAACACCCGATGCGGCCGACACGGCAAGGGGCCGCGGTCCATGAAGAGGACAGCGGCCCCTGGCCTCATCCAGAATGACGCTTCATGACGCTTTGAACAGCGGGTGTCCCGCGACTACTTGACGTCGACGTAGTCACCGGCCGCCGTTGAGGCAGCGGTCGTGGTGTTGGCGACGAAGGACAGGCGGTAGTACCCGTCGGCTGTGGCCGTCGTGGTGGTCTTGAGCGCGCCACCGGTGCTGCTCGTGACCTTCTTCAGGGTCGTGTAGGTGTTGCTTCCCTTCTTGCGGTACTGGAGCAGCACCTCCTGCCCCGCGTAGCCCGCGTAGGTGCCGTTGTTCCAGTCGGCACGCTTCAGGCTGCCTGTGACCGTGACGGTCTTGCCCTTCTTCACCGGCTCCGGGGTGGCGTCGACGGTCACCTGGGACGCCTTCTTGATCCGGGTGGTTGCGACGTCGTCGTTGTAGCTTGCGTTGGCGTAGAGGTCGTACCCGCCGAGAAACAGCTTCCAGGTCCCTGCGACGCCGTTGTTCTTCAGGTCGGACGCGGCGTTGATGTGGAAGACGGCCTTGCAGGCGTAGACGCCGGTCCGGGTCGTCGACTCGGTGCAGGTGGGGTCGTCGTCAGTGCCCAGGGATCCGGTGATGGTGTCTGTGTTCGAGCTGTCCGTGCCCTGCCAGAGGAACGCTTCCGTGAGGGCCACCCCACTGGAACTGGTGGCCGTGTACGTCACGGTGACGGACTTTCTGGTGGCGGTGCCCAGAACGATGTCCTTGCCGCCGTTGATGACCGCCTTGGAGAAACTGATGTCGCCCAGCGAGGTGCGGGGATGGACGTCGTGGGCGGCGAAGGAGCCGAGTCTCGCGGCCGCGCCTGGACGCTCCGCCGCCTGAGCGGCTGCCGGAAGGCACAGCGCGGACAGAGCGACGGCGCCGGGAAGGGCCACCGACAGGGTACGTATACGCATGTGAATCTCCATTAGGTCGAAGGCAACCCGCCAGGGTCTCCGAGCAGGCATGCTGGGCGCGTGCGGCGCACAGGTCTCGTGCGCACCATACGTCGCGCGGTCCACCTCCTGTCGCCCTTGACGGCGCTGTACTGCCGGGACGGTGCCGCGGTGGTGGCCGGGACGGTCGCGAACCGACCGCCGAGGTCTGTGGCGGCGGACCCCACCCCGGCGACCTCGGAAGACACCGGGCGGAAAGACGACCCCGCGAGACGGCTGGGACGGCGGACCGAAAAACTCCTTTTCCCTCTCGCATCCTGCGTGTTGCCCTGATGGTCATGGGACGTGCGAAGAGGTTGACGACAACCGCCGTGGCCGGCGCACTCGCCACCACCGCCCTGGCCGCGGGCACCCCGTCGGCGGCGGCGCGAGCCGACAACGGCTGCGCGGAACTGGACGTCTGCTTCTACAAGACGGCGGACGACTGGGCGCGCGGGCAGCCGACGGGTTCGTACCGCGGCGTCACGTCGTTCCCGCAAGACCTCAAACCGGACGCCTACGGTGCCTACGCGGTCTACAGCGCCCTCAACGAGGAGCGGGCGATCCTGCACATGACCGCCGCGGGTGGCGGCGTGTACGGCATCTGCCTGGCACCCCACGAGGACCGGACGCTCCAGCCGGACACCGTGAGCACGGTCCAGATCGACGGCAAGGCGGGCTGCTGACCGCGCACCCCGGCGCGCGAGCACGACGGGGCCGGTTCCGCGCGCCCGGCATCGCCCGGCGTCTCGCGTGACGCTGCGAAGGCCCGTGCCGGAAGACCTTCCGGACGCCCACCGGCGGCTGCTGGACGAGTTGCGGCGCCTGAAACGCCGCCACGGCTGGACACTCGCCCAGCTCGCTCGGAAGACGGGCTACAGCGCGACCTCGTGGCACCGCTATCTGTCCGGGCGGGCGATGCCGCCGTGGGAAGCCGTCGACGCCCTTGGACGTCTCGCTTCCCAGGAGCGCAGCCGACTGCTGGCACTGTGGGAGGTGGCCGCGACCGCCGTCGCCCGGCAACCGGCACCGGGGCGGACAGGGCTCCCGCCCCGGGCCGCGAAGGCAACCGCAGCGGCGGCGACCGGTGCGGCCCCTCGCCCCGGATCTCGGACGACCACGCTCGGCGGTCTGCTGGGGACGGCACTGCTGCTGGCCTCGTTGCTGACCCTGCTGAGCCCTTGGGACGGCGGCGGTCGCCCAGCGTTCCGTGTCCCGGCTCCCCACGCGGCGCCGCCCGGCGCCCCCGAATGGCCCTGGCCGCTGCAGACCGCGACCGGATCACCAACGCGGGCGCCCTGTCTCGGCGACGGCTGCCGGGGCCGGGACCCGTACCGGATCGGCTGCGACCGGGGCAGTGTGCCGGTGCACACGCTCCGCGCCGACCACCGGACGCTATCGCTGTGGTACAGCCCGCTCTGCCGTGCGGTGTGGGCGGAGGTCGCCCCCGGCGCCGGAACGACAGATCTCACCGTCTCCGCCGACGGCCACGCGGTGACCGCACCCGCCGGCAACGCACGCACCGGCATGCTGGGCGCCACACCCGACAGGGCAAAGGGGAGCGTGGACCTGCCCGGCCGCCAACTCGGGGTCAGCGCCCGCACCTCCTGGATCGTGGATCAGTGAGCGTCCCGGCAGACGTGCAGAGTGGCCGCGTCGGTGCGCAGCGGGACGAAGCGGCCTTCGTCGTACGCCTCGTAGACACCCGCGCCCGTGCGGCGCAGCGGCAGGGCGTACCACTCGCCGACGTACACCGTCCACGGCGGTCTGGACACCAGTCTGCCGGCCGCGAAGCCCAACGTCTGGGCTCCCGTGACCCCGTCGGCGATCAGACCGTGGTTGCTCTGCCAGACGCGGGTGGCCTCCTGGGTACGGCCGTCGTAGCGGCAGGTGACGAAGGCCCGGGCGAGATAACCGTCCGCCCACAGTACGGACTGCCACAGGCCGACGAGATCACTGCGCGGATGCTCGCGGGCGTCGAGCAGCCCTTCGTCCCGCCAGTCGTCGCTGAGGGCGCCGCGGCCGGTGACATACGACGCCGTCGGCCGGTCGGCGGCACCGGCCGGTACGGACGCCAGGACCGTCGCGACGGCAAGGACGAGTACCACGCGCACTGGATGCAGCCCCCCGGTAACCCCCATGTCCCGCCTCTACCCGGCGACGGGAAATGGCAAGCAGTGCGCTTTTGCGACAGCAGCCGTGCCCGTACCGTCGGTTGGGCGTGTCGTCCGTGGCGGATGGTGTGAGGGGCCGGCAATGGGGGAGTGGCGGGCGTTACCGGAGGAACTGGAGCCCGATGTATGGGCCTTGGTGGACCGGCTGCGGAAGATGAAGGACGCCAGCGGGCTGAGCCTCGCGGCGCTGGCCGGGCAGACGCCGTTCAGCAAATCCGCCTGGGAGCGGTACCTGAACGGCAAGAAGCTGCCGCCCCGAGAGGCCGTCGAGGCATTGGGTCGGCTGGTGGGCAGCGATGCCGCAGCCCTGACATCCCTGTGGGAACTGGCGGAGCAGGCGTGGAACCGGCCGCACACTCCCCGCGCGGAGGGCGGCCCCAGCGAAGAGCCGGCGGCTGAGGCGGTGAAGCCGGCCACTCGGCTCGCGCGCCGGATGTCCCCGGGTGCGCGGCTGGCCGGCGTCCTCGTCCTGTCGGCCGCAGTGGCCGCCGGATTGGCGGCCTTCGCCGCCGCAGGCGGTCATGACGCGGCCGGCCCGCACGGGGTGTCCGCCACCCCGGCGACATCGACGACCGGCGCGGAAGCCGGTCCGGACACGCAGTGCTACTCGGACGGCTGCGCCGGACTCGACCCCAAGGACACCGGGTGCGCAGGCGACGCCTGGACCTCCGCCCTGATCCGGGTGGACGGGGTGTACGTCGAGCTGCGGTACAGCGACGCATGCCGGGCCGCCTGGGGCCGTATCAGCTGGGGCGTCCCCGGTGACGTGGCAGAGGTCGTCCCGGCACGCGGCAGACACATGCGGGAACGGGTGCACTACGACACCGATGTGTACACCGCCATGGTCCCCGCCTCCGACCCCTCGGAGGCGAAGGCCTGCACGCAGCTGCGCTCCGGTCGACACGGCTGCACGAAGCCGGGCGGGCAACGTCACCTGCTCGAGCCCCCCGAGCCGCCGGTGCCATCCCCTCACCCTTCCGGATCGTGAAGCCGGCCCGGTCCGCTCTCCCGCAGCAGGGCAGTGCAGTTCGGCGACTGACCGATGCAGGCGGGAAAGAACGGCCGGGGAGGCTTTCCAGGTCGCAGAGCGGCGAGCGTGTGCTCAGCGGGAGCGGGGTGTGGCCTTGGTGGCGTGGCGGGCGGCCTTGTGCTCCCAGTTCGGCATGGCCGACTACCCGGGCCGGCGAGTACCCCGGCCTGCGCCGCGAAGAGGTCGTGCCGCTCGCCGGGGTCAGTGTGGACTGGATAGCTCCGACACACGGCCCAGTCCTTCGCAGACCGGCACTCGGACGCTGCCGCTGCACGGCGTCGGCGGCCGCTCGGGACACGCACTGCATGCCAAAGGTCACCCGACCGTGCCACTCCGCGGCTGGGCAGCGAGCCCTTCCCGATTGAGATGCCGATCCATAGTCCGCCATCTCTCCGTTTCGACACGCAGGCCCAGGCACCTGCCGGAGGCTCAGCCGCTCGTTTTGGTTATGTGACCGGCGTCACATCCGGCTCCTGTCAGCAATTGCGGCGCCATCTCGTTCGAAGGGCACGCGAATGAGACAGGAGCAACGCCATGAAGCATCGCATCGTGGTACTCGGAGCCGGATACGCCGGGGCCTTCGCCGCCGGAAACCTGGGCCGCCGGCTCTCTCCGGCCGACACCGAGATCACCGTCGTCAACGCCGTGCCCGACTTCGTCGAGCGGATGCGGCTCCACCAGCTCGCCATCGGCCAGGACCTCACGTTCCGCAAGCTCACCGATGTATTCGCGGGCACCGGGGTGTGCCTGCGCCTGGCGCGCGTCACCGGTGTCGACCCCGAGCGCCGGACCGTCGCCGTGACCGGCGAGGACGGCGACGGTGAGCTCGTGTACGACACGCTTCTCTACGCGCTCGGCAGCTCCGTGGCCCACCACGGCGTCCCGGGCGTGGCCGAGTACGCCTTCGACGTGACCGGCCTGTCCTCGGCGCTGCGTCTACGCGAGCGCCTGGCCGGAATGGGAGAGGGCGGCGCCGTGCTGGTCGTCGGTGAGGGGCTGACCGGCATCGAGACCGCGACCGAGTTCGCCGAATCCCGGCCTGACCTCTCGGTCGCGCTCGCCGCCCGAGGCGAGTTGGGAGCCTGGCTCTCCGCGAAGGCCCGCCGTCACCTGCGCCAAGCCTTCGACCGGCTCGGCATCACCGTCCACGAGCACACCGACGTCGAAGCCGTCGAGCCGACACAGGCGATCGCCGCCGACGGCATGTCCATCCCGGCCGACGTGACCGTGTGGGCCGCTGGTTTCGCAGTGGACCCCATCGCGGCCGGCAGCGGTCTGAAGGTCGCCGAGACCGGCCAGATCGTCGTCGACGGCAGCATGCGCTCGGTCTCACATCCGGACGTCTACGCCGCCGGTGACTGCGCCTACGCGATCGGCGAGAACGGCCGGCCGCTGCCGATGTCCTGCGCTTCGGCCGGCGTCACCAACATGCAGGCTACCGCCGCGATCATCGCGCGCCTGACGGGCGGCAAGGTCCCGACCACCGGGCTGAAGTACTACGGTAACCACATCAGCCTCGGGCGGCGGGACGCGATCTTCCAGATGGTGGACGCGAACGTCCGGGCGAAGTCCTGGTACCTGGGCGGCCGGACCGCCGCGCGGCTCAAGTCGGGCGTGCTCAAGGGGGCGGGGTGGGGCATCGCCCACCCGACCTTCGGCATGCCGAAGCGCAGGCGCCGCCTGGCCACCTCGCCTGACCGGGCTGGCGTGAGGGCCGCCGCATAGGCTGCTCCCCATGGACAGGGCAGCCCTCGATCGGTTTGAGGCCAGCCGGGGCCGGCTGGCCTCGCTCGCGTACCGTCTGCTGGGCTCGGCCGCCGACGCCGAGGACGCCGTGCAGGACGTGTTCCTGCGCTGGCAGGCTACGGACCGGGAACGTATCGAGGTGCCGGAAGCGTGGCTGACCAAGGTCGTCACCAATCTCTGTGTTGACCGGCTCCGCTCGGCGCAGGCGCGCCACGAGCGAGCGGCCGGTGTGTGGCTGCCGGAGCCACTCCTCGAGGGCGACCCGATGCTCGGTCCGGCCGATACCTTCGAGCAGCGCGAATCGGTGTCCTTGGCCGTACTGATTCTCATGGAGCGCCTCTCGCCGGTCGAGCGGGCCGCTTACGTCCTGCGCGAGGCTTTCTCGTACCCCCACGCCGAGATCGCCGGAATTCTCGACATCACCGAGTCCGCGAGCCAACAGCATGTCCACCGGGCCCGGCGCCGGGTCGCCGCCGAGCGGCGCGGCGGCGGCCCGGTGGACCCCGCGTCCGCGCGCCGGATCGTCGAGGAGTTCCTCGCCGCCGCCACGTCGGGGCGCACCGAACGGCTGGTGGCTCTTCTCACAGACGACGCGACCGCAGTCTCGGACGGCTACGGACTGGCCAGGCGGCTGCTGCGGTACGACACCCGCGAGCGCATCGCCTCCTATGTGCGGGCCGGCTTCAAGCCCACGGCGGCCAAGCGGCGGCTGGCCGGCGGCTTCCCCGCGTTCCACATCGCGCTGGTCAACGGTTCCCCGGCCGTCCTCGCCGTGGTCGACGACCGGGTCGTGGGCGCCGTGGCGTTCGAAGTCGGCGACGGCAAGGTCGCGGCCCTGCACGGCATCGCCGCCGCGGACCGGCTCGCGCGCCTCGACGAGGCCTGGCGGCAGCACGAACCCGACGCGCCGGCCATCACCGTCTGGTGACCGGAGCCACCGGGATCCAGTGACCTGAGTCGGAGCAAGGACGGCACCCCTTCGGCCCCCGCGCTGCACAGCAGCACGGGGGCCGAAGCTTGTGCGGCTCCGGCCAGGACGAGTCCAGCGAACCCATCGACAAGCGACGTCGCTACTGCTCGATAAAGCCACCTCGGAGACGCATCCGATTCGCGGATATTTCAAGAATGAACAGCAAGGGTTCGGACCGATGTGTCCGTTCGAGCACCTGCCGACACGAGGGATACGGGAGGCGGCGTGCTCCTGGGCCCCCTGCACGGCGGTGCACCGGGGCCCAGTCCGAAAGCAGCCCGACCGTCTGCTGCGAGTCTCTTTCTCGGAGCTCCTCCGGTGCGGGATGGTGGGGTCGAGGCCGAGGTGACAGCTGCCCCGCACGCGAGAGGGCGCACCCGCTTTCGTTGTGAGCATGACTTGCAGACATCGGGGCAGGCGCCCTGCCGTCGGTCCGTGGCAGGCCGGCAGCGTGCAGTGACAGGGGAGGGAAGCATCATGGCGACAGTGACTGCGGCGAAGACGGACACGAACGTAAGCGGTTTGCCGGAGGTCGCTGATCCCTCCCAGGTGGCGCCGAAGGACGCCCGGCAGCTGACGCGCCTGTTCTTCGACCAGCTCGCGGTCCTCGAGGAGGGCACGCCCGAATACAGCTATGCGCGCAACACGCTGATCGAGATGAACATGTCCCTGGTCCGCTTCGCGGCCGGCCGGTTCCGCAGCCGCGGGCCGGAGGAGATGGAGGACGTCGTCCAGGTCGGCATGATCGGCCTGATCAAGGCGATCGACCGGTTCGAGCTGTCCCGGGAGGTGGAGTTCACCTCCTTCGCCATCCCCTACATCGTCGGCGAGATCAAGCGGTTCTTCCGTGACACCACCTGGGCCGTCCACGTGCCGCGCCGGCTGCAGGAAGCCCGCGTCCAGCTCGCCCGCGCCACCGAAGAGCTCCGCAGCCGCATGGGCCGTACGCCCACCGCCAAGGAGCTGGCGGAGCTGATGAGCCTCACGGAGGACGAGGTCATCGAGGCCCGGCTGGCCTCCAACGGCTACAGTGCTTCATCCCTCGACGCTGCGATCAGCAGCAGTGAGGACGGCGAGACGGCTCTGGCTGACTTCGTCGGCACCGACGACCGGGCCCTCGAGCTGGTAGAGGACTTCCACGCCCTCGCGCCGATGATCGCCGCACTCGACGAACGCGACCGGCAGATCATCCACATGCGCTTCGTCGAGGAACTCACCCAGGCACAGATCGGCGAACGCCTCGGCGTCTCCCAGATGCATGTCTCCCGGTTGCTCTCTCGCTGCCTGGCTCGGCTGCGGGAGGGAATGCTCACCACCCGCTGACAGGGACGATCACCTCGCCGTGCTTGAGGTCGAATGCGCACGACTGGTCCCGCTCGGCGTAGTACACGTACCAACGTTGTATACGGCAATGATGCGCGCATCCCGATGCTGGACATCAAGGGCAGAAGCTCTGTATCGACTGAGCACATGGGGCCGAGTCGTCCCGTGAGGGCGAGGTTGTGCAGGCGGGCGATGCCGAAGCACGGGCCCTGAGGGTCACTGAGTGCTGATCGTGATCTCCCCGACGCCGCCTGCTCGTTCTTGGGCGGCCAGGGCCTCCTGGTAGGTGACGTACTGGCGGGTTGTGCCGTCGGGCAAGTTCAGCTGGTAGACGATGGGGGTCTGCGGGGACACCCCGCCGCAGTTGCAGGTCATGTTCGTTCTCGTTTCGTGTCTCGGCGCTTGAGTGCCGGAGTGGCGGCCGTTGCGCTGTCATGCCGTCCGCATGCGCGCGCTCTGCAGTGCACCTGATGGGTGGTGCCCTGATGGCGTTCAGGTGTTGGTCAGTCCAGCCACCGGGAGGCCACTCCCGCGAGGTAGGACAGGCTCAGGGCGGTTGCCGGTGCCGTGAACCAGATGCTGTCCGTCAGGGCGAGGAGGCAGACGGTCACGGCGGTCGCGACCCATACGCTTGCGCACCATCCGCAGCTGGCCAGGTAGGCGGCCTTGGAGTCGTCGCCGAAGCGATCGGCGATATGTGATCTGAAGCCGGCCGCGAGCGTGTCTTTGGTGAGAAGGCGGGTCATGCGGCAAGTGGCGCCGAGGGCCAGCAGGAAGTCCGTCAGGCTCATGAAAGGCTCCCCTCAGTGCAGGTGGGCTTGGTGTGGGACCGGGCGGCGTGTATACGCTCGCCGTTAGGCTTGGAGGCCGGGTCGTCCCCCCGTCCTTGCGCAACGGGGGGACGACTTTGCAGGGGAAGGTGATCGGCTGTCGGCGAACCGTCAGGTCAGGTTGACCGTCGGACGGGTCCTGGCAACCGTCTGTCCCGACGGTGTGGTGCTGTTCCGGCCGAGGCGGGGTCGGGACCGGTCACACCGGCCGGCAGGGCGGCAGGGGACCGGTCGCCTGGACGGTGGTCCCCCCGACGGTGGCGGTGGCGGTGAAGCTGCCTGACAGTGCCTGCGCCAGGTTCAGACTGGTGTTGAGGGTGGCCGTGCCGGTGGCGTCGGTTACCGCGGTGCCGACCAACTGCCCGCCCACGAAGAAACTCACCGTCACGCCCGCGGTCGCAGGCGAGACACGCGCCCGCAGTGTTGCCGCGAAGGTGTTCGGCAGCGGGATCTGCGGGTTGAACTGCCAGCAGGACGGCAGCACCTGCACTGTCACGCCCGTCCCCGCACCTGTGATGTTGACGGTGATGGGGGTGGAGGTGACGTTGGTGCAGGAGCAGGCGGTGTTGGCCGCGGTGACCGTTGCGGTGACCGACGCCGCTCCGGCGGTGGGGAAGGTCAGCGATCCGGTGGCGATTCCGGAGGCGTTGGTGGTGACGGTCACCGGTGTCGCTCCGCCTCCGCTGAAGGTGACCGAGGCGCCGGAGACGGGTACACCGTTGCACAGTACGACCGCGGTCAGTGTGGTCGGCTGACCGGCCACCACCGCACCCGAGGGCGGCAGCAGGAACACCAGACAGGACGACGGGGCGCTGACGTTGACGGTGATGGGGGTGGAGGTGACGTTGGTGCAGGAGCAGGCGGTGTTGGCCGCGGTGACCGTTGCGGTGACCGATGCCGGCCCGG
>NZ_JBIAVN010000014.1:0-153521 GCF_042894285.1 Streptomyces sp. NPDC001544 | reverse complement strand
TCCGGCGGTGGGGAAGGTCAGCGATCCGGTGGCGATTCCGGAGGCGTTGGTGGTGACGGTCACCGGTGTCGCTCCGCCGCCGCTGAAGGTGACCGAGGCGCCGGAGACGGGTACACCGTTGCACAGCACGAGCGCGGTCAGGCTGGTCGGCTGACCGGCCACCACGGGACCGATCACAGGCCGGATCACCACCGAGCAAGTCGGCTGCGTGGTGACGTTGACGGTGATGGGGGTGGAGGTGACGTTGGTGCAGGAGCAGGCGGTGTTGGCCGCGGTGACCGTTGCGGTGACCGATGCCGGCCCGGCGGTGGGGAAGGTCAGCGATCCGGTGGCGATTCCGGAGGCGTTGGTGGTGACGGTCACCGGTGTCGCTCCGCCGCCGCTGAAGGTGACCGAGGCACCCGAGACGGGTACACCGTTGCACAGCACGAGCGCGGTCAGGCTGGTCGGCTGACCGGCCACCACCGCCCCCGACGGCGGCAGCAGGAACACCAGACAGGACGGCGGTGCGGGGACGGTGACGGTGATGGGTGCGAAGGTGCAGGCGACGCAGGAGCCGGCTGCCGGGGTGAAGCTGACGCCCACCGTCTGACCTGCTGTCAGCGCGACCCCCAAGTTGGTTGGGGCGACCACGCCGTTGACCACTGCGGCCGTGACCGTGGTCCCGCCCGGCAGAGTGTAGGTCAGCGTCCCGTTGACGGAGGCCAGGCCGGCGCTGCAGGTCAGCGTGGTGGTGGCTGTCGTGGTCCCGCCGCCGGGAGTGGACACCGTCGTCGAGATGGTCCCGGCCGGCGCCGCAGTGACGGTCACGGTACCGCTGTCGGCCCCCACCACGACGCCGCCGGCGTCGACGTAGCTCACCGAGACCAGCTGTACGCCCGAGCCGACGGCCGTGAACGTCGCCGGGCCGGCGACGCCGGCGACCACCGGCAGCGTCAGGGCAGTGGCGCCGTCGTAGGTGAAGACGGCCGAGGTGGCCCCGGCGGGCGCGCCGGTGACGATGGCGGTGAAGGTCGAGCAAGCCGCCACCGTTGAGGGAATGACGATTACTGCCATGAGAGCAGCCCCTTTTGAGGAGAGTCGGGTGTGGGCTGCCGCATACGGCCGCACGCCTTGCTGGTGCGGTTCAGGCATTCACCTGCCGGGGTGCCCATGCATGTGGACAACGATCCAGCGATCGCCGTCTGACACCACGACAGAGGATGGGCACCCACAGTCGGTTACTCCATTACAGGCACAGAAGCCAAATCGCGACCATATGCAGGATTCGGATTAACCCGAACGGTCTAATGTTCTCCTTGCCAAATCTCACAATTGGCACAGGGGCAACATGGTGCTCAGAGTGCACATAATCGCTAGCACTCCCCTGGAGTCCCGTACCCCGGTGGGTGGTTGGCTGCGGCGGACCTTTACCAGTGACTGTCCTGGTCTGCTTCCCGGGGCACCAGCGGTGCAGGCCGATGTCTGTTTTTCCTCTCCGAGAGGAGATTGACCGGTCACGGGGTGCGAACCCGGATGCGGTGGCGGGATGTGCCGCTGGTCACGCATGCGTACGGCGCATGCTGGAACTGACCGGCCCTGGCCAGGTATGCACAGTTACCCCGCGCCTCCACAGGTCTCGCGGTTCGCTTGTGGAACCGATGGCCAAGGCAGTCGGCGCCGGGCCGCGGAGCACCGGTTGGCTGGCCTATCGCTCTTCTTTGCTGGCCCCGGTTCGGCGGAGAAATCGCTGACTGCAGTCCACGAATTCCGCCAACAGCACCTTCATCTCGAGTTGCCTTTCAACGGCCCGCTGTCGCCCTCCAGCTTCGTCAACAGCTCCTCGTCCAGCATGCATTCCGCAGGGTCCGTAACTGGCAGGAGGAATTAGTGGCCGATCATGACGTCTGCGCCGCCGGCGCTTTGTCGGCGGTGGCAGCGATCCTGCTCGCGCGATGGCGCCTGGCGGCATACAGCAGCAGCTCACGCGCTGCCGCTGTGTTCCGCCGTGCCTCACGTCGGACGGCATTGAGGGATGCCCGGCACTCGGTTTCCACCGCGACCTGGGTTGGGCCGTGCGTGGCGACGGACGCGCCGTGCGCTCAGCGGGCGGTGCGGGAAGCCGAAGCCCTCGTGCATGGCTACTGGCGCCAGAGCAGTCCCCTCCACCTGTCCCAGCACGACCCCATCAGCCCTGAACTGCCGAGCCCGACCACACCCTGAGTAGGCCGGCCTACTGCCCCGACCGTGCTGGCGCGCGCAGATCATGACCGGGTCGGCGCAGGCCGGACGCGCGGGGTCGGTCAGTTGCTGAGCGCTTCGCGGAGGTTTCGCGGCAGTTGATGAGGGTGTTGCCCTTGCGCCGGCAGCCAGTGGCGCCAGACCAGGCGCGGGGCGCGGCGGGTGAGCCAGGCGCAGGCCAGGCCGATGGCGGTTCCGTCCATGTGCGCGGCACCGGTCAGCCGCGGCTGTTCATGGACACGGGCGGAGCGGACGCATCCGCCTGGCGCAGTTCGGCGAGGAGTACGTTCTGCCCGTCCAGGAGTTCTGTGAGGATTCGTCTGGCCGCGCGCAGGAGTTCGGCGACATCTCCGCCGGCCAGTGCGTAGCGGACGGTGGAGCCTTCCCTGATGGACACCACGATGCCAGATCGGCGCAGGACGGCCAGTTGCTGCGAGAGGCTGGACGGCTCGATCTCGATGTCGGCGAGCAGGTCCCGTACGGGAACCGGTCCATGCTGGAGCAGTTCCAGGACCCTGATCCGCACGGGGTGGCCGAGCATGCGGAAAAAGTCCGCCTTGGCCTGGTAGAGGGGGACTTGCATGAGCGCTCGCTCTCTGCCCGGTCGGCTGCGGTTCGGCGGAGTGCGGCGGCGTCCTGGGACACCGCCGCACCGGCCCTTGACGACTGATCCTTGCTGCCCCGGGCCGTGCGCCGGCACGATTTGGGATCATGCTGATGTGGTGACTTGAAGAAGTCTTCACATCATGGGCGCAGGACGGCCCGGGCTCTGAACGGTCGCTAGACCTCGAGCTGCTCCTCGACCCGCTTGAGCTGGTGGCGGGCCATGGCCAGGTTCGAGCGTTCCTTGTCGAGCACCAGGTAGAGGAACAGGCCGTTCCCACTGCGACCGGTGATCAGGCGGATGAGGTGGTACTGCCTCTCGAGTGTGATCAGGATGTCCTCGATCCGGCTCTTGAGGCCCAGCTCTTCCATCGTGCGCACCTTGGCGCGGATGACGTCCGTGTTCCCGGCCGCAGCGATCGTCAGGTTGAGGTCCTTGTCTCCGCCCAGGGTCCCCAGGGCCATGCCGCTGGTGTAGTCGACGACCGCGGCTCCCAGCGCCCCCTCGACCGCGGTCATCATTTCCTTCAGTGACACTTCCACGCTCGCCATGGCGGCGTCCTCCCCTTTGGCTGTCGGTTGCGGCGGACCGGCGCTTGCCGTCCCGCCCGATGCACGGACCGTAGGCCCGGGGGAGTGACACCGGGACGGGGTATCTGGGACTGACACATGATGACCGAAGAATTGCGCCCCTTGTCCGTTCGAGCGACGGGAACTGGCATTACAAGGGCCGAAGTAAGTACTTCACGCCGAGGTGACAATGAGGGCGACCGGCTCCGGCGAAGCGGTCCGCTCGGTCGAAGCGCCGCGTGGGCAGGTCCTCGCTCGTCGAGCCGGCGTCGTGTTGGAGCCTTCCTTGTCGAGGTAGATGACCTTCTCGCCGTGCTTCCCGCCCGTAGGTGTGTGGCCGCCCCGATGGGGCCCGGTGTGCTCGATGCGGTAGTAGTGGCTTTTCTCGTGGCGGTGGCAGACGACCGGTTGCCCCTGGTCGCCTTCGTTGTGCGCAGGCAGGAGCCAGTCCCAACTGGAGAACGCCTCGGCGCCCGCGCCTCGGTCACCGCTCATGAGGTGGTACGGCTTGCCGGGGCTACGAGCTCGATGACACCAGCCGCGTACCAATGAGAGCCCTCAGCATCGCGGCGCCCGCCACACCGCCGCAAGGTGCAAGAACGCCGCATGGACAGCGCGTGCCCGCCGCCCAGGAACGTCGTGACCTCACCGCCACGCATCGGGCCCTTGGCCCGCAGACGCGGAACGTGCCGCCGCTGGGTCTCGCCGTGTTCGTCGGCGATCCGGAACGACACCACACCCAGCGTCGGGTCGGTCTCGTACATCGCGGCCAGCTTCGAGAACACGTCCGTGTCCACCAGGAGACCGTCGTCGTCCAGGTCTACGACCACGTCGACATCTCCGCACCGGCGCAGGTGGGCGATCGCGGCGTTCCGGCCGCCGGAGACCCCCAGGTTCTCCGCCATCTCCACCCCGTCCGTGCCATCCGGCAGCTCGGGCAGCGGCGTGCCGTTGCCGATCACCACCACCCCCGCCGGCGGCAAATCCTGCCGGGCCACCGACTCAAGCAGCGCCGCCAGTTCAGCAGGCCGGTTGCCCATGGTCAGGACGGCAACCCCAAGGCGCGTGTGACTCACAGGCCAACTCCCATCGAACGGCGAACGGCCGCAGCTTAGCCGTCCCCCCACGGGTGAGGAGATGCCGTCGGCCTCGCCGGACTGGCTGATCCAGTACGGTCTCAACCACTCGAATGTGGACGCTGTGCACGCCGGTGACTGCTGGGCGGCGGCCAAGAGCGGCCGATGCCGTCCGGCCAAGCCGGCAGTAAGCGATCGATGCCCTGCGCTGACAGGTGCCGCCCTGCATCCACTGCCGACCCGACACCGCCCTCGGCATCCTCGACCGAGAAGAGTTTTCGAACAAATGGGCCGGAGTGCCCCTATTTGGGTGGTGTCTTCTTGCCTGGAGTGTCGAAGGCCTTCCAGCGGTTAGTCCATGTGGCGGAAAGACCCTGGGGCCCTGCACTCCGTTGGCTGAGAAGCCCGGGAAGGGCAGTCCACGGGTTCGCACTGTGAGAGGAAGACACCGTCGTGAAGAAGCTTGTCCCCGCCGCTTTGTTCATGGCTCTGGTCCCCGCCGTCGTGCTGGGAGGCGCCTCCACGGCGTCCGCTACGGGCCACTTCAGCTGCAGTAACGGCCTCGCCAACGTCGTCACCTGCAACAGCACGAGCACCGGGCCGGTGAGCCTGAAGATCACGGGGAACCGGGCACTGACCGGTAACGAGCTGGGAGTACTGGAAAACAACCTCGACAAGTCCACCATCAGCGCGACGGCCCTGAAGAACGTGACGGTCAACACCTACAAGTCCTTCAACCCCAGCGTGACAGTCAAGAACATCACCGTCTGCATCGCTTCGGTCTGCAGCTGAACGAAGTACACCTAGGACGCCCGCACTCCGGTCTCTGGAATACAAACAGGGCCCGGAGTGCGGGCGTGTGAGCACGGATAGGCCATGACCGGGCGGTCCAGGGAGCCGGCTGTCGGCAGAGTCCCTGGCTGGCTGATCACATCGTTCGATGGCCGGCTTCGTCACCGACGGTGTCGTCGGCAAGAACGACGGCCGCCTTGATGCGCTTGCCCACCGGCTCGCGGTGCATCTCCAGGTCCCGGCAGACCGCCGTTGTGATCTCCAGACCGTGCAGGCCCACCCGGGCCCGGGTCCGCTTCCCTCGCTGTCGGCAGGGTCGGATCACTGTCCCACACGGTCACCTCAAGGGCGCCGTCTTTGAGTTCCAGGGTCAGCAGGAGGGGACCGGGAGCTGTTTCTGCACATTGGTCACCGGTTCGCTCACCACCAGCTGAACCATGGCCGCAGCACGCTCTACACTCCCAGTCCGTGCTGGGCGCGGAGATCTGTCAGGAAGGTTCTGGCGAGATCACGGGCGTCGGAGATCTTCTCACTGCCGTCGAACGCTGTGGACACCGCTATCGGCCGGCTGGCCAGCTCCTGGCCAGTACCGTCAGCAGCCTGCTTCATAAGCCTCCTCGTGATTCAGTCGAACTACTGGTCCGCACCACCTGCTTACCCTCAGGTCCCGACCGCAGGCCCAGCCAATGGGCGGTCTGCAGACACGACTCACATCAGCCGGCAGGGTTTCGCATGTCCGGTTTGATGGGGAATCAGATCGGCAGACTCCAGACCGGGGCGGTGGAGGTAGGGGAGTGATCACAGGTGGTCGCAGTGGGACCCGGGCAGCACAACTCCCCGATGGGCAGGCTGTGCTCGATGTCGAGGCGGGGGATCGGCGTGGTAGTAGGGGGTCATGGCCAAGAGCTCGGCGAAACGCTCGTCGCGGACGGGCGCATGAGGACGATTCCAGGCCGTGGCCGTCGGTCTCGACCGAGGACCAGCAGCCGGCGGTGATGTAGGCCCAGCTGTCGGCGCGCGGTCCTGATGCGGGGGGCATCGGCCACCGCTACCAGGCGCGTCTCAGTACAGGGGCCAAGCCGAACGCGGGGTGTGAAGTCGTGCCTGGGTGGCACCGGTGCGCTCGAGCTCTGCCACGAGGACGGTCAGGACGACGCGCGCAAGCATCGGCATGACCCCGCCCTTGGCGTCCAGGGTCAGTGTCAGCTTCGTTTCGTCGACCCAGGTGCAGTTCGCGTAATAAGGCGCGGTGGCGATCTGGTCGGCGGCGGGTACGCGGCCGTCTTCGGTCGCCTGGCCGATCGAGGGGGCGGCGGCTCGCAGCGCCGCGATGGCCGCCTGCGGGTCGCAGTCGGTGACCGCGACGCACCAGACCTGTTCGACAAGGACCTCGTAGTCCTCGCATTCGATGGTGGTGATCGGCAGTGTGTGGGGGGCGACGGTGATGCCGCCGGGCCGGCTCAAGGAGGTCGCGGCTCGCCGCATCCACGGGGCGGTGCGCACGTCGTGCGCCTCGAGATAGGCCTGCGCGATCCGCCAAGGCGCGTCCAAGGCACCGAGTTCGGCTGCCTTGGCGAATCGCTCCTCTGCGCCGTCGCGGTCGCCCGCGGCCAACAGTTCGCGGGCGTGCTGGAGGGCGGCCTCACCGTCGGGGCCGGGCTGGTGATCATCCATATCGTCATCCTTACCAGTCGGCTCGGGCTGGTGGGCCGTTTCCCAGGGACGGACACCAGCAGTGAGTGAGCCGGTCGACGCCTGCAGGTCGGTGTCGCCGTACCCCTCCGCCCGCTCTACGCGCAGTGGCGCTCACGCCGGAGGGCCGGCCGTGCTCGTCTCCTCGTCGAGCCCGCTGCCCATCGGTCGTCCGGCCGCGCTGTGGCTTCGCCGGCGTCAGGGGAGAGCGTTACGCAGACAGATGGACAGTATCTGGCAGATTGCTGGATCCGTGGCCCAGTCGGGGTCGGCGAGTTCCCCGACAGTGGTAACGGACTGGTAGCCGTCGTCGGTGCGGACGACGACGCGGAATATTTGCCCCTGGGCGGCGACTTCGTCCGACTGATGGGGACCGACCAGCGCGACGCCCGCCAGTCCCCCTGCCCGGCGGGGAACAGCAACTGCTCGTCCTGCCAGGAGACCGTGCAAACCTGTCACGCGTGACGGAGACGGCCAGGCTGCGCGCGCCACCATGCTCACGGCCGTCGGCTACCCGGTGCCCAAGACCGTGCGGGACCTGTTCGAGCTCTACCTGACGTGGGGCCTGGCCCGCCGCGAGGAGACACCGGACGGCACCCGGTGGTGGCCGTGCCCGGGGTGAAGCCGGAGGTGACCGTCGGCCACCTGGAGAAGCCCGTGACCAACGCCCCTACCACGCCCCGGGCTCGGCGCCCCCCTGCCAGCCGGGCCCGGCCCCTTCTCGCGCTCGGGGCCGCCCGGGGCGCCTACGCGGTCGGGTGACTCGAAACCCGGGATCGGGGAACCGGAAGAGATGCCCTGCCCCAAAAAGGGGAGGGCCGGGTCTCCGGACGCCCCGGCTCCCTCACCGGAAGAAGGACCATGATGGCGCACGAAGACGACGGTGGGCAGGCCCCGCCGAACACCCCGGGCAGGCGCTCCGACGGTGACGGCGTCACACGCCGCCGTCCGCTGCGCGAGCGGCACGTCGAGGAGACGGTCGAGGTCGCGGTGCCGGTCCGCACGGCCTACAACCAGTGGACACAGTTCAAGACGTTCCCGCGCTTCTCGACCGTGGTGCGCGACGTCGAGCAGCTCCGGCCCACCGTCACCGCGTGGACCATCGGCTACGGCCCCCTGCGCCTCCGTTTCGCGGTCGAGATCGTGGAACAGGACCCCGACGCCTACCTGGCCTGGCGTGGCCTGGAGCAGCACCCCACCCACCAGGGCGAGGTCGAGTTCCGGCCCACGGAGTTCGGCGGCACCGCGATCACGGTCCGTATGCTCCTCCAACCGCAGGGGGCCGCGCAGGCCCTCACCCGCTCGTCCAGGGTCACGGGACTGACCGCCCGCCTGGTGCGCGGCGAACTGGTGAGCTTCAAGCACTTCATCGAAGGACTCGGTCAGGAGGGCGGTGCCTGGCGCGGCACCATCCGCAACGGCCGGGTCCAGCACGACACCCCGGAACCGCCCAGGAGCCGTGTCGCCCAGTGGCCCGTCGGCTGACCCGGGTACCGCACACGGCAAGAGAAAGGCCAAGCGATGCAGAACCCGCCCGGTGAGGAGCCGGAGTCCTCCCTCTCCGTGACACCGCCGAAGAAGTGGGCGGCCGGGGTTCCCGCCGTCGTGCACGCGCTGGAGTACTCCCTGGAGCAGACCTCCCCGCGCAAGACCGGGGTCGACCTGCTCACCATGAACCAGGTGGGCGGGGTCGACTGCCCCGGCTGCGCGTGGGCGGACCCCGCCCCGGGCCGGCGCCACCGCAACGAGTACTGCGAGAACGGCGCCAAGCACATCAACGACGAGGCCACCACGCGCCGGATCACCGCCGACTTCTTCCACGAGCACAGCGTGTCCGATCTGGCGGCCCGTTCCGACATGTGGCTCAACCAGCAGGGCCGGCTCACCGAGCCGATGATCAAACGGCCCGGATCGGACCACTACGAGCCCATTGGCTGGAACGACGCCCTGGGCGTCCTGGCGCAGGAACTCAAGGGGCTGGACTCGCCCGACGAGGCGGTCTTCTACACCTCCGGCCGGGCCAGCAACGAAGCCGCCTTCGTCTTCCAGCTCTTCGCACGCGCCCTGGGCACCAACAACCTGCCCGACTGCAGCAACATGTGCCACGAGTCCAGCGGCTTCGCCCTGAACGAGACGCTGGGCGTCGGCAAGGGCACCGTGAGTCTCGACGACCTCCACCACGCGGACCTGATCTTCCTGGTGGGGCAGAACCCGGGCAGCAATCACCCGCGGCAGCTCTCGGCCCTGGAGGAGGCCAAGCGCAACGGCGGCCGCATCGTGGCGGTGAACCCGTTGCCGGAGGCGGGGCTGCGGCGCTTCAAGAACCCGCAGAAGCCGCGTGGGGTCGTGGGGCGGGGCACCCAGATCGCCGACCGCTTCCTGCACATCAAGCCGGGCGGGGATCTCGCCCTGTTCCAGGCACTGAACCGGCTGCTGCTGGAGGCGGAGGACGCGCGTCCCGGCACCGTCCTGGACCACGACTTCATCGACGCCCACACCTCCGGTTTCGAGGAGTTCGCCCGGCACGCCCGCACCGTCGAATGGGACGACGTGCGCGCGGCGACGGGACTGACCCGCGAGGAGATCGAGAAGGTCCGCGACGAGGTCCTGCGCAGTGAACGCGTCATCGTGTGCTGGGCGATGGGCATCACCCAGCACAAGCACGGCGTGCCGACCATCCGGGAGATCGTCAACTTCCTGATGCTGCGCGGCAATCTGGGGCGCGCGGGTACGGGCGCCTGCCCGGTGCGCGGCCACAGCAACGTCCAGGGTGACCGCACCATGGGCATCTGGGAGCAGATGCCGGACATCTTCCTGGACGCCCTGCAGAAGGAGTTCGGCTTCGACCCGCCGCGCCGGCACGGCCTGGACTCGGTGAACTCGATCAAGGCGATGCTGGAGGGCCGCGTGAAGGTCTTCCTCGCCCTGGCCGGGAACTTCGTGCGCGCAGCGCCCGACAGCGACGTCACCGAGAAGGCGATGCGTTCGTGCCGGCTGACCGCCCACATCTCCACCAAGCTCAACCGCTCGCACACCGTCTGCGGCGACACCGCCCTGATCCTGCCGACGCTGGGGCGCACCGAGCGTGATGTCCAGGCCGACGGCGAGCAGTTCGTCACCGTCGAGAACTCCATGAGCGAGGTGCACACCTCCCAGGGACGACTCGAACCGGCCTCGCGCGTACTGCTGAGCGAGGTCGCCATCCTGTGCCGGCTCGCCCGGCTGAGCCTCGACGGCGAGGGGGACATCCCCTGGGCCAAGTTCGAGGGCGACTACAACACCATCCGCGACAGCATCTCCCGGATCGTGCCGGGCTTCCACGACTTCAACGCCCGGGTGACCCGTCCGGGAGGCTTCCAGCTACCCAACCCGGTCAACGAGGGCGTGTTCAGGACCGAGACCGGCAAGGCCCGGTTCACCTGTAACGAGCGGGTGGTCCCCCGGGCCCCCGAGGGTCACCTGCTGCTGCAGACCTTGCGCTCGCACGACCAGTGGAACACCGTCCCGTACACCAACAACGACCGCTACCGCGGCATCCACGGCAGCCGCCACGTGGTCCTCGTCAACCCGGCCGACCTGTCCGAACTCGGCCTCGAGCAGGGCGATCGCGTGGACCTGGTGAGCGTCTGGGAGGACGGCACCGAGCGCCGGGCCGAGAACTTCGAGGTCGTGTCCTACCCCGCGGCCAAGGGTTCGGCCGCCGCCTACTACCCGGAGACGAACGTCCTGGTGCCGCTCGACAGCGTCGCCGACGTAAGCAACCAGCCCACGTCGAAGGGCATCGTCGTCCGCCTCGAAACCACGGCCGACCGATCCCGGCCGGCACCCGTCTGACCGAAACCGACGACGCCGCACCCCGGCGGGGCCCGATGACAGCAGCGGGGCCCCGCCGTGCGGCACAGGTGTCTGGCGCGTTCGCGCGGACCCAGGCGCCTTCCGCCTCGGTCATCGGGGAGGTCACGCTGGAGGGGACGGGGACGAGGATGCCCATGATCGATGCGCCGATGAGGCGCAGCCAGGTCGTCATGTCTCGTTTCCGAACGGAGTTGGGGGTGGTGTGGACTTCGTTCATCCAGGCGAGAAGGCGGGGGACGTTGGTGTCGGGTCCGAAGGCGAGACCGTCACCGGTTTCTGGCTCGTCTACAGCACCGCCTTCATGGCCGTCTTCATTCATCAGCGAATGGGGCGACCTCACCCAGATCACCACCGCCAACCTCGCCGCGACCGACGGCTGGCTGCCCACCGCCGTGGGATCCGCCGCCGCCCTGATGTCGGTCTCCGCCCTGGCCCTGCTGGCGGGGCGGTTGATCGCCGCCGCTTGACTGCTCCGCTGTGGCGCTCTGTCCGGCCGTTGCAGACGCCTGTGAGGCCCGTGACCGAGCGCATGACGACGGTGAACGCGGCCGAACCGCCAGGCAGCGCGACGTTTCCGCCACCGGCCCCGTCGTCGGATGAGGCGATCGATTCCGTGGGTTGAACGACAGCAGGCCGCAGTACCGCGGGCGTCGCCGGCTTCAACTGCACAGCCCCATGATGAAGGCGTCGAAGTCGGGAGCCGGGGAGCCCGGCACACCCGGCCTCCAGGCTCTCTACGAGTGCGGCGCGCCGGGCCGCCACCGTGTCCGGCTCCGGGATCGCCGGCGTGCAGCAAGGTGCACAACAACTTGCTGCAACCGGCACAGGTGGCGAGCGCTCTCGCGCATCGGGCACGGTGATGCGTGTGCTCCCCGGACGATCGCGCACACGGCGGGGTCGCCGTCACCGACGCGGTCAGCCTGCGCACCCCCGGGGGAGCCGACGTCCGCCCGAATCATTCGTTGCCGACGCCCGTATATGCGCTGAAACGGAATGAATTGAGGAACGATGCAGAGTCTTCACCTGCCGGCCAGGGAACGCACCGGCTCCTTGACGCAGCGGTTACCCCCGAACGGCGTAGGCGGGCGCCACCGCGCGCACGCGGCCAGCACCCCCCGGGAGCTGCTGCGCGCGGTGCCGTCGACCGCCGCCGCAGCGCGTTCGGTGAGCGCCGGACGCCAGATGACCCGCCGTGTACTGCAGGGTGACGACGACCGCCTGCTCGTCGTCGTCGGGCCGTGCTCGATCCACGACGTGGACGCCGGTCTGGCGTACGCCAGGTCCCTGAGCGAACTGGCCGCCCGCCTCGCCGACGACCTGGCCATCGTCATGCGGGTGTACGTCGAGAAACCGCGCACCACCGTCGGCTGGACCGGACTGCTGGCCGACCCCGCGCTGGACGGCAGTCTCGACCTCAACGGGGGACTGCGCACCGCACGGGCGCTCATGCTGGAGATCGCCGAGATGGGGCTGCCCATCTCCACCGAGTGGCTGAGTCCGGCGGCGCCGGCCTATCTGGCCGACCTGGTCTCCTGGGGAGCCATCGGCGCACGGACCGTGGAAAGTCAGGTGCACCGGCAACTGGCCAGTGGCCTGCCCATGCCCGTGGGTATGAAGAACGGCAGCACCGGCTCGGTGCGCGTCGCCGTCGACGCCGTCCGCTCCGCGGCGGCCCCGCACGCCTACCTCGGCTTCGGTCAGGACGGCAGGCCGGTGGCCCTGCGCACGAGCGGCAACCCCGACTGCCACGTCATCCTCCGGGGCGGTTCAGGCCGGCCCAACTACCGTGCCGAGGACGTGCGCGCGGCGGTGGAGCTGCTGACGGCGGCCGGGCTGCCCACCGGTCTGATGATCGACGCCAGTCACGGCAACAGCGGCAAGGACCACGAGCGGCAGGCCGTGGTCGCCCGCGAGATAGCAGCCCAGGTGGCGGCCGGTGACGTGGACATCCGCGGCGTCATGCTGGAGGGCTTCCTGGTTCCCGGACGTCAGGAACCCGGCCTCGACGGGCTCGTGTTCGGCCAGAGCATCACCGACGCCTGCATGGGGTGGGACACCACGGCCGATGTGTTGCGCGATCTCGCGGCGGCGACCCGCAGGCGCCGCACCGCGACGTCCGCCGCACGCTGATCCGCTCATCACCCCACCCCGTCACGGCTGGAAGGAACAGGAGAGTGAGCGTGCTGGACATCCCCGCGCTGGGTCCGGCCGGCCCCTACCGGACGCGGAAACGCACCACCGTGGAGGACGCCTCGGGCGTTCCCGCGCTCGAACTGGCGTCGGTCCCGGCACTGGTCGTCTCCCACTGGATCGACCAGTTACGCGCGACCGCGCCCCTGCCCGCCCCCCGGGCCGCGGCCGTGCTCGGCAAGGCGGCCGACGTCTTCGAGGACCAGGAGATCCTCGGCGACGACCTGGCGGCCCACCAGCGACGCGTGGCAGAACTGACGGGCACGCCCGTCGCCGTCGTGCGCGAGTGCGACCGGCTCATCACAGCGGCCCTGCGCGACGCGGGGCGGACGGTGTCCTCGGCGCGGCCGTCGGGCTGTCTCCCGGTCGGCACCGCCGTGGCCGACGCACCGTCGGCCGGCGCCGTCTGGTGCCGCGTCGGTGACGTCTTCGCCGTCCACGCGGCCGGCAACAGCCCAGGTGTGCACGCCATGTGGCCCGAGGCACTGGCGCTCGGCTACCGGGTCGTCGTCCGTCCCTCCAACCGGGACCCGCTGACCCCGCTCCGCCTGGTCGCCGCACTGAGGCAGGCAGGACTGCCGGCCGGACAGCTCGTCCTGGCACCGTGCGACCACGCGACGGCGCGACTGATCGTCGACCGCGCCGATCGGGCCGTCGTCTACGGCGGGCAGGCGGTCGTCGACACCTACCGCAACCGCGGTGACGTACGACCGCAGGGCCCGGGCCGCTCGAAACTGGTCGTCACCGCCGACGCTGACCGGGACACCGGGCTCGGGCTCGCCTCCGCTGGTGCCCTGTACCACGCGGGGACCGCGTGCACGGCGACCACGGGCGTACTGGTCGAGCACGATGTCACCGCGTTCGCCGAGGAGTTGGCCACCGCCCTGGCGACGGTGGCACCCGCACCGCCCGCGGACGACGCGGCCCGCCTGCCGTGCATGCCGCAGGCGGACGCGGAACTCCTGGTGGCGGCGGTGCTGGACCGCGCGAAGGACGCGGTCGTGCACCTGGCCCCCCGGGTGGAACGGCTCGGCGGCGACGGCTCGTTGTCGGCCGTGACGCCCGCGGTCGTGGAACTGGCGTCCGCTAAGGACCCGTTGCTGTCGTACGAGGTGCCCTTTCCCTGCGTGTGGGTCGCGCCCTTCGAGCGCGGCGCCCTCGACGTGCTCGACGGCTCCCTGGTGCTGGCACTGCACTCCCGGGACGCGGAACTGCACGCCCGGGCGCTGGACCTGCCCTCGGTCTCCAACGTGTACGGGAGCAGGCCGACTTCGTGGCTCCATCCCGACGTCCCCCACGACGGCTTCCTCGGGGAGTTCCTGATGCGCGCCAAGGGCCTGGCCCACGCCGACGAGAAGAGGAGTGACACGTGAAGATCAATTCCAGGAGCGGCCTCGACTTCATGGAGCGCATCCAGCAGGAGGTGACCGCGCGCCGCCGCGCCTCCCGCTCCGACGAGGCCTACTACACGTCCAAGCTGGACGAGGTCTGGCACCGGGCTCGGGGCACGTCCGCCTACGCCTCGCTCGGCGCGTTCTCGATGCGGGCATTCCGGGACCTGCCGGCCACCTCCAAGGACGACCTCAAGGCCCGGCCTCTGGACTACCTGCGGGTGCCGGTCGGCGCGGGCCTGAAGTACTACCAGACCACGGGCACGACCGGCGTGCCCACCCCCACCCCCCGCACGGACCGGGACATGATCGCCAACACCGTCTCCGTCGCCGAGGCCTGGCGCACGATGCTGGCGGACGGCGGTCACCGCGCCCTGATCCTGCTGCCCTCGGACATCGTGCCGGTGGCCGACCTCATGGTCGGCGTCTGCGAGTTCCTCGGCGTGCCCCACGCCAAGGCATACCCGTACACCACGGGGATCTCCGACTGGGACCGCATCATCCAGCTGTGGGAGGTGTTCCGGCCGACCGTGCTCTTCGTGGCGCCCGGCGTGCTGCTGGAGTTCTCCCAGGTCCTCAAGCGGCGGGGCCTGCTGGCCCGGATGCGCGAGTCCGTCGAACTGCTCATGCTGCTCGGCGAGGTCAGCACCCCCGAGCTGCGCGCGATGGCCGGCCAGTGGTGGAACGCGCGGGCCTACGACGCGAGTTACGGCAGCACGGAGAGCGGCACGCTGGCCGCCTGCTGCGCACAGGACCGCCTCCACCTGCTGCGCGGCGCCAACTACTGCGAGATCGCCGACGAGAGCGGCATCGTGCCCGCCGAAGCGGGCCGCGAGGGCCGGCTCGTCGTCACCCCGCTCAACAACGACGCCCGCCCCCTGCTGCGCCTCGACATGGGCGACGAGGTGTCCCTGTCGGGTGGCTGCCCCTGCGGTGACGACGCCCCGGTGGTGACCGTCCACGGCCGCGGCACCGACGGAACCGAGATCAAGGGCAGCCGGGTGCGCACCCGCGACCTGGAGAGCGTCGTCTACGCGAACCGCGACGTCATGGGCTACCTGATCGAGCTCGCCGAGGACGGGACGTGGGCCAGGCTGCTGCTGGAGCGGGACCCCGGAACCGACCGGGACACCGAGTCCGCGAAGAACGACCTGATCCAGCGGCGCACGGGCGAACGCCTCGGCTTCCGCTGGGACGAGGTCCGCTTCGTCAACCGGCTGCCCGCGACGACGAAGAGCGGCGGCTCCCAGAAGAGCTGGAAGCGCTCCAACTTCCGGGTCGTCTCCGAGGTGGTGCCGGTATGACGTACGACGCGCTGCGGCAGTCGTCCGGCACCGTCTCCGGGGAGTCCGACCTGTGGTGCACCTATGCGGCCGTGCGCACCCTCGCCTGGCTCGGCCGCACCGGCGATCTGCCCGCCCCCGAGACCGTCGCCTCCTTCCTGGCTTCCCGGCAGAACGCCGACGGCGGATTCGCGTGGTCGGCGGGCATGAGCTCCGACGCCTGGGCGACCTACTACTGCACGCAGGCCCTGGCCGACCTGCCCGAGGGCAGCCGCGGCACGCTCCGCGCGTCCAGCTCCGACTGGGTGCGCAGCACCGCGCACGCGGACGGCGGGTTCGCCATGACACCCGGCCAGACGTCCGACGTGTGGGCCACCTACTACGCCGTACGCACCCTGGTGGAGATCTACGGCGAGCGCCCGCCGGAGGGACTGCCCGGCTGGCTGGCGGCGCTGCAGGCCGCGGACGGCGGACTGGCCTGGAGTCCCGCCCACGCCAAGGACGGCACCTCCGACGCGCGAGCCTGCTACTACGCCGTCACCGCGTGGAGCACGGCCACGGGCGGACGCGGTCCGCTGCCGTGGGACCGTGAGCGGCTGGTGAACTGGCTTCAGGACCGGCAGAGCCCGGCCGGCGGCTTCACCTTCCAGGAGGGTGACGGGACCGACTGCCTGTGGGCGACGTTCCGGGCCGTCAGCGCCCTGAGCCGCCTCGGCGAGGCCCCGCGGGACCGCGAGGCCTGCGTCGCCTGGATCCTGGCCCGGCTGCGCCCCGGCGGGTCCTTCACCCGGTGGCCCGGCTACCCCGTGACGGACGTGTGGGCCGCGTTCTGCGCCGTCGGAGCGCTACGGGAACTCGGCGCCGCGCTCGACGGCGTCGCCGACGGGGTGGTCGGCACGCTCCTGACCTTCCGCACGGCGCACGGCGGCTTCACCTACCGCACCCCCGAACTCGCTTCCGACGTCCTCACCACCTCCGCGCACCTGCTGGCCGGCCGGCTGTCCGGCACCGCGGCCCGCCAGGCCCTGGAGTGGACCGAGAGCTGCATGCTGCCCAACGAGGACGGCATCATGTACATGCCTGGGCGGGGCAGCGAGGTTCGGTGCACCCTGTGGGCCCTGTCGGCCGGAGCCTTCGCGGACGACGCCCCGGCCCGCGCCAGGATCGCGCACTGGCTCACCGGCGCCATCCAGAACCCCGACGGCGGCTTCGGCTACTGGGAGGGCCGCGCCTCCGACATGGTGTCGACCTCCTCGGCCGCCGAGATCCTGCACCGCAGCGGCGGAACCGGCGTCACCGGCTCCCTGCGCGGTATCGCCGCCTACGTGGCCACCTGCGAGACGGCTCCCGGCCGGTACGCCAACGTGCCCGGCGGACGGCCCACGCTGCGGGCCACCCTGCAGGCCCTGCGGGCGCTGCGACGGTCGGCCGGCGCCGACGCCGAGCACGTCCGTGAGGCCCTTGCCCGGCACCGGGTGCGCGGCGGCGGATACGCGGACGTGGACAACCGGGTCCCGGACCTGCTGAGCACCTACGAAGCCGTGCTGACGGCGGACACGTTCGGCATCGAGTGGGACGCCGGCCACCTGACGCGCTTCCTGGACAGCGTGCGCACGGCGGACTCCGGGTTCGCCTGGACCCCCCTCATGCCGACGAGCGGCGGCCCGCTCGCCGACTGCCTGGGACGGCGCCTGGAACTGCGCCTGGCACCGGAACGGCACCCCCTGCCGCCGCTGGCCCTCTCGTGAAAGGCACACGGCCTTGCCGACCGTCGAAGTGACCAGCAATCCGCTGACCCCCTCCACCCGTCTGAGGGCCGCGCTGCGCCTCACCCGGTTCATGGCAGCACGCGGTTCGGACCCCGCCCACGTCGTGGTCTCCTTCCGAACCGCCGAACCCATGGCGTACTTCGCCGGCGGCATGCCGCTGACGACGTACGAGGACGACGCCGGCCCCGAGCGGACAGCCCGCTGGGCGTCCGTCGTGTGCCACATCCACCGCGACCGCGACCACGACTACCGGGCCCGACTCGCCGACGAGATCGCGCAGGCGCTCGGCGTCGACCCGGACGGCGCCCATCTGACGGTCCACTTCCGTCCCACACGGCCCGACCACGTCTTCTACCTGCACGAAGGCTCCATGACCAGCGCCGGCCCGGCACCGGCCGGCCGCGACCAGCAGAAAGGACTCCAGCATGCCCGCCCCTGACCAGACCGACATCCAGGCCCGCGTCCGCACCCTCCTCGAGAAGCGGTTCGGCGAGGCCGCCCGCGCGCTGCCCGCGGACGCGGACCTGTCCGGCGCACTGCCGGGCTTCGACAGCCTGGCGGCCCTGGAGTACGTCACCGCCGTGGAAGGCGAGTTCGGCATCGAGGTCGACTTCGTGGGCGACGACGTCCGCTACTGGTTCAGCACCCTCGAACGGACCGCCGCGTACGTCCGCGAGTGCGCGGAGGACCAGGCGGCATGACACAGCCGGCGACCCGTACCGAGGGATGGCGGGCCGGGCCCGACGAGGTGCCCTTCGACACGTCCGGCAGCACCGGAGCCGCGCGCCGCTGGTTCCGGCTGCCCCGGCAGATGGAGCGCGAGGTGGAGCTGATCGGCACCCAACTCGTCGGGCCGGTCGACCAGGTGATCACCTACGCCCCGCCGCAGCACCTCTTCGGCGCTCTGTTCGGCCAGTGGCTGCCCCGTATGGCAGGCGTCCCCGTCCACCGGGCGTGGACCGATCCCCTGGCGCCCTTGTCGGTCCCCTCCGGCGCACGGGTCCTGATCGTCTGCGTCCCGATGGCCTGGAACCTGCTGCACCGCGGCCGGTCGGCACTGGAGCGCGCCCGCTCGGTCGTCGCCCTGCACAGCGCGGCGGCACCGCCGCCGGCCGCCCACCGGCTTGTCCGCTGGGCAGGCCCCCTGCTGCGGGCCTGGGAACTCCTCGGATCGACCGAGACCGGAGGCATCGCCCACCGGCCGGTCGCCCCCGAGGGAAGCGGCGCGGCCCCCTGGCAGGCGCTGCCCGACGTGACCCTGATGCGTGACCGGGGCGCACCGATGGGACACACGCAGGAACTGGTCGTGCGCAGCCCGCGGCTGGCCCGGCCGGAGGGCGGGACCCGCCCTCCCGCCCGCTGGGCCACCGGAGACCTGGTCGAGTTCACCGGCGACCGGTCCTTCCGGCTCGTCGGCCGCAGCAGCTCCTTGATCAAGGTGAACGGCGTCAAGGTCCATCTGACGCGCGTGGAGGAGCAGTTGAGGGCCCGCCTGCCGCACGCGGACTGCGTCGCGTTGCCACTCACCGGTGACCCGCTCGCCGGGGAGGGTTACGTCATCTTCTGGTCCGGCCGGCGCAGCGGAGTGGACGAGGCGGACATCCGGGCCGCGCTGCGGGACTTCCCCGGTCCGTCACGGCTCGTGGACCTCGCGGCCGTACCGAGGACCGCCAGCGGGAAACCGGACCGGGCCGCCCTGCTCGCGACGCTCCCGTCCTGTTCGCAATCCCTGACCTGACCCTGATCCACCTCGACCACACCTCATAGGAGGGTTCACTCTGTCCAGGCTGATCGTGGTGACCGGCGCGAGCGCCGGCATCGGCAAGGCGACGGCGAAGCGATTCGCCGAGAACGACGACAAGGTGCTCCTGATCGCCCGGCAGGAGAAGCGGCTCACCCGGACGGTGCAGGAGATCGAGGCGGACGTGCCGGGAGCCGACGTCGAGCCGCTCGCGCTCGACATGGCCGACCCCGGCTCGGCGGACATCCTGCGCGACCACGTCACCGCGACGGGACTGCCCGTGGGCGGCCTGCTGTGCTGCGCGGGCGCGGTGCCGCCTTCGCCGGGCACGGACGCCGGCGACGTGGAACCGGTCCTGACGGAGTGGCGTGACGCGTACCGCTCGAACGTCCTGACAGCCGTCCTCGCCGTGGAGTCACTGGTCCCCCTGATGGCCGACGGCGGCGCCATCGTCCTCTACAGCTCCGTCGCCGCCTACCGTGGATCGGGCGGGACGGGCGGGTACGGCGCCGCCAAGGCCGCCCTCCACTCCTACGTCCACCTCCTGGCGACGCGCCTGGGCCCACGGGACATCAACGTCAACGCCATCGCACCGGGCTACGTGGCCGGCACCGACCTCTTCGGCGACGGCCTCCCCGCGGCCCGCGAGGCGAAGCTGGTCCGCCAGACCGCCCTGGGCCGCGCGGGCGATCCCGTCGACATCGCGGAACTCGGCTTCTACCTCTGCGGGCAGCCCGGCGGCTACATCACCTCGCAGATCGTCCAGATCAACGGCGGTGCGCACCACGGCGTCTGACGGCTGCGACGCCCCGGCCCGCCACCGCCTCCCGACCCCCGACCGACCGACCGAGAAAGCACGGTGACCCACCATGAACGCGCGCGAACAGGCCGACGCGCACGTCCGCGCCATGATGCGCTGGCACTTCGACCCGGCGACGGGCTCCCGGTACTGGCTGCAACGCCGCGACCGGCTGGGTTTCGACCCCGTCCAGGACGTGCGCTGCGTCGACGACCTGCTGAAGTTCCCCAACCTCGTGGACGACCTCCGCGACGTCCCGATCGAGGACCTGATCCCGCGCGGACTGGACGCGACCGAGAAGGTGTTCGCCGTGTACGAGAGCGGCGGCACCACGGGCGCGCCCAAGCGCTTCATGATGTTCGAGGGCTGGTTCGACCGGTACATGGAGTGGGAGAACTCCCACTACCCGGACGACGGAACGGGGCACACTCTGGCCGTCGCACCCAGCGGCCCCCACATGCTCGGCGAGTACTCCCGGCGGATCGCACAGGCCAGGGGCGGTGTCCGGTTCTCCATCGACCTGGACCCGCGCTGGGTGAAACGCCTCATGGCCGCCGGAGACACCGCCGGCGCCGCCGCCTACGTCGAACACCTCGTCGACCAGGCCGAACTGGTCCTGAGCTCCCAGGACATCGCCTTCCTGATCACCACGCCCCCGGTGCTCGCCCGTATGGCCGAACGGCCCGCGGTCCGCGCCCTGATCCAGGAGAAGGTGCGCCTGGTGATCTGGACCGGAGCGCACATGGACCCCGACACCCTGGACTACCTGTCCACGGAGTTCTTCCCCAAGGTGCGGTTCAGGGGGTCGTACGGCAGCACCTCCGTGCTCAGCGGAACGGTCCAGCGGCCCGACCCGGAGGGCACGGGTGAGACGGTGTTCGACTCGTACGCCCCCTACGTCCTGTACCGGGTCGTGGACCCCGACACCGGCACACCGGTCCCCTACGGATCGGAAGGAGCCGTGGTGATGAACTACCTCACCGAGTACGGCCTGGTGCCCAACAGTCTGGAACGCGACCTGGCCACGCGGGTCCCCAGCCCGACGGGCGCCGGGGACTCCTTGCGGGACATCCACCCCGTCGCCGAGGTGGACGGCCAGAAGATGATCGAGGGCGTCTACTAGGGACGCCTCCCCGACTCCGGAGAGGAAAAGTACCGATGGCGCACGTGCCCACGGTCCGGCACCTCGAGATCGACGGAACGGGCCTGTCGCCCCGCGCGGTCGCCGCCGTCGCGCGCGGTGACGACGGCAGGACACGCGTGCAGCTCAGCGAAGTCGCCGTCAAGCGGATGCACGCCTCTGTCGGCCTCAAGGAGACGCTGCTCGCCCAGGAAATCCCCATCTACGCCGTGACCACGGGGTTCGGGGACAGTTGCGTTCGGCAGATCTCGCCGGACAAGGCCCACGAGCTCCAGCGCAACCTGGTGCTCTACCACCTCAACGGCGTGGGGCCGGCCGCCGTCCCGGCCGTCGCCCGGGCGGCGATGCTCATCAGGGCCAACGCGCTGGCCAGGGGAGTCTCGGCGATCCGGCCGGAGGCGGTGTCCACGCTCCTGGACTGCCTGCAACGGGACATCCTGCCCCTGATCCCGGAACGCGGCTCGGTCGGCGCCAGCGGCGACCTCGTACCGCTGTGCTACCTGGCCGCGGCATTGATCGGCGAAGGACAGGTACGGCACCGCGGCACCGTACGTCCGGCGCTCGACGCCCTGCGCGACGAAGGAATCGAGCCGCTGCGGCTCGCGCCCAAGGAGGGCATCGCGCTGGTCAACGGGACCGCCTTCGCCACCGCCTACGCCGTCCTGGCCGCCGCGGACGCCCGGGAGCTGGCCTTCACCGCCGAACTCGCGACCGCCATGACACTGGAAGCGCTGCACGGCAACGCGTCCGCGCTGCACCCTTTCATCCACGAGAACAAACCCCATCCCGGCCAGGTCCGGGCCGCCGCGACCGTCCGCACCCTGCTGTCCGGATCGCGGCTCGCCACGTCCTTCGACGACATCCTCATGCGCCGCCGCCCGCTGGCCGGGCGCAGCTACGTCCAGCTCAACGAGCGCATTCAGGACAAGTACTCGGTGCGCTGCGCACCGCAGATCATCGGGATCGCCCACGACACGCTCGACTGGGCGGAGGACTGGCTCGACACCGAGATCAACTCCGCCAGCGACAACCCGCTCTTCGACGTCGAGGAGTCGGGCCTCCACCTCGGCGGCAACTTCTACGCGGGCCACGTCGGCCAGGCCATGGACAGCCTGAAGACCGCGGTGGCCAATCTCGCCAACCTGCTCGACCGTCAACTGGCACTCGTGGTGGACGAGAAGTTCAACGAAGGACTCCCGCCCAACCTCGTCCTCGCGCGCCGTGCCGACGATCCCGAAGCGGGCCTGCACCACGGGTTCAAGGGCATGCAGATAGCGGCCTCGGCCGTCACCGCCGAGGCCCTCAAACAGACGGGGCCGGTGTCGGTGTTCTCGCGCTCGACCGAGTCACACAATCAGGACATCGTCAGCATGGGCACGATCTCGGCGCGTGACGCGCGCACCGTCAACGGCCTGGTGCGCGAGGTGGCGGCCATCCACCTGCTCGCCCTGGCGCAGGCGATCGAACTGCGGGGCGTCGAGCAGGCGTCACCGGCCGTTCGGGCGGTGCACGCGCTGATCAGGGAGCACAGCGCCTTCGTCTCCCACGACCGCCGGCTGGACGAGGACATCGCGGCGGTGAGCCGCCTGATCGAGACGGGGGCCCTGCGGCGCGCCGCAGGGTTCGCCGACCACGACCTGGTACGAGACGACCCGAGCACCGCGTCGGGCGGTGCGTGACCTAGGAGTGTGTGTCACATGACCAAGCGCAAGTTCGCCCTCTTCGGCGCCGTCGGCACCGCCGTGCTGGCCCTGGGAGCGTCCTGTGTGCTCACCGTTCCCGCACAGGCCACCTCCCGCAGGACCATCGACCTCGCCATAGGCAACGACGGCGTCGTGCAGACCGATGTGGGCACTCACGGGCTGAGCGTCGGAGACGAGTTCGTCTACGCCGACAAGCTGTTCCGCGACGGCAAGCAGGTCGGCGAGGACGGCAGCTCCTGCCAGGTGACCAAGCTGGACGGCGCGAAGATCACCACGAACTGCGTGCTGTCCGTGCGGCTGCCGGACGGACAGCTCACCGCGCAGTCCCTGTGGACCAAGGGCAGCGACACGGTACGGATGGCCGTCACCGGCGGCACCGGCACCTACCGCGGCGCCACCGGCGAACTGACCTGCAACGACATCCAGACCCCGCACGAGACCTACCACATCGTGCTCGACAGGTGAGCGTCATTTCGGCGCCGCCGGCGTCATCGCCCGGGCCGTTCGGAGTACGCCGCTTCCCTGGGGCTGGCCATGTCCAGCAGCAGCATGGCGTCGTGGTCCGGGGTGCCGGGCATCGCCTGATAGGTGACGAGACGCTGACCGTCCGTACGCAAGATCGCCATCACCTCGAAGTGCAGGCACATCGACCCGACCTCCGGATGACGGAAATGCTTCTCTCCGCCGCCTCGCGCCTGGACGTCGTACCGTTCCCACAGACGGGCGAACTCCGGGCTCTTGACGACCAGTTCCCCCACCAGCTGGGACAGCTCCGGCATGTCCGGATCGGCACCCGCCATCGCACGCAGGTGCGCGGCGCTGTGGGCCGCCATCTGCTCCCAGTCGCGGTACAGCTTGCGCCCCATGGGATGCAGGAACATGTAGCGGGTGATGTTGCGGTGCTCCGGGGGCCAGTCCGTGATGCCGGGGAAGAGGCGCAGCCCCGGCCGGTTGGCGGCCAGCAGACCGTTGACGCGGCTCACGACGTACGCCGGTGCCGGGCGCAGCGTCTCCAGCAGCACGCGCACCGACTCCCGCACGGTGTGCGCCGGATCGGGGGACGGTGCCGGAGCCTGTCCCGCGGCGAGCGCCACCAGTTCGTGCAGCCGTTGCAGCGCGTCACCGGACAGCCGCAGCGCCTGGCCGAGCGCGGTGACGACGGCCGGCGACGGTCGTGTCTCACGGCCACGCTCCAGTCGCGTGTAGTAGTCGACGCTGACTCCGGCCAGCGTCGCCAGCTCCTCGCGGCGCAGTCCCGGAGTGCGGCGGATACCGGTGCCGGCCGGCAGTCCCACGTCCTCCGGCCGGACCTGGCCCCGCCGAGCGCGCAGAAAGCGTCCCAACTCCGTGCCTTCACTCATCCACCCATTGTCCCAAAAGGTCCCGCCCGGAGGGGGGCCCTGTCACAGCCAGGAACACCGTTCCCCCGCACGGCCCGGTCTGCCGAGGGCCGCACACGCCGGGAAGGCTGGGGGGACCTGGTCTTTTCCGTCCTTTGTCGTCCGGCGCCGACCCCCTGCCCCGGCAGGGGCGGCGCAGTGAGGAGCAGTGCACGATGAGCTTGACGCGATCCGGGGAAGGCACCGGACCGACCACCGGCGAGCGGGGCCGAAACGGCCCGGATACGACCGGTTCCACCACCGCGGCCCTCGTCGCCGCCGTCCTCGGCTTCTTCGTGATCACACTGGACGTCTCCGGCGTCAATGTGGCGCTGCCCGCCGTGGGAGACGACCTCGGCGGCTCCCTGTCGGGCCTCCAGTGGGTCGCCGACAGCTACACCCTCATGTTCGCGGCGCTGATGCTCTCCGCGGGCGCGCTGTCGGACGCCGTCGGTGCGCGCCGCGCGTACGGCTGGGGGCTCGCCGTCTTCACCCTCGCCTCGCTGGCCTGCGGGGTGGCGCCGACCCTCGGCGCGCTGACGGCGGCGCGCGTGGTGCAGGGAAGCGCGGCCGCCGTGATGGTGCCCACCTCGCTGGCGCTGATCCGCCAGGCGTACCCCGACGCGCAGGCGCGGGCGCGCGGGATCGCCCTGTGGACGGTGGGCGGCGCGGTCGCCATCGCGGCGGGACCCCTCCTGGGCGGCCTGCTCACCACGGAGTGGAGCTGGCGTGCGGTGTTCTTCCTCAATGTGCCCGCTGGGCTCGCCGGCTTCCTGATCCTGCTGCGGGCCGCTCCCTCCCCGCGTCACCCCGCCGTGTTCGACCCGCCGGGTCAGCTCACGGCGGTCGTGACGCTGGCCGCGCTGACCTTCGCCGTGATCGAGGGCGGTCACGACGGGCTCACCGGCACCGTCCTGGCCGCGGCCGGGATCGCGGTGCTGGCCGGGGCGGGCTTCGTGGCGGTCGAGGCACGGCGGCGCACCCCCATGCTGCCGCTGGAGCTGTTCCGCCGGCGTGGCGTCAGCGTGCCCGTCGTCGCGGGTTTCGCCTGCAACGCCGCCTTCTACGGCGGGGTGTTCGTGCTGAGCCTGTTCTTCCAGGAGCAGCGGGGGCAGTCGGCTTTCTCGGCCGGGCTGATGTTCGTGCCGATGGCCGTGATCACCGCCCACTTCAACTACTTCTCCCCGCGGGCCGTCGCCCGGTACGGCCCGCGCGCGGTGATCGTCGCGGGGCTGCTGGTCGGCACGGCCGGCTGCTGCGGCCTGGCCGCCGTCGGCGCCGGCACACCGTGGTGGCTGATCGCCCTGCCCATGGTGCCTCTGGGCATCGGCGGCTCGCTCGCCATGCCGGCGCTGACCTCCCTGATGCTCGACAACGTCGCGGCCGAACGGGCCGGTACGGCGGCGGCACTGCTCAACACCAGCCGCCAGACCGGCGGAGCGCTCAGCATCGCCGTCTTCGGCGCGCTCCTCGCCGGGGACTTCATGCCCGGCATGCGCGAAAGCCTGCTGCTGGCCGCCGCTCTGCTGGCGGGCAACGCGCTCGGCGCGGCCCTGCTGCTGCCGCGTCGGTGAGCAAACGGCGGCGCGAGCGCTGCGAGCAAGCACACGGCGGTGCGCCCGCAGCGAGCACGCGGTCGCACCGCCGTTCAGGTGACGTCCGGTGCCGCCGAGGTGACCTCGTCGGTAGGACCGGGGCGGCGAACTCCCGGCGCACGGGCCGGTGGGCCTGAGCCAGGTGTCTCGCCGCGAGGCCGCCCGGCGGTGTGCGGCCTTGCTGCACGGTGAGGGCGACGGTGCCTGCCGACCGCAGGGCGGTCAGCGGATCGCGATGTCGGCGAGGTAGGAACGCACGTTACGGCGGGTCTCGGTGACGCTGTCGCCGCCGAACTTCTCCGCCACCGCGTCCGCCAGTACCAGCGCCACCATCGCCTCCGCGACGATCCCGGCGGCCGGGACCGCGGAGACGTCGGAACGCTGGTGATGGGCCTGGGTGGCCTCACCGGTGGTCACGTCCACCGTCTGCAGCGCCCGCGGCACCGTCGTGATCGGCTTCATCGCCGCCCGCACGTCAGCGCCGCGTTGCGGGCCAGCGCGGCCAGCTCCTCCGGATCCACCGGGTCGGCCGCCATGACCTTCTCCCACTTCGGCCACTCGGTGTTGCGCACCATGATCGCGACCGGGGAACCCAGGGTCAGCCCGTGCCGGACACCACCCAGGAAGGTGACCTCGTCCTGCTCGAACTTCATGCGCGCACCGCGGCCATGGCCGAGCCGTCGCCGCGCCAGGTGATCCGCCACCATCTGCGTGGTGATCGGCACGCCGGCGGGAAGGCCCTCCAGCGTCGCGACAAGTGCGGGACCGTGGGACTCACCCGCGGTCAGCCAACGCAGCCTGCTCAACGATGCTCCTTCGTCGTGTCGGTCGTAACGGTGCCGAACGCGTGCACACCGTCGCCGTGGAACAGGACGCGAAGCTCCTCGGGGGCGGCACTGCGTACGGAGTCGTGGGTACGGTCGCGGAGTCGGCCGGCACGGGTGCGGCGCCGCTGGTCACGCTGCTGCGGCCGTGCAACGGGCCGTGTCACCGACGCGCGCTCCCGCGCGAGAGGCGGCTCCGTGACGCACCGCCGCTCATGGTAGTGCCACCCCGTCCGGGGCCCCGGTGTGCAGCAAACTGCACCACAGCTTGCTGCACTCCGCGGTGATGGCGGACGGTCCGTCCCGGCGGGCAAGCTGCTTGTCGTGCGTTCCCGCGGCGTCACCGGCTCGGCCGGGGCGTTCCGACACTGACCCGGGGCTGCCCGTAGCCCCTTCCAGCCGAGGGAAACAGGATCACCATGCCCACCGCCACCGCTCTCTGCCTGCCCGCCAAAGGAGCACCGTTCACGCTGACCGCTGTCGAACGGCGCCCGTTACGCCCCGACGACGTCCGGATCGACATCGCGTTCTGCGGTGTCTGCCACACCGATGTCCACTTCGGCCACGACGACTGGGGCGGCACGCTCTTCCCCCTCGTGCCCGGACACGAGATCACCGGAGTCGTGTCGGAGGTCGGCGATGAGGTCACCGCCTTCGCACCGGGGGACCGGGTGGGGGTGGGCTGCATGGTCGGATCCTGCGGCAAGTGCCGCCCGTGCGTGTCCGGCGAGGAGCAGTACTGCGTCGAGGGATTCGTCGCGACGTACTCGGCCCGCGACCTCGACGGTTCGGTGACGCAGGGCGGCTACAGCCGCTCCATCGTGGTCGCGGACCGTTTCGTCCTGGCGGTCCCCGACGGGCTCCCACTGGACAGCGCGGCGCCGCTGCTGTGCGCGGGCGTCACCGTCTACTCACCTCTGCGCCGACTGCGGACGGGGCCGGGCACGAGGGTCGGCGTCCTCGGCATGGGCGGCCTCGGGCACCTCGGCGTGAAGATCGCCGCGGTCATGGGTGCCGAGGTCACGGTGCTGGGCCGGTCGCCCGAGAAGAAGGACGACGCCCTGGCGTTCGGTGCCGCGCGGTTCGTGGACACGCGGGACAGCGGCCAAGTCGCGGCCCTCCGGGGTTGTTTCGACGTGCTCCTCAACACGGTGCCGGCCTCCCTCGACCTGGATGTCTGGCTCGGACTGCTGGGCCTCGGGGGTACGCTCGTCAACGTCGGAGCCCCCGCCGATCCGGTCGCCTCGTACAACACGTTCTCGCTGCTGAGCGCGCGCCGCGGCATCGTCGGCTCCTCGACAGGCGGCATCCGCGAGACGCAGGAGATGCTCGACTTCTGCGCCCGGCACGGCATCGCGGCCGAGATCGAGCGGATCGCGGCGGCCCAGGTCGCCGACGCCTGGGAGAATTTGTCCCGGGCCCGTTACCGGTACGTCATCGACATCGCCACACTCGGCGCACCCTGACCCCGCAGCGCCCGCAGCGCCGGTGGGGCCCGTAGCGTCTGCTGCCCTCGCGGGGCCCCATCACGCTCGCTGTCCTCGCGGCCCCGACGAGGCGGCAGCGTCTTCGCAACACCGGGCCTCTTCAGGGTGGTTCGCCGGGCACCGGCACCTGCCGTGGTCGAATCCGCGCCGGGGCACGCTTCATCGGCGCCGGCGCTCCAGCCGGGTCGGCCTCGCGCGTCCCGCTCCCCGGGGCCGGTGCCCTCATCACCCTTCGCCTCGTCACCGGGGCCGCGTCCCCGTCCGGTCCGGCCCAACCACGCCCGGCCCTTCTCCGGCCCGGCTCCGGTCCCGCTCCGCACACAGCAGTAAACGGAGGCATATCGCATGTCAGTCCAGCGCGTTCCCGTCCTTGTCGTCGGTGGTGCCTACACCGGGCTCACCACTGCCCTGAGCCTTGCCGCACGCGGTGTGCGCCCGCTCCTCGTGGAGCGGCGTCCGGGTGGCTCCACGCTGCCGAAGGCGTGGGGCCTGAACACCCGTTCGCAGGAATTGCTGCACACCCTGCCCGGTGTGCGCCGTCGTCTCGAGGCGGCCGTGGGGGACGCTCAGTGGCCCCGCATCAGCCATGGGGCGTGCCTGGCCGATCCCGAACGCCGCTTCCTGGACCCGGAGGGGCAGCCCGACCCGCGGGAGCTGTCCTCGGTGCCGCCGCTCGCCTGGATCTCGCAGGCCCGGGTCGAGGCCATCCTGCGGGCCTGCGCCCAGGAGGCGGGCGCGGAACTGCGCCACGGTACCGAGATGGTCGCCGTCGCCCAGGACGACGAGAAGGTCACCGCGACGCTCCGCGACGCGGCCACGGGCCGCAGGTACACGGTCGAGGCGGACTATCTGGTGGCGGCCGACGGCAACACGAGCCAGCTGCGGGACATGCTCGGCATCGCCGTCGAAGGCGGCGGGACGATCGGCCACATGTACATCATCACCTTCGAGGCCGACCTGACGCGGTACGTGGAGAAGGGCGCGGTCGAGGTCATCGGGATGCCCGGCAGTGGCTCCAGTTTCATCCTGGACGGCTCGGAGCGGCACACCCTGTGGGTCGACTACTTCCCCGAACGCGGGGAGAGCCCGGAAGACTTCACGGAGGAGCGTTGCCTGGAGCGGATCCGGCGCGCCATCGGTGACCCCGACATCGACGTCACTTTCGTCAACGCCCGCTTCTTCCCGATCAATCACAAATTGGCCGAACGGTTCCGCGACGGCCGGGTGTTCCTGGCCGGCGACGCCGCGCACGCCTGCCCGCCCAACGGGGGGCAGGGCGGCAACCTAGCCATCCAGGACGCCTACGACCTGTCCTGGCGGCTGGCCCTGGTGCTCACCGGGCAGGCGGGACCCGTCCTGCTGGACACGTACGAGACCGAGCGCCGCCCCCAAGTCACCATCACCCTGGAGCGCGAGGTCGAACTGGCGAAGATCTCCGAGGGCCGCGTGCCCGCGAGTTACAACCCGGCCGATCCCCAGGCACCCATCCCGATGCCGAAGGAGTTCCTGGGATTCCGGTACCACTCTTCAGCGGTCCACACTGAGGCCGGTGACGACGGCAGTCTTCAGGAGGACCCGTGGCATCCCACCGGGCGTCCCGGCGGCCGGGCCCCGCACGTCGTCCTGACCGATGGCATACGGGAGTTGTCCACGCACGACCTGTTCGGCCGCGGATTCGTGCTGCTGGCCGGTCATGAAGGCGGCGACTGGGTCGTCGCCGCGGAGAAGGCCGCCGGCACGCTCGGGGTCAACCTGGACGCCTACCGGATCGGCGAGCACCTCGCCGATCGCGACGGCACCTGGTGCGACCGCTACGGGGTCGGGCCGACGGGTGCGGTGCTGGTCCGTCCCGACGCCGTGGTGGCGTGGCGTGCTCCGCAGGCGGCGGGTGACCCGGAGGGCGAGCTGACGGCAGTACTCCGGGCGATACTCGCGCGCTGACCGGAGCCGGGAGGTGGGCTGATCGGCCCGGAGGAGTGGCGCCCCGGCAGCCGCCGGGGCCCGCGCACAGGACCGCAGGGTTGTTCTCCGTGGCCGCCGAGCCCGAGCGCTGACGAAGTGGCCTCCGCCGCGCGTCCGTTCGGTGCGCGAGCCGACGAGCCGGGTGCCAGTCGGCGCGCCGTGTGCGCGTCGGCAGACCGCCGCCCGCCGCCGCCCGCCGCCGCCCGCCGCCGTCCGCCGCCGGGAAAGCGCCGGGGACGTGAGCAGGCCCGCGGGCGAACGGCCTTCCGGCCTGGCGCGGACGGTGTGGTCCGCGCCAGGCCGGAAGGCCGTCACTCGATATCTGCAACCCCCGCGGGAGCCGCCCGCTCGCTCAGTTCACCCGGGCGGTGATGGGTTCCGCCTCGTCCGAGCCGGCCAGGAGCATCTGGTCGCGCACCATCCAGCCGGCCTGGAACCGGCTCTCCGCCCCCAGTTCACCGAACAGCTCGGCGATGTACTTCCGGCACGTCCGCACCCCGATGCCCAGGCGCCTGGCCACCACCTCGTCCTTGTAGCCGGCGGCCAGCAGCCGGACGATCGCCGTCTTCGTCTCCTGGGTCAGGCACTCCGGAATCCGGTTGTTGCCGCCCGTCCGCTCGAAGGCGGCACTGCTCGCCCAGGCGCTCATCACCATGTGCACCATGAATCCCACCAGTGCCTTGTGCTGGATCATGTGCGCCCTGTCCGTGTCCCCGTCGTCGAAGAGGAAGGCCACGGAACGGTCGAACACCAGCAGCGGCGGCAGGGACGCGGCGGTGGTGCGCACCTCGCCCCCCGACGCGAAGATCCGCTCGGTGCAGTCGCGCACCTCCGCGTCGTAGCGCGACAGGTGGGGGAGGAGCACCCGCACACTGACCGTCGACGCCATCGCCTCACCGTCCCGGCACACCACGTCCCGGGCGGGAGCGACGGTTCCACGGCCCAGTGGCTGCACCGCCAAAAGCTCCTCGGCGCAGCGCCCCGCAGCGACCGCGAGGGCGTCGCGTATGTCGGGCGCGCCCTCGATGGTGACCACAGGGGTGACGCCTTCGCCCTCTTCCTCGCTGCACAGGCCGCTGAGCGTGTCGAGCTGTGCGCGCAGTCCCTCCAGCTGGGCCTGCCAGGCGTCGATGACACCCGAAAGGGGCTTGGCGTACTGGAGTTTGACCATGTCCGGGTGGACTGCGGTCCAGTCGCTGCGGTCCTTCTCACGGGACCGTGCCAGCTTCATCCGGCTCAGCCGGGACAGCACGCGCTCGGTCTGGCCCGCGCCCCATCCCAGGCTGCTCGCCACTCTCTCGGGCCGGGCCCCGCCGCTGGTGATCAGGAACCGATAGGCAGCCAGTTCCTCGTCTCCCATGCGCGGAACGATCCGGTCGACGTCCATGTCTCCCCCTCACCTGCTGCGGCAACGGTGGAAAAAGCATAAACACGAGACTACTTATGAACGCAAGTACATCTTTTAATCCGCCACCTTGGCGGCAGAATGCACCGAATATCCGCATTATGCGGTGCTCGACGTGGGTTTACAGGGCGAGCTTGAGGGCATCCCGGGCCATTAATGGCCTGGAGTGTATTTTTTCGTTCCCGCCCTGACGGACCGTCTGACGCGCCTGGAAAGGTTGGAGTCACACATGCGTACTGAGCTGTCGACGCCGACGCCCCTCGCGATCGTCGGCATGGGATGCCGGTTACCGGGCATCGAGACCACCGACGAACTGTGGGACGTCCTGACGGCCAACGCCGACACCGTGACCCCGGTCCCACACGACCGTTTCGACGTCGAGCGCTGCCACGACGCCACTCCCATGACCCCCGGACGGACCGTCTCCCGGCACGGCGGCTTCCTCACCGACCCCTTCGGGTTCGACGCGGCGTTCTTCGGCGTCTCGCCCGCCGAGGCGCGCGTCATGGACCCGCAGCAGCGGCTCCTGCTGCATGTCGTGTGGGAAGCCCTCGAATCGGCCGGGATACGCCCCTCCCGCCTAGCGGGCAGCCGGGGCGGCGTGTTCGTCGGGCAGGCGACCTCCGAGTACGCGGACACAGCGCCCCGCACCGACGAACCCGACGTGCATGGCATGGTCGGCAGCCGGCTGCGCGCCGTCACGGCCGGCCGGGTCTCCTACGCCCTCGACCTGCGCGGACCGAGCGTCGTCCTGGACACCGCCTGCTCCTCCTCGCTGGTTGCCGTGCACGCCGCACGGCAGAGTCTGCTCACCGGCGAGAGCGACCTGTGCATCGCCGCCGGCGTCAACCTCATCCTGTCCCCGCACGACTCCATCGCCTATTCCCAGGGAGGCATGCTCTCGCCCGCGGGCCGGTGCCGGTTCGGCGACGCCCGCGCCGACGGTTTCGTCCGCAGCGAGGGCGTCGGCGCGGTGGTGCTCAAGCGGCTCGACGACGCGCTGCGGGACGGCGACCCCGTGCACGCGCTCCTGCTCGGCAGCGCGGTCACCAACGACGGCACCGGCAGCGGACTGCTGCTCCGTCCCTCCGTCGAGGGCCAGGCCGACATGCTGCGCGAAGCCTGCGCCAGCGCGGGCGTCAAGCCGTCGGAACTCGACTACGTCGAAGCCCACGGCACCGGAACCCACGTCGGCGACGAGGTCGAACTCAGGGCGCTCGCCGAAGCGGTGGGGCAGGGAGCGAGCGGGAGGCCGTTGCTGACCGGATCGGTCAAGACCAATATCGGACACGCCGAAGCCGCAGCCGGCATCGCCGGACTGATCAAGTCGGTGCTGATCCTCCGTCACGGGGTCATCCCGGCATCGCTGCACCTGGACGAACCGCACCCCCTGCTCGCCCAGGACGGCTTGCCGGTGCGTGTGGTGACCCGCAACCAGCCGCTGACCCCATCCGGTCCCCGCGCCCTGCTCGGTGTCAGCAGCTTCGGCCTGTCCGGGACCAACGCCCACGTGGTCGTCGGCGCCCACACTCCCGAGTCCGGCGCGGGCGCTCCCGCTTCCAGCGCCCACGTCCGCGCACCCGGAGTCCGCCCGTCCGTCGGCGTTGCCGAACCGGCCGACGCCACCGAGGCGATCGGCGACACCGCCACCAGCGCGACCCTCGGCGACACTGCCGGCACCGCCACCGCCGGTGACACCGCCGCACTCACCGGAACCCACCTCCTGGTCCTCAGCGCGCGAACGGCAGGTTCCCTGCGCCGCCTTGCCGCGGACTACGCGGACTACCTCGGCCCCGGCGGGGCCGGGCGCAGGCACCGGCTGCGCGACATCTGCGCCGCCGCGGCCCTGGGCCGTGACACGCACCGTCACCGCCTGTGGGTCGTGGGGGAGGACCACGACGCCCTGTCGCGGCGGCTGCGGGTCCTGGCCGACGGCGAGAACATCCCGGACGGAGGGACGGCGGACCCGGGCCCGGCGGGCGACCGGCCGACCGTGTTCGTCTTCTCCGGGCAGGGCGCGCAATGGGCGGGCATGGGCCGGGCACTGTACCGTTCCTCACCGTCTTTCCGGTCGGCGCTGGAGGCGTGCGACCGGGCCGTACGCGAGGAACTCGGCTGGTCGGTCGTGGACCGACTGACGTCCGGCGCCGAACTGCCCACGGACGTCGACGTCGTCCAACCCCTCCTGTGGGCCGTGCAGGTGGCCCTCGCCGCCGCCTGGCGTGAACGCGGCGTGCAGCCGCACCGGTGCATGGGACACAGCATGGGAGAGGTCGCGGCCGCGCACGTCGCGGGCGGCCTGTCGCTCGAGGACGCGGCGGCGGTGATCTGCCGGCGCAGCCGGCTGATGCAGCGCAGGGCCGGTCGGGGCGCCATGCTCGTCGTCGAGCTCCCGGCAGACCGGGCCCGCAGGCGCGCCCAGCCCTACGGCGACGCGGTGTCCGTGGCTGCCGAGAACGCTCCCACCGTCACCGTGCTCGCGGGGGACGCCGCCGCCCTCACCGCGCTGCGCACCGAACTGGAACGGGACGGCGTCCTGTGCCGCCCGGTGCCGGTCAACGTGGCCTCCCACTCGCCGCAGATGGACGCGGTGTGCGAGGACCTGTCACGGGAACTGGCCAGCATCTCCTCCGTGCCCGGGGAGACCCGCATGGTGTCCACCGTGGACGGCCACGAGGGCGAGGCCCCGCGGCTGACCGCCGGCTACTGGGCCGACAACCTGCGCCGCCCCGTGCGGTTCGCCGACACCCTGCGCAAGACGGCCCACGAGACGAACGCCGTCTTCCTGGAGGTCGGCCCCCACCCGGTCCTCCTCGCCGCCATGGACGACACTCTCACCGCGGCGGGCGCCGAGGCCTCCGCGGTGGCCTCGCTGCACCGCGCGTGCGACGAACCCACCGAACTCGCCCGGGCGGCCGGACGGCTCTTCGCCCATGGCGGGTACGTGGACTGGCGGCGGTGGTACGGCGACGGCCCGCGGCACGTGCTGTCCCTCCCCACCTACGCGTGGGACGCCGTGCAGTACCGGCAGGAACCGGCCGGCCCCGTGACGTCCCCCCGCCACGACGCCCTCCCTGTACGGCAGATCGACCTCGGGGCATGGGGCGCGACCGCCGACTGGGGCGACGGCGTGGCCGTCCACGGTGTCGCGGCCGTGCCGCCCGTCGCCTACCTGGCGGCGATGGTGGAAACGGCACATCAGGCCGATCCCGGCGCGCCGCTGGAACTGCGGGACGTACACCTCGGCGACGAGTGCCTGCCTCTCGACGCCGCCGGTGACACGAGGCTGCACGTCGTCCTGGATGACGACGCACAGGGAGGCCACGCAGCCCGCTCCGTGACCGTGCGGGCCTCGGTGCGGCACGCCGCGAGCCCTGTGCTGTGCGCCTCGGGACGGGTGGTCAGGGCGGGGGCGGACGACGGCGGTCACCTGGCCCCCGACGCCCTCGACACCGCGCTCGCCCGGTGCCGGGACTACGTGGGAGCGCGGGACTTCCTGCTGCTGGCACAACGTCACGGACACGACATCGCCGAGCCGTTCCGGGGGACGCGGCACCTGTGGCGGCGCGACGGCGAAGCTGTGGCCCGCGTGCGGCCGGCGAAGCTCCTCCCGCACGTCGGCTGGGAGACGGGGCTGCAGACGATCCTGGCGGCGCGACCCGGAGCCCTGTCCGGCCAGGACGACGCCGCCCACGTGCCGGTGTCCTTCGGCGCGGTCCGCTTCCACGGGGAACTGGAACCCGAGTTCTGGAGCCTGAGCACCGTGCGGTCGGCGGACGGCGGCGCCTTGCTCCTGGCCGACGTCGTACTGATCGCTCCGGACCACCGCGTTCTGGCACGGTTCTCGGACATCCGTCTGCGGCGCCTTACGCCCACGCCCCCCGCGTCCCTCCCCCTGGCACAGGTGCGCACGCTCCTGCTCCCCGCGGCCCGCCCGCTGGCCCACGTGCGCTCTCTCGTGCCGGCCGTCACCCGGCGGTGCGCGACACCGCTCACCCGTCTGGCCGGGAAGGTGACGGCGGCGTTCAACAGCGCTGAGAGCGCGGCGCGCGCCGCTGGTCAGGGATCGGCGGGCGTACGCACCGCCCCGGACGAGGCGGCGCCCCGCTTCTCCGCGCCCTCCTCCGGCCGTACCCGTCGGGAGGGGGCCGCGCAGGCGCTCGTCGCACACTCGGCGGCCCTGCTGGGCCTGCGGGCATCGGACATAGACGAGCGGCTGTCTCTTCGCGACCTCGGACTCGACTCGCTCATGGCCACCCGGCTCCGGCTGCACCTGCAGCGCAGCCACGGCGCGGAGATCACCGCCGGACGCCTCCTGAGCGCCGAGAGCATTGCCGACCTGTGCGCGGACCTGACCCGGCAGGAGGCGCAACCGTAGCCCGCACGACACGCATCACCGTGCGACGTCCGATCCCGGCCGAACCGGGAACAACCGACGCCCGACCGTTGCCCTACGACGGCGGAGCAATAAAAATGAACCGTGGTATAAAAAAAGTTCGCCACACGATGCTGCCCGGAGGGTGCCGACCGGACGTCGCTTCCCCCCCATCCGGGCATGCCGTCCGGACTCGATGAGTCGGATGGAACCAGGCACGAACAGGAGGGACGGAATGGACTCGCGCGCGACAACGACGCCGCCGCCGGTCGGCCGCCGGGAACGCAACAAGCAACGGGTCAGGGAACGTCTCTTCCTGTCCGCGGTCGAACTCTTCGTGGAGAAGGGGTACGACCACACCTCCATCGACGAGATCGCGGAACGCGCCGACGTCGCGCGCGGCACCTTCTTCAACTACTTCCAGCGCAAGGAAGACATCATCACCGCCTGGGGGGAGAGGAGGCGAGCCGCGCTGGTGACCGGACTCGACGAGGACTCCGTGCTGACGCCCGACTCGGTGGCGCGGCTCCAGCAGTGCATGGCGGTGCTGGCCCGCATCAACCAGGAGGAACCGCAGCTCACCACCGCCATGCTCACCGCCTGGGTCAAGGCGGGCCGGCCAATACTGGAAGAGCCCTACGTCGCCGAGGTGTTCGCCAGGATCGTCGACAGCGGCGTACGCCAAGGAGAGCTGAACCCGGGGGTGTCGCCCATCGTCGTCGGCAACGTCCTGCGCGACGTCTATCTGGGCGCCCTCTACCGCTGGGCCAACCGCTCCTCGGAGACGACCGGATCACTGGCGGGAGAACTCCAGCAGATCCTGCGACTCCTCCTCGACGGGATGACCGGCACGACCAAGTCCTGACACCCCTCGCCTCCGGCGCCGCACCGCCGGGGGGCATGGTCGGTCCTCTCGCAGTAGTGGAAGGCCTGGGGTCGCTGACCACGCCGGCGACCGCGAGCCGAGTCCCCACTATGTGCAGGGCACATACCGAACGTCGCTGTGCGCCGTGCCGCTGCCGAGCAGCCCGAGCTCACGAGGGTTCCGTAGGTGAAGGTACGGAAGGCACGGCCCGGGTCACCGGCGTGGTTGATGCAGGTTGCAGATGCCGTCGACGACCGCAGGGGTGGCGCACACGGCGTCTGGCGCGCGGTTCCGATCGTGTACAATCTGCTCGACGTGTTGCTGCAGTACTCGAGGTCCGCCTCGCTGGTGCAGGCCACGGGCCCGCCTGAACAGGTACTGATGCCTCCGGTACCTGTCATCCGGGAACCGCTGTGGAGAGGCTTCGACGCTTAGAGGTCCTTACAAAGGCGTGGGACGTGGCGGTGGGTGATGAGGCAGGTGGCGAGGCCGAGGAAGGCTTCGTGGATGTCGTCTCGTGGTTCCAGGCGGATCCGCAGGCGGCGGAAACCGTGGAGCCAGGAGATGGTCCGCTCGACGACCCAGCGGAAGGTGCCCAGGCCCGTGCCGTGTGGCTGGCCTCGTTCGGCGATCACGGGGCGGATGCCCCGCTGCCTGAGCAGCCTGCGGTACTTGTCGTGGTCGTAGCCGCGGTCCGCGAACAGCATGTCGGGCCGGTGCCTGGGCCGGCCGACGACACCGGCCACGGCTGGGGCCTTGTCCAGCAGCGGTATCAGCTGGGTGACGTCGTTGCGGTTGCCGCCGGTCAGCGACACCGCGAGCGGGATCCCCTGACCATCGGTGAGGACGTGGTGCTTGCTGCCCGGCCGTCGAGCGGGGCTTCCTCTAGAACCGTCACAGGGGCGCGGTCGAGTAGAAGCTTGCCACGCCACAGACTCAGTCCGGTCACCACTCCGACTGCCCGCAGAGCCTCCTGCCCGCCCTTCCCGGGCTCGGTCACAAGCACGGCGAACCCTGGCTCCTCCACGGACACATCTGTCCCCTGAGCTGCCACGCATCGGGCCCTTCACGGAACTGCGGCCAGAGCCAAATTCATACAGCGCCATCAGGGCGTCTGCTTGGAAAGTTGTGCGGTGCGTTCGGGGTGGGCGGCGGTGACATAGCGCATGGCGGTGTCTTCGGTGATGCCGAAGAGCCGCATGAGCTTGAGCGGGGCCAGCGCTGGCGAGAGCCTCGTCGAGGATCCGGTCTTGGCGAATCCGGTCTAAGGGACGTCCCGCAATTCGTTATCCGGCAAGAGCAAGGTTGTGCAGGCGGGGCGATGCCCAGCATGGCGTGGTGCACACCGTCGCCTTTCAAGCGGCAGTCATGGAGGATCTTCCAGGTCTTCATGTGGGCGAAGGCGTGCTCGACGCGGGCACGGACGCTCTTGTGTGAACGATTGTGCTCCTCCTTCCAAGGGGGCAGCTCTTCGTCCTTGCGCTTGCGGCGGTGGGGGATGACCAAACCGGTGCCGCGGTAGCCGCCGTCGGCGATCGTGGTGGTCTTTCCGATAGCGGCTTTGGCACCGGACTCCTCCCACGCCTTGCAGTCGTTGCGGTTGCCCGCGACGGGCTGGCCGACCGCGACGACCAGATAAGTGTCCGCGTCGATGACCACTTGGTGGTTGATGGAGTACCGGTAGTTCTTGGACTGCTCGGCGATCGTATGGTCACGCGTTGGCACCAGGGTGCCGTCCACGATCAGCACCGTGTCCCGCCGGTACCGGCGCCGGTGCTGCAGCGCCAGACGCGGACCGATGTCGTCGATGATTCGGTCCGCGGCGGACTTCGAGACGCCGAACAGCGGCGCCAGCTGCCGCAAGGTCAAGTCCGTACGCAGTACGCCGCTGCTAGCAGCACCCGGTCCTCCAGCGGCAAGCTCCACGGCCGGCCCCGCCGCACAGCATCAGCGCCCTCGCGACGCAGCGAGGTCACCAACTTGCTGAACAGCCGCGGGCTCAGCCCGGTGAACGGGGCTGTCCAAGACGACTCCGACGCCGTGATCACACCCCCAGCCACACCCGGAGCATCCCAGCTCGCCGGTTGGCCTGCGGACTTCTCACGGGTGGCGGTCCGCCCGCCTCCTCGCGTAGTGACGGCGCGCCGCCACTCCTAGCAAGGCCAAACCCGCGAAGCCGACCAGGAGCGTCGCCCACTCAGGCACATGGGCTGCCCGCAGGAGACCGGCGACGCCAAAGCTTGTATTCCACCCCGCCTCCGTGATGGCGGAGCCGAAGCCCTGGACGGCCAGGATGGCACCGAACAGCCACAGCAGTCCCTGACCTGAGCTGCTGTCCGTCCTCTGGAACTGTTTCGCCATGACGAGCTTTCCCTCCCGGTGTCCACGCATCATTCCGATGCGATCGCATCACATCGTGCAGCGGAACCGGATACGATGCAAGTGCATCAGATCGCGGGAAGGAGCAAACCGTGCCCAGGCAGGTCGACTACGAGGACCGACGCCGACGGATCGCCGAGGCGGTCTGCACCCTGATCGCGCGCTCGGGCATGGAGGCCGTCAGCCTCCGCGACGTCGCGGCCCAGGCCAACGTGTCCATGGGCGCTGTCCAGCGGTGCTTCCGCACCAAGCAGGACATGCTGCTCTTCGCACTGGAGCACATCTCCCAACACGTCAGCGAACGCGCCAACCAGCGCATCGCCGCCACATCCACCCCCCAGGCCGCGTCGACCTTGCTGTTCCATACCCTGGCCGAACTCGCCCTGCTGGATGAGGAATCGAGGACACAGGCTCACGTCTGGCTGGCCTTCATCACGCATGCCCCTGCCAGCGAGAAACTGGCCGTCGTCCTGCATGACACCTATGCCAAGCTCCACAGCCTCATCGTGTGGCTCATCCGCTACGGCCAGGACACCCAGGAAATCCTCCAGCACCTCGACCCCGATCGCGAAGCACACACGCTCCTCGCCCTGGCCGACGGCCTCACGGTCCACGTCCTGGCAGGCCACCGATCCCCGGCCACGGCGCTGGCCACCCTCCAGCACCACATCGACCACCTGTTGGAAAACGCATCCGACCGCGGCTGACGCCTCCAGCCCAACACATCGGCATCGCACCAGCCTCAGGCATGCAGCCCGCTGAGAGCAGATCAGCAGTTACGGGACACCCCTTAGCCAGCCCTCGCGTTCGGCTTCGAGGATGCGGGCCAGGAGATTGTCGCGGATTTCGGTCAGGCGAGGGCGTTGGGCGGGGTCGGGGCGGAGCATGGAGCAGCGGATGCAGGCGTGTTCGTGAATACAGGAGGTGTCGAAGGCGCGGGCGCAGATGTCCGGCGATGACCTGGACGATGCGAGGAGGGAGTCCGCTGCGGATGGCGTCGGTGATGAAAATGCGCCGGCACGAGGGGAGGTCGGCAGAACAGCAGCGCATGCTGAGGACCCTTCGTGCGAGCGTGGTCAAGTGCCGCTGTGACCACGCGCCGGGCCAACCCCTGGCCCTGCATGTCGGGTGCGACGGCCACTCCACCGACGCCTACCACCTCTGTCTCGACATCGCCGATCGCAACAGCCAGCCGGAGGAGGCCGGCGTGTGCCACAAGCCGGTCGCCGCAGCGCGTCCGAGGCCACCGCTCACACCGTCACCCAAGCCCACCCAAACAGGTGGTGCACCGCCTGCCGCCGGGACGGTGGGCCCCGCCTACGATCCGTCAGCAGGTCGGCACACCGTGAGAACGCGGGAGGGCGCGGGGGATGCAGGAGCGGCAGCGGATCACCGCCCGCCGGAGTGAACTGGACGCTTTCGCCGAAAAGTTGGGCAAGCAACTCCAGGGGGCAGGCCGAGCGGCACGAACTGGCGATCGCGGAGCGGAGCGTTGAACGGCCTGGCTGAGCCGGCCCGGGCCGAGGCCGGGCTGTCGCTCCGGCATCGGCGAAGGTGGCCGGGCGGGCAGTCTGCTCATCCCGCACCACGGCGACGCGGCCGACGAGGGCGGGCTGCCCGGCGACTACCGCAAGATCCTGGCGATCGTGCGAGAGTTGGACGGCCCGGTGCAGGTCAGGGCGGTCGGCGAGCGGCTGGGGCTGGACGCCTCGGTACACGGCAAGCTGGAACCTTTGCGGGCGAAGACGACCAAGTTCGCCGCCCGGGGCTGGCTGCACAAGCGGGGCGACGGGCGGTTCACGGCACGTCCGTAGGCGCGCGGGGCGGGCCCGTAACTGACGGACCACCGGCAATGGGGATCGCCCTCCTGCTAGAGCACTAACGGCCGCTGAAGAAGTCGGTGAGGGCGGCGGCGACGGCCTCGGGCTGCTCCTCGGGGATGTAGTGACCGGCGTCGGGCACGATGACGCCGGTCACGTTCTCGGCCCACGGGCTGATGGAGGACGCCATATCCGGGATCGAGCCGTGGCTGCTGGAGATTCCGAGGACAGGCGCGGTCAGCCGCCGTTGCTCGAGTGCCGCGCGGTTCTTGCGCGCGGACTCGGCGGCGTCTCGGTAGTAGGCGAGGCCGGCGCGCAGGCCGCCATCGACGGCGAGGGCCGCGCCGTAGTGGTCGAGCTCTGCTTCCTCGAACGCGTGGGGCGCGAGGGACTTGGTCTTCAGGAACCAGCTGATGTACTCCCGCTCGCGACCGGCTATCAGCGTCTCGGGAAGAACGGGCACCACGTGGAACGCGAAGTGCCAGGTCTTGAACGCCAGAGTCGGGTCGAGAGGGATCGCTTCCGGCATGGTGATACCAGGAATTCCGGCGTCGAGCAGCGCGACCCCGTGCAGTCGGCTCTCGTAGTTCAGGGCGAGGGAGAAGGCGACCCAGGCGCCGATGTCGTGCCCAGCGAGCCAGTAGTCCCGCACGTCGAGAGCGTTCACGGCGGCCTGGATGTGCGCGGCGACCGTGTGCGTGTCGTAGCTGATCTCCGGATGCTCGGAATTGCCTTGGCCCGGCCGGTCGATCGCTATGACCCGGAACCGATCGGCGAGAGCAGGCATGACCTTTCGCCAGGCCCACCACGTCTGCGGGAACCCGGTGAGCAGGACGACGGCTGGTCCGTCCGGCCGACCGCCTTCGACGGCGTGCAGGCGAACACCGTCGGCGTCGACCCAGCGGTGCGTGAATCCGGCCAGGTCATGCAGGGGCAGGGCGGGGACGGGGTTGGTCATGGGAATCCTCCATCGAGGCGGGTGGACCGTGATTCGACGCTAACACGTCTTGAACTGATCAGTCCAAGATGGGAGGATGGGCCGCATGGCAGGCAAGAAGCAGTTCGACATGGATACGGTGCTAGACGCCGCGATGATCCAGTTCTGGCGCTCCGGCTACGCCGACACCTCGCTCGACGACCTGTCCCGGGCGACCGGCCTGAACCGCAGCTCGATCTACTCCTCGTTCGGCGACAAGGATGCGCTCTTCCTTCGCTGCCTGGATCGCTATGCCACGCGCTACGGCGACAAGTTCGACGCCGCCCTCTCGTGTGCGGCCGAGGATCCCGTCGCCGCCGTCCGTGCGTTCTTCGATGTCACCCTGGCGCGCATCGCCGACCCGGCCGTGCCCGACGGATGCCTGATGGCCCAGTCGGTCATGGCGAGTCCGGCGCTGAGCCCGAGCGTCGCAGAGCATGTCAAAGAGTTGTTCGGCCTACAGTGCCCGCGCCTGCGCACTGCGCTGAAGGCCGGCGGAATGTCCGACGAGAACGCCGAGGACTTCGCCGTACACGTAGCGGCCGTGAACCAGTCTCTCGCGGTGATGGGTAGGGCCGGGTCGAGCCCGGAGCAACTCCGGGCGATCGTCGGTGTGACCGTCGACGCGCTCGCGCGGGCGCTGAGACCGGTCGGATAGCTGGCATATCGAATTTCTGTCTGAGAGTCATAGGCGCTTCTCAATGTTCGGAGCGGCAAGACAGATGGCTTATGTAGCCGGCGTCGACCTTGGCGGGTTGGAGAAGTCGTCCCTCTGGGAGTGACGGAAATACGCATCACGGAGCCCCAGCCCACGGTGCTGCAGGCCCTGTGAGCGTCGGGACTGCCCGACGAGGAGATCCCGGGCTACCACCGGATCGCGGTTCTCATCGCCGTGTTGATCGCCTCCGAGGCCGGGGTCAGCACCGTCACCCCCGGAGAGTACGAACAGGGCATGGAGCTGTTCCGCGTGGCGATTCTGGGCGCCGATCCCGAACGTTTCCCGGCCCTGGCCCGCTTCGCCCGCGACGTCCGTCCCCTCGGGGCGGATTGCCGCGCCGCGTTCGAAGAGATCCTCGCCGCCCAACAGACCCACATCGAGGCCACAATCTGCCCGAGCTAAGAGGTTCCGCGAGTAGAGGGTGAGCGGTCAGGGGCATCGGCGCGGTCGGGTGTCCCAGCGGTAGGTGGTCCACGCCTCGCGGACGAGGCGTCTGATAATGATGATCGCAGTGATCAAGGCGAGGAGCGCGTTGATGGCGACCTCGCGTCGTTCGGGCATGTCAGGTTGAAGCCGCGGCTGTACCAGGAGTTGGTGCGCTCGACGACCCAGCGGCGGGTGTGGTTGATCGGGATGGCCTCGCCCTTGGGCTGGACCTGCCACTCACAGCCGAGCTCGACGAGCAGGTCGCGGGTGATCTTGGAGTCGTAGCAGGCGTCAAGACGGACCCGCATCACCTTGGGAAGAGCGAGCTCGAAACGACCCAGCTTCTCCAGGGTCGGGCGCAGCAACAGGGAGGCGTTGCGGTTGGCTCCGGCGATGACACAGCCCAGCGGGATCCCGCTGCCGTCGGTCAACCTGGACCACTTGATCCCGGGTTTCTCCCGGTCAACCGGTGCTTTCCCGGCAGCCTCGCCGCCACAGGGGGCCTTGGTGATCTGGCCGTCCACGGTGATGTCGGCCAAGTCCAAGCCCACGATCCGGTCGTAGGCTGCCAGCACGATCTGCTCCAGCCGATCGAATACCCCGGCGGTGATCCACGCGTTGCGCCGCGCCCTGATCGTGGTCGCCGAGCACGAGGCGTCGGCGTGCTTCTCATACCAGCCGCCGAAGACGATCTTGGCGACGAGCTTGTCGAAGACAACCCGGTCCGGGATCCAGGGGTTGTGGCATCCCCACGGATGCGTGTCGACGTGCGGGGGCAGAAGGGTCTCGAACTGGACCCACAAGGATTGCTTGGACGGCGGGCACCGCGTAGTCCGTATTCAGGCATTGGCTTCGTCAACCCGTATCAAGGCGGAACGCGGTGCCCGCGTCATATCACCGGCCACATCTATGCGTCTGTCAGCTGCGCGCAGAGGGCGTCGACCGTGTTGGTGGCACGGGCGAGCCCGAGGTGATCGATGTAGTCTCGCGACTCGACGATCAGCCCGTCGCGGATCCGGAAGACGATGATGCCCGGCGCGGCCCAGCCCCCGTCGCCGCGGTAGGTGAACTCGCCGATGGCCACCTCGGGGTCAGCGGTCTGGTGGACGCGTACGTCCTCGACCCGGACGCCTGCCAAACCGGCTGACACTGTCGTGGCGAAGTGCTGCCGGAGTGCTTCGCGGCTGAGCAGCGGGGTGTCGCCGAGCGGGGCCATCGGGTGTCGCACGTAGGTTTCCTCGGCGTAGAACTCGGCCAGCTTGTCGACCTGGCTGCGGTCGCCGTTGTTCAGCCGGCAGGCGCCGTCGAGCATGGCGCGGAACGTCTCTTCGGGGGTTCGCATGATGGTCGGCCCTTCTAATCGGAGTCTTCACTCCGGAATATACGGAGTGAAGACTCCGATTACTAGAGGGATCACGGATCCCACCGACGCGAGGGGATCACCGGGAGAGGGAGAATGGCCGGATGCGAAGCGACGCGCAGGCGAATCGGGACCGGGTGCTGGCCGCAGCAGAAGAGGTCTTCGGCGAGTTCGGCAAAGCCGGCTCGACCGAGGAGGTCGCACGCCGGGCCGGCGTCGGGATCGGCACCGTGTTCCGGCACTTCCCGACCAAGCAGTTGCTGATCGAGGCCACGATCGTGCGGCACCTCACCCTGCTCACCGAGACAGCGCGTGCGCGAGGCGAGGACAGCGAGGCAGGAGCTGCTTTCCGGACGACGTTCCGGGAGATGGTCTCGAGGGCACCGGCCAAGCTCGCGCTCCTCGCGCTGCTGGAGGAGTCCGCCGCTGCGGCGGGCGCCCCCGACGAGGTGGAAGCTGCAGCTTCTGCGTTGCAGGACGCCGTCGAGGTGTTGCTGTCCCGGGGCCAGAAAGCCGGCGAGGTGCGCGCGGACGCAACGGTGGACGAGATCTACGTACTGATCAGGGCGCTGGCCAACGCCCGGGGCGACCGGGCTGTCGTAGACAGGGCGGTCGACATGGTGCTGGACGGACTGTCGCCGCGGCGTTGCGTATAGCCACCCTGCGGAGATCGCCCTACCGACCCACCTTGACGGCCCCGACAGCCCCTCGGAAGTGCTACTGGCCGGTGAGCGCCTCGACCGGGGACGGTACGCAGCGGGGTCAGCCCACGTTGGAGACCTCGGACCAGCGCAGGGGCGACGACGCCGGACTCGCCCGCCCGGCTGGCACGCAAGATACCGACCAGGAACCGGGCCTACTCCTCGGGTACGCCGTAGGAATCCAATATCTCGACCCGCTCCTCGCCGCCGACCGTGACCGCTCGCCCCCTACTCGCGGAACCTCTAACTGATCGTTTCAGAATGGGATCTCGGTCTGACGTCTCGACTGAGATGGTGCTCAGCGGGCGATGGAACGGGTTCGCCTGCCCGCGCGTTGGCTCGACAGGACTTTTTTTGGGGGGAGAGAGAACCTTGTCGAGCTTGAGCTTCCCGCCGGCGCGGGCGGTTGGACGCGGGGCGGCCTGGTACCGCGGGGACTGTCATGTCCACTCCGTCCGCTCGGACGGGGAACTCACCCCCGAAGAGCTGGCCGTTCGGGCGCGTGCGGCCAGGCTCGACTTCATCGCGACGACGGAGCACAACTCGGCCGCGGCCCCGGGTGCCTGGGGACATCTTGCAGCAGATGACTTCCTGATCCTTCTCGGTGAAGAGGTGACCACGAAGACCGGGCACTGGCTCGCGCTCGGCCTCAATCCCGGTGAGGTCGTCGACTGGAACTACCAGGTCAGGGACGGACTGGTTGACAAGTGCCTGGACCAGGTCCACCGAGCAGGGGGCCTGTGCGTTGCGGCGCACCCGCATGCGCCCTACGCGTCGGGCGACTTCATGTTTCCGGTCCAGGGCTTCGACGTGGTGGAGGTGTGGAACGGACTGTGGACTTCGGACCGGCCCTGGAACGCCGACAACGAGGCGGCCCTGGCCGAGTGGGGGCGGAGCCTCGCGGCGGACATCCGCACGGGCTCGTGGCGGCCGGCGATGGGCAACAGCGACACCCACTTGGAAGGTCAGATCGGCATCCCTCACACCGTGGTCTTCGCCGAGGAACTGGGCTCGCAGGCAGTCCTGGCCGGGATCCGTGCCGGACGCAGCTGGATCGCCGAGTCGGCGGATGTGGACGTGTCGTTCACCGCCAATGCCGATGGTCGCGTTGCCGGGGTGGGAGAACGACTCGCGACTCATGGTGGGCAGGTGGAAGTGCACGTGGCAGTACACGGTGTGCCGGTGGGGGCCGTCAGCTTTCACACCGATCACGGGAAGGTCCATCGAGCACCTCTCCCCGGTGGCGGGGCGGGAGTCGTGCAGTGGGACACGACGGCGAGGCAGTCGGCGTTCGTCCGCATCGAGGTCCGTCATCCCAACGGGCACGTCGCCGCACTCACCAATCCGATCATCCTCGACTGACCGCTCGTCTCATCGTGAGGTGCGCAGGCGACGGAGGCAGATGAGGCTGCAGGCCAGTTCGAGCAGGCCCTGATGGAGGTCGACGCGTCTTTCGTAGCGGATCCGGAGCCGTTTGAACTGGTGCAGCCAGGCGAAGGCCCGTTCCACCACCCCACGGACCTTGCCGAGCCCTGAGCCGTGGGCTACGCCGCGTCGGACGATCATCGGCTTGATGCCGCGATTCCACAGCAGGCGGCGATACTTGTCGAAGTCGTAGCCCCGGTCGGCATACAGGTGCCGCGGCTTGCGGCGAGGCCGTCCTCGCAGCCCCCGGATCGGCGGGACCGCGTCGAGCAGCGGCAGCAGCTGCGTGACGTCGTGGCGGTTGCCGCCGGTGAGCGTGACGGCGAGCGGGGTTCCGCGCCGGTCGACTATCAGGTGGTGCTTGGAGCCGGGACGGGTGCGGTCAACCGGCGATGGGCCGACGTGATCCCCCTTTGAGAGCGCGGACATGCGAGCCGTCAACAGCACAGTGTTGCAGATCCAACAGGTCGGCGCGGCGCAGCTCGGTCAGCAGGGCTGCGTGCAGGCGCGGCCAGACGCCAGCCTCGGTCCAGTCCTGCAGGCGGCGTCAGGCCGTCACCCGGAGCAGCCGACCATTTCGGCCGGAACGTCGCGCCAGGCGACGCCGGTCCGCAGTACGGGTGGGAGTTCAGCGACGCAGCGCGGTCTCCTGCTCCAGGCGCGACAACTTCTCGGGGTTGCGCACGAAGTACAGCCCGGTGATCAGGCCGTCCTCGGTCCGCACCGCCAGGACGCCCTCGACCTGCCCGCCGATCCGCATGATCAGTGCCAGGTGCCCGTTGATCTGCGCCGACTCCACCGACGCGGTGCCCGCGATCCTGCCCAGCCCGGCCGTCAACAGGGCGGCGACCGGATCGGCGCCCACGACCGGCTCCAGCGCGGCCTGGACGACTCCGCCGCCGTCGCTCAAGAACACCACGTCCGGGGCGAGCTGATCGAGCAGAGTCTGCAGGTCCCCTGTTTCGACCGCTCGTTGGAAGGCCAGCAGCGCCGCGCGGTTCTGGGCCTGGGACACGGCAGCACGTGGTCGCCGCGCGGCGACATGGTTCCGGGCCCGGAGTGCGATCTGCCGGACCGTGACCGTGTTCTTGTCGACGGCCTGGGCGATCTCGTCGTAGTCCAGACCGAACACCTCCCGCAGCACGAACACCGCGCGCTCGGTCGGATTGAGCGTCTCCATCACCAGCAGCATCGCCATCGAGACCCCCTCGGCCAGCTCAACGTCCTCGGCGACGTCCGGCGCGGTCAACAGCGGCTCGGGCAGCCAGGGACCGACGTAGGACTCCTTGCGCCGGCGAAGAGCACGCAGCCGCATCAGCGCCTGCCGGGTGGTGACCCGGACCAGATACGCGCGCGGGTCCTGCACAGCGTCCTGGTGGACCTTCACCCACCGCATCCAGGTCTCCTGCAGGACGTCCTCGGCGTCGGCGGCCGAGCCGAGCATCTCGTAGGCGACGGTGAACAACAGGTTCCGGTGGGCGATGAACGACTCGGTGGCCTGATCGGCACGCCCGCCTTCCACCTGCGGCTTGTCGCTTTCCATGGTTCGGTCACTGCGCTCGCTCATCACCGGCTCCATCCGTTCCGGATCTTCCTATTGCCACACACGAGATGCCGGCCCCGCAGGTCGCGTGACACCCGCCGACAGTGATATGGGTCACACCACTGTGCTGTCACGGCGCTCCGGCCACCGGCATCTCCTAGTCGATTGCGGCAACGACCACACGCGAGGAGCACACATCATGACCGCTCGTTTGAGCCTGCTCGGCAACCCGGACGCGACCGCGGCCAAGGCCGCCGGCCACTTCGGCACCGCGAGCAGGACGATCCTCCAGGAATCGAGCCTGCCTGCTGTGACCCAGAAGCTGGTGCTGCTGCGGGCCAGCCAGATCAACGGCGACGGCTACGCCACCGACGTATGGGCCAAGAACGCCGCGGTCGCCGGAGAGAGTGCCACCCGGCTGGCCCTGGTCGCGGCCTGGCGCGAGTCCACGGTGTTCAGCGACGCCGAACGTGCGGCGCTGGCCCTGACCGAGGAAGGCACCCGCATCGCCGACGCGGCCGGCGGCGTCGGCGACGAGGCCTGGACGGCCACCGCCCAGCACTACGACGAGAACCAGCTGGCCGATCTGGTGATGCTCATCGCCCTGATCAACGCGACCAACCGCATGAGCGTCATCGTCCGGCAGCGCGGCGGCGATTACGAGCCCGGCCGCCTCGGCTAGCCGGCGGCCGACCCCCGCAATACGCGATCCGTCATCCGCCGTGCGAAGGACCCGCGCGGCACCTACACCCACGAGTCAGGACAAACACCTATGGAACCCCGATTCGCTCTGCTGGACAACGCCCTCGGCGCCAAGATCGCCAAGCGCATCTACAACGTCGCCCTGGCGATCGTCGACTCGCCGCTGCCTCAGGCCACCCAGAACCTGGTGATGCTGCGCGCCAGCCAGATCAACGGCTGCGGCTTCTGCGTCGACTACCACACCAAGGACGCCACGGCCGCCGGCGAGACCGCGGTCCGCCTCAACCTGGTCGCCGCCTGGCACGAGTCCACGGTGTTCACCGACGCCGAACGCGCGGCACTGGCGCTGACCGAGGAAGGCACCCGCATCGCCGACACCCGCCAGCCGGTGTCGGACGCGACCTGGAACCGGGTGCGCGAGCACTACGACGACGACCAGATCGCGGCGCTGGTCTCCCTGATCGCCATGATCAACGCCAACAACCGGCTCAACGTGATCGTGCGCAACCCCGGAGGCTCCTACCAGCCCGGCCAGTTCGCCGACCTGGCCAACTGACTTCCAGCACGCCGACCACCGCCCGGCCCGGGATCCCCCCCGGGCCGGCACCAACGACCGCGCCGAAGGAGAGTCATGAACCTCGCATTGTGGATCGCTGCCGGCCTGCTCGCCCTGGTCGCGCTCACCGGGGGCCTCACGAAGTCCTTCATCCCGAAGGCGAAGCTCGCCACCATCCACGGCGCCGAATGGACCGCGGGATCCGGCGCCAACGCCATCAAGGCTCTGGGAGCCCTAGAACTTCTTGCCGCGGCCGGCCTGGTCCTGCCCGAGGCTCTCGGCACAGCGCCGGTCATGGTCCCGGTGACCGCCGCCTGCTGGATCGCCCTGATGATCGGCGCGATGGTCACCCATGGCCGCCTCGGCCAGTACAAGCTCGTCGCGGTCAACGTCGTCTACCTCGCCATCGCGGCCTTCATCGCGGTGGGCCGCTTCTGACCGATGACCTGACAAAAGCACAAGCCCAGCAGGCCGCGGCCGGCTGACGCGGTCACCCAATCGCGCCGACCCGCTCGGGCAGGGAACACCAACCCCTGGCCTGGCTCAGTCTCAACCGCTCCAACTGGCTGCGATCCCCCGTTGGTGTCAGATTGGTCCGGGGTGCGGGGCCTGGTCGACCCGGGTTCACAGCTCCTACCTGCGGTTTCCCGCCGACGTACCGAGCGCCGGACGAAGCGTCGTACTCCAGCTTCGGGTTTGGCGGTTCCGGTGCCGGAACACCGTGTGCTCGCGCCGGACCTTTGCGGAGCAGATACCCGGCCTGACCCGTCGGCACAGCGCGCCGAGCGGCTGCGCTCGACTCTGGCTGCGGTCGGTCTCGCCCTGGCCGGCCGGGCCGGCGCCCGACTGACTGCCATCCTCGGCGTGTCCGTGAGCCGGAGCACCGTCCTGCGCCTGATCGACGCCCTTCCCGAGCCCGAGGCGCCCGCGCCGCGGGTGGTCGGCGTGGACGAGTACGCCACCCGCAAGAGCCGCCACTTCGGCACCGTCCTGGTCGACGTCGAAACCCGCCGCCCGATCGATCTCCTCCCAGACCGGGAGGCATCGAGCCTGGCCGCCTGGCTCGCCCAGCGGCCCGGCGTCGAGGTCGTGTGCCGGGCCGCTGCACCGTTCTTCGCCGAGGGCGCCACCACCGGTGCACCGCAGGTGTCCAGGTCGCGGACCGGTGGCACCTCTGGCACAACCTGAGCGCAGCCGCCGAACGGAGCGTCGCCCAGCACCGTGGCTGCCTCCGCGCTCTGGCCCCCACAGCTTCTGAACCCGGACCCGAGGCGGTCCCAGCCGCGGACCCGTCTGCTTCGCCTTGGCCGCGCGGGCACCGGTTCGCCGACCGGACCCGGGCCCGGCACGCCGCCGGGCAGGCCCTGCTGACGGCAGGACACAGCCGGCGCTCCATCCGGCGGCAGCTCGGGATGACCTACCGCACGGTCAAGCAGTTCGCCGACGCCGCAAGCCCGGAGGAGCTGTTCACCGGCCAGTGGCAGAACCGGCCCTCCGTCCTCGACGACTACAAGCCCTACCTGGACGACCGCTGGAGCGAGGGCTACACCAACGCCTGGAAGCTGTGGGAGGAGATCGTGCCGCTTGGCTACCAGGGCAGCTGCCAGCGCGTTCGCGCCTCCCTCCACGACAAGCGCACCTCACCGCGGCCGGTGACCGCCCGGCCGCCTTCGCCCCGGGCCGTCGCCGGATGGATCCTCCGCCACCCGGACACCCTCACCGAGTCCGAACGGCTCCAGCTCAAAACCGTCCGGGCCCACTGCGCCGAAGTGGACGCCCCCACCGGGCATGTCCGCTCCTTCGCGGCCATGCTCACCGAGCGCCAGAGCGAGCGCCTGCCGGACTGGCTCGACGCCGTCCGGCAGGACCACCCGCCCAGCCTCCACTCCCTCGCCGCAGGCATCGACCGAGGCCGCGACGCCGTCATCGCCGGCCTGACCCTGCACTGGAACACCGGCGTCGTCGAAGGCCACGTCAACCGGATCAAGATGCTCAAGCGCCAGATGTTCGGCCGGGCGGGCTTCGCCCTTCTGCGGAAGCGCGTCCTCATGGCCTGATCAGCGACGGGAGGAACTCGATGGCAGCGGCCACGTCGGATGTGTCAGCCTTCCCCTCCCAGATGCCGACGGAGAAGACTTTGATGACCAGCGATGACGCCCTCAATCAGCTCAGACACATCGCGCGCGAGAGGGCATTCGGCAGGCATGTCGGGTCGGACCGGCTCATTCAGGCAGGTCTGGACGCACTGATAGCGGGGGTCGAGAGCCCGTCCCTCGCAATGCTGGCTGGACTCCTTCGGAGCGAAGAGCCCGAAGCGCCAGAGCTCTTCGACCAAGTACTGGAGGAACTGGGACTGCTCTTCCACCCGCCCGCGGACCCTCGGGCTGCAAAGTGGGCCATGGCCTACTGGATCGCCGGTCAGATCGCCGACGGATCCCTGGATCCCGCCGTCGGCACTCACCTCATCTGGGCAGACATTGCCTACGACCTCGGCTACCCCGAAGAGCTAGAAACCCTTGTGCACTGCGCGCACAACCTAGACGGCTGGGAGGAGAGCTGGGGAGTCTCCGTCGAGGAACTCAACGGAGAAGCGGTTGAGGCAGCGAAGCAGTTCCTTAGCAAGAGGTCTGCAGCCGAGGCGGGGGACCAACCCGGGGCTCGTTCCCGCCATCGGGATCGGTCAACCGCGAGCTGATCCACTCACTCAGCGTGGTCGCACCACACAACCTGAGCCAGAACCCGAGTCGTGACGGCGGTTGTACACGGGTTTGGGAGGCGCCCGTCTCCACGGTCGGGTGATGTTCACGAGTTTTGTCAGCACCCGGGTACTTGCCAGGACAGCATCGGGGTGTTCCCGGTGAAAGGGCCTGGTCATGCCGCAGATGTCGAAGGTCGAGCTGTACGCGGCGATCCGTCGGGACCACCGGGCCGGCATGACGATGCGGGAGCTGGAGCGCAAGTACAACGTGGCATGGCGGACGGTTCGCAAGGCCCTGGACTTGGCCTGGCCGGAGCCCCGCAAGCCGCGGCCGTCGGCGCTCGACCCGTACAAGGCGGTGATCGACGGGATCCTGCGGGCGGACCTGGATGCGCCACGCAAGCAGCGGCACACGGTGACGCGTATCTTCCACCGGCTGGTCGAGGAACATGGCGCCGATGTGTCGTATGCGATGGTCAGGCGGTATGTCGCCGATTTGTGCTGTGGCTGCGAACGTGCCATAACCCGGCGCGGGACCGACGCCGCCCTGACGCGCCCGCTCCGGGATCGCTGAACGCGCGCACCGGGAAGCCGTTTCATGCAGCTCTTCGAGCCGGACGAAAGCGATCCCAAGGCGATGGCCAACCTTCCGTCCGACCGTCTGACCGCCGAGCCGCTGTATCCCTGCCCGGAGCAGCCGGCCGCATCCAGAGGCGGCTGCTACTGCTACGCACCGGTCTACTTCCTTCAGCGCCACGACTCGCGCGTCACCCAGAGGCCTACGTCGCCGGACTCGCCTGGTGCCGCAACGCTCCGGTGGCCAATGGGGGGCGTGACGCCTGCACCATGGGGCTGGGCTCGCGCATCATGAAGTACAACATCGACCGCGAGCAGTGGTCCGCCGACCAGTGCGAAAAGGCGCCGGACCGACAGCTCCCGCCGTGCTTCGCCGGCCTGGTCAGCTACTACCGCGTGCATTACCACGACCACGCAGCCGCAGACCGGCTGTGCTCCAAGCTCTCCGGCCGGAGCCGCTCCCACTGCCGGCAAGCTGCCGCCGGCAGCACCTCAGCCGCTGACTGACCTCGCGCTTGCCCGACTTCGACGGAAACTGGACGCGGCCGGAGGGACAAGGGCCCAAGACGGGTCTGAACGGTGAGCGGCCCGGTCTCACGTTCGGTGGTGACGGAGAGTGGTGAAGGTCGTAGATGTGATGGACGTCAACGAGCTTGTGCAGACACTGTTTTTCCGGCCTTGCCCCGCTGGTCGTGGAGGGTGCGGCCGACGAGGGCGAGCGGATCGCGGTGCGGGCCTGGACGCCGCTGGACACCACGGTCTGCCCGGTGCGCGGGGCCTCGTCGCAACGGTGCACGGCTGTCACTGGCGAACCGTGGCCGACGTTCCGATCGACGGGCGACGGTCGGCGTCCAGGAGGAGGTTGCCAGGAGTTCGTGGCGACGGTCGGCGATGCTCACAGTGACCTGGGCGTAGGTGGGTTCGTCACCTTCGCTTGCCCGCCGACCCTGCGGATCCCGCCGGACGTTTCATACCGCGCCCGGAGCAGTCCGGCGTCGACGAGCTTGTCGAGGTGGAAGGCGGCGAGCTTGGGGGATAGGCCGACGCTGGCGGCAGCCTCATCCCGGGTCACAGCGCGGCCCGCACTGAGTTTTGAGACAACTCGGTTGACTATCCCTTTAACGGCAACTAGTCTGGTTGCAGTTAAGCGGTGGCGATGGCAGGAGCAGCAGATGGCGGGGCTCAGCAGCAGGAGCGCGGTCGCAATTCACGCGCTCGCGATGCTGGCGCACCGGCATGAGGGCTCGTTGACTTCCGCGGAGATCGCGGACAGCCTTGAGAGCAACCCAGTCCTCGTGCGGCGCATCCTCGGCCGCTTGCGAGACGCTCACCTCGTGTGGTCCACCGAGGGTCGGGGGGGTGGGTGGTCTCTTGCCCGCGCCCCGCGGGACATCACGCTCTATGACGCGTACGCCGCCGTCGAGGAGGGGCAGATCTTCTCGCGGCACACCCGTCCGCCCAGCAGGGCGTGCGAGATCGGACGCACCATCGGCGACCTGCTTGACGTCGAGTTCCAGAGCGCGGAACGAGCTCTGGAGGAACAGCTCGCCAGGACGACGATCGCCGGCCTGCTGCAGCAGATATTGACCCCCGGTAACGAACCGAGGGATCACTGATCAGGCGCGCGTACGCACCCTGCATCACGATGCAGAACTTCTGTAACCGGTTTGATTACAGTTTGCTCCGGGTGAGTGCTACGGGCCCTTCCGGCTCCCGTTGTCAGCGGCTCCACGATCCATCCGCGTGCACCACGGCCCGAACACCTACTCGGAATCGCACCAGGAGTGAGAGCGATGCCCCCGGAATCCGAAGCAATTGAGAGCACGGGGGCTCGTGGCCCCGCGACCTACGACCTCGTGATCAGTCGCGCACATGTCTTCGACGGCCGCCAGGCTCTCGCCGGTCTGTACGACGTCGCCATCGACGGCGGAGAGATCGCTTCCGTCTCGGCCGAGCCGCTCAGGGGCAGACAGGAGGTGGATGCGACCGAAGGATGGGTCACGCCGGGCCTGATCGACACTCATATCCACTTCTACGACGTGCGCGCGGTCTCCGATCCGGATTCGATGAGGGTCTTCGAGGAGCATGAGCTTCCCGGAAAGCTCGGGCTCTTCCTCGACCACGGAATCACCACCATCAAGTCGGTGGGCGATCCGACGGGCGGAATTCTGGACACGCGGGCGAAAATCGCCGCGGGCGCGCTGCGGGGCCCCCGACTGCTGGCGACCGGTTGCGGTATCACCGGACGCGACGGGCATCCCGCCGCCACTGTCTTCAGCGGCAACCCCTGGGCGCGCGAGCGCTTCACCGGTGAGGTCGACAGCGTGCAGCAGATCCGCGACCTGGTGCACCACCTCGCCGACCGCAAGGTGGACGCGGTCAAATTCCTGTCGGAAGGCGCGTGTGCGCACGCTGGCGGGCCGAAGTACCTCTGGCAGAATCCTGCCTTTCCGGATGGTGTCGAGTTGGAACGGCTTCCCCTCGATCTCCTTCGGGCGGGTATCGAGACCGGGCACGAACGGGGCCTTCGGGTTACCGTCCACACCACCCAGCAAGCCGCGGCACGCGAGGCGATCGAGGCTGGGGCGGACGGCCTGGAGCACGGTGTCACCGTCGAGCCCCTCACCGACCACTCGCTCATCGACCTGATGCTCGAACACGGCATCACCTACACGCCCACGCTCTGGATCGACGATGTCCACCCGGACGCCCGTGGCAATCTCAAGAAGGTCGCTGAGGCCGGCGTGCACATCGCGCTGGGCAGCGACACCTTCAGCGGTCGAGGCCTGTTCGGAGCCAACACCCTGGACGAGGCCGAACTCATGGTGGCGGCCGGGATGGCGCCCACCCAGGTGCTGGCGGCAGGCACCAGCGGCGCGTCGCGGCAGTGTGTCCGCCCCGACCTCGGCGCGGTGGCCCCCGGCAAGCGCGCCGACCTGCTCGTGCTGAACGCTGATCCCACTGCGGACATCGGCAACCTTCGCGACCTCAGCATGGTGATCCTGAACGGCCGCATCGCCGTCGACAAGCGCCAACGAGCTCGTGCACGGTAGGCAGTGAGGCGTCGAGGATGGCGGCGGGGCTCGGTGTTCACACCTGCCGTGCCGACGTCAGGTCCGCGGTCTGCTGGTGGGACAGCAGGCCGGCGACGGCTTGGACGATGTCGCTCATGTGCTCGCGGCGGCCGAGGTGGCGGGCCAGGGCACGCGGAGGTGTGACCGCACGTCCGCCGGTCTGGGCTCCCAGGCCCTGGTAGCCGGCATCGGCGAGGATCTCCACGGCGGGACCGTCGGCCAAGAGCTTGACCAGCCCTAACTGGCGAGCGTGGGTGATGTCCACGCCGCTTCCGGGCATGGTCGGGCTGCAGAAGAGCACCCGGCCGTCGCCGCCCGGGACGACCATGGTCTTGACGGCGTTCTGCTTGTTCTTGCCGGAGACGAACTTGTCCCGGTCCTTGCGTCCGGCGGCCGGTCGGCGGACCCGGATCTCGGTGCCGTCGACGATGCCGGTCTTCCTGCTGGCGCCGAGATGGTTGACGACCTCGGCCAGAGTCCGCAGCCGAAGGGCAGGGCTGACCGTGCAGCCTCGCTCGGCGAGCAGCGGTCGTACCTCGCCGATGGCGCGGGTGACAGGGAGCGGTCCACGTCGAACAAGCAGGCGAGCACGTCGTGCATGACTCCGTGCCGCAGGTGCACGAGGGTGGCCAGGAGCCGGTCGACGAAGGCCAGCCGGTGCTTGGCTCCGGCGCCCACCGCCCGCTTCCGTGGCCTGGACGCAAGCTTGGCCTGGTGGCGTTCATGCCACAACGGGCTCACCTCGGAGACGAGTTCAGCAATCACGTCGGCCGACAGGCCCGTGATCCTCCGGTCGATGATGATCGCTGCACGAGACAAGTTCCCCACCACACGACCATGATCGACGATCAGGAGCTCGACGCCTCACTGCCTAGCATTTCCCCTCCAGGGGTGGGGTGTTGACGGCTGAGACAGTGTAGGTGGAGACATACACCGGCCTGCGGATGGATCAGTTCGGACGGTTATTGAAGGCGGTTCGGACTCGCGGTGGTCAGGGCTGGGGCCGTCCGTGGCGGCTGCCGCTGGCCGAACGAGTGCTCCTGGTGTCCGTCTACTACCACACGAACCTCCTGATGCCGGTCCGGATAGTCCGATCTGCCAGCAAGGTGGCCCACACGTTGTTCGCGCGGGTGTGCCGTCCGGTTGCCACACCGGACACTCAGGGCGCCTTCTACCGCGACTGGCGGCTGACCGCGATCGACGGCACCACGTTCGACCTGCCCGACACGAAAGCGAACGTGGAGGCGTTCGGCCGTCCGCCCCGCTCCGGCCGCGGTGAACAGGACGTCGGCTACCCACAGTTGCGCATGGTCGGCCTGGTGGAGTGCGGCACCCACGTCGTCTTCGATGTTGCGATCGGAGCTCTGCGCACCGGAGAGCAGACTCTGGCCCGGGAGATCCTGGGGTCCCTGCGGCCGGGGATGCTGCTGCTGGCCGACCGTGGCCTTTACGGCGTGGACCTGTGGTGCACAGCCGCGGCCCCGGGGGCGGACCTGCTGTGGCGAGTCCGCAAAGACCTCGTACTTCCGGTGGTCGAGCAACTGCCGGACGGCTCGTATCTCACTGAGATCTTCGACCGCACCGACATCCACCACACTCGTCGCGGGGTACCGGTACGCGCGGTGGAATACACCATCGCCGGCCATGAGGGCGCCTACCGACTCATCACCACGATCCTCGACCCGGACAAGGCCCCGGCCGCGGAACTGGCCGCCCTCTATGCCCAGCGCTGGGAGTTCGAGTCCCCCCTCGACGAAATCAAGACCTACCTCGGCGGGCCTCACCTGGTACTGCGTTCGCAGCACCCTGACGGAGCCGAGCAGGAGCTCTACGGCTTCCTGCTCGTCCACCACGCCATCCGGCACCTGATGCACCAGGCCGCACGAGAAGCCGACCGGGACCGCGACCGGATCTCCTTCACCCGCTCACTGCGCGTCGTGCGCCGCCAGGTCACCGACCAGGCGGCATTTTCCCCCCGGCCGCCTCGCCCGCGCGGTCAAAGCCACCCCCACTGAACGACTCGAACACCTCCTGCCACCGCGACGCCGCCGGAGCAACCCCCGTGTCATCAAACGCAAAGTCGCCAACTGGCCCCTCAAACGCGTTGCCCACCGCGTTGCAGACCGCACAGGTGTTCCGGCCATCACCGTCATCGAGGCCACCAAACCCAAAAGGGTCAGACGAATGCCAAAGCCGTAAAGTTACCGGTATTGAGGCTAGGTTAGTTCGCCGACGATGGCTTCGAGGCGGCGTTCCCCGTCGCGGGTCTGCGCGCCGGCGTCCAGTGCGGCCTTGGTGAGACGACCTACGACGGGTTCGGCGATGAGGCGACCGAAAAGCTCGTTCGCCGTGCGCAGGCCATGAGTGGTGGACTCCGCCGCGGCGTCGACCGCTTCGACCGCGGCGCGAGCGACGCCGTGCGGCAGAGCGGCTATGCGGGCGGCGAGCGTGTCGACGACGTGGTCGAGCTCGGCGCTCGGCACGGCCCGGTTGACCCATCCGATCCGTTCCGCGGTCGCGGCATCGATCAGCTGCCAGCCGAGGATGATCTCCAGGGCGCGTGCGCGGCCTACGAGACCGGGCAGGTACGCGGTGCCTCCCGCGCCGGGAATGATCCCCATCCCGCACTCTATCTGCCCCAGCCCGGCGTGCTCGAGCGACGCGAATCGCATGTCCATCGCGGACAGCAGTTCCGCACCGCCACCACGTGCCAGCCCACGCAGCTTGCCGATGGTGACTTGCGGCAGCGAGCGGATGCGCTCGTGCAACCGCATCATCGGGTTCAGCGACCGATCTTCCTCCAGCGCGACGGGGAGTGCTCCGAACGACGCCGGGTCGTCGGCCATCGTCATGTCGCCGTGGGCGACGAAGAAGTCCGGGTCCGCGCTGTCGAAAACGATCACCCGGACGTCATCGTCGGCCGACATCGAGTCCGCGAACCGGTCCAGATCAAGCAGAAGGGTGGAGTCGAACAGGTTGAGTGGAGGGTTGTCGATGGTGACCTGGGCCACCCCGTCGGTGACGGAGACCGTCAGGGCCGAGTACGCGTGGGTCATGAGTTCCGCCTTCGCTGGACGCACTTACTAGGTATCCTGTGTATACCTCGTGGCGGTGATATACCTCAAAGGAACGAGGTATCACGAAGGGAACCGACATGGCCGAGATGGAACTCGATGACGAGGGACGCCGCCTGCTCGACCAGCTTTTCGACAAGTGGTCCCTGCTGGTCCTGCATGCATTGTGCGACCGCCCCCGGCGGTTCAGCGAGCTACGGCAGCACATGCCCGCCGTCACACCGAAGTCGTTGACCGCTTGCCTGCGGCGGCTGGAGCGCAACGGCGTGGTGGAGCGAGTGGTTCTGTCCACGGAACCGGTGGCGATCGAGTACCGCATCACCCGCCTGGGCCGGAGCCTTGAGTCACCACTGCGAGCCATGCTGGGGTGGGTCGTCGATCACCTCAACACGGTCGAAGCCGCCCGTACCCACTACGACGAGCAGCGTGCGCACAGCTGACACCCCACACAGACCTCGTGCACGAACGGTGGCACACCAGCGGCAGGCTCTTCGCGGCGGGCCGGCCGTACTCCGAGTCCGCGATCCGCACGGCACTGGAGCAGGACCTGCCGGGCCCTGCCCTCGGCCGGCGCACGCTCACAGCGATCGCCGTGGTGATGTCGGTGGTGACGCTGTGGGAGGCGGACACGTCCCCGATCAGCGAGGCCGACATCCGCGGCTACATCAAGGAAACCCGGCACCGGCAGGCACGGATGCAGCAGCGCACCCGCACCCTGGTTCCCGTCCTGCCGCAGCTCGTCCGCGCTGCCGAGACCCGGCTGAAGCCCGCCACACTCCCACACTCCTGCTGCAGGCAGCCCGCTCAGCAGAGCCGGGTGAGGAGTGCACCATCGAGGACTCACGCTATCGACGCACCGGCCGGAACGGCAGCCACTGGCGCCCCACCGCACTGTTCCTCGCCCCGGTCGACAAGCCCGGTCCCCGGTTCGATGCCGAATGCGAGGAGAACAACGCCTTCTGGACCTGGGCGAGCATCGAGGTCCTGCGACGCACCGGGGCCAGGATCGAGGAACTCCTGGAGCTCACTCACCTGAGCCTGCGCCAGTACCAGGCACCCACTGGCGAGACAGTGCCGTTGCTGCAGATCAGCCCATCCAAGACCGACCGTGAGCGCGTCATCCCCGCTGACCCGGACCTGGTCGCCGTCCTCGCCCGGATCATTCGCCGGATCATTATTCCAGTGCCCTTCGCAGCACCGGCTGCAGGTCATCTCTCCCAACCGGATCCGCGAGCTCCTCACCGACCATGCGCTAAGGGCCGACATCGTCGATGTCGACGGGACACCGCTGAGGTTCACACCGCATGACTTCCGCCGAATCTTCTCAACGGAGACGGTCAACGGCGGACTGCCGATCCACATCGCCGCGAAGCTCCTTGGCCATCTCGATCTCAACACCACTCAGGCTTAGACACCGTTTCTTTTGGCGGGGCGGGGCGTTAAGCCCTCGTGGAGAGACTTGTAGAGCACCTGGTTCCAGACGGTCTATGGGAGTTGTCTTCGACGGGTTGTGCCGCCGACAGTCGTGCAGCGGCCGCAGGGTGGTGGCCGGCGGCGGGCCGACGACCGGGAGGTGTTGGCGGCGATCGTGTTCGTTGCCACGTCCGGCTGCACCTGGCGCCAGCTCCCCCCGGTCTTCGGAGCCCATTGGCAGACGGTCTATCGCCGGTTTGCCCAGTGGAGCCGGGATCGGGTGTGGGCCCGGTTGCACCGAGTCATCCTTGACGAGCTTGGTGCCCAGGGCGAGCTGGACTGGTCCCGGTGCGCCCTCGACTCGGTGAGCGTCCGCGCCGTCAAGGGGGGCCACTGACGGGACCGAATCCGACCGACAGGGGTAAGAAGGGGTCGAGGATCCATCTGATCTGCGACCGCAGCGGCCTGCCGATCTCGGTCGCCGTCTCGGGCGCCAACCTGCACGACAGCCAGGCCCTGGAACCCTTGGTAATGGGCATTCCGCCCATTCGATCCCGCCGGGGACCGCGCCGTCGACGGCCTGCCAAGCTGCATGGTGACAAGGGCTATGACTACGACCACCTGCGGAAATGGCTGCGGAAACGCGGCATCGTCCCGCGAATCGCACGCCGCGGGGTCGAGAGCTCAACCCGCCTCGGCCGTCATCGTTGGGTGGTCGAGCGGAGCATGTCGTGGCTGTCCGGGTGCCGTCGGCTCCATCGGCGCTACGAGCGGAAACTCGAACACTTCCTTGGCTTTACTGCGATCGCGGTCATGCTCACCTGCCTGCGGCGTCTGGGTGTCAGCGCCGGCCGGTAGCGTCTGCCAGGTGACCGACGACACCGTCATCTGGAACCGGCTCGCTGCCTTGCTGCCGCAGGCCGAAGCCCAGGAAGTCAAAGACTGCTGGGACATCGGAGAGCAGGAGGCGGGGCTAGGCCTGCTCGTCTCCGGCATCCTCGGCCACAAGGTGCTGATCAGTGAGACGGTCAGGGCCCAGATCTCCGTACTCGCAGAGACCTGGGGCGAGCGGGAGGCCCTCACACCCCAGATCCTTCAGTGCCGTGTTGAAGGCATACCGGGCCCCATGAAGTTGATCGAAGGCGACGGAAGCACCGTCCCCGAGGCAATGGATATGGCCGAGGACCTGGACGGTCTCGTCCTTGTCCCCTGGATCACCTGCACGAGATGCGGCCAGGTCCTCATGCGCGCCCATGCCCGAGAAAGCTGGGGAGATCTCTCCTACCAGGCGCGGCGCTACGTCATCACGACGCCGAACCGGGCCACCATCCTGCGTCTGTTCCCTGCCGACTACGCCAGTGCGGCCTTCGTTGCCCTCCAACGGGCATGCTCAGACGCGCCATAAGAAACGGTGTCTAAAGGGCCGGGGCGGCAAGCCCGGTTCAACCAGCCGGGACGCGAAGCTCTATGCCCGCATCCGCCCCGCCGGTTCGACGTCGCTTCCGTCATCGACACCGCCAAGGGCATGACCGAGGTCGAACGCATCGGGCGCGGCTGGCACACCCTGCTCGAACGCGGCCTCCTCCACGGCCGCATCCGCTACGAAGGCGCCTTCGCTGGGCTTGACCTCGACCACGTCCCCGCGCCGTGGCTGCTCGGCGTCGCCGCCCTCGTCAGCGCCTACAACACGGCTTACGAGCGCGTGTACCCCGGCGCGCTGACCCGAACTAGACGTCCATGCCACCGCCTTGACCGGGCGCAAAGCCTGGGAGCAACGGCTGTACGGCTGACGATCACCAAAAGCGCGGCATCGGCCATCGGCGTACGCCTGTGATTGGTTGCGATAGTGGACACCGGTGAATCCTGCCGGACAGGCACGGTGCGCCGTGGCGGTCGCGATAGAGGGCATATCGGGCCTGGCGGGTGGGAGGGAAGGTGGATCTGGATGCTGTCGCTGATGAGCTTTACGGTCTGTCGCCGAGCGAGTTCACCGCTGCCCGGACGAACGGGTGAAGTCAGGCCGCGCTGACCTCAAGCTGGCCGAGAGGATCCGCCGGCTGCGCCGCCCCACCCAGGCTGCGTGGGCCAGCAATCTGCTGGTGCGTGACGGAGGAGGTGCAGTGACTGTTGCAGCTGGGTGAGGCGCTGCGGCAGGCCCACCGGGATCTGGACGGTGAGCGGCTGAGAGGCAGCAGCACCCAACTCACCTTCGCTCTGGTCCGGCAGGCTGGCGAGCTGACAGCACAGGCAGGGCAGCGCATCAGCGACGCCACCCGGCAGGAGGTCCGGGGCGCCCTGCACGCGGTGCTCGCCGACCCTCAGGCGGCCGAGGAGTGGGCGAAGGGACGTTTGACGAAGCCGCTGAGCGCCCCGTCGGCTTCCCCACCCCGTAGCAGGCCGAACTGTGCCGACGGGCTCTTTCGACGACGCCGAACCGGCCGCTGGACTGCTGCGCGAGCGGCTGGCTGCCGAACGCAGCATCGCGGCGCGGCTGCGGATCCTTCAGGGGCCACCCTCAGCAACAGGGCGGCGAGAACCAGCCCGAGGGCGCCGATCTGATCCTCCATGCCGTCCTTGTAGCGCTGGTAGAGCTGCCCACCCGGCCGTGGAAGATCTTCCGGGCGAGCGCGTTTGGGCCAGCGCAGAATGTGCAGGGTTTCGCGATCCGCCTGGTGCGGGCGTTTGCGGCCTGGCCGGATGTCGTCACCGCCCAGCGCTGTCCCGGGAGAGGTCGACGGCCACTTCACCTTGAGCAGGCGCCGTCTTCCCCAACCTGCGCTGACGTCCACCCTTCCTAGGGGTGAACACACGCTGCTGGGGCCAGTAGTCGGCCAATTCGCATGAGGCGCTCCTTGTGGCCGTGCCGGGCCGGGGGCACCGCAGGCGTCGCCCCACACACCCCCGGTCGCTGGCACCAACCACCTTGGCATGTGTCACGGCGTCCGGGTTCCCGCTACATCGTTATCCCGAGCCAACTGAGGAACGTCTGGCTGGCCTACAGTCCTGCCGGTCATGGTCATTTCCGGTGGAGAGGGACCGCCCTGCGGTGTAGCGTCACCAGCAGTTGTCGTGGTTCGCAGTACCTGCCCGCGCCCTGGTGCGGGCGTTTTGCTGTGCTGTGCAGGACCAGGGCGATCACATCCGGGCCCGCGCGGTGCGGACCCGAAACAAACCGAGAGGTACCGGCATGGCCAGCGGAACCGTCAAGTGGTTCAACTCCGAAAAGGGCTTCGGCTTCATCGCGCAGGACGGAGGCGGCCCCGACGTCTTCGCGCACTACTCCAACATCAACGCCAACGGCTACCGCGAGCTCCGGGAAGGCCAGGCCGTCACCTTCGACATCACCCAGGGGCAGAAGGGCCCGCAGGCGGAGAACATCACCCCCGCCTAATCCCGCGCCCGCCACGACCTGCACGGCGCCTCTGAGCATTCGCTCTCCAGGCGCCGTGGCAGCTCCAGCTGGACAGACGGCGGCTGCCCCCTGGGTAATGCCGCCAGGCGGAACGCCGCTCAGACTGCTTGCGGCCCCTGTGGGTTGAGCTGCCGATGAATGCCATTTGGGATTGATCGGAGCAAACCTAGTCGAGCATCCACTGTCCTCACCCAGCCGCCGTAACGGGACGGGTGAGAACGGCGGCCGGACTGTAGCGTTGTGGTGCCTTGCACTGACAGGACAGCAGGACCCGGCGGCCCCGCTTCCCGCGCCCTGGGCAGGGGCCGCCCTCTTCGGCGTGAAGATCGCCCTCTAAGAGGTCGTTTTCACCTGTTCATTGAGGTATGGCAGCGTTTCCGCCGTCCGGTGATCTGGTGCTGGTGGGGCTGTCGGGCTGGTGGTGGACGCCGAGACAAATGGTGTGACGCCTGGGGCGGAGGACGGCTTGCGCCTGTCTCATTCCAGGACGTCCGGGTCCGTCGCGTGCTTCGAGGCGGCCGCACGCACGCCTGGGCGCACGCCCCTGAACGGCGGTATCTCCAGGTCATGGCTGACCGTCGCCCGTATCCGAGTGATCTGTCCGATGCCCGCTGGGAGCTGATCGAGCCAGTCCTGGCCGCCTGGCGCTACGAGCGCCATGGCCGGGCGCTGGCATTCGGCCGGCCCGCCGAGCTCGACCTCCGCGAGATCATGAACGCGATCTTGTACGTGGACCGCACCGGGGTGCAGTGGCGCTACCTGCCGCACGACTTCCCCCACTAGAACCCCGTCTACGGCTACTTCGCCAAGTGGCAGAAGGACGGCATCTTCGCCCAGCTCAACGGCCTGTTACGGGAGCTGGTCCGCGAACAGGAGGGCCGTAACACCGAGCCCTCGGCCTGCGTGATCGACGCACAGAGCGTGAAGACCTCCACCAGCGCCCCCGCCGCGAGCCAGGGCACGGACAACGCCAAGAAGATTGTGGGCTGCAAGCGCAGCATCGCGACCGACACGCTCGGCCTCCTCCTCGCGGTCCTGGTCACCGCGGCCAGTGTCCAGGACTCCAACGTTGGCACCCGCCTGCTCGACCAGGTCGCCGCCGACCACCCCACGATCCGCAAGGCCTGGGTGGACGGCGGCTACCGCAAGCACCTCGTCGAGCACGCCGCCACCCTCGGCATCGACATGGAGATCAGCGCCCGCACCCCCGGGACCAGGGGTTTCACCCCGATGCCCAAACGCTGGGCCGTGGAACGGACCTACGGCTCGCTCATGCTCCACCGCCGCCTGGCCCGCGATTACGAGACCCTCCCAGCCCGCTCCGAAGCCATGATCCAACTCGCCATGACCGACCTCATGGCCCGCCGCCTCACCGGAGAGAACACCATCTCCTGGCGCGACATGACATCACCGGATCAAATCCGCATACCGGGATGAAACAACGGGAGAAAGCGGCCCCTAAGAGGCACACACGGTGGGTGGTGTCGATGCGCCCCGGATGGGCGCTGAGCAAGACGTTGCGGTCGAAGCTGTCCGGAAAGATGGCCAGCGGATCTGCGTCATCGGACCACCGGCCACGAAATAGCGGGCCCGCTTCGCCCCGGACCTGGACAGCCCGGTCGACCTCATTCGCCGTACGCGGCCGGAGGTGGTGGCCAACCAGGTTGAAGGGGCCCCGGATCCGGGCCCCACTGCCGGAAGTTGAACGTCGACGCTCTGATCGCCGGGTACTGCCACTACCTGCCCTTTTCCTTCGCCGACGACGGATTCCTTCAGCTGAACCCGTCGCTGGACGATGGCGAGCTCGGCCGGAGCTGCTACTGGCCTTCGCCGCCGGGTCCGCGGCGTGCCAACGCATCCTGGTCCACTCTCCACCGCCGCATCCTGGACGCCGGCTGCCGCCGGCTGCCACGCTCCTGGCCGTCGGCGACTTCATCTCCGTCTCGGGCTGCGTGTCCTTCATCGACGAGAATCTCGGGCTCCTCTAAGGCGCGGCGCTGCCGGACGGTACGTGAAGGCAGGACACAGCCGACGCTCGGTCCAGCGACAACTCGGGATGACCTACCGCACCGTCAAGCAGTTAGCCCCGGCTGCGGCGCCTGAGGAGTTGTTCACCGGTCAGTGGCAGAACCGGCCCTCCGTCCTCGACGACTACAAGCCTTACCTGGACGACCGCTGGAGGGAGGGCTGCACTAACGCGTGGAAGCTTTGGGAGGAGATCATCCCGCTCGGCTACAAGGGCAGCTACCAGCGGGTTCGCGCGTATCTGCACGACAAGCGCACATCACCGCAGTCGGTGATCGCACGGCCACCCACGCCCCGGGCCGTCGCCGGGTGGATCCTCCGGCACCTGGAAACCCTCACCGAGACCGAGCAGCTCCAGCTCAAAGCCATCCGGACGCGCTGCCCCGAACTCGATGCTCTGACCCGGTACGTGCGGTCCTTTGCGACCATGCTTACCGGAAGGCAGGGCGAGCGCCTGCCGGACTGGCTCGACGCTGTCCGGCAGGACGACTTGCCCAGCCTGCACAAGCTCGCCGCCGGCATCGACAGAGACCGTGACGCCGTCATTGCTGGCCTCACCCTGCGGTGGAACTCGGGCGTCGTCGAAGGTCATGTCAACCGGATCAAGATGCTCAAGCGCCAGATGTTCGGCCGCGCAGGGTTCCAGCTCCTTCGGAAAAGAGTCCTGCTGTCGTGACGAGCAGCTGCGACCCTCTGACTGCTGAGCCCACTCGGGGCCCATATGATCGTCAGGATGATCGCTTGCCGTAGAAGGGGAACTGATGCGGGACAAGGGGGCAGTTAGGGGTCTATGCGCGATTGGAGCCATTTCACTCCTTTTGGGTGCGTGACCGGGACCGACGCTGAAGAACACAGCCCCACCCAGAGCGGTTCGCCTTCGTCTCAAGTCGTCAGAGCCCTAGGTAAAGATCAAGTAAAAGTCGTGTTAACGGACTCGGGTGATGTGCCTCCGGGTTGGGAGAAATCTGGCACGCTGCGTCTCCACGGCGCCAATCCCGAAGACGGCGGTAGCTTGGCCTACGGCACTCAGGGTTACGCTGCGACTGATCTCGAAGGCACAGTTGGGTTCGGTCTCCAATCTTTCCGGACCCGGGCTCAGGCTATCGACAGGTACACGGAGAGCAGGTCTCAGATGGCAAGCGCCCAAGTTGGGCCCGCGCAGATCCCGGACGTCGACGCAGCGTTCACAGCCTCCTACTGCATCGGCAAGAACCATTGCAGCACTTCGATCACCCTCCGCCTGGATACTGTTTTTGCCACGTGAACATCAACACAGACGGCCCAGCCGCAGCGGATCCCAAGGTTCTGAACTCTGTCACCCGTATGTTTGCCCAGCGCATCCGGCAGGCACAGCATGGGCAGCCACCATCGGCAAAGGCAACATGAAATGGCAAGCATCTAACTCTTAGCATTCGCTGCACGGAAGTTGAGTCAGAGCCCGAACTGAACGCCTCTCGATGTTCGTCGCCTCCGAACGCCCACTACACGACTGTTGGGCTGCCCCCTCCTCCAACCTGCCCCTGACACCGGGCGAGGTGATGCCGGACGGCAAGGGTGTCGGGGTGGTCTTCGCCCAGCACTCGCAGGTAGTCGTTGAGCAGTTCGGCGAACGCGGCGGCGGCCCCTGCCGCATCACCCGCCTCCCCCTGCCAATAGGCCACGTTAAACCGGGTCCGGAGAATTTTGGGATTGTCTTCGCCCAGCGCCTGTAGCTCGTTGTCGAGCAGGTCGGCGAACGCGGCGGCAGCCCCTGCCGCATCACCGGCCTTTCCTCGCCAATAAGCGATGTTGAACCGGGTCCCGAGGGTGTCGAGGTGGTCTTCGCCTAGCGCCTGTAGCTCGTTGTCGAGCAGGTCGGCGAACGCGGCGGCAGCTCCTGCCGCATCACCCGCATGACCCTGCCAATGGGCCACGTAGGCGCGGGAGCTGAGGGTGTCGGGGTGGTCTTCGCCCAGCACTCGCACGCAGTCGTTGAGCAGGTCGGCGAACGCGGCGGCAGCTCCTGCCGCATCACCCGCCTCCCCTTGCCAACAGGCCACATTGTGCCGGGCGCGGAGGGTGCTGGGGTGGTCTTCGCCCAGCACTCGCAGGTAGTCGTTGAGCAGGTCGGCGAACGCGGCGGCAGCCCCTGCCGCATCACCCGCATGACCCTGGCAATGGGCCACGTAGGAACGGGCGGCGAGGGTGTCTGCATGGTCGGGTCCAAGGCGGCGGCGTGTGGCGTCAGTGAGGCACTGGAAGTAGCCAAGGGCCGCAGTGAGCTGGCCGCTATCGAAGAGACTTTCACCGGCGCGGTAGAGCACTGCATGCGCATCCGACCGGTACAGGGCGTCTTCGGCGCAGGCGGTAAGAGCGGTCGTGTTCGCGCGCAGGGCCTGGGCAAGAGCGGTGTCACGATCGATGGCTGGCCAAGCAGCCAGGAGAGCGTCGGCGGCGGTGCGGGCAGCTTGGTCGCGCTGGCAGGGAGTGAGGGTTTCACGGGCGGCGCGTTGAACGAGCCGGTGGATGCGGACAGTTCTGCAGCGGGAGTCGGGAGTGTGATCGATGAGATGCAGACGGTGCAAGGCTCGTAGAGCGCCGACTGCGTTCCTGTCGGTGACCAGGCCGCTCTGTGGCGGGTTATCTCCACAGACGGTGGGGATGCAGTGTGCGGTGAGGTAGGCGCGGGCGGGCTCGCCGGTCAGGACGGCGGCTGGGATGCCGTGGGTATCCAGGAGGGCGGCCAGGTGGAGCATGGGCCGGGCCAGACCTACCGGACGGAGGCTGTCGGCACGGTCGATGGACAGGGACAAGGCTGCGGCGATGGTGACGGTCTGGTCGTCAGGCAGGGCATCGGGAACGGCATCGGCGAGCGTGGTGGCCCGGTCGGCCAGCAGGTCCTGGTAGTCGGCGCAGGCCAGGTGGGCGTCGACGACGTACGCAGCCGCCTGAGACAAGGCCAGCGGCAGACAACCCAAGGCGTCGGCGAGGGCGCCTAGCTCCTCCTCCGGCTCGGTGCGACCATGGGCGTCCAGCACGCTGGCCAGGTAGGCCATTGCCTCGGATCGGTTGAACAGTCCGACCTCGATCAGGCGACGCCCGTTGCCGATCAGGGCCGCGTCGCGGCGGCGGGTGGTGACCAGGCTCCAGCCATGCGGGCTGGCCGGCGGCCACCACCCAGCTAGGTCCGCCGGGTCAGCGACATCATCCAGCACGACCAGCCACCGGCATGGCTTGGCGCCGGTCTTGGGCGCCAACCAGGCCAGAAACTCCCGCGCCGCAGCTTGCGGATCGGCCGGATCGGCGCCCAGCACTTCGACCCCGGCCTGCGCATAGCCCGAAACGACCTCCGTGCGGTTGCCGGCAGCGATCCATACCAGCACGTCAACCGTGCCGCTTTCCTGGGCGTAGCGAGCGTAGTCGGCAGCCAACTGGGTCTTGCCCACCCCGCCCATCCCGGCCAGGACATGGCTGGCTACCGCCGTCCCACCTTCTGTCACGGCCCGCTGCAACAGCCCCATCTCGGCCCGAACCTGGAAACAGTCCGCCCGTCGCGGGATCACCCCAACCTGGTGCGGCCAAGCGGCCGGCTTGCGGAACGCGGCATGACGATGCTGGTGAACCGCGCCGATAGTCAAAGCACTAACCCCGCCATAGGCCGAGGTGATGGTCGCGTCACGCACAGCACCGTACGAGGTGGTGGAGGGGTGGGTAGTGATGCCGGGTTCGGTCAGCCCTGCTCCGGACCCGGCGGCGGAGGAGGGTTCTCAGTGGATCCGATGGTCACGTTCCCCATCCTCAGCGCGGCCGCCGACCCACGATCCGCGCGAATGCCCACACTTCCGCCGATGGCCTGCCCGTCGCCGGTCGCCGACACCCCGCCGCTCCCCGCAGCGACGGCAGACTGCAGTTTCCTCACCAGGTCTTCAAGTGCCTCAGCAAAGGACGGGTCGTGCTCAGCCGCGTCCTCCAAGGAGTCCACCAGCCGGCGTCGCGTGCGCTCCGACGGCACTTCCTGCCCGGCATCAGCCTCCTCCCGAGCGCGCTCCAGCGCGGGATCCTGCCCCAGCTTTGCGCTGATCAACTCGTGCAGCCGGTCCATGCCCGCATCCAGCCCCCGGTCGACCTCCGTATCCGCCCGTACTGCCACCCGTCTGGCCTTGCCCACTAACCACGCGAACACGTACCCGACCGCGATCTCCACACCCGTCATCACTACCCCCTGACCAGCCTGACACATGGCATTTCAACCGTACCCACACCGCCCGGGCCCCGACCTGGCAAATGCCGCACGTGACAAAGACGTTGCAGAGCTCGGCGTCCGAGCAGACATAGACCTAGCGAGTTAGGCCACTGGCGTTCAAGAAACCCTCATCGACCCACCATGAGGGTCCAGCGACTCCCAAACTCATCGATATTGATCAAGACAGGGGTGGCCCTAGGGAGTGTCTTTCCGATCATCCGATCGTTGGACTGGTCGTGAGGGATGGGGAGATATCTGAGGCCGCGTGGGCGGTGATCGAGCCGTTGCTGCCGCCGGTGGGCCGTGCCCGGGGCAGATGGCGCGATCACCGCCAGGTGCTGGAAGGCATCGTGTTCAAGTTCCGCACCGGTGTGCCCTGGAGGGATCTGCCGGAACGGTTCGGGCCCTGGCAGACGGTCCACGGACGGTTCGCCCGCTGGACGGCCGACGGCACCTTCGACCGGCTCCTGTCCGCAGCCCAGGGCCAGGCCGAGGTGGACTGGCTGGTCGCGCTCGACTCCACGATCGTCAGAGCTCATCAGCACACGGCCACCAAAGGGGGCTCGAGGAACGAGGACTCGGACGCTCCCGCGGCGGGCTGACCAGCAAAATCCACCTCGCCTGCGACGGACGGGGACGGCCGCTGGCCTTCACCGTCACGGCCGGCACCCGCAACGACTGCACCCAGGCCGAAACCGTCATCGACGCCATCCGCGTCGCCCGGCCCGGGCCGGGACGCCCCCGCCGGCGGCCCGAACGAGTCGTGGCCGACAAGGGCTACTCAGCCCGCACCTTCCGCGCCTACCTGCGCAGACGCGGAATCAAAGCGACCATCCCCGAACGCATCGACCAACTCGCAGGCCGGGCACGCCGCCGCGAACGGCCCTGCGGCTTCGACAAGGCCGTCTACCGGCGCCGCAACGTCGTCGAACGCTGCTTCCACCGCCTCAAGCAGTGGCGCGGCATCGCCACCCGCTACGACAAACAACCCGGCCGCTACCGAGCCGCGATCACCCTGGCCAGCACACTCATCTGGCTCGACACATGATCGGCAAGACGTTCCCTAGTCGACCTTCACGTTGGCTGCCGTGATCACGCCGTCGCTGACGGTGTACGTGCCGTGATAGTTCTTCTTGCTCCCATCCGTGGTGTGGACGTTCAGCTCCACGGTTACGACGTCACCTGTGACGGACAGGATGGTGACGTAGGTTGTTTCTGTGTGCGCGAAGCCCGCCACGAAGGTGTCATAGTTCGCACCGAGGTTGCGGCCTCCCAGCGACCAGGCTGTCCCGTAGTCCCTCTTGTTGATCGCATCGAAATACCGCACGACCGTCTGGGTAGGTCCAAGGGTCGCGGTGGGCGACGGCGGCCCGGCCGGCGCCGTCGTCTCGCCGGGCGCCAGGGCTGTCAACGTGAAGCCGCCCGCTGCCAGGAGACAGGCGGCGACGAGCCCGACGAGGGTCGACATGACCTTCATAGACCGGGCGTTACCGACGCTGGGGGAAGCGGCCCGGGTCTGATGCCAGCGCCACGGCTCGACCGTGACGACGAGATCGGACGGTGGGCCAACGCGTGAACCTGGAAGCGCTCCGGCCTCGGATGTGGAGGCGGCCTCGGTCGGCTCCTGGCGACGCGTGCCCGGCAACGCCGCCTGTACGGCCCAGGCCAGACCGGTCTGTTCGCTTGGACGCGGCTGGAACGCGGGAGCACGGCGCGAAACGATGGCCACGACCCGGCCAGGTAGGGAGTTGGCGCGCACGACCATCAACTCCTTTGGCCTTCGCCGTCGGCCAGGGCGGTCTCGCTGTCCGGGGCCGACGTGTCAGGGCGGTTGCGCCCGGCGGAGCGCGGGCGCTGCGGCTCGAGAAAGAACGCGGCCTCGCCACTCTCCCCTTCGCGCGGGGAGGTCGCGGTGACCGCGGTGACGCCGACCTGCAGGACGAGGGGGATGAGGGCCGTCGCCTTTTCCAGCAGCAGAGGCGTCCCAGCCCCGACGATCATCGCCAACCAGGCGGTGGCGCTTTGCTCGGATGTGCGCGCTGCGACGGCCACACCCGCCCCGACGCCGAGCCGTAAGGTGGTGGCGAGGATGTAGGCCAGAAGTCCCAGGGTTGGTCCGTCGCCCGGATTCTCCCAGGGCCAGCGCTGGTGGCGCCGCACGGCTGTCCAGAACTCCAGCGACTCGACGGCGAAGCCACCAAACAGCCCCCACAATGCCGCGCCCAGCAAGGTCATGCCTTGATGCTAGGCACGGTGCCACGAACATGTGGCCATCTTCCCGATTTCCTGATGTTTGTTCCGTCAGTCGCGGCCGCGTGGTGGCCGGCGCCCCGAGCTGGGGACCATCCCCGCGGGCACGGGGAGCAGCATGTAGGCCCAGACCCCCTCGACGATGCCGCGGGACCATCCTCGCGGACGCGGGGAGCAGCCGTTCTTGGTGCTGGTGTCGACCAGCTTGTCGGGACCATCCCCGCACGCGCGCGGAGCAGGCCGTGTTGGCGACGGATACGCGGGAGACGCCGGGACCATCCTCCCCACGGGTGCGGGGAGCAGCGTGTCGGTCGCGGTGACCCCGACCACGGTGATGGGACCATCCCCGCGGGTGCGGGGAGCAGGGTCACGCCCCGCGCGACCTGTTCGCCGTGCTGGGACCATCCCCGCAGACACGGGGAGCAGTTGACGGCCTTGAGGTTGCCGCCCGACTCCTGGGGACCATCCCCGCGGGTGCAGGGAGCAGCGCCATTGAGTGGACGGCCGTGACCCCGACCAGGGACCATTCCCGCAGGCGCGGGGAGCAGGCCTTCACGTCGCCGCCCGCGGGCACGACGTAGGAACCATCCCCGCACCCGCGGGGATGGTCCCGACATGATCGGGCGACCGGTCGGGGTCGGCGTCTGCTCCCCACGCCTGCGGGGATGGTCCCGTCGACATGCAGTTCGCTGGCGGACAGCGGCTCTGCTCCCCGCGCCCGCGGGGATGGTCCCCCGGTCGCTCGTTTCGAGTACCGCGCTGATGAGTGCTCCCCGCGCCCGCAGGGATGGTCCCGTGACGTTCATCAAGAACGACGCCCGGCCCGGCTGCTCCTCGCGCGTGCGGGGATGGTCCCAAGACGAAAACGCCCAGGGGCTCCTCCGTGAACTGCTCCCCGCGCCCGCGGAGATGGTCCCAGCCCGTCGCGGCGTCGTCGGCGCACTCGGTGACGGCCGCTGCTGCCCGCGTCTGCGGGGATGGTGAGAACCGGGCTTGAGTGCGTGCGGTCGGCGTCTCCTCCCTGCGCCTGCGAGGTGGTCCCGGGCAGTTGACGATGTATCCGGCTGTGCGTTTTCCAGCCAGAGAGCACAGTCCAAGCCGAGGAAGCCGGGGGTGGCCCGGCAGGTCGCGGACCAGCAGCGCGGCGCCCTATGCGCACCCTTCCACGATGTGCCGTGCGGTTGGACGCGATGTGGCAACTTCTCGCCAATCCTGATGACTTGGGTTAGCTGTAGAAGCCGAAGCGGTACGCTGTAGATATCTACAGCGCTACAGTGGGAAAGGACACAACACTCCTCGTGTACACGCTGCGCCCCCTGGCCAACGGCCTGCGAACCGACCACCCCGTCCCCGACCTGCCGTTCGTCGACGACTCCCACATCCCCCTCGACGACCCCCGCGAGCTCGAAGCCGTCGGCCGCAACCGCGGTGGCGGCATGTGGGGCCGCTACGACCTCGAGCGCTCCGCAGGCGGATGGCGCGCCTACACCACCGACCCCCAGCGGAACGAGTTCGCCTGGTGCGTGCGCTACCACCCCGACCACGGCCGGACAGTCCTGCTCGTACGCGACGAGGACGCCAACGAACTGCACGCTGCATGGCACGGCGGCCCGCTGCTGTTCCGGGCCGGCGGCTACTGGTGGGACGGAGCCACCTGGTACCGGCCCGGACAGATCTGGGATGCGGCCGACGAGGACTTCGTCCGCACCCCGGCCCCGGCCGCGATCGCCGTCACCGCCGACCAGCTCCTGGACGCCACCGCCCACCCCAACGTCGGCCACATTCTGAAGGTCACCGCCTTCGACCCGGACGCACCGCTCGCCGGACGATGGAGCGACCACCTCGCACTCTGGGCGCAGCACCGCACCGACCGCGAAGGCGACTTCCCCCTCAACCAGTGCGTGGTCCAGCTCTCCGCTCCCGAACTCGCCGCCGACCAGCTGCTGGGCGTCACCGAGTTCGCGGGCCTGGCCGGCATCGCCGCCTCCACCCTGCGCTCGTACGCCTCCCGCGGAGAAGGGAACGTCCCCCTGCCCCAGGCCACGGTCAGCGGCCGCAGCGCCTGGTCCCGCCCGGTCGCCCAGGACTGGGTCACCCAGCGCAGCCGCTCCCCGGAGAACGTCGCGGCCGCCGTGGCCGGGCCCGCCCCCGACGCCCTGCCCGCCGGCGTGAGCGACCTGCGTGAACGCCTCACCGCCAAGTTCCAGGCCCTGCTGTGGGGCCGCCCGCAGACCCGTAAGCGCTGGGTGCTGCGCCACCGCAGCGAGCCGGACGTTCGGGAGATCTCCAACGAACTCGCACTGCACGTCGCCACGCGCCTGGACGACATCATCCCCACCGACCACCTGGCCGCCACCATCCGTCACGCCGTCCTCGACGAACTGACGGAACAGCACGGCTGGGACAGCGACGAAGGCGACGGCCGCACGCACTTCTACGCCCTGACCACCCCCGTCGCCAAGACCCTGGACTGGCTCATTCGCCATCACCCCGACTACGGCCAGTACGCCATCGGCGACATCGTCCGCGAGGCCCAGAGCCGTCTCGGCATCCCCCGCGACGCCGTGGCCGACACCCTGCTGCGTTCCCTGTCGATGGACGGCACGCTCGACAGCGCCAGCCTCACCGCGTACCTCGACCTGGCCCTGCCACCGGAGAAGACCCACTGACAGGCACAACCGAAAACCGCTGCCTGGCAGCCACGCGCATGGGCCCCCGGCTGTTCGGCCGGGGAGGCCCATGCCCAACAGCCCGCGCGTTAGAGCAGGCGGTCGATGCGGCGTGCGGCTGTCCGCTGGCCTGGATCAGCCCAGGTAGTCGGCCACGAGCAGGGCGAACTCGTCGGGTGTGGCCAGCCGGACGCCGAGGTCTTCGGCCTTGGCCCGCTTGGATCCAGCGCCTTCCCCGGCGACCACGAGAGCGGTCTTCTGCGACACGCTGGAGGAGGAGCGTCCCCCGGCCCGCTCGATGAGTTCGTTCATCTGGTTACGGCTGAGCTGCCCCAGCGGTCCGGTCATCGTGCCGGTGACCACCACCGTCATCCCGGCGAGCGGACCGCCGGCCGGGACGCCACCCGAGCCCGCGGCGGCCCCGGACGTGTCCTCGCCGGCTGCCGGTGGGGGAGTGGCGCCGGGTTCGGTCATGTTCACCCCGGCCGCTGTGAGTTTGTCGATCAGCCCGGCGAGTTCGGCGAGTTCGGCGACGATCGCGGGTGCCTTCTCGGCGCCGATGCCCTCGACCTGCTGCAGGACCTCGGCGTCGGCGGCACGGATGTTGTCCATGGTGGCGAAGTGCCGGGCGATACGGCGGGACATCGAGCGGCCCGTGCCACGGACGCCGAGCGCGCACAGCACCCGCGACAGCGGCCGTGTCCTGGCCGTGGCGAGCGCGGCCAGCAGATTGTCCGTGCTGGTTTCACCCATCCGCTCCAGCCCGAGAAGCTGGTCGCGGGACAAGGTGAACAGGTCGGCGAGATCCGCGACCAGGCCCGCCTCGACCAGCTGCACGACGCGGGTGGTGCCCAGGCCTTCGATGTCCAATTGGTCACGGCCCGCGGCGTAGGAGAGCGAGGCGACCAGGTGGCAGTTGCGGCCCTGCTCGCACCGCCAGCGTTCCTGGCTGGTGTCGATGCCGGAGCCGCACCGCGGGCACACCTCGGGGAAGACGATCGGCTGCTCGTCGCCGGTGCGCAGGTGGGCGACCGGGGCCTCGATGCGCGGGATGACATCGCCGGCGCGGTGGACCATCACGTGGTCGCCCAGACGCAGGTCGCGGCGGGTGATGTCGGCCGGGTTGTGCAGGGTGGCGTAGGTGATCGTGGAGCCGTCGATCTCGACCGGTTCCAGGACGCCACGCGGGGCGATGATGCCGGTGCGGCCCACGTTCCACTCCACCTCGAGCAGCCGGGTGATCTTCTCGACGGCGGGCAGCTTGTAGGCGATCGCCCACCGCGGCGCCCGTGAACCAGAGCCGGCCGCCTGCTGATCGGCGGCCAGGTCGGCCTTGACGACGATGCCGTCGATCCCGAACGGCAGCCCGGCGCGCGCCGCGGCGATCTCCCGCACCCGGGCCAGGACCTCGCCGGTGGTGGCTACGGTGATGCCCGGCACCGCTGTACCGGCGGTGGTGTTCACGCCCAGCTGGCCGGCCAGCGTCATCAGCTCACTGTGGGCGAGGCTGCCCAGCCGGTCGGCCAGGGCGCCGTCGGTGTCGGGCAGCGGCAGCAGGCCGTAGCCGAAGAATGTCATCGGGACCGTGTAGGCGCGGTCCTTGGCCCGCAGAGTGCCGGCGGCCGCGCCCCGGGGGTTGGCGAAAGGCTGCCCGCCGTGCGCGGTGCGCACCTCGTTGGCGTGCTCGAACTGCGCGTTCGTCATGAGGACTTCGCCGCGCACCTCCACGCTGACCGGCTGGGACAGCGTTTCGGGCAGGCCTTCGACGGTTCCCATCGCGTGGGAGACGTCCTCCCCGGCCGTCCCGTCGCCGCGCGTGATCAGCCGGGTCAGCCGCCCGCGGGTGTAGCGGGCGGCGATGGCGAGCCCGTCGAGCTTCGGCTCGACGCAGAAGCGTTCCGCCTCGTGTCCGATCCGGCGCGCCAGCGAGGTGGTCCAGGCCGTGAACTGCTCGGGCGAGAACATGTTGTCCAGGCTCAGCATGGGCACGGTGTGCGGCACGTCGCCTTCCACGGCACCGCCGGTGACCTTCCCGGTCGGCGAGTCGGGCCGCACCTGATCACGATGATCGGCCTCCCACGCGGCGATGCCCCGCACCAGCCGGTCGTAGCTGTCATCGTCCAGCGGGGAAGTGCCGTCCGCGTAGTAGGCGGCCGCGCCCTTCACCACGGTCTCGACCGCCTGCGCGTAGGCAGCGGCATCCACGATCTGCGCAACTGGTGTGGTCATGCCCGTCATCCTGCCTGCCACCACTGACATTGCTACTGGTAGAGGCTTCCGGCGGTCGTGGGCACCCACCGGAGTCCGCCTGTCAACGAGCGGGCGCTGGCCCGGCCGGTCGGAGAGGACACGCAGGCGGCTCGCCTCTGCCGCGCATCCTCCCCGGCCGTCGTGAACGGTGGGGCGTCACAGTCGCAGGAACAGGTACAGCGCGGCCCATGCGCCCAGGCCCAGGGACAGTGCAGGGACGAGTCGCGGGCGCTTGCACGGCGACGAGGACCACAAGACCGGAGCCGAAGAGCGCGACGGCGAGGGCGGTGCGGTTGTCGGGGGCAGGGGACACGGGCGGCCTCCAAGGTGTCGGTGCGGCTGGCCGGTTGGCGAGCCGCAGCGACTTTGGCGGGTCAGGGGGTAGCCCCGAAACTCTGTGCGGTTTCCCATGGCCTCGACCCCGGCGGGCATTGAATACCACCCGAAGGGGCAGCTACTGGTGGCGGTTCGCCGCCGGCGGAGAGGACCCCCTCGCTGCCCACCTTCTCGCCGCCCACCACGCCGCTGTCGGAATCAGCCCGGACGCCCGCCTGTGGCGGGCTCAAGCCCGAATGCTGGGTTTTACCTGCGACCGACACCTCCCGCAGCCCGTACGACCCAGCACGGATCTCGCCGAAGGGTTCGCGCGCGTCGTGCCCTGGGGAAACGAGCTCAGCACCTTCATCAAGACTGCACGCCTGCCCAGCGAACTGGCCACCCGCTAAGCCCGGGGATGGCTCTTGTCCCCGTCCGGCCGGACCTGGGCAAGGTGAGGTGACGCGGGTCCCTGGCCCGTACGTCGCCTCCCCGCGGTGACGCGGGGAGGCGACGCGGCCAGAGCTTCGCATTCACGCCACCTCGCCTTCCTGCTACCACCCTGCTACCATGAGATGTGACTTCCATGAAGAAGCAGACGCAGGTCCGGCTGGAAGAGGACGTGCTGGAGGCCGGCAAGGCCGCCGCGCGTGCCCGTCGGCTGGACTTCAACAAGTACGTGGAGCGTCTCATCATCGAGGACACCACCGGTGCCCGCGCCGCCGGCATGGCTGCGGCCCAGCGGCTCATCGATGAGCACGGCTCCTTCCTCGACGATCTGGAGCAGCAGCTCGACGCCCCGTACGCCGATCCGCAGCCGGGCGCCGCCGCGTGATCCTGCACGTTGACGAATCCTGGATCCTCGAGGTGGCGGAACGGGCCGGGCACCGCGATCCGGCCGCCGACGACTACGGCGTGCCCATCGCCGCCGTCGCCCGCCACCGCGGTGAACTCCTCGACACCCCGGTCTACGACGGCGCCTACGCCCGCGCCGCCGCTCTGGTGCACAACCTGGGCCGCTGTCGCTGGCTGGAGCGCTCCAACCTCACCGTCGCCTGCGCCGTCGCCGTCATGTATCTCGAGGCCAGCAACATCCCGGTCAGTCCCACCCGCGAACAGCTCACCGCGCTTGCCCACGAGCTGAATAACCCGCGCTGTACCGCTGACCGGATCGCTTCCTTCCTACGCACCTGGAAACCCTGAACCAGAGGGGTCAGGGGCGGCGGGCGATCAGGACATCGAAGCGCGCGTGCTCGATCAGGCCGCCCGTGTCGGCGTGATCCGTCAGCAGAGCGACAGCCCGCCCCTCGAATGCAGTGGACACCGGCGGCAACAGTCGGGCCGTGGTCCGCGCGGACGGCGCCGTGTGCTGGCGCGTGGCCCTGCAGAAGGGCTCTCCGGCTGCACGCCGTCTCCACTTCCGGCGATCAGGCAAACGGTGGAGTTGTCCCGCGTGCTGGTCCACGACGACATGACCCGTGACCGACGCTAGGCCACGGCCTCGGACCGCACTGCGCCTATGACAAGCCGCCTGCCTGCTGCCGCGCGCTGTACCGACACGGTACGGAGTGCACGACAACGTCGAGGCCAGTGGTCCGGTTCCGGCCGATTCCACTTCTTGGCAGAGGTGTGGAAGCCTTGAAGTGGTGCTTCGATCATGTTTGATCCAGCGTTGCGGAACCCTGTGGCCTACGCGACAGCCCTCCGGTACAACGGCGAGGCCTACCAGTGGGGAGCGGCCGTGCGGGGCCTGTGTGTCTGCGCGCTGTGGGCATTGCTGGCCTGGTTCCCGCCCTACTCGGTCCCACGGGCTTCGGCACAGTTGCTCCCGGTGACCCTGGGAGCAATCACCACGTGGGCGCACTACCGACCGGGCGTACTGGATCGATTGGTAGCCAGCCGCTTTGCCGCGCTCAGGTGGCTCGGACGGCACCTGAGCGGGGCGAAGGGACGGGCAACGGTTGATCTTTCGGGCGTTCTGGAGTGCGGTGGCATTCTTGCGGCGCTCTTGTTGTACGTGGGACCGGTGGCTGTCCGCCCGCTGCCTGCGCCCGTCTACGTATTCGGCCTTGCCGTGTCCACCGTGCACGTCTGGACAGCGATGTCCCAGGCGATGATTGATGCTGGCTGGTACAACCCGGATGCGCCGCCGGCGCGGCAGCTCGTCCGGCTGCGTCCGCTCATACCGCCCGGTCTGTCCGTCTTGGGTTTCGCGCTGTTCGCCTGGCCGCTGTACGTCGAGGGGGAAAATGCTCCCATGGGCGTCCTCGGTGCGTCCTTGCTGGCTGCCTCCTTCCTGCTGCTGTGGCCATACACGTTCATCGTCGAAGCGCTCCTTCGGTCAGCAGTTGCCACATGTCTCGTCGAGGTCGTTGCCGTCCGTCGGGACGATGCGATCACGTTGCACAGCCTCGTGAAGAACGGGGTGCGCGCCGTAATGAGGCAGGTCGCCGCTGACCCAGGCGCCGGAGCCGAGACCCGGGCGTGGGTCAACGAGCTGGCGCTCCTCGTTGAGGAGGCCCGGATGATCCTGCTAGGTCTTCCCGAGCAGCCATGCAGCGTCTCGACTCTGGTAGGACGGATCCAGAAGATCATGCCGCATGATCAGCAGCAGACCGTGGCGCTCAACGTGGCTCAAAACCTGAGTGGAACCGATTACGGGCTCGTTCGCCGGGTGCTGCCCGACTTGATCACGAACGCGTGGACGGCGGGGGCCCAACACGTCGGCGTCAACGTCCAGGTTGAGGGGACCCGGACGCGGTCGTGGGTGGCCGTGCGGGTCGAGGATGACGGGCCGGGTATGCCCTCAGGGGCAGTGGTGGATCCGCACGGGAGTCTGCGGGTCCTCGAAAGTCACCTGCGCCGCTATGAGGGCAGGATCGAGCACCATCCTGGACCGGTCACTGGCACTTGCGCTTGCGTGCGGTGGAAATCCGTCCCAGATTAGCCGATACACAGGAAGCGGCAAATTAAAATGAAACTGCTCGTCGTCGATGACCTATTCTCCACGAACCTGCAAGTTACGCATGCAGTGCAGGACTGGCAGGACTGCCGCACTAAGTGGGTGCAATACCCGGAAAACGTCAAGAACGCTTTGAAGGGAGAAACGTTCGACCTCGCCTTTATCGACCTGCACTACGGCAGAAGAAAAGCGACAGGGCTGACCGCCGAGCGCGTAATATCGGATTCCTCGCCATCGACAAGGCTGGTGGTCTACAGCAACGAGCAGGAGGACAATCGGGTGCTTCTGCTTCTAGCGTCTTACTACTACTTCAGTCCGTTCGCCGTACTGTCCAAGAGCGCTCCCGACGAGGAGATACGCGCTGTGGTGGGTGCCGCCCGCGATGGAAGGCAGGCTCCAGCCTTCGCGGCAGGTGGCGCCTTCAACGATGCCGCGCCTCTGATCGGCCAACTACTCAAAAGAGAAAGCGACTTGCGTATATGGCGCTCGCTCACGCAGCACAGCGAGAGGAACGCAATCGCCAGTAAAAGCTACGTCGCTGCTGGTACGGTCTCTAAATTCGCTGACGAGAAATTTCCAGTCGTCGAGGATATTCGGTTGAGGTTCCTTGGCCTTGAGCACGACGTGGTCCGCGCGATTGTCCAGCAGGGCGGCGAAGACGTCCGCGTCCCAAGGCTAGCCCCGCTGCACGCTTTCGCCATGATCCAAGCAGAATTCTTCAACGACCCAGAGCTCGACGAGTTGCTCGCGGGACCTCGAGAGACGGAGATGGCTGGTGGTGTTCGGCGGAGAAGACGCTTCGGAAGGCGCCACGACCGATGAATGACGGATACGTACCCGTACTCGGCTCGGTGCTCTCTCATGGTGCGTGGGTTGCCGGGGCTGTTTCCTTCATCGTGATGCCGGGTGGGTTCTTCCTGCTGGCTCGCCTGTTGGAGCGTCGTTGGCTCATCCCTCGCGGCGAGTTCACGGCCGTCGCGTACGGGGACCCGCTGTTGGCGGTCGCCATCGGCTTGGGGGCGTGGCTGCTGGATGGCGCGCCTCCGCGTGGCGCCGCCTCTGCCCCGTTCGGCATCGCCAGCCTTGTCGGATGGTTGTTCTTCGGCCTGTGGCAGTGGCGTGCAGAACTCCGGGTCGGCTTCTACACCACCCGCCAGGCGATCGCTCCCACCAAGATCTACCACCAGCTGGTCGTCTATCCCTTGCTCGGTTACTGGTCCTGGACGGCTGTGGTCGGCGGCGCCTTCAGTCAGCGGTCCGGCGGGGCAGCAGCTGCCGGCAAAGCGGTTGCGCTGTGCTGTGTACTCGCGTGGCTCATGGCGAACGTCTACGACCGCCGGCATCCCCAGCTCGGACATCCTCCCTACGACTGGCGGCAGTTGAGGCCGCTGCCGACGCCATGGGCGCCGGAGTCGGTGACACTGCGCGTTTGCCTCTCGTCTGTCAGCGGACGGCAGTCCGCAAGCAGACCAACTGTCTGATCTCTCCACGTGAGCCAAAGTGGAATATATGCCACGACACGGCATGAACCGGTCGGGTGTGCTGGAGGCCAATTAATCGCCTCACGCACACACGAGGGTTCACATGATCAACACCAATAGGCTCACCCGCCGGCGCTGGTTCCCCCTGAGCACGCGGCCGGGCAACGAACTGGCAACGCACTACGACGACCTCACGGTCGCGAAGATGGGCGCGCGCGACAGCGTCGCCGCCGCCGGCGGGGCCCGGTGGGGTCCGAACAAGGTCCTGTGGGGACTGCTGGCCGCGCTCCAGACAGTCGTGCCCCACACGGCCGCCATCCGCATCCGGCTGGAAGAACGGCTCATCCCGATCCAGGCTCGCTACGAGAAGGCGAAGTCCCGTTTCGACTCCGCGTTCAACCGGGCCAGCTCGGCGATCACGAGCGCCGCACAGGAGCTTGCCGAACGCCGCTCCTTGAACCAGACGATCGCCGATCACGGTCTGCGGCGCCCGGGCTCCCGCTGGCCGGCGATCTGCTTCCTCACGCTCATCGTCCTGGGCGACCTTGCCCTGACGTCGGTCGCGATGGCCGTGCTCGGCGTGAGCGATCACCGTTTCGTCTCCTGGCTCCCCTTCAGTGAGGTGCAGGTGGCGGCAGCTCCGGTCGTGACCGGCATGGTCGCGGCCGCACACGCCCTGGGCGAGGCCATCCGCGAACACCGGGACGCGGACCAGCGGATCAAGGGCCACGTCAAGGTGATCACCGCCGCCGGGGTCGGCGGGGCACTGATGCTCGCCTTCGGTGTCGCCGCGATCCGTAGCGCGTTTCTGCGGGCGAACGGGATCCAGGCGATGACGCTGTGGTTCGTCGCGTTGCAGCTCGGACTGTTCCTCGTCGCGACGGCGATCTCGGTACACAGCGCACACCCCTTCGGCGCCCAGTACCGCCACCAGCAGTGGCAGCTCGCACGAGTGGAGAGGCGCTTCCACCGCCAGCGCAAGCAGGCAGGGCACGCTGCCGCGAAGGTCAACGCCATCGTCGCCGCGCACCGCGGCATGGTCACGGCCGCCCGCGGCGCCGTGGACGCGATAGCGGGTGACACCGTTCGGGCCGCCTACCTCTATCTACGCGAGATCGTGCACGGCCTGCCCGAGCCGACCTCCGACCCCGTCCTCGACGAAGACCTGCCCGACACCGAGCTGCCCGTCAGCGCCAAGGAGCTGCAGGAGTACCCCGCCCTCGCGGCCGACAGCACCCTCAGCGCCCCCGCCCGGGTCAACTGCGACGACCTGGACCGCCGATGGGCGGCTCTCCAGTCCGGGCTGATTGCCCCCCACGCCGGACTCCACGTGGTCTACGACGAGACCGACTACGAGGAGGAGGACGCATGACCGCCTGGACCCGGACCGTCAGGCTACGTGGGGTGTCCGCCCGAGTGAAGGGCCGCACCCTCCCCCTGCCGGCACCCCCCAAGCCTCCGACCCTCTCCGAAGCTGCCCCTGTCCGCCTGCCCGGCGTCATTGGGGCGCCGGCTGCCATCGAGGATGCGTTCCGCCGCCTGACCGTGATCATCGCGATCGACGACTCCGGCTCCACCAGCGGCACCGACCCGCACGCCGTCCGCTACGCGGCAGCACGCGCAGTGATCGAGTGGATGAGCCGTCAGGGCGGCGGACAGGCTGGGGTCGTGCACTGGGGCGGCACCGCCCCGGCATACCTCGCCGTGGGGCCGGTGCTCGTGAACCGGAAGATGCGCACCCTGCGCCGGGCCCTGAACCGGAGGCCGTCCCTGGGATGGACGGCGCCGGCTGCCGCCCTGCAGCGCGCGGCCCGGATGCTCCCTGCACCGGCCCCTGACGAGGTCCAGGCCGTCTTGCTGATCACAGATGCCGAGGACTGCGGCGAGGGCCTCGCCGAAGCCCTCGCCCTCCTTCCCGAGCGCGCTGTGCACGTTCTGATCGTCGGCGATGGCGACCAGGACGTCGGCTGGCAGGCCCTGCCCTTCGCCTCCATCACACGGCTGCCGTCCTTTGAGAACCAGGCACTCGCCTTGGCCTGCGGTTCCGTTCTGGCCGGTGCCCTCGGGCTCCAGCTGCGGCCCCTGACCCTCTCCCCCTGACACCACTAAGGAGACCCTTGTGAAAGCCAAGATCCTCACCCTCCTCGGCGCCCTGATGGCGCTCCTCCTGGCCCTGACCAGCCACACTGCCACCGCGGCCTCAACCTCCCGGAGCGCGGACGACGGCAGCAACGACACGCCCGTGATCGGCCTGGTCATCGGGACCAACCCGACCAGTCACGATGCCGAGTGGGAGAAGCAGCAGACGGCGGACGCGTCGACCATCGCAGAGGAAGCGGGCCACAGCGGGGCGCACGTGATCCTCAACGAGCTCACCGGCAGTCAGGCCCAGACGACGATGTTCAACCAGCAGGTCGCCGGCGACGGACCCAACGAGTTGATCAAGACCACGCATCGGAAGAAGGTCCAGCGCGACCTCAAGGACGCCATCATCTCGGCGCAGCGGGCCGCACCCACTCGAGGCCGCGTCGATGTTCTCAGCAGCATCCGCCACCTTGCCGACAACCTCCACGCCCTCCCCTATCACCCGCGGACCACCGAGATCGTCCTATTCGGGAGCGGCCTGCAGGACACGCCCCCGCTCCAGCTGACCGATCCCATCACTTTGGGTGATACGACGACCACCCTGGACACTCTCGAGCGGCAGGGCATGATCACCGAATGTCGCGGCTGGAACGTTCACATGGTCGGCGCCACCCAGACCCCTGACGGGCCCCTCGACTCGTTGAGAGAGGTTCAGCTGCGGGAAATGTTCCGCCAGCTCTTCCACCGTTGCGGAGGCCATCTCGTCGAGTGGAGTAGCGACCGTCTCATCTCCTTCCCCGGGGCCAGCACCGAAGTGGCCCCAGCTGACTGGGCGAAGAAGCACCAGGTGATCGTGCCGCTCCGTGCAGGCGTCCTCTTTGACGGCGACCGCGCCACCCTCCGTACTACCGCGCGGCGCGACCTCGACAAGGCGGTCGCCACTCTCACCCGCACCTACCCGACGGCCGCCGTCGAGGTGGCCGGGTATGCGGCTACGGTCCCCGGCGGCTCAGCTGACAAGGCACTGGCTCTGTCCTGGGCGCGGGCCCGGGCCGTCAGCCAGTACCTCCAGTCGCACGGAGTCTCCTCCTCACGGCTGAAGACCATAGGCCGCGGACTCCAAGACCCCGTCGCGAGCAACAGTACCGAGGAGGGACGCCAGGCAAACAGGAGGGTTGTGATCACCTGCACCCTTCACTGATCACCTGAACGGGCATTGCGGTCGGCTCCGTATTCCACCCGGAGCCGACCTGTCCAACTTCGCGACGGCTGCGCGAGGCGATGCTGAAGACCCTCGCCGCGGACAACGTCCTGACCGACGCGGACTGGCGGGCGGCGGTGGAGACGCTGCCCAGACACCGGTTCGCGCCCGGCTTCTCCCTGCCCGCCGACGAGCGCGACACCGGCCTAACGGTGTGGGAGCAGCCTGCTACTTCGTGCTCTTCCTGCTCAGCAAGGATTTCATTCGGCGACGTCAAGCTCGCCCTCGTCCTGAGCGCTGTCCTGGGCTGGTACAGCTGGGCGATCATCCTGGTCGGGACGTTCGCCGGGTACCTTTCGGCGCGCTGTCCGGGATCGGCTTGATGCTTGCGGGCCGGGCCGACCGTACGAGCAGGATCCCGTTCGGACCGTTCCTGCTCGCCGGGACGTTGGCCGGGGTGCTCCCTGGGCTCCCACGTCTCCTCATCCCCGGGCTCCTCGGGGCATGGCAGACTTCCGCAGTAGCCCTGAGCATGTTCGAAACTCCACGCGTCCTCGTATACCCGCCCGCCGAGGGCGGCGACCGGCGTGTCCGCGTCTGCGACCGTTCATCGGAATGGTGTACGTGCTGCTCGAGATCGCCGAGTTCCTACGCCGTGCCGGCCTGGACGACGCCGAGCCGGAGGACGTGGCCTGCTCAGGATGGGTGGAGTGGCGAGGTGGCGGACCTGACGTCTGGATGCAATGAACGCGCGAGCGCCCTGCCGACGATTCCGCGGCGGGGCGCTTCGTGGGTGACCTGAGATGGAGACAAAGGCATCTACTCTTTAATTCGGACGTGGTAAGGATATGCCCTCGAACCGTCAGCTCCCCAGCCGGTTTCCTGCTTGACTGCCGATGTAGCGGCTCCTCCGAACAACCCTCCGAAGATCAAGGTGAAGAGGGCGGCCACAAGCAGGAAGGGGACAAGTGGCAGGACCAGCCACCAGAGGATCATGGCGTTCCCCTTTGAGGCGGCTAGGCCGATGATGATTGACACGTAGACAACTATTAGTGCTGCGACCAGGCCTCCCATGGCAGACTCCTCTTCGTTCCGCAGCGCGGCCTTTACTTACAACACTACTTCCGTTACATGATTTTTACGCACCGGATTTTTCTTTTTGGAGATTATTTAGATCTGTGAATCCGATTACCTGAATGGCAATTCGGCGTATCCGTGGACTCTATTTCGCGAACCTCACGTAAAAGTTGAAGAGGTGACTATTTCGGGCGGTCTCAAAAAGGCGGATCCAGTGAGGATTTCCCGGTAGGGGGCGACCGTCCATGCCGATCGGGCCGTCCAGAGGCTGCCGTCTCCCATGACGACGATGGTGACGTCCGTGGCCGTGCAGTCCTCCAGCAGCGGCAGCACCGTCGTGTCAGGCAGGCCGTCCAGGGCTTCGTCGGCTTCCGCGAGCATGCCAGGGTCCCGCTCGACGACGTCAATCTCGGCGAAGGCCTAGTGCAGGGCGGCGGGCACCTGCTCCGATCTCGATCCGAGGTCGAGGAAGGCCGGGTGCTGCTTGCCAGCGCTGACGCCTCCGGAGCCCTCGCCGCTCCCGCGTGGGACGGCCGGACGAGATCCGCGTGGTCGGCTCGACCGATCAGGTGGTGCGGTGGCCGAAGCGGTGCGGGCCAGGCGCCGGTCGCGGTGCGCAGCGGCGGCCACTGCTTCGAGAACTTCACGAGCGACCCGGCGGTGCGGGTGCTGCTCGACCTCTCGTCAATGGACGAGATCAGCTACGACGCCGCGCGAGAGGTGAGTGCGGCACACATCTCTGCGCCGGATGGCGCCGACGGCAGCGATGTGGCGGACTCGATTCGGCGGGACGCGCAGACGCAGTGGCAGCCGGTCGGCACCTGCCGCATCGATAATGATCCGCAGACGGTGGTGGGGCCGGAACTTGCGGTGAACAGCGTGGAGAACTTCATGGTCGCCAACGCATCTGTTGTGCCCGCGATCGGCGCTGCCCAGACTTGGGCGCGGTCCATGGTCGTTGACCGTGTGAGTGAACAACCCCTTGTGATTCCGGGGCGGTTACAGGGCGCTGCGCCTGATCAGCAGCTGGTCGGCGAACGACGCAAGGGCCGATCCGGCGGCCTGTCGCAGGTCGATATCGACCCGTGATGCTGTTGTTGCCGGCGAACTCGGATGGGCGTTACTGCTCGGTGATGTTGGGGTTCGGTTCGAGGGTGGGGGTGGTTGCGGTCCAGCTGGCGAGGATGTCGATGGCTCGTCGTGAGGGTGATTCCGGTTCGGTGGTGTAGATGAACAGGGTGGTTTCGGGGTCGCCGGGGAGGGTGAGGGTTTCGTATTCGACGGTGAGGTCTCCGACGAGGTGGTGGCGGAGGCGTTTGGAGCCGTGAGTGCGCTGGTGGACGCGGTGTTGTTCCCACCATTGGTCGAATTCGCGGCTGTGTTCGCGTAGTTCGGTGACGAGGTCGGTGGTGGCGCGGTCGTCGGGATTGCGGCCGACTTCGAACCGGAGGCTTTCGACGGCGGCGCGGGCTTGGTCGGGCCAGTCGAGGAAGAGGGCTCGGGCGTCGTCGTCGAGGAACATCCAGCGGGCGTAGTTGCGGTGGGCGGCGGGGAGCTGGTCGAAGTCGGTGAAGAGGGCCCTGGCCATGCGGTTGGCGGCGAGGATGTCGGTGCGGCGGCCGAGGATGAGGGCGGGTTCGCCGTCGAGGGCGTCGAGGAGCTGATAGAGGCCGGGGCGGACGCGTTGGACGTCGTGGTTTCGGCGGGGGGTGGGTGCCGAGGTCATGCCGATGAGGTCGTTGAGGTGGGCGCGTCCGGCGGCGTCGAGGCCCAGGGCGCGGCCGATGGCTTCGACGACGGCGGCGGAGGGAGTGATGCGGCGGCCTTGTTCGAGGCGGGCGTAGTAGTCGGTGGACACGCCGGCGAGGCGGGCGACTTCTTCGCGGCGGAGTCCGGGTACGCGGCGGACGCGTCCGTCGGGGGGCAGGCCGGCGCGGGCGGGGTCGACCTGGCCGCGGGCGCGCCGTAGGAAATCGGCGAGTTCCTGGTTGGTCCTGTTCACGGGTTCGAGTATCTCTGAGCCGGCGCGGACCTGGGTGGACCGGCGAGTCCTAGCTTCCGGAGACCGCGCCTCCACAGGGCGCGAGATGGGCCCCCGGAGGGCCTTGCGGCGGGTCACTGTTGAGGCACGCCACTACGGCAACAGCCCGGAGGCGCATCCCCGAAATCATGAGCAAAGGACCCCCCCATGAGTTTCCCGACGGATCGGCCCGCGACCTGGTTCGTGACCGGTACTTCCCGCGGTCTGGGCCTGGAGCTGGTCACGCAGCTGCTCCAGCGCGGCGACCATGTCGCCGCTACGACCCGTTCCACGGAGCGGCTGCTGGCAGCCCTCGGTGACCGCGTCGACACTTCGCGGCTGCTGCCGCTGACCGTTGACCTGCGTGACGACGAGCAGGTCCGGCAGGCAGTGCGCCAGGCCACGGAGCGATTCGGCGGGCTCGACGTGGTCGTCAACAATGCTGGCTACGGCTACCTGGCCGCGGTGGAGGAGACGAGTGCCCGCGAGGTTCGCGACATGCTCGACGTCCAGGTCGTCGGGGTGTGGAACGTATTGCGTGCCGCGCTGCCGGTGCTTCGCGAGCAGCAGAGCGGTCATGTGGTCAACGTGTCGTCGATTCTCGGGCTGACCGCGGTTGCGGGCTGGGGCCTCTACTGCGCGGGCAAGTTCGCGCTCGAGGGCTTCACCGAAGCGCTGGCCCAGGAGATGGTCGGCTTCGACGTCAAGGTCACCATCGTCGAACCCGGCTACTTCCGCACCGATTTCCTCACCACCGACTCGCTTGCGCTGCCCGCCTCGACGACGGACGCGTACCCGGCTCTGCGCGAGATGACGGAGAACCACCTCAAGCTCCAGGGCAGCCAGCTGGGCAACCCGGTCCAGGGCGCGGAGGCGATCATCCGCCAGGTTGTCAGCGGCGAGGGCCCGCTGCGCCAGCTGCTCGGCTCGGACGCCCACGCCTACGCCACCGCGAAGGTCGATGCCTTGCGCGCGAACCTGGAGGCCACCGCGCAGACCGCCAACGCCACTGACTTCGCCGACGCCTGAGAATTCGCCGCTGGTCCCTGGAAGGAACACATCGTGCGCAAGATTCTGATCGTCATGTCCGCCGCCGCCATCTGGGAACGCAACGACGGCTCGCACTACCCGACCGGGTACTGGGCCGAAGAGCTCGCCGCGCCCCACGAGAGGTTCGTGCAGGCCGGCTTCACGGTCGACTTCGCTTCCCCGGGCGGCATTCTGCAGCCGCTCGACGCCCACAGTGCCGACCCGGAGATCGCCGGGCCGGACTGTGCGCACTACGTGGAGCACGCCGCCCGGGCCCTGCGTGAGTTCGGTCCGCTGCTCAAGCTGGACGAAATCGACATCAACGACTACGTCGCCGTGGTGATCCCCGGCGGGCACGGTCCCGTGGTCGACCTCTACCAGGACCGCGACCTCGGCCGCCTGCTCACCGAGGCGGACGCGGCAGGAAAGATCATCGGCGCCGTCTGCCACGGCCCGGCCGGCCTTCTGTCCGCCGTGGACGAGAACGGCAACTGGCTGTTCGCAGGTCGGGAGCTGACGGCCTTCACCGACGAGGAGGAGCAGAGCTTCGGCACTGCCGAAGGCGCTCCATGGCTGCTGGCCGGCACGCTGCGTCAAAAGGGCGCGAAGCACTCCGGAGGACCGGCGTACCAGCCGTACAACGTGCAGGACCGGAACCTCTTCACCGGCCAGAACCCGGCCTCCAGCGCCCCCATGGCCGAGGCCATGATCGGCGCGCTCAAGTAGCAGTGTCCACCAGCTAGCCAGCCGGGAAGCCGACAGCCTGCCCTCTAACCGGTCTTTCCCCGGCTGCCGCAGTTTGTGCCGCCCGCCCCCATTGGTCCGGGAGCGGCGGCACCAACCGCATCCGTCGGCTGATGGTCCCCATCATGATCGCTCGGGGAGAAGCGTGGAATCCGTGATCACATCTCTGTCTCAACCCGATGCCGTCGGACGTGTCGAGAAGGGCTTGGTCATCGGTGGTCGATGGCGATCGGCATCCGGCGGGGGCAGCTTCTCGGTGGAGGATCCGGTCACCGGGCGGACACTGTGCGAGGTGTCGGACGCGACCGCGAGGGATGCGCTGGCCGCCCTTGATGCCGCAAGGCACAGGCGAAGTGGGCTGCGGTAGCCCCGCGCCGACGGGGCGAGAGCCTTCGGCGTGCCCGCGACCTGCTGATCGAGCGCATTGACGAGTTCGCGTTGCTGATCACCCTGGAGATGGGCAAGTCACTGGCCGAGTCCCGGGCGGAGGTCGAGTACGGCGCGAACTACTTGCGCTGGTTCGGTGAGGAAACCGTCCGGATCGACGGAAGCTGGAAGGTCGGCGAGGACGGCACCGCCCGAGTACTGGTCACCCGTCAGCCGGTCGGCCGTGCGCGACGGCATCGTGCACGGAGGCGCCGAAGGCGGCGAGCAGGACATGTCGGCGTGACCGTGAGGCGCGCGCCGTCGGGCCGGGAACCGGACGTTCCTGACGCGGCACCGCACAAGCGTGTGCCGGTCCGTGCCGGGCTCTGAAAGCGTCCGGTAAGGAAGCTCTCCCTACCTTCCGTCAGTGAGGTGAGCAGCGGCTGCCGCCGCTGCCGATCACTGGGAGGGAATCGTGGAGAAGCTGAGCGGATGGGTGATCCGCCATCGGCTGGTGGTGGGTCTCAGCTGGCTGGTGATCACGGTGGTGGGCATGCTGGTGGCGCCGTCGCTCTCGGGCCGGCTGCAACCAGGCACCCCCATGTCACCGGCCCCGGCTACACCGCCAACGTGCAGATCGCCCGGAGCTACGGAGGCGCGTCCCAGGACCCCGCTGTCGTGGTCCTGGACCTCCCGACCGGACAGACCGTCAATTCGCCGCAAGCGCAGGCGAAACTGCGGGCGGTGGACAGGGGCATCGCCACGGCGGCACCGAGCCTGCGCCTGGTCTCCTACGCCTCGACCGGCAGCCGGACGCTGGTCGGGACCGGTGGGACGAGCACGATCGTCCTGGCCTATCCGCCGAAGCCCAGTGACGACATGGACACCGATCAGATCAACGCCCTCACCAGGGCTGCCACAGCCGCGGCGCCAGGTCTGACCGTACACGGCACCAGTCTGCGGGCCCTGGAGGCCGGCAACACCACCGGCGGCGGCAACCCCAGCGTCACCGGTGAGCTGATCATCGGAGCAATCGGCGCGCTGGTTGTCCTGGCCTGGGTGTTCGGGTCGCTGCTGGCGCTGTGTACTGACGATGCAACTGCTCGTCTACGGGCTGACGTTTCTGATGCCGTCGTCCTCGCCGATCCACCCGGCCGTGCAGTACATCGTGGCGCTGCTGGGCCTGGGCCTGTCGATCGACTACTCGCTGCTGGTGGTCACCCGCTGGCGTGAGGAGCGCGCGGCCGGCATGAGCAACGACGAAGCGGTGCGCGCGGCCGTGCAGCGGGCCGGGCACAGCGTCTGGTTCAGCGGCATGGTGGCCTCGCTCGGCCTGTGCGCGCTAACCGTCATCCCCGACTCGATGGTCCGCGGCATCGGTGTGTCCGGGCTGTTCATCCCCTCCACCGCGACCCTGGTCGCGCTGACGCTGCTCCCCGCGGTGCTGTCCAAGATCGGGCCGCGGGTGGACTGGCCGCGGCGGGCGTCGCGACGGCAGGCGGACAGCCGGTTCTGGACCGGTTGGTCGAAGTTCGTGATCAAGCACCGCGTGGCTTCGGCGGTCGCGGGCCTGGGCATCCTGGCCGCGCTGACCGCCACCGCCGCGACCATCGACATCAGCAGGCCGAGCAGCCACGCACTGGCCACCGCCGGCGCCTACACCGACGGCCTGCACACCCTGGAAACCGACGGATTCCCGTCCGGGACGTTGACCGCAGTGCCGGTGTACGTCCCGAACCCCATCGACGCGGGGAACACCGTGAACGCCCTGGACACCGTTTCCAGCTTGCGCGGCGCCGCAGCCCCGGCAGGACCGGCCTGGCACACCGGGGGCAGCGCGATGGTCATCGCGATCCCGTACCACGAGGTCGGCAGCGCCGACGGCGGCACCTCGCTGGCCGACATCCGCCGCAGCGTCCCACCCACCGAGACCGGCGAGGGCCGGGGCGAGGGCACCCATGAGGAACTGGGTGGTGCCCAGCAGCGCGGAGGCACTGCCCGCCGCGTGCGGGGCCCGCTGCAGGCACAAGGCCGTGGTGGTGGGCAGGATCATGCCGACCGGACAGGCGGTGAACAAGAGCGCGACCGCGATCCAGGGCAGACCCGCGTGCGTGGTGGTGACCAGGAGTACCAGGGCCGCGCCCGCGGTGGCGAGCACGGCCAGGCCGGTGGTCAGCACACGGAGCCAGGGGTAACGGCCCAGCAGCAGCTTGCCGTTGAACTGTCCGGTGGCGACCATGCCGAGGGAGTTGAGGCCGAAGAGCAGGCTGTACATCTGCGGGGAGGCGCCGTAGATCTCCTGGAGGGTGAAGGAGGAGCCGGCGATGTAGGCGAACAGGGCGGCGAAGCCGAGGCTGCCGGTGAGCAGGTGGCCGGTGAACGAGCGGTCGCCCATCAGATCGCGCATGGTGCGCAGGGTCGCCGGGAGCCCGCCGTGTCGTCGTTCCGGACGCGGCAGGGTCTCGGGCAGCACGGGGGCGGTGGCCGCCAGGATGGCCAGCCCCAGGAGCGTGAGGGTGACGAACACGCCGTGCCAGGAGGTCAGCCGCAGCAACTGGGCGCCCAGCACAGGGGCGAGGATCGGCGCGGTGCCGGAGACCAGCATCAGGGAGGACAGCAGACGGGCAGCGGCGAGTCCGTCGTACAGGTCACGTACGACGGCCCGGGCGATGACGATGCCGGCGGCCCCCGCCAGGCCCTGGACCAGACGCATGCCGATGAGCACTGCCGGATCCGGGGCGAGGGCGCACAGGGCACCCGCCACCACGTACACCGACAGGCCCGTGAGCAGCGGCCGGCGCCGGCCGAAGGCGTCGCTGAGCGGGCCGATGACCAGCTGGCCCAGGGCGATCCCGACCATGAAAGCCGTCAAGGTGAGCTGCGTGACGGCCTGTGAGACGTGCAGGTCCGTACTGACCCGGGGAAGGGCTGGCAAGTAGAGGTCGATGGTGAGGGGACCGAGTGCGGTCAGGGAGCCGAGGACCAGGACGAGGGGGAGGTGGCGGGGGCGGCGGCCTCGCGCCTCGCGTCGTTGAGTGTCGTCCGCGGGGGTGCCGGTCTGAGGAGTTGCGTCCATCTGTGTTCCAGACTGCGTCGGTCGGCGGTGCGAGCGGCGGGGTTGCCTGCCGCTCGCGGCCGCCGCAGAGGAGTTGGCCGGTACGGCCGTGTCAGCGGTCGAGGTGGGCGACGAGCAGGTTGGGGTCCTCGTTCGTGAGGTACGCCGCGCTCGGGACGTACACCGTGTGGCCGTGGACCGCGACGGAGGTCGGAGTCTGGAGGCCGTCGGCGGCCGTGAGCACCGCGGTGTGGGTGCCGTCGGGGCGGACGAGGTCGACCTGGTTGTCGTCGCGGGCGGCGAGGAGGGTGTCGCCGTGGCCGGTGAAGGCGAAGTCGTCGATGGAGGGCATGCCGCTGGCGTGCACCTGGATCCTGCCCGCGGTGCCGCGCGCCGTGACCGGGATGCGCAGGACGGTTCCCTTGTCGAGGTTGGTGGCCCAGACGGCTCCGTTGTGGAGCTTCAGGCCGTTGGCGCCGGCGAAGGTGCTGGGTTCGAGCGCCTCACCGCGGGCCCAGACGGTGACGGTGCCGCCGCGCGTGGGGAGGCGGTAGATGACGCCGTGGACGGAGTCGGTGACATAGAGCTCTTGCGTGCGCTGGTCGAGGGCGAGACCGTTGGGCAGCCCGTCGGCGGGCAGGGCGGCGATCCGGTGCGGACGGCCACCGGGGCGGAGTGCCCAGACGCCGGTGAGGTCGGCGGTGCCGGTGGCGTAGGTGACGTAGAGGGTTCCGTCTTCGGCGCGGGCGATGCCGCCGACGAACGCCTTACCCAGGTTGGGGGTGTTCGCCTTCGCGGGTGCGGGGAGCGTGGCCAGCACCTGAGTGCGTCCGCCGGGGGCGACGCGGACGAGCTGCCGGGCGAAGGAGAAGGTCAGGTACGCCGATCCGGTGCGGTCGACGGTGATGTTCTCGGGCTGCTGCGCGGCCGCCAGGCTGAAGTGGGCCGCGACATGCGGCGCGGAGAGCGGCTCGGTCGCCGCCGTGGCGGTCGCCACGGAGGTCAGCAGGGCCGCGGCGGCGGCGAGCGTGGTGACGGTGGTGCGGACGGGCATGGGGTGGTTCTCCTGGTGACTGTCGGGACCACTGCCGGCCCGGGGGGAGAGGCGGGCCGGCAGTGGAGCTCGATGGGGGCGATGGACCGGTTCAGGGGGCGACGATCTTGATGGTGCTGGCCCAGCCGTGGCCGCCGTCGCGGAGCTGGAGCGCCATATGGAGCAGCTGGAAGCCCTCCAGCTGGCGTGCGTGCTCGAGCGCGCCGACGTCGACCGGGTTCAGTCCGCCGGAGGCGACCAGTTCGACCACTTCCTTCCGGGCGCCCTGGTCGTCGCCCGCGATGAAGACGTCCAGGGGAGTGCCGTTCACCTGACCGGCCACGAGCGTGGTGGCGAACGTCGTGTTGAACGCCTTGACCACACGCACCTCCGCTCCTGCGGCCTCGGCGATCTGCTCGGCGGCGGACGTGTGGTCCGGGGCGACGACCAGTGCGTCGAGCGAGGCGTCGACGGGGTTGCTGATGTCGATCAGCACCTTGCCGCCGAGCCGCGGCCCGTAGGAGGTGGCGAGCTGTCTGGCCGCGTCGAAGGGCACCGCGAGGACCACGATGTCCGCCTGGTCGACGGCGGATTCGTCGGCGGCGCCCACCCGCCCGGCGCCGTCGGCCTGTTCGCGTAGTTCGTCGACGAGCAGTACGGCCTTGCCCGGGTCCTTGGCGGTGATGGTGACGGTGTGGCCGCCGGCCAGGGCCCGGGTGGCGATACCGCGGGCCATGTTCCCGGCACCGATGATGGTGATCTTCATGGGTGTGGTCCCTTCTCTCTGCCGGGTGCCGCACCGCTACTGGGCGCGCACCCGCACGACGTTGAACGGCAGCTTCGGGTCGGTGATCTGGAACTGGAAGTTGACGATCAGCAGGTCGCGGCCGTCGAAGGCGGCCGTGGACGGGCTGTGCATGCCGTGCCCGTGGACCGTGCTGACGAGGCGGGCCTTGGTGTAGTCGCCGTTCAGCTTCAGTACGGCGATCTGGCCGTCGGGGTTGTCCAGTTCGGTGACGGCGGTGAGGGTGTGGCCCCTGAGGAGCAGGCCGTCGCCGGAGATGCCCTTGGCGCCGCCGAGGGTGATCGGTACGACCTCGTGGGAGCGGATGTCCACGCGGTAGAACGCGTAGTCGTTGTAGTCGGCGAGCAGCACGTAGCGGCCATCTCCGGTGACCACCAGGCCGTTGCCGTTGAAACCGGCGTTGTAGACCATCGGCGAGCGGGTCAAGTCGACTCCCACGCGCAGGGGCTGCTCGACGGTGCGGCTCTTCAGCTCCGCGGTCGTGATGTGCCACAGCGCCGGGTGGAGGGAGTCGGAGACGTAGGCGTTGCCGTTGGGGGCGAGGGCCACGTCGTTGAGGAAGGTGTCGGTGCGGCCGGTGTCGAACACGTGCAGCAGGGCGCGGGTGCGGGTGTCGTAGACGAAGACCTTGCCGGTGGCGCCTCCGGCGACGATGAGCCGGCCGGCGCGGTCGGTCTTCATGCCGGCGACCGACACGCGTCCGTCCTTGCCGCCGGGCAGGAAGACCTTGGTCGCGCTGTGGTGGACGTCGCCGCGGTAGATGGTGCCGTCGTTGGTGCTGCCGACGTAGAAGTACGGAGTGCCCTGCTGGCGTGCGATGCCCTCGGGGTAGGTCTTGTCGCCGGAAATGGTGTAGCTGGTGGGCAGGGGCGCCGGGTGGTGGGCGTGGTGCGGCAGGGTGCCATCCGTGGTCGCGAGGGCCGGGGCGGCGCCGCCCAGGACGAGGAGGGCGGCCGTTGCGACGGCCGTGGCAAGGGGGCCGCGGAGACGTACTGAGGACATGACGGATCTCTCCGGATGAGCGTGTGTCGATGAAAGGCGGAAGACGAGCGGGGCTCAGCCGGCGGCGGGGAAGAGGGACCGGTTGGCGATGTCGATGATGAACGGGCCGACGTGGGCCGGGTACTTGTCGACGATCGCCTTCTTGTAACCGTCGCCGTCGTCGCCGAGCAGTTCGCGGGCGTCGTCGAGGTAGCGGCGGATGTCCTCGTAGACCTCGGGCCCGGTGGGGGCGCCGTGGCCGGCGAGGATCGTGTCATAGCCGGTCTCGGAGGCCAGTGCGTCCAAGGCCTGCTGCCAGCCGGTGATGTCGTTGTTGCCCAGGTAGAGGTGGACGTCGTTGTAGACGAGGTCCTGGGCGATCAGGACGTGCTGCTGGGGCAGCTTGATGAGGAGTTCGTCGGCGGCCTCGCCGCCGGAGACGGCCTCGAAGACGAAGGGGACGCCGTCGATGACCTCGGTGCCCGGGACGAGGGCGACGTTCGGGGTGAAGTCGGCGAGCGGGATGACCTGTCCGGTCGGCAGGTGGCTGTCGCCGCGGGCGATGATCTGCTCGGTCACCTGGGACAGGGCGTGGACGGGGGCGCCGAAGCGGGAGGCGCCGTTGTAGTGGTCCGGGTGGGCGTGGGTGACGATGAGCCGGTCGATCGGCTTGCTGAGGCCCTTGGCGTAGGCGACGGCCTCGTCTGCGTAGGCGGGCAGCAGCTGGGCGTCGATCGCGATGATCCGTGCCGGGGTCTCGATCAGCTGGGTGGTGGTGTGGAAGGTGTCGGCCGGGGACATGTAGCTGTGGATGCGGACCGTGCCCTTGTCGAGGACCGTGACCGTGCCGTTCATGGGGAGGCTCCTTGTGGTGGGTGCGGCCGCATGCCGCATTGATGTCCTCCACTCTTGTCGTGTTGCCCCAGGCAGGCGAGGTACGCTGAAGACGCGGCATGGTAAATCGAGGACATCTGGAGATCGTGATGCTTCCCGCAGACCTCGGAGACGGCGATCCCGCCCCCGGAGGCGCCATCCTCCGGCTCGGCTTCCGTCCCCCCGAGGAGCGGGTTCCCGGGTTCGAGATCATCGATCTCGCCACCCTGCACGAGCGGCGCCTGCGGCGGGGGCGGCGGCCCGACCTGGTGCACCGGGTGGACTTCCACACCCTTACGCTGATCACGGAGGGCAGTGGGGAGCACGCGATCGACTTCGTGACCTACCCGTGCCGCCCCGGCACCCTGTTGTGGGTCCGGCCGGGTCAGGTCCAGCGTTTCGTCCGGCCCGGCACGGCGAACGGCGCCCACCTCCTCTTCACGCCGGCCTTCCCGCCGCATACCAGCAGCGCCGACCGGCTGGTGAGGGAGTGGTACGGGCCGGCGTGCCGGCAGCTGGGCGCGAGCCCCGAGTACGCCGTTCTGTCGACATTGTTCGGTCAGATGCGGGCTGAGTACGACCGCCCGGAGGAGACCGTGTCGGCGGAGATCCTCCAGCTCCTGCTGGCGACCGTGCTGTTGCAGATCGACCGGCTGCCCCACCCCGAGGGCGGTGGCGACCCGCACGCGGGCGGCGAGGTGTACCGCCGCTTCCGCGGCGAGCTGGAACGCTCGTACGCCACCACCCGCCGCGCCGCCGACTACGCCCAGCGCCTGGGGTACACCGTCAAGACACTGACGCGTGCCTGCGTGGCGGCCACCGGACAGCCCGTGAAGCACGTCATCGACGCCCGAGTGGCATTGGAGGCTCAACGGCTGCTCGCCCACACCGACGAGCCGGTGGCGACGATCGCACGACGGCTGGGCTTCGTCGAACCCACCAACTTCGGCAAGTTCTTCACCCGCCACACCGGCGTGACCCCTGGTGCATTCCGCCAGGCCCATCAGGGCGCATAACCGCCTGACAACTCACGAAAAGACAATGAGACGGTTACGCGGAGTTCTTTTTTCTGCCGGGTTTCGGTTGAGTCGAAACGCTCGCATTCGATGGCGGCGCACCGCCTTCGCGCAGCAGGGATAGGCTGCTGATCAGCCACGGTGGAACCAGGTCGCGTGGAGATCGTCATGCGGGTCGAAGAATCGCAGCCCATGTACGCCCCGCAGCGGGAACCGATCCCCCGGCTCGCTTTCCGTCCGCCGCAGGAGCGGGTGCCGGGCTTCGAGATCATCGAGCTGGCCACACTTCACCGACGTCGGGCCCGTCGGGACCCGGGCGGAGTGCACCGCATCGATTTTCACACCCTCTCCCTGATCACGGAGGGCGACGGGGAGCACGCGGTCGACTTCGTGACCTACCCCTGCCGTCCGAGCACGCTGCTGTGGGTGCGGCCCGGCCAGGTGCAGCGGTATGTCCGTCCCGGCAGCACCAACGGCCTGCACCTGCTGTTCACCCCGTCCTTCCTGCCGCTCTGCAACACCGCTGACCGTCTGCTCAACGAGTGGCGCGGCCCCGTGTGCAGGCAGCTCGGCACGAGCTCCGACTACGCCGTCCTGGCGACGCTGGTGAGCCAGATCCGCGCGGAGTACGACCGCTGCGACCAGCCGGTGTCACCCGAAATGCTCCGGCATCTGCTCGTCGCCGTACTGCTGCACATCGACCGGCTCTCGTACACCGACGAGGGGACCGACGCGCAGGCGGGCGGGGAGGTGTACACCCGCTTCCGCGCCGAGCTGGAGCGTTCCTACGCCACCACCCGCCGTGCCGCCGACTACGCCGACCGTCTGGGTTACACCGTCAGGACTCTCAGCCGTGCCTGCATGGCCGCCACCGGGCAATCCGTCAAACGGGTCATCGACGAGCGCGTCGCCTTGGAGGCACAGCGGCTGCTCGCCCACACGGACGAGCCGGTGGCGACGATCGCACGGCACCTCGGTTTCCCGGAATCCACCAACTTCGGCAAGTTCTTCACCCGGCACACGGGCACCACCCCAGGTGCCTTCCGTGAGCCCTACCAGTCCGACAGCTCTCACTCCACGGTGGGCCGCTGATCGTCGCTGTCGTCGTTTGACCATGGCGCGTCTCCCTTCTACCTTGCCGACGCGTTCCGTCGGGGAAAGGGTTGAACGCGATCACGATGCTTACCTGATGACACGGCTCCGAGTGCAGAACTCTCAATCCGCATGGCAAGGGTTTTGGAGATGTGCACGGAGAAGCGCCTGATGCGAACGCGTGAATCACCGAGCTGACCGGCGCCGAATTCTCGGTGCGGCCCGTCCCGTCACCCCTTGCAAGGAGCCAAAGTTGAGCACGTTGTCCTTCACGATCCTCGACCTGGACTTTCCCGCCGGCAGCAAGAACAAGACCGCCACCCTGGTCACCGGTGAGACGGACGCCCTGCTGGTGGACGCCGCGTTCACCCGGGCCGACGGCCACCGCCTGGCCGCCGAGATCCTCGACTCCGGCAAGAAGCTGACCACGGTCTTCGTCAGCCACGGCGACCCCGACTTCTACTTCGGCGCCGAGGTCATCGCCGACGCCTTCCCGGAGGCGAAGTTCGTCGCCACCCCGATCGTCATCGAGCACATCCAGCACTCCTACGCGGGCAAGCTCAAGGCGTGGGAGGCCTTGGGCCCGAACCTCCCCACCCGACTGGTCGACCTTGAGCCCCTGACCGGCGACCTCACCCTCGAAGGCCACCGCTTCGAGCTCAAGGGCGGCCCCGCCGGACCGCCCGACCGCCATTACCTGTGGCAGGCCGAGCACCGCGCCCTCCTCGGCGGTGTCCTGCTCTTCCAGCGGGAGCACGTCTGGGTCGCCGACACTCCCACCCCCGGCGACCGAGCCGCCTGGATCAACCTGCTGGACGAGATGGCCGCCCTGAACCCGGAGCTGGTCGTGCCCGGCCACCGCCTGCCCGGCGCGCCCGCCGACGCCTCCGCCATCACCGCCACCCGCGACTATTTGCTCGCCTTCGAGGAGGAGCTGGGCAAGGCGGCCGACGGCGCTGCGCTGACCGAGGCGCTCGTCGCCCGCTACCCCGACCACGGCATGCTGATCGCCGCCCAGATCGGTGCGAAGGTCGCCAAGGGCGAGATGAAGTGGGGCTGAGCCCGATGCCGCACCGAAGCGACGACTTCGCGACCTCCACCGCTCCCGCCGACGTCGTACGCCGTCAGTACTTGGCCTCCGCGGCCGGCGACCTGGAGGCGCTGCGGGCCACCCTCGCCCCGGACGTGGAGTGGACGGAGATGGCGGGCTTCCCGCTCGCCGGCACCTACCGCACCCCCGATGGCGTGACGTCGAACGTGATGGAACAGCTCGGCAAGGACTGGGACGGCTGGACCGCCCACGACGACACCTACGTCGTCGACGGCGAGAACGTCGTCGTCCTGGCCCGCTACACCGCGACGAACAAGGCCACCGGCAAGCCGATCGACGTCCGCGTCGCCCACCACTTCGTCGTCCGCGGCGGACTCATCGTCCGCTTCGAACAGTTCGTCGACACCGCCCTGGTCCGCGACGCCATGACTGCCTGACCCGCACCCCAGGATGCTCCACATGAACCCCACCGTTGTGCTGGTGCACGGGGCGATGCACACCCCGTGGATCTTCGAGCCGCTGCGCGAGCGGCTCACCGCCCGTGGCATCGAATCCCGAGCCGTGCAACTGCCGAGCAGCAACCCCGACAGTGCCGCCACCGAAGGACTGACCGAGGACGTCGCGGCCGTCCGGGACGCGATCGACGCGGTGGGTGGCCCCGTGGTGCTGGCCGCCCACTCCTACGGCGGGGTGCCCGCCACCTGGGCCGCCGCCGAGGCGGAACGGGTCGCCGAACTGGTCTACCTGGCCGCGTTCGCACTCGAACCCGGCACCTCGATGATGGAGTGGATGGGCGGAGACTACCCGCCCACCTGGATCCACTCGCCCGACGGACGCGCCGTCAAGGCAGGGGACGCCGAGCAGTCGATCTTCAGCGGTGTCGACCCCGCCCTGACCGCCGAGGCGGTCCGGCGTCTCAACTGGCAGGGCACGCGCGCCTTCACGGAGAAGCTGGCCGCCGCGCCGACGGAGGTACCCCTGACGTACGTCGTCGCCACCGAGGACCCGGCGTTGCCGCCCGCAGTCCAGGAGCAGTGGGCCGCACACTGCGACCACAGAGCTCGTGTCCCCTCCGGGCACTCGCCCCACCTGTCCCACCCGGACGAGGTGGCCGCGGTCCTCGCCGAAGCGGTTGCCCGGGCCGCCACCCGCGGCTGACCACAGAGAGACCTGCACGGTCGGCTCCGGGCGTTGCCGAACGCCCGGAGCCGACCGTCGTTGTGCGGGCATGGACTGGGCTGCCTGCCGGGAGTGCGGTGAACGATTTCCATGCCCTTCTCGCTTCGGATGAGGGCACTGAACAACCCGGCGAACCTAATCCGTAGTTAAGGGCGTCCCGATGGAGCAGGGGTTCCTCGGGATGTTCGACTACTGGGCTGCGACGCCTCCGGCGAACCGGGTCTGCTGAGACCTCCGCATAGAGCGGCGCGCGGTCCCAGTGCGCGGTGTGGTGGCGGTTGCGTGGACGCCGGGCGGACGCCTACTGAGGTCCCCGGCCACGATGCCTCGACCCAGAGCGAGCGCTGTTCGGCGTCTTTGTGGCCGCCACCACACGGTAGGGGTGTTGGCGCCCGCTGGCGCCGGACGGACATCTGAAGCCTGCACGGTCTGAGAGACCCGGGCTGAGACCTGATGCCGCCCGGCGCCGCCGAACGTCAACACCCGCCCCTTGATCACTCGTTGGTGTTGGTGGTGCGAGCCCGCCACACGGTGACCCCTTGGTACCGCCCGAGCCGTTCGAGCTCCCGCGCAGACCGGGGCCCGCGGGGTGCGCTGGTGCCACGAACGGCTAGTGAGGTGTCGGCCCGACCCTGCTGCGGTCGAGGCCTGGGATTAGGTCGCTCGCGTGGCCCGCATGCGCTCGTGACCAGCGCAAACACCCGGCACATAGGGGAGGGAACACTTTGATCTACTGCGGAATCGACTGGGCGGAACGCACCCACGATGTCGCCTTGGTCGACGACACCGGCACGTTAGTGGCCAAGCGGCACATCACCGACGACGCGGCCGGCTACAAGGTCCTGTTGGAGCTGCTTGCCGAGTACGGCAACACCGAGGAGAACCCGATCCCCGTGGCGATCGAGACATCCCGCGGCCTGCTCGTTGCCGTGCTGCGGACCGGGACGCGGAAGGTGTTCGCGATCAACCCGATGTCGGCCGCCCGCTACCGCGACCGCCACTCCGTCTCGCGCAAGAAGTCCGACCCCGGCGACGCCCTTGTCCTGGCGAACATCCTGCGCACCGACATGCACGCCCACCGACCCCTGCCGGGCGACAGCGACCTCGGTCGTGCCATCGGCGTCCCAGGTGCACGCAGCGACGCCACAGCATGTCGTGATCGGAGGCCACGGTCGACCCTCCCTAGGGCGAGTGAAAACACCTCAGGCTGAGGACCAGCCCAACCGGCGCCGACTCTCCAACTTCCCACTACGCGCGATGCACGTACAGAGCGGAAGCCAAGATCCCCGACAGCGTCAGGTACTGAAGGCGCTGATGGCCGCGTGCGGGGGCACTGCTGCTGGACTCCGGTGCATGTGAGCAACGTCGCCAATCAAACGCACGCCCTCCAGCAGCGTCCCGAAGCGCGCGCCCGTCTCAACACCCTCTACATGACGACCTACTTCGCAGCCGGGTCCGTCGGTTCCGCGGCAGGAGCGCTGCTGTTCGCACACATCGGCTGGACCCCGACCACCCTGGCCGCCGCAGCTCTGGCCGCGCTCGGCGCCACGCTCGCAGCCAGAGCGTAGCGAAGCGTTCGACAGTCTTCTCAAGGCCGGGTGCAACCGTCGGCACATCCGTCCCGCATCCGCCCTGACCGGCAGGCTCATGACCCACATCTTCGGAGGCACCGTACGCAGTGCGTCGCGGTGACATAGGCGGTGCGCTGACGGACAAGCGCCACCGGTGCACCGGTTCTAGGGTTGCGGCATCCGAGGAAACCGAACCGACGCCGCGCGTCGGTGATCTCGGTGCTGTTCGAACCGGCAGTGTCCGGTCGGCCTACCCCTACGGAAGTCGGCTCGGTTCCCGCCATGGCCCTCACTGAAGGAGCGATCAATGAGTGATCCGAAGAAGGTCCTGTCCGATCTGGTGCTGTCCAACTCGACGGAGCACGCGCCGCTCGACGCGCCCTGGGACGCGATCGACATCGCCGACTGGTTGCTGAACCTGCCCGACAAGGAGTACCAGCGCTGCGCGCCGCCCGACCACAAGGCGGCGGGTTACACCACGACCGACGACGGCAGGCCGATGTCGATCAACGTGGAGATGATCGGCACCGGACTGGTGATCCAGCACTACGTCGCCGAGATCGCCGAGAAGCACCACTGCCACATGGTGTCCACCTCCGATGTGCTCACCCCGCACGGCTGGACGACGGTCCAGGTGATCTGGGACCTGTCGGCCAAGGACAACGGCGACGGCACCGTCACCTACACCAACCAGGTCACCAGCCACCCCACCCAGGAGTTCATGGGCTTCCTCGAGAAGACCGGCGGCACCTTCGAGGAAGCAGCCGCCGCACGGCAGGCCGCCTCCGGTGACCACAACCGGCGGGAAACCCCGCTGTTCGCCGCAAGCATCGCCCGCCACGCCCACGCAGGGAGCGCACAGTGACCACGCAGCCCGCCGTGCATTCCACTCCTGCGTCGCCGCGTGAAATGGCCCGCGCCTTCACCCCGGCCCTGACTGAGCTGGTGGAGGACCCCCTGTACAGCCAGGTGTGGGCGGATCCCGCGCTCAGTCCCCGGGACCGCAGCATCGCCACCGTCGCCGCGGTCGTGGCGCTTTACCGCGCCGAGGAACTGCCCGCGCAACTGCGGCGGGCCGTGGACAACGGAGTGACCCAGGCCGAACTCGCGGCGATCATCACCCACATCGCGTTCTACGCCGGCTTCCCGGCAGCCATCAGCGCCTCGGCCATCGCGGCCCGCACGCTCCTGGACTGAGAACGCACGCCCCGAGTCCGCGGGCCACCGCCCGCTCCCGCTCTTCCACGTACATGGAGGACCGCATCCACGCGTCCCGCGCACAGCGGTCCCGTGACGACGGAAGAGGGCCGGACGGTTGGCGCGCGGTCCCGGCCGCGGCTATCTCAGCGTCGGCCGTCGCGGCACCGACGCTTCCGGACCAAGCGCGGCAGGCGGCACGGTACTGGGTCGTCGGCTCTCCTCCGACCCCATTCATTCGACGATCGCGTTCACGTGTTCCGTAGAGCAGGAGTCCTGATGACGACAGTGGAGGGCCGGGCGGTTCCGCCGCACCGGCGGTTGGATCCCTGGTCGGCGTTCAGCCTTCAGGCCTCGGTGGTGGTCTTCTTCCTCGCGGGGGCCAGCGCGCCCACCCCGCTCTACGCCACGTACCAGCAGGAGTGGCACTTCTCACCGATACTGATGGCGCTCGTTGAAAACGACCACTCCCTGCTCGGGGATGCCCCGGACCTGCTCGATGGATCTCCCCACCCATGCGGCACCTGACCTGCGTCCGGGCGGCCCTCGTGGTCGTCGCCGGGCCTGCTGTGGGACAAGCCCCGGTGCCGGTCAGTCCAGGTCGGACATGTCCAGCACGAAGCGGTAGCGGACGTCGTTGCGCTCCAGGCGTTCGAGAGCGGTGTTCACCTGGGACGACGGCAGCAGTTCGATGTCGGCGGTGATGCCGTGTTCGGCGCAGAAGCGCAGCATGGCGGCTGTGGACGGGCGGCCGCCGCTGCCGGCGGAGCTGAGCTTCTTGCGGCCGATGAGCAGGTCCACGGTTTCCACGGTGACCGGTTCGAGGTGGCCGAGGTGGCTGAGGGTGCCGTCCATGGCGACCACACGCAGGTACGGAGCCAGGTCGTGGGGGGCGGAGATGGTGTCGATGACCACGTCGAACTGGTCGCGGACCGCTTCCATCTGTTCGGGGTCGGTGGACACGACGAATCCCTGCGCACCCAGGCTGCGCGCTTCGTCAGCCTTGTCCGGGGTCCGGCTGATGACGGAGGTCGTGGCGCCGAGTCCGGTCGCCATCTTGACCGCGAGGTGTCCCAGGCCGCCCAGCCCGGCCACGGCGACCGTACTGCCTGGCCCCACTCCGAGCGCTTGCAGCGGTTCCCAGACGGTGACGCCGGCGCAGAGCAGGGGGGCTGCAGCGGCCGCGTCGAGGGCCGCGGGGAGACGGTAGGCGAACCGATTGCTCACGACGTACTCGCGGGAGTACCCGCCCAGCGTCGTCGACCCGTCCTGCCGGTCGGCTCCACCGTAGGTCAGCGTCGGGAACTCACGGCAGAAGTTCTCCTGGCCGGCCAGGCACATGCGGCACATGCCGCACGAGTCGACGATGTTGCCGACGGCCACGGGGTCGCCCGGGGAGAAGTTGGGAGCCGCGCTGCCGACCTCGGTTACCACGCCTGTGAACTCATGTCCGGGTACGAGCACGCCGTTGGCGTCGCTCTCGTGCGCCTGCAGTGCGTGGAGGTCTGTGTGGCAGACGCCGCAGTACTCGACACGTACTGCGATGTCGTCCGGGCGCAGGTCCCGGCGCTCCAGCGTCGCGCGGCGCAAAGTCCGTGTCGCGCTGTCCGCCTGCCATCCGGTCGTGGGACGCATCTCTGACTCCTAAGACAGACTGTTCGGTCTATTTGAGAGTAGGTGCATGCCAGCCGATAAGCAAACAGACGAGTCTGTCTGTTAGGGTGCGGAGTATGCCTGACCAGCCATCCAGCAGCCGCGGAGCCGCGACGTACCAGCGCATCGTCGACGCCGCCACCGAGGAGTTCGCCCGGTACGGCATCGCAGGCGCACGCATTGAGCGAATCATCGCCGCCGCACGCACCAACAAGGCGCAGCTTTATGGCTACTTCGGCAACAAGGAACAGCTCTTCGACGCGATCTTCTTCGCCTCACTGGAGCGGATCACCAACGTCGTCCCCATCGACGCCGAAGACCTCGCCGACTGGGCGGTGCGCCTCTACGACGAGTACCTCAGCCGCCCCGATCTGATCCGGCTCGCGACCTGGGCACGCTTGGAGCGCCGCCCGACCGGCTATCTCGTGGCGGACCACGACCGCTACGACGACCACAAACTCCGCGCCATCGCAGAGGCCCAGGCCGCCGGACGCATCAGGCAGGGAGACCCCTTCGACGTAATGGCCATGGTCATCGCCATGTCCATGGCTTGGTCCCCGGTGAGCAACGTCTACGCTGCCTCCGCCCAGGAGCCCACGAGCGTGCACGACCACCGGCGCACCCTGCTCCGAGACTGCGTAAGCCGCGCCGTCGCCCCGGACCGGGGAGCCTGAGCAGACCACGACGGTTCGGTGCGGCCCGCACACCCAACGAGCGTGCGAGCCCGGCCTTCACCTGCAAGGCGCTCGTCTTCGCTCCCCACTCGGTTGAGGGGCGAAGCGAGTGGAGCGACGAGCAGCCATGGCCGATTCCAGGGCTCTGTCCGCAGTTCCGTGAACAGCGCACTGGTCAGTGGGTTGTGTCCCCCGCCCTGTCAGTAGGCTCGCCTCGTGACGGATCACGGCATTGAGGTCCCGGTCTTCCGACTTCATGTTGTGCCAGCGGTTCTCGCCCTTGCGAGTCCGTCGTGGCAGCGCGATGTCTGGCTGCGGCCAGAGGAGTTCGAGGGCCTGGACTACGTGGTCACCGTACTGTTCGACGACTTCTGCAACGCAGACGATCCCGCGCCGTGGCTGGGCAAGAGCCTGCGGACCGAGGAGGAAGTCGCGCTCATGAAGGAGCTGGGCGAGGTCTACTCGACCGTGCAGGAAGAAGTGGGGCGCGGTGCCCCGGACGAGGTCTACCTAGACGCTCCAGCCTAGGGCAACGTGATCGCAGTCGCGGGCAGGTTGGCTCAGGTGATGGTCACCAATGACCTCCAGGCTGCGGCTCTCCTGCATGAACAGCTCAACCTTCCTCACCACCAGAGGCCTACTGAAGGGGCATCGATGGCTGAGTGAGGATGCGAGTGCGGAGGAGTTCGAACGAGGCCCGGCCGTACATGGCTCGTTTGAGTGTTTTCACGCGGTTCACGTGTCCTTCGACCACACCGGAACTCCACCGGAGGGTGAGTCCGGCGGTGACGGCGTCGAGGTCCTGGCGGAGGAAGCCGGCGAAGCCCTTCATGGGCTTCGGTGCGTCCTGCTCGGCCTGCCGGATCCACTCCAGCAACAGGTATCCGCGCTGGTGACGGACCAGGTCGGCGAACGCCCGAGCGAGATCGCAGGCCCGGGTGATGTCCGGGCAGGCGAGCCGGACTTGAAGGAGTCGCTTGTCCTGGCTTTCGGTGAGTGTTTCTCTGGGCTGCATGATCCACGAGGTGATCTTGCGGGGCTCGGGATGCCGGCTGGGACCGGTTCGGCGGTGCCCGCGCGGAGGGCGGCGAGGTGTTTGCGAACGACCTGGCGGCTGCCTCGTTAGCCGCGGGCCTGGATCTCCAGGAACAGTCGGGTGCCGCTGACCTGGCCCTTGGCTTCGGTGAAGCGGGTGTTGAGGTATGCCTTGAACGGCTCCAGGACGCCGTTGGGCGGCGCTCGCGGGCGGAGGCCAGTAGTTCGTCGAGGTCGGTGTCGCGGAAGCGGCGCACGGTCTTGCGGTCGAGGCCGAGGCGGCGGGCGATGGCGCTGATCGTCCAGCGTTTCTCCAGCAGGCGGTGGATGTCCTCGTAGCGGTGGCGGGTGCGTTCGATGGTCTGGGTGCGGGGCAGTTCCGCGGGCGGTAACTGCATCTGGGGCAGCTCCGGCACCTCGGTCATCGTCTCCTCCTCGGCACGTTTGCGCAGGCAGTCGCGGTGCTGGTGGCAAGTCTTCTCCACTGCGGAGGACAGGTTCTGCAGCAGGTGCCAGCGGTCGGCGACTTCCAGGGCATGAGGAGCGGCCTCCTTGACTGCCTTGGTGTAGGCGGTGGCCCGGTCCCGGCGGATGATCTCGGCGCCGGGATGTTCGGTGAGCCAGGCTGCGAACGTCTCCGAGGTGCGGTCGGGCAGCACGTCCACGGCCCGGCCGGCCTCGACGTCGACCAGCACGGTGCCGTAGGTGCAGCCCTTGCGGAAGGCGAACTCGTCCACCCCCAGTACCCGCGGCGCACGGTCCGGCACCGTCGGCGCTACCAGCAGCCTGAGCAGCCGGGTACGGCCCGCAGCCATCCGCGGGCGGCGGCACAATCGTGCGGCCGGACGGCCGCCGAGCTCGAGCGCGATCGACCGCAGCCAGCCTGTCAGCCCGGTGCTGGAGCGGCGGTGCCGCTCAGAAAGCCCTGGCACCTGCTCGACGAACGTCTTGCGGGAACAGCTTTTCCGGTCACAGAAGTACCGGCGGACCCGCAGCCGGACTATGACCCGGCGAGATGCCAATGGCCTTTCGTCCAGGGCGCGCTGGTATTAACTGTGTATGCGTCTCGCCTGTTTCCGGCAGTCCGGGCACCGGCCCGGGCGAGCGGTGGACACGGCCTCCACCACGAGGACGTCGGAGGAGTCGCTGACGCGCTCCACTCGCACATCGATCCCGGGAAACAGCACAGCCTCGACCGTCTTGTTCGCCATGCCAGGACATACTCTGCCGAACGATCCCTCGCTCACACCGCTGACATGGGGATTCACGGAACTGCGGACAGAGCCAGATTTCAAAGAGCGCCATCAGGGTTCGGTTCGATGCGCCCGTTCGAGTGCCCGTCAGGGGCAGGCGGGAAGCAGGTGAGTCTCGGCGCCGGGGCAGTGGCAACAGGGCGGCCACGCTCCGTGCCTTGAGGTAAGCCCTTTCGGGTGCCCGAGTTTGTGGCGTGCATGCCTGTCTGGGATGTCACATGACCAGAGGCGGCTATCGAACGTGGGGGGTCGTCCGCCAGCTGCCCTTTGATCGGTTCTTGACTTCGGCTGCTTAGCCTCGACAACGAAGGCGGAAGTCTCGAAAATATGTTTCATTACTCGCTGTGTCGGTCGTAGCGGTCCGTGTTTGATTCATGGAACGTGCCGCTCCCCGTCAGGGCGTGGTGAGGATGTGAAGGCGCACCACTGGGTGCGTCTTTGTTCCGCGTGAGCCTCCTGGGTTGCTCGTGTCGGATCCATGGGGGCTGCGCTTTCTTCGCAGAGGGGGACGCACGTGAGACGTGCGCGTATGACGGTCGTGGCGATGGTGACCGGGGCTGCGTTATCGCTGCTGGGTACAGGGGTGGCGTCGGCAGGCACGGGGCCGGCGCCGAGCACCCCGAACACCCAGACTGGTACGGCCGGCACGGAGGCGGGCAATCCCGCGAGTTCGGCGGCGCAGGCGGCCGGTGTGTGCTCCGACGCCTATCAGATCGGCACAACGTCCTACATATACCGGGGCCCGGACACGATCGCCTCGGTCAAGCAGTTCTACTCGCCCAACTGCAACAAGAACTACGGCTACCTGTGGGTGTGGAAGTCGTTCCTGGACAAGAACATCAACTTCGATGTGAAGGTCGGCGTCTGGTCGTACAAGCGCAACTTCCTAGTGGGCCAGAGGCTCGAGTTCGGCACGCACGCGCAGGAGTTCTGGGGAAATGCCGCCGACACTACTGGTGAGTGCACGTCGGGTGAGGGGACGCTGACCCTCCCGAACGAGGCGGGACCGTACACGGCCCGTTCCTCGCAACGCTGCTGACGCGGCATCAAACGCTGTTCCGGATCGGCCCGGCCGTACTTGCCACCGGTCGCCGGCCGACTGCTCCACACGCAGGGCGGGGTGGCACCCCTTGCCCGGGTGCCACCCCTGTTCGGACCTGCTCACATCCGCTGTCTCGAGCATTGGAGAGATCCTCGTGAATGTTCGCATGCCCGCGTTACCCCGGCGTAGACGATGGCTGCCGTTGTCGGTCGTGGTCGTGGCCACCTCGACCGCCATGATCACGGCCGCCCTCCCGGCGATCGCACAGCCGGGTGCACAAGCACGTACCTTGGCGGCGGCCACTGCGGCGAAGACCGGCCCGACACCGCTGGGCGTCACCGAACCGCCGGCCAGCACACCGGTCAGGACCACCGGCAAGCCGGGTGAGCCGGTGAAGACCGTCGCGGCCGACCCGGGCGTCACCGCGCTGGGTGTGGGGCAGGTGCCGTGGTCGGAGTTCTACACCGCCCAGCTGTCCGACGCCGTGAGTGCGCAAGTCAACTACGGCAACGGCAACCTGCTGGTCACCGTCGACGGGTTCGACATCGCCGACGCCGGGCCCGGCCTGGCGTGGGGCAACACCTTCAACAGCCTCAACCAGGTGGGCTGGAACGCCACCACCGGCGCCGACTACCGCATCTACGAGGCGACCCCGAACGCGGTCATCGTCGAGGGCCCCACCGGAACGGCCGCCGTCTTCGCCCGGGACGGGGACGGCTTCACCCCGGCCAAGGGCTACAAGCAGGACCTCACCGAGGCGGCCGACAAGAAGTCCTTCACCCTCACCAGCCGCCGCACGGGCGAGAAGACGACCTTCACCCGCTCCGGGACGACCGGGGACGCGCGGGTGTCGAAGGTGGAGGACAAGAACGGCAACGCCACCACGATCACCTACTCCGGCGCCTTCACATCCAAGATCACCGCGGCATCGGGCCGGACGCTGACGCTCACCAACGACGGCAGCCACATCACCAAGGCCACCGACAACACCGGCCGCTCCGTTGGCTACACCTACACCGGTGACCTGATCAAGACGTTCACCGACACCGACGGCAAGACCACCGTCTTCGACTACGACACTTCCAACCGCCTGACGAAGATCACCACGCCCGAGGGCCGGCAGACCACCTTCACCTGGGACAGCCTGCGCGTCGCCTCCCTCACCCGCGTGGTCGACAACGCGACCGGCGCCGGGAACACCACCGCCTTCCGGTGGATTCTCGGCCAGGAGAACACCGACCAGGAAGGCGTCGTGCGGATCACCGACCCGCGCGGCAAGAACACCCTCAAGACCGTCGACGGCTACTGGCGCACCAAGAAGACCGAAGACCCCCTGGGCCACACCCGCTCCAAGTCCTGGGGCCCGGACAACGACATCGCCACCGCCACCGACGCCATGGGCGCCAGCCCGGAGGACGGCAACGTCACCAAGTTCACCTACGACGACGCCCTCAATCCCAAGAGCGTGACCATCCCCACCGGCGCGCAGGCCACGGCGTCGTGGGTGAAGAAGGGCAGCGGCTACTTCCCCGACACGCTCACCTCGGCCTCGGCGGACAAGACCACCAACGGCTATGACGACTCCGGCAACCTGCTCACCTCCACCGACACCACCACCGGCGGCACCGCCGCGAAGTGGACCTACACCTACAACCCGAAGACCGGGACGATGGACTGCGGCGGCCTGCCCGGCCAGCGCTGCACCGCCACCGACCCCCGTGAGAAGAAGACCAGCTACACCTACGACTCCGAGGGCAACCTGACCAAGGTCACCCCGCCCGGCCCGCTCAAGCCCGTCACCTACACCTACGACGACCTGGGCCGGCAGAAGACCGTCACCGACGGCCGCGGCATCACCACCACCTACACCTACGACAACCGCGACCGCGTCAAGACCCAGACCGCCGGCAGCACCACAGCCGCCTTCACCTACGACGCGGACGGCAACCTCAAGACCCGCACCACCCCGGCGGGCACGTCGACGTTCACCTACGACGAGCAGAACCGCGAACGCATCCGCACCCTGCCCGGCACCGGCACGACGTCGATCACCTACGACCCATCCGGCAACGTCGCCACCGCCACCGACTCCGCCGGCACCGTCACCTACGGCTACGACGACGCCAACGAACTGACCTCGGTGACCGAACCGGGCGGCGCGAAGACGACGTTCGACTACAACAACGACGGCAAGCGCACCAAGACCACCTTCCCCGGCGGCACGACCCAGACCGTCACCCCGGACGACTCCAGCCGACCCACCAAGGTCGAGGTGAAGTCCGGTACGACAACGCTGTCGTCGATCTCCTACGACTACTCGCTGTCCGGCAAGGACACGGACAAGATCCACAAGCGAACCGCCGACGGCGCCGCGACCACATACACCTACGACACCGTCGGCCGGCTCACCAAGGCGGTGGAGACCAAGAGCGGCTCTACGACAGCAGGTTGGGCCTACTGCTACGACAAGGCGGGCAACCGCACGGGAAGCTCCACCGGCACGTCACTCCCGGCCTGTGACAAGGCCCAGCACACTTACACCTACAACGACGCCGGTGAACTGACCGCCTACGACTCCGACTCCGGCTTCGGCTACGACGGCGCCGGAAACGAGACCTCCGCCGCCGGCCCCACCGGCACCCGCACCAGCGAGAACTGGACCCCGTTCACCCAGCTCGCCGCCTACACCCAGTCTGGCGCCACCACCAACCAGACCTACGCCGGCGTGGACAACACCCAGCGCCTGACCCGCGACAGCACCACCTTCACCAACGCCGCGGTCGGCCTCACCGGCCAGAGCGCCTCCGGCGCCGCCACCGGTTTCGTCCGCGAACCGTCGGGCACCCTGGTGGCCATGAGGAGCGGGGGCAGCAGCCAGTACTACCTCACAGACGCCCAGAACTCGGTCATAGGCATGGTCGACACCACGGGCAAGCGCACCGCCACCTACACCTACGGTCCCTACGGCGAACAGCGCACCAACACCGGGACCCAGCAACCCTTTCGCTACACCAGCGCCTACCTCGACCCGTCCGGGCTGTACAAGATGGGCGCCCGCTACTACGACCCCGCCCTCGGCCGCTTCACCCAACCCGACCCCAGCGGCAAAGAAGGAAATGCGTACCTCTATGCCCAAGGGGACCCTGTCAACCGAACAGATCCCACAGGGGCCTTCTCCCTTCCGGATCTCGACAAGTTCGTCGGCTGGGCCGAGAACGCCAAAGAATTCTGGAGCATCGGGCAGGATCTGTTCTCTGGCAATGTCACGGGGGCTGCACGCGCCGCTGCGAGTCTCGCTGCGGGTTACGTGGTAGGTGCCGTCTGCGAGGCGGCGACTGGGCCGGAGAGCGGCTTCCTCTCGACTGTCGGGTGTTTTGCCGCGGGCTATAACACAAGTAAGGGCGTGGAGGCATGGCTTTCCTGACGTCCGCACACCGAAGCTCAACGTAAGCAAGACCACGAACAGGAGGTCACCGTGGGAATCGGCCGCAAGATCGAGGCCGCCGAAAACAGTACGCGCGGTCATCCGTGGGGCAATCTGGTTGCCGCATTCCTGGCCGTCTATGTGCTGATCGGCGTCGTCATGACCATAAGTGGATCTGCACCCAAGGAAGCATGGCTGGCCCCACTGCCTGCTTTGCTCGTAGTAGGAGCAGGTATCGGCGTAACACGAGCCCGTCGCCGGTGACCTTTCCTTACCCAATGCCGCTGGGGCAGCACGGTCCGCCCGTGCTGCCCCAGCAGGCGAGAAGCATTGCTGGATTGATTACTGGCGACGCGCGCCCATAGCGATGGGGGCGACCCCCGCGGTCCGAATGCACCACGCATCCGGTCACCCGACCGCGGCGGGCGACAGCGGACTATTCAGCGGGATGCTGCGTTGAGCTTCCCCTGCTGTGCGGGAGGTGCTGACTAGCTGGTCAGGGCGGGTTTGCGAGGTGTCGGGTTCACCGGTTCGGCCGGGCGCATCCGAAGGCGCATCCCTCGAGTGTTTCGCCGCCGGATGGGCAGCAGGAACAATCACTAGTAACGCAATCTCGGGATGACCATGGCCGGGGCGTAGGGAGTAAGCCCAGCGCCCCGGCTGATCACCGGCGAGGGCGCACATGCCAGGACTTGAACCGAACATAAGGCAGAAAGCGGCGATCCGCCGCTACTTCCAATTCGCAACGATGCTGCTGGTGATCGGCCTGATCATAGGGGTCACTGCTGCTGCTACCGGCTTCACCAGGGCCTGGATAGGCGTAGGTATCATTGCGTTGATCTAAATTCTATTCGCCATGTGGTATAGATCCCAGAGGCGCTGATCCCGGGTCCGTTCGTGAAAGTCCACAGCGCGCGCTCTCCACCGAGCTGGGCCAGTTCGGCGCTGGCTGCCGTCCGATGTACGCACCGCGCCCCGGCGACCCGGCCCGTTTCGACTGGACCGGCGGCACTCCCTGACCGCCTGGCTCAGTCGAAGGCGTGGATGACCATGTCCAGGATGGCGTGTATGCCAGTCCAGTCCTGGCTCGGCCGACGAGGGCAGAATCTCACGGGCGAGTTCATGCAGGGAGCGGCGCACGAGCTCGGCAGCGGCGCCATGACCCTGATCGTCCTGTGGTGGGAGACCCGCCACTGACGCATCGAGGGCCCGCAGCCGCTTGCGGGACCCTCGTCGGGCCCGCCGGTTGTGAAGGGACAACTCAGCCCGCTCCAACGGCCCGCCACGCGCCCGCCAGGACACCCGTGGCGCGGTGGCCGCGTTAATGGCCCGGCCGGACGCCTCCACGGCGACCTCCCGGTGCGCGGTGTTCTCCTTGTCGCCCAAAGCGTTCAGCAGCTGCTCCGTGGCGGTTCCGGCAGCAGGACGACCCGAAGCGGTCCCCGGCCATCGCCGCCCTCGAGGCCGTTCTGTACGAGGGGCGCGCGGCCCGCATCCACGTTATCTACGACGGACCCGCCACCGTCGGCGGTCGCCTCATCCCCGGTGCCCGCGAGCAGTTCTCCACCGTCATCCTCGCCCGGGTCAGCGCCGGCATGTGGCAGGGGCTGGCCCCGATAGTCGACCCCGCTCCCTAGAGCAGCCCGTTCCCGGGCCGCGTCCACGTCGTCCAGGACGGCGACGCCCACCCCGCTCAGGTGCTGCTGATGACCGACGCCGAAGCCGCCGACTGGCTCACCGCCACGGCGGTCGGGGCCCGGCATGCCCGAAGTTGAGGGACCGGTTGGTACCGAAGTCCGACTCCCGATCACTGGGAGCAAGGCGGGCTGGCAGGTCCATTGGGCAGATAGAGTGCGCGTTCACCATAGGTGAGGTCTCTGTGGAGAGCTTGGCAGATCTTTCTGATCGAGCGAGTCGGGTCCGGCAGAGACACATTCCACAACTGCACTGTCTGATCGGCAGCTCCCCAAGCGAGGGAGCGGCCGTCGGGGCTCCAAGCCAATGACTGGATGGCGTCACTGTTCCTGGTGAAGGTGGTGCGTGCATTCCCTGTGGCCGTATTCCAGAGCACGACCTGAGCATCGTCGCCGCCGCTGGCCAGCGTGCGCCCGTCAGGACTGAATGCGACCGTCCCTACGGAGCTTGCATGTCCTGGAAGGAGGCGGGACTTGCGGGTGGTCATGTTCCACAGTCGTACCCTCCCGTCATCGCCGCCGCTGGCTATCGTCCGCCCGTCCGGGCTGAAGTCGACGGACTGAATGCCGCTGTTGAGGTCACCGACGCTCACGGACCGGGATGTACCGGTGGCCACATCCCACAGCTGTATCGCCCCGTCGATGTCGCCGCTGGCTATCATCCGCCCATCCGGACTGAAGACAAGCGACGGCACGGGGCCGAGGTTCCCGGCGAGGATTCTGTATCTGCCAGTTGTCAGGTCCCACAGCCGTATCATCCTGTCTTCCCCGCCGGTGGCCAGCATCCGCCCGTCGGGGCTGAATGCAACCGTGTCCATCGTGCTGGGATGGCGGATCGTGAGGGTTCTGAATCTCTTGGTGAAGACGTCCCACAGCCTCACTGATCCGTCATCGTAGCCGCTCGCCAGCGTGTGGCGATCGGGACTGAATGCGACTGCCGACACACCTGCGGTGTGCCGGCCCAGGAGGCGGGACCCGCCGGTGGCCACGTCCCACAGTCGTACGGCATTGTCGTCGCCGCTGGCCAGCGTCCGCCCATCGCGGCTGAACGCCACCGGATGCACCGCGCCGGCGACTTCGTGCCGGAAGGCGAGATGTTTCCCTGCTGCCGTCTCCCACAGTCGTACTGAGCCGTCGTTGCTGCCGGTGGCCAGTGTCCGCCCATCCCGACTGAACGCCAGTGCTGTGACGGTGTCGGTATGTCCAACGAGTTCCGCGCGAACTTGACTATTCGCCGTGTCCCACAGCTGCACCGTGCCGTCGCCGCCGCCGGTGGCCAGGGTCTGCCCGTCATGACTGAATTCGGCGGCCACGACGCCATGAGCACCGGTGCCAAAGGTTGTCGACTTGCCGGTGGTCAGGTTCCACAGCCGCACTCTCCCGGTGTCGCCGCCGCTGGCCAGCGTCCGTCCATCCGGGCTGAAGGCGACCGAATCCACGGATCCAATGTGGCCATCGAGAAGACGGGACTTGCCGGTGGTGACGTGCCACAGCCGCACCCTCCCGGCGAGGTCACCGCTGGCCAGACTCCGCCCATCCTGGCTGGAGGCCACGGACTGGATGTCAGTGCCCGGAGGTGTGGCTACGGACCTGGACTTGCCGGTGGTCAGGTTCCACAGCCGCACTGTGCGATCGCCGTCGCTGGTCAACGTCTGTCCATCCGGGCTGAAGGCGATCGTGTCCACGGCTCCGAGGTGCCCCGGAAGGAGCCGGGACTCGCCTGTGGCCATGTTCCACAGCCGCACTCTCCCGTCGTCACCGCCGCTGGCCAGCGTCTTTCCGTCAGGGCTGAACTTCACCGAAGTGACCATGCCGCCGGCTTGGTGGACGAAGGTCTGGAGTTTCCCCCTTGTGGTGCTCCACAGCCTCACTTTCCCGTCGTCACCGCCGATGGCGAGCGTGCGCCCATCCCCGCTGAAGGACAGCGTTACCGCAGTGCCGGCGTTGGTGAGCCGGTGTTCAAGCGGGAGGGCCGCAGCCGTGAAGAGACTGCTGACGGCTTCGCTGGTGGGGCTAGTCCGGTAGGCCTGGACTGCCAGCAGCGAGGCCAGGTCGGGACTGGTCTTGAGGAGGCCGGTTGACTCTGCGGCCAGCTGGCTTGAGCGCGCAGATGAGTGTGCGGTGAGTTCCTGGCGTTGCCGCTGCTCACTGATTTGGTATTGGTTCCAGGCGGCCAGACCCGCGAGCACAGCGAGAACGAGAAGGACGGACAGGGTGGCAGCGAACTGACGCAGTCGACGGGCCGCGCGGGCGGCCGCGAAGGTTTCGCGGTCGTGAGCAGCGGTGCTGGCGTTGAGGAACTCCCGTTCGAGAGTGGTGAGGTCGTTCGCGGAGTCGAGGGTGGCGAAGGCGTCCTCTGCGGCGGTGAGCCGGGTGCCGCGATACAGCGCGCCCGGGTCACGGTTGAGGTCGTCCCAGGCCCGTGCGGCTTCGGTGAGCTGACGGTGAAGGCGCAGGCGGTCGCGTGCTTCGTTGATCCATGCCCGCAGCCTCGGCCAGGCAATAATCAAGGCTTCGTGGGCCAGGTCGACGGTGTTGTGCTCGAGGGTGAGCAGGCGGGCGCGGGCGAGGTGTTCGAGGATCTGGGCGGTGTCGTCGGGGTCGCCGAAGTCGAGTTCGGTGCGGGGAGCGGGCCGCCGGGTGTCGGGGGTTCCCTCGCCCGGGGTGATCAGGCGCAGCAGGATGCGGCGTGCGAGATCAGCCTGCGAGGGCGTCAGCTGGGTGTGAACGTTTTCGGCGGTGCGGGCGATGGCACCGTGGAGGCCACCGGCCGCTTCGTAGGCCTGGGTGGTCAGTGCGCGGCCTTTGCGGCGGCGCCAGGTCTCCAGCAGGGCGTGGGACATCAGGGGCAGGGCGCCGGGTTCGTCTTCGACCTCGTTGAGGATGCGCGCGGTCAGGGCGCGTTCCACGATCATTCCCGCGGCCTGGGCGGGCTTGGTGATGGTCTCGCGTAATTCGTCGCGGCTCATAGGGCCGGCCAGCACGGTGCCGTCCTGTAAGGCGGCGGTCAGCGCTGGGTGTTCGGCGCAGCGGCCGAGGAAATCGGCCCGCACGGCGATGACGACCCGCAGACGGCTCGCAGGATCGGTGGCGGCCAGGAGGCGGTCGATGAACTGGTCGCGTTCGGCCGGGTCGGTGCAGAGGGTGTAGACCTCCTCGAACTGGTCGACAATCAGCCACGTCTCACCGTCGGCGTCCTTCGCTATCAGCCGTTGCTCGTGGACGCGCAGGGGATGCTCCCCGGGAGTGAGGACGCGCACCGCAGCCGGCTGCGGACCGGTCGCCTCCGCGCTGCGCAGGCGCGGGATGAGGCCGGCGCGCAGCAGGGAGGACTTGCCGCTGCCCGACGGCCCGAACACAGCAGTGAACCGGCGGGAACGGGACTGCTGAAGCAGGCGTTCGGTGAGCTCATCACGGCCGAAGAACAGCTCGGCGTCGCCGGGCTCGAAGCGGGCCAGCCCCCGGTAGGGAGGTTCTGCTTCTTCGTCTGAGGTGTGAGGCTCAGCAGCCTCTTCCGCGGCTGCCTCATGCCACCGGTCCTCCCATTCCCTCAGGTCACCCTTGCAGGCTCGCACGTATGCCAGCACCACCGGCAGGGTCGGCAGCCGTTCCCCTGCAGCTGCCTGCGACAGGGTGCTTGCTCCCTGCCCGGTGCGCTGCGCCATCACCCTGTAGGTCGGGCTGCCGGCCTCAGCCCGGAGTTTGCGTAATTCGGCAGCGAGCCGCGCCGCCGGTCCCGTACTGGGATCGAGTGGGCTCTCAGGACGTCCTGCCATGGGCAGCTCACCCCTCTTGTCCGCCAGCCTCCCCCGTGGACGCGGCACCAGGCCCGACAAGGTACGCACGCGCGCAGCGAGAGGGCAACACGAAGGCGTCCTCTTTGGTCAACACCGCCGCCATGTCCAGGATGTGCAACGCGGCCATTGATCAGAGCGGTAGACAGCCTGCTCAGGGACGGGCCATGCGCGTAGCGGTAGTTGCTGTCCCCGTGGGCGCGCCCTGCGTACCGATAGCGGGCCAGAGCGCCGCCTCCTCCGATCACGCCCGGCCGGGCTGGCTCAACAAGGTCCTGTGCGACTGCCAGCAGCGCAGGCCAGGGGCTGGCAGGCGGGATCGCTGAGTCCGGTCCGCGACAGGGCGGGCCGGCCGTGGCACTGACGTAATCGGGCTGCTGCACCTGAGGGGGCTAAGGACATCCACGGGACTGCAACTGCGCTACGGCCGTGGCCGACGCACTTCAAGGTGCGTCTCTTCGCTCTGTGGACCGCCCTGCATGCCGACGTAGCAGCAACCAGGGTGTGCTCCATGGGTGGCCGCCGTTCGGATGTCTGCTGGAGCGGCTCGGCGGGCGCGAGAGCCTGCTTCAGTAATCTGCTTGCCTTGGTCGGCTCATGCGGCGCTGGATTCGGCCGGCTGCGCGCCTTGGAGCGGCCGGACAGACTCGAGGTCCTGGCGGTGCAGCTCCTGGCGGAGCCGGGCGAGCGCCCTGTGCAGGGTGCTTTTGACTGTTCCGGGCGCCATGCGGAGGGCGGCGGCCGTCTCTTGGATCGTCATCTGCTCCCAGTGCCGCAGGACGACGACGCTGCGCTGCTGGGGTGTCAGTGTCTTCAGGAGGTCCATCAGTAACTGGCGGTCGGTCTGCTGCTCGGCGGGGTCCTCAATGCTCGTGTCCGGTAGCTGCTCGGTGGGAAGTTCTTCCAGTCTCCGGGCCCGCCACCACTCGGTGCGAGTGTTGATCATGACACGGCGCAGGTAGGCATCCGCGAGCTGTTTGTCCGCTATGCCATCCCAGCGGAGGTACGTTCGTACCAGCGCAATCTGGAGCAGGTCCTGGGCGTCAAACGGGTCGGCAACCAGACGCCGGGCGCTACGCAGCAGAGCGGCATGCCGGGTACGGACGTACTCCTCGAAGTCCAGGACCATGGTGCGGGGTTGGCGGGGGTTCATGCGTGCGGTTCCTTTCGTGCGTGGGCGGCGGCGCCGGGCGGGCTGGTGGGCCCGGCCCGGCGCCGTCCGTTGCTCACCGCCAGGGGCGCTCACCGCTAGGGGAGCGACGCGGTGCATCTGGTGCGGCCTGCGTGGTGGCCGCATGCCTCCGCTTCCAGATGGAAGCCGTTGCCGTAAACGGCCTTGACGGCTCGGGTGTTCTGCGCGCCTCCAGAGTGCACGGTCGCCGAACAGGCGCCGCTGTCGCGCCAGGACCCGCCGTGGTCGATGTCCCAGTAGAGGGTGACCTTGTTGCCCCGGCTGGCGTGCGTGATCGTGGCCCAGTAGTAGCGCGGTCCTCCGGGTCGGTTGCCGTAGCGCAGTTGGATCCGAGTGCTGCCGATCCAGGCCGAGGGGCCGGCGTGCCGCATCCCGGGGCGGAAGTAGGTGTTGGGGTTGACGCTACGGCCACAGGTGCTTGCCACCGTCCGGCTGTCCGGCGTCGTGCGGGGTGTGGCTGCTGCTGCCACGGCCGGAGTGCCGATCAGCAGGGTGGCGGCGACGGCCGCCGCGGTCGTCTTCCTTGTAAGCATGACGCTGTCTCCCGTTGTGTCCGTGTGTCGTGACGCGTGTGTCCGCGCCTCTGAGGAGGGAGCGGGCTGGGCGGCGCGGCGTACGGCCGCCCGGCCCGCCGGGTGGCCGGCGGTCAGCGGCGCAGGTAGTCCCAGGTGTGGCTGCCGACGATGCCGTCCGCGCCGCCGGCAATGTGGTGGTGGCTCTGGAGCCACTTGACCGCCGCGACGGTCTGAGGGCCGAAGCTTCCGTCGACGTCCAGCAAGATGGGGTAGGGGTAGTCCGTGTGCTCGTCGATGATGTCCTGGATCTCCCTGACGGCAGCGGCGTTGGAGCTTCCCTCGCTGATCGTCGCGGCGCCGTAGTAGTAGTCGCACGTATACCCGACGGTGGAGCGGTAGGCGCAGGAGTGCACGGCCGCAGCTTGAGCCGTCGGCCTGGCCGCCTGGGCGACGGCGGACGCATGAGCCGTTACGGGTACGGTGACGAGCAGTCCGGCGGCCAGGACCAGGGCGCTGGCGGCTCGGGTACGGAAGGACGGCATGGGCATGTCTGTCTCCTGGTGGTCAGTACGGCTGGTAGGGGTTGGCGGCCTCCGCGCCGGATTGCGGTGCTCCCGGCAGGTGCCGGTGCCTGCAAGTGGCGTGGCTAGCAAGGGGCTAGCCAATCGACGTTGTCAGCTACGGAGCTGAGCGGAGCTTCACGGTCGAAACGGATGCGCCACCGGGCGGGGTGCCACCTTGCTTGATGGGTTACCTGTTGTTTCGGACCCAGATTTGCGAGGACGGGTGACGAGGATCGGTGCCTACGGCCTGCAGCCTGATGCCACTGCCCTTGCCGCCGAAGGCGTTCTTGGAGGTGTCCTCGTAGAAATCCATCTGGCAGTAACCCCAACGACCACCGCGGAGGTGGTTCAGGCAGGCGCCCGTGCGGTATTCCTTCCACGCTCCGGTGCGGTCCCGCAGGTGGTTCTCCCAGTCAGCGGAGGCCGCCCGCCCCTTCACCCACAGCTTGTCACCGTAGGGCTGAAAGCATGCGCGCGCTCCGGTGGTGGAGACACAGTAGATGATGTTGTGCACAAAGTCCGGCGTCCCGGCCACGGCGAACTTGGCTACCGCACTTGGGGATACGTCGCCAGCAGAGGCAGGGGTGGCGGCGATGATGCCACTGCCGCTGAGCGTGAGTGCTGCAACAGCGATGGCGGCGTGCCTGACAGGACGCATGTAGTTCCCCTTCTGGGTGGATGTGAGCAGTGGTCGGGTGCTGATTGCTGCCGCTGAGGGCTTTCTGGAATGGCTGGTGGTGCTCGCGTCCCAGGTCTCATCGGTGAACAGCCGGACCCGATATGCGGTCCGCGCCGTACGACCTCGACTTTTCCGGCCCGTGAATTGAATGGGCAGCCGGTCTTGCCACCCTGATCAATGACTGCGCCGCAGCTCATGGGCGTGGCGTGCAGGGCTGACCAAAGAAGCCCGCCTGTGCTTGCCGTTGCCACATCGGTGCGCGTAGCTTCACGGACCACAGCGCTGCCTCCACGGGGAAAGCGGCGCAGGGGGTGATGTCGATGGCGGGACGTCCGGAGAGTCCGCTCGATCCAAATGCCGGGCCGGTTCAGCGGTTCGCTGCTGAGTTACGCAAACTCCGGGTGGAGGCCGGGAGCCCGACGTACCGGCTGATGGCGCAGCGCGCGGGGCAGGGAGCGAGCACGCTGTCGCAGGCGGCCGCGGGAGAACGGCTGCCGACCCTGCCGGTCGTCCTCGCTTATGTCCATGCCTGCGGCGGCGACCCGGGGGAGTGGGAAGAGCGCTGGCGCCAGGCATCTACGGACGCGGCGGCCGAACCTCGAACCGAGGATGAGGACGCAGAGCCTCCTTATCGGGGCCTGGCCCGCTTCGAGCCCACAGATGCAGATCTGTTCTTCGGCCGCGACGAACTCACCGAGCGCCTGTTCCAACAGGCCTGCTCCCGCCGATTCACCGCCGTCTTCGGCCCCTCAGGCAGCGGAAAGTCCTCCCTGCTCCGGGCCGGCCTCATCCCCCGTCTGCGCACCCTTGACCAGGCCGGGCCGCGGCCGGCCGCCCTGCGCGTGCTCACCCCGGGCGAGCACCCGATGCGCACCCACGCCGAGCGCCTTGCGCCGACCGGCGGGGACGGGGACACGTGGCTGATCGTGGACCAGTTCGAAGAGCTCTACACCCTGTGCACGGACTCCGGTGAACGCGAACAGTTCCTCGACCACCTCCTGGCCGCCACTGACCCAGCCAGTCGGTTGCGTGTGGTCATCGCGGTACGCGCCGACTTCCTCGGCCGCTGCGCTGAACACCCGCAACTGACTGCCGCGCTGCAGGATGCCACCGTGCTGGCGGGCCCGATGAGCCGGGACGAACTGCGCGAGGCCATCGTCAAACCCGCTCAGAGCGCCGGTCTCATCGTCGAGCGTGCACTGTCGGCCCGCATCCTCGAGGAGGTCGACGACGAACCTGGCGCGCTTCCGCTGATGTCGCACGCTCTGCTGGAGACGTGGCGTCGCCGCAAAGGCCGCGCCCTCACGCTCGAAGCCTATGAGGCGGCGGGCGGCTTGCACGGTGCGATCGCCCGCACAGCAGAAGACGCCCATGCCCGCCTCACCCCGGCCCAGGCCGACCTAGCCCGCCGGATCATGCTGCGGCTGATCACCCCCGGCGAGGGAACCCCCGACACCCGACGGCCTGTGCCCCGCACGGAGCTCGCCTTCGACAGCCCCACCGACACGGCCATCGTCCTCGACCGCCTCGCCCGTGCCCGCCTGCTCACACTCGACCACGACACCGTCGACCTCGCCCACGAAGCCCTGATCACCGCCTGGCCGCGCCTGCGGCAGTGGATCGACGATGCCCGCGAACGCCTGCGCCTTCACCGCCAACTCACCGAAGCCGCCCAGACCTGGAACGACCTCGATCGTGACCCGGGCGCGCTGTACCGTGGCGCACGGCTGGATACGACGGAGGACGCGTTCACCACTGCCGGGCACAGACGCGAACTGACCGCGTTGGAGGAGGAGTTCTTCACCGAAAGTCTGGGCGCACGCGACCGAGAACAGCGGGCAGCCGAGCGCACGACCCGCCGGCTGCGGGCACTCGTGGCCGGTCTGACCGCCCTGGTGCTCGTGGCATGTGCCGCGGCGACGGTCGCCTTTCAGCAGCGTGCCGCCGCCCGGGCCGAGCGGACCACGGCGGTGTCCCGGCAGATCACGGCGGAGGCGGACCGGTTACGCGGAGCAGACGTCCCGGCCCAGACACAGAACGTGGCCCTGGCAGCCCTGCTGGATGTAGCCTCTTATCGGATGCGCCGGAACACGCAGACCTACACCAGCCTGGTGAGTGCGGCGAACTCCGGCCTGTTCACCGATGTCCCGGAGCCGGACCGGACGGCCGGGGGAGAGATCGTATCCGCCCGCAACGGCGCACGACTCGCCCACGACAAGGACCGACACATCCTCGCCGTCGCGGGGGCTGGCGATGTCGTGCGGCTGTGGGACACGACCCGCTTCACGCACCCCAGGCGCGTCGGTCGGTCCCTGCAGGGCAGCGTGGTGGCCTTGGCCCCGGACGGCAGGGTGCTGGCCACCAGCGGGGTCAGCAGTGGCGTCCGATTGTGGGACGTCTCCGATCCCGCGCGGCCCGTCCGGCTGGGTACGGTCCCTGCGCCTGGCGATGACGATGTCACTTCTCTGGCGTTCGGGCCCGACGGTCACCGGCTCGCGGTGGGCACCGACAGCACCGCCCTGTGGGACGTCGGCGAGCCCCGGCACCCCATACGGCTCGCCGACTCTCTGACCGGGGCCGTGCCCGCATTCGAAAGGAACCGGAAGCTCATGGCCACGGCCGACACCGACGACGGCACGGTACGGCTGTGGGACACCTCCCTACGGGGCCGGCCGCACGCCGTCGGGACGTTGCACACCCGGGCGGACCACGAGAGCGTGCTTGTCTTTAGCCCCGACGGGCGGTACCTGGCCACGAACGGTCCCGGTATCGGCCAGGTCCGGCTGTGGGACGTGCATGAGCCGGACCGCCTCACCTACCGCAGTCTCACGATCGGCACGTCTGACGGCACCGACGCCCAGGACGTGGCCTACAGCCCCGACGGCCGCATCGTGGCCGTCGCCGGGGGCAACGGCATTCAGCTCTGGAACGACGACACCATGGAACTGCCCGAGCGGCTGGGACAAGCGCTGGGACAGCGCTCGTCCGCCGGGATCACGATGGAGTTCTCCCCCGACGGGCGCAGCCTGATCGCCGAGGACAGCGTGATGAGGATCTGGAGTCTGCCGCCGGGAGTGCTGCTCGGTTGCGGCACCTGGAGCGCCGCCGGGTTCGCCCCGGACGGGCGGACCATGGCGACGGCTTGCACGGAGAACGGGCCGGTGCGGCTGTGGGACACCAGCGATCCGGGTGATCCGCGCCCTCTGGCCAGCTCTCTGCCGGGCACCGCAGCGGAGTTCACCCCGCGCGGGCACCTGCTAGCCGTCATCTCGCCCGACGGCGGCGTACGCCTCTACGACGTGTCCCGCCCCGCACGGCCGCGAGCGCTCGGTCATCTCGCCCCGGGCCACGACGACACAGTTGTCCTCCTGGCCTTTACCTCGGACGGACACAGACTGGTCACCCACGAGGAGACCAGTGACCAAGTGAGCGCCATCGGGGCGGACATCGGGGACGGTGACGGCAAACTGGGGTTCGAGCCCCTGGATGACGGCGTCCGCATCCGCACTTGGAACATCGACGACCCCCGGCACCCCAGGGAGGAGGGGCGTGCCGCCGTGCTGGAGAGGAACGCCGGGGCCGGACCGCTGGCGCGCAGCCCGGACGGTCATCTACTCGCGGTTGTCGACCAGGACCGGCGCATTCTCCTGTGGGACATCACCGACCCCGCGCACCCGATCCGCCGCGGCAGGTCCTTCGTCGGCGACGTGGTGACGTTCGCCCCCCACGGCCACACGCTGGCCATCGGCAGCTCCGACGGCACGATCCGCCTGTGGAACACCTCCGACCCTTCCCATGTCACCCCGCTGGGCGCCGCGCTGGACGCGGGCGGATCGGTCACCGGCGCAGCGTTCCGTCCCGACGGGCACCGGCTGGCCATCGGCACGGGCGACGGCATGATCAGGCTCTACGACGTCACCCATCCCGCGCATCCCACCACGGTGGGGGACCCCGTGGTGGGACACACCGAGGAGATCGACACCCTGGTCTTCACATCCGACGGTCAGGTTCTTGCCACCGGGGGCCTGGACGGCACCACCCGATTGTGGCCGCTGAACGCCGAGCAGGCCATCCACCGCATCTGCACGGCCACAGGAAGCGCCCTCGCCCGTGACCAGTGGCGTCGCCACGTGGCAGAGGCCCCCTACCGCAACCCTTGCTCCTGACTGGCGCTCTGGTCCAGCCGGCGCCGCTGGCCCGACCCGCGTCAGCAACCGCGCGCCGCGGTTTTGCCGATCCGGTTAACGCTCGGAGGCGGGTTTGCTGGGGTCTGTGTAGCGAACGGTGGAACTCGGTCGGTTTTGTTCAGCGGCGTCCGACGGTGAGCCTTCGAACCGGAGGAAGCGTACGAACTCCGCCCAGGCCGCCTCCCAGAGCCGGACGATCGCCGGATACTTCCCGCCCCAGGCATCGCTGAACTCCACGAACCGTTCCAGCGCGGCCTCCTCAGCCGGCGCGGTGTAGACGGGCCTGAGTTTGACGTTTATGGTCCGGCATCGAACGCGACTCGAACTTGATCAGCATTTTCGCAGTTCAGCGGACATGAAGGCGGCCTTCCTCTGATCCTTTGCTCCGTCACAAAGTGGATCAGCGCGAAGGCCGTGGTCGTGAGTCTGGTGCATCAGGGTGTCCTGCAAGATGCGTTCTCGGAAGTGTCACGCTTCCGGACGGAGTTGTACGCGTGTCTGACCGGGCGGGGCGACGCGTTGTTCGAGTTGTGCGACGCGTTGCTGTGCACGGACGGGCCGGTGAGGACACTGGTCGACCTGGCGCTCGCGCCGGAACACCGCCGCGGGCACGGGGCTCTCTACGGCGGTCTCAACCAGGGGCGGATCGACGTGGCCCGGTTGCGCCGCGCACTGGTGTCCGGGCCGCTGCCGCGGGCCGCGGACGGCCGGATCGTGCTGGCCGCGGACGTCTCGCCGTGGCTGCGGCCGAACGCCGACACCTGCCCTGACCGGGCCTTTTGCCACACCTTCGGCCGCGGAGGGGCAAAGCACCAGATGATCCCGGGCTGGCCTTACTCGGTCGTCGCCACGCTGATGTGCTCCCGGGTCCCGGCCTCCGGGTACGGGACCGTGAGTGCCCTGTGGAATGTCGCCTACGACGCGGGCATGGGCTTCGGCGCAATCGGCTTCGGCTCGGTGGCGGGCCTGACCGGCTACCCCGGCGCCTTCGTCCTGACGGGCGCCCTGATGCTGACCGCCCTCGTCCCAGCCTGGTGGGACCGGGCGGCCGCGGGCAGACACCAGCCAACGGGGGCCGCGGACCCGGCGGCGCCGCGAGAGGAGAAGAAGAAGCAGTGATGAGCTCGATCTGTTGGATCTTGAACACTGCGCTGTTGACGGCTCGCATATCCGGGCCCTCAAAGGGGGGGGATCACGTCGGCCCCTCACCAGTCGACCGCGCTCGTCCCGGCTCCAAGCACCACCTGATAGTCGACCGGCACGGAACCCCGCTCGCCGTCACGCTCACCGGCGGAAACCGCCACGACGTCACCCAGTTACTGCCGCTGCTCGACGCGGTCCCGTCGATCCGGGGGCTGCGAGGACGGCCTCGCCACAAGCCGCGGCACCTGTATGCCGGCCGTGGCTACGACTTCGACAAGTACCGTCGCCTGCTGTGGAAGCGCGGCATCAAGCCGCTGATCGCCCGACGCGGTGTCGCCCACGGCTCGGGACTGGGTAAAATCCGTTGGGTGGTGGAACGGGCCTTCGCCTGGCTGCACCAGTTCAAACGACTCCGGATCCGCTACGAACGACGCGCCGACCTCCATCAGGGCCTGCTTGAGCTGGCCTGCAGCCTCATCTGCCTCCGTCGCCTGTGCACCTCACGACGAAGCGAGCGGTCAGTTGAGGATGATCGGATTGGTGAGTGCGGCGACGTGCCCGTTGGGGTGGCGGACCTCGATGCGGACGAACGCCGACTGCTCCGCTGTGGTGTCCCATTGCGCCGCTCCCGCCCCGTCACCGGGAAGAGATGCCCGGTGGACCTTCCCTCGGTCGGTGTGGAAGCTGACGGTCCCCGCCGGCACACCTCGTACTGCTGCCCGGACTTCCACCTGCCCACCATGAGTCACAAGCCGCTCTCCCACCCCGGCAACGCGACCATCGGCATTGGCGGTGAACGAAACGTCCACGTCCGCCGACTCGGCGATCCAGCTGCGGCCGGCGCGGATCCCGGCCAGGACCGCCTCGGTGCTCAGCTCCTCGGCGAAGACCACGGTGTGAGGGATGCCGATCTGCCCTTCCAGGTGGGTGTCGCTGTTGCCCATCGCCGGCCGCCACGAGCCCGTGCGGATGTCCGCCGCGAGGCTCCACCCCCATTCGGCCAGAGCTGCCTCGTTGTCAGCGTTCCAGGGCCGGTCCGAAGTCCACAGTCCGTTCCACACCTCCACCACGTCGAAGCCGAGGAAGGGGAACATGAAGTCGCCCGAGGGGTAGGGCGCATGCGGGTGCGCGGCAACGCACAGGCCCCCTGCTCGGTGGACCTGGTCCAGGCACTTGTTCACCAGTCCGTCCCCGACCTGGTGGTTCCAGTCGACGACCTCACCGGGATTGAGGCCGAGCGCGAGCCAGTGCCCGGTCTTCGTGGTCACCTCTTCACCGAGGAGGATCAAGAAGTCGTCGGCGGCCAGATGTCCCCAGGCACCCGGGGCCGCGGCTGAGTTGTGCTCCGTCGTCGCGATGAAGTCGAGCCTGGCCGCACGCGCCCGAATGGCCAACTCTTCGGGGGTGAGTTCCCCGTCCGAGCGGACGGAGTGGACATGACAGTCCCCGCGGTACCAGGCCGCCCCGCGTCCGACTGCCCGCGTCGGCGGGAAGCTCAAACTCGACAAGGTTCTCCTCCCAGAGTCCTGTCGACCCAACGCGCCGCCAGGGCAACCCGTTCCATCGCCCACTGAGCACCATCTCAGTCGAAAGGTCAGACCAAGATCTCATTCTGAAACGATCAGTTAAAGCCTTGCCTCGGTGATCTTCTCCGGCTCACCGAGCGGGATGTCGCGCATGCCGCGCAGCGGTGAGAAGAACAGCCAGAGCCCAGCGCAGCAGCCCCCGCAGACGGCGATCCACAGGGTGGTATGGACGCCGAGGGCGCTGGCGAGCGCGCCGCCGACCAGGCCACCCAGCGGAAGCGTGCCCCAGTTGATCCAGCGTGCGGCGGCGCTGACCCGGCCGAGTACCTCCGGCGGGCAGGCGGCCTGGCGGTAGCTGGTCAGCGAGATCCCGGTGACGGTGGAGGAGAACGTCCAGGAGATCCAGCCGACGCCGAACAGCAGCACCCACCAGCCGTGCCCGGCCGCCGGGATCAGCAGCCCCGGCAGCGACAGCACGGTCATCGCGATCCAGCTGATCCGCGCCGAGCCGACACTGCGGGCGAGGTACCGCGCGGCCACCCCGCCGGCCACCCCGCCGACGGCACCCAGCGCCAGCAGCAGCCCGACCAGGCCGGGCCGCAGGTGCAGGGTGCGGATCAGGAACACCGGGCCAAGGGTCTCCACCATGATGACGAAGAAGTTGGCGGTGCCGTTGAAGGCCACCGAGTTCCGCAGAATGGGGTCGCGGGTGACGTAGCCGAGCCCCACCCGGATCTCCGACCAGAGAGGGGGCCGCGGACCGGCTTCGCCCCGGGCCCGGCGCGGCTCGCGGGTACGGATCGCGCTCAGCGCGCCCGCCGACGCCGCGAAGGAGAGCGCGTCGGCGGTCATCGCCCCCGCCGCGCCGACCAGCGTGACCAGCCCGGCGCCGAGACTGGGCCCGGCGATCTGTGCGACCGACTGGGAGGAGGCCAGCTTGCCGTTTCCGTCCATCAGTTGGTCGCGGTCGAGAAGGAGCGGCAGATAACTCTGGTAGGCCACCGCGAAGAACACGGAGAAGACGCTTGAGATCAGCGCGACGGCGTAGAGCTGGGCGAGCGTCAGCACCCCGAGGACGTGGGCCAGCGGCACCGAGCCGATCACCAGCAGCAGGGCTAAGTTGCACGTGATCATCAGGGAGCGCTTGGCGACCCGGTCCACGATGGCGCCGGCCGGCAGCGCCACCAGCAAATACGCACTCGTCTCGGCCGCCGACAACAGACCGACTTGGAAGGCGGAGGCGCCCAGCACGACGACGGCCACCAACGGCAGGGCGAGAACGGTAACCTGCGACCCCATCTCACTGACCGTCTGGCCACTCCATAACAACAGGAACTCGCGATGATGCCAGATCGACGGAGACTTTCCTTCGGTGTTTGCCATTCGGCCGATAGTGTCATCCACCGCAACCACTGTCACCGGGTGCTCCCGGGGCTGCGGAACTCGGGTGCCTCAGCGGCCACGTCCAGGGGGACGGCTTCGAGTCCTGCCTTTGTGATCTTCTCAGAGCCGTCGACAATCGCGTCCATCGCGGCGCCCCGCACCTGGTGGGAGAGCGCGCCGATCATGCCGCCGGTGCGGTCGTGGAAGTAACGGTCCAGCTTTGCAAGGGTATTGGGCTTGTACCGCCGCAGGCTGCGAGTGTCTTCCATGGTTGCGACCAGTCCCCGCCACTGGCTGCTGTAGGGGAAGGGAGGGGTAGGGATCAGGGTGAAGCGGCCTTCAACGTCACGGCCAGAGCCGACACCGCGAGACCCCCGCGTAGACGACACCATTCCCCGGGAAGCACGCATCATCGGTGCCCTGGCCAGGCTCTATGCCGTCCTCGTCTCCCGCATCGTCCAACTGACCACCGACCGTTTCCGTCGTGACCACAACGGCGCCTGCCTCGCCCTCGGCTGCCACCCCGTGCTCCTGCCGCCGAAGCTGGCCCTCCTTTTCGAGGAACAGATCGCCCAGCCTGTGACCGACTCACGGATGCGCCAGCAGTTCGGCAACGACGTCAGCTACCTCTTCCCGGGCAAGGCACCGGGCAGGCCACGGAACGTGGTCGGCACCCACGACCTCCTGAACCAGTACGGGCTACCCGCCCTCTCCGCCCGCACCACCGCCATGATCGAAGCGGTGACCAGCCCCCCTCCCATCGTGGTCGCCGACCTCTTCGGAATGCACCCCAGCACGACCCAGAGATGGGCGAACTATGCCAAAAGTGACTGGAGCGCCTACCTCGCAGCCCATATGGCCACCAAATAGGGGACGGCTTGCTGCCTTCTGCAGTCAGGGGTTCCTCAGGGTCGATCTCAGGGGTGGTCCGGAGGTGAGGATGCCGCATGCAGCCCTAACGTGCGTATGGCGGATGAGCAATGCCCCACGGAGAAGGCGAGCGAGTGTTCCGGAACAAGGCTTTCAAAGCATCGCGATCACCCAGCCCTGCACTGGCCCCGGACTTATCCGGGGCCAGTGCCGCGAGCGTTCGCGAGGTCGTCACCCTGACCACTCTGCACAAGACATACGGCAGCACCGATCACCGCATCACTGCCCTGGCCGGGGTCAGTCTGTCCTTCCTCACCGGCACGTTCACCGCGATCATGGGGCCGTCGGGCTCGGGTAAGTCGACGCTGCTGCAATGCGCGGCAGGTCTCGACCGGGTCGACACGGGCCAGGTCCTGCTCGACGGGGCGCCGCTGCACAGGCTTTCCGAGCGCGCGCTGACCGAGCTGCGCCGCGAGCAGATGGGATTCATCTTCCAGTCCTTCAACCTGATTCCGGCGCTAACCGCCCGGCAGAACGTGGAACTGCCGCTGCGGCTGGCCGGGCGGGAGATCGACTCGGCGGCCATCGACCGGGGCCTTGCCGATGTGGGCCTCGCCGAGCGTGGCGGACACCGGCCCGCCGAGCTCTCCGGCGGCCAGCAGCAGCGGGTCGCCATCGCCCGCGCCCTGGTCACCAGACCCAAGGTGATCTTTGCGGACGAGCCGACCGGCGCGCTGGACTCACGCACCGCGCGCGACGTCCTGGCGCTGCTGCGAGGCGTGGTGGAGCAGCACGGGCAGACGGTGGTCATGGTGACACACGACCCGGTGGCCGCCTCGTACGCGCAGCGTGTGGTCTTCCTCGCCGACGGTCAGGTGAGCGGTGAACTGACCGAGCCGACGGCCGAGTCCGTCGCCTTGCGGATGGCCCAGCTGGAGCCGGGCGAGAGCGGGACGAAGCCGTGCTGAAGATCGCCGCAGCCACCCTGCGCCACCGTCTGGTGGACTTCGTGGGCGCCTTCGTCGCCCTCGCGCTTGGTACCACGGTGATCGGCATGATGACGCTGACTCTGGCGGCGACCTTCGGGACGCCGCACCCGGGGCCGCAGCGGTTCAAGGACGCCTTGGCCGTGGTGGCGCCACGGGGCTTCGACGGGAACCCCATGAAGGCGCCCGCGATTCTTCCGGCGGACCTCGTCGCCAAGGTGACCGCGGCGGGGCACGCCACGCCCGACCGCAGCTTCCCCGCGCGGCTCGCCACCGGCCCCTCGGACACCACCGGCCACCCCTGGTCCTCGGCCCGTTATGCGGGCTACGGCTTGGTGGCCGGGCGGGCGCCCAGCGGCACGGGCGAGATCGCCGTGGGCGGTGGCAGCAAGGCGCTGATCGGGCATCAGACCGAGGTGGTGACGCGTGACGGCGTGCGCCGCTACCGGGTGGTGGGCGTCACCGGCGCGCTCTGGTTCGAGAACGCGGTCTTCTTCGACGACGCGGAGGCGGCGCGGCTCTCCCGGGGCGTCAACGCGCTCGTCATCGACCAGGACGCGGGCCGGCTCTCTTCGCTCGTGGGCGGCCGGGCCGTGGTCCTCACCGGCGACGACCTGACGCGGATCGACCCTGATGACACCGGCGGGTCCGCGGCACTGGCCAACGCCCAGGCGATGGCGGGCAGCACGACCGGACTCGCCGTGTGCGTCGCCGTGTTCGTCGTCGTCGCGACCTTCGCCTTCGCCACCGAGCAGCGCCGCCGTGAACTGGCGCTGCTGCGGCTGGTGGGCGCAGCGCCCCGGCAGGTGAGGCGCATGGTGCTCGGTGAGGCCCTGCTGATCGGCCTGGCCGCGGCGATCACCGGATGCGTACTCGCGCCGCTCGGGACCGTACCGCTGCGCTCCTGGATGCTGGACCACGCTGTGGCCCCGTTTTGGTTCACCATCCCCTTCAACGTCGTGCCGTTGTTGTTTTCCTTCGTCGTCGGCGTGGCCGCGGCGCTGGCCGGTTCGGCCGCGACCCTGCTGCGCGTCTCGATGATCCGGCCGATCGAGGTGCTGCGCGAGAGCGCCGTGGAACGCCGCGGGATGACGCCGATCCGCTGGCTGCTGGGGATTGGCATGCTGGCGGGTGCGGTCGTCGCGGGCATCGAGATCGCCAGGATCTCGCCGTATCTGGCGGCCACCGTACGCAGGTACGAGGCGGTCCCGGTTCTCTACGTGGGTGCGGTCACCCTGCTCTCGCCGGTCCTGCTGCGTCCGGTCACCCGGCTGCTGATCGGTCCGCTGAGCCGCTCGGCCAAGGCCGGCCCGCTGCTGGTGCGCGAGAACCTCCTCACCTCCCGGCGCCGCACAGCCGCCACCGTGGCGCCGATCGTGGTGGCCGTCGGTCTGGTGGGCACGCTGCTGACCATGCAGAAGTCCAGCGACGCTGCAGTACTCGCCCGGCAGCGGCAGGAGATCCACGCGTCGGCCGTCGTGGTGCCCGGCGGCGATCTGGGGCTCGACGCGAGGACCCTGGACCGGCTCCGGGCCGTGCCCGGCGTCCGGGTCACCCCGGTGGCCGCCGTGAACGTCCGGATCGGTACGGCCCACGGCGAGCAGATCGACTCGCTGACGACGAACGCGGTTCCCAGGAAGGCGATGGGCGACACCGTCCGGCCGCTCGTGCTCTCCGGCTCTCTCGCCTCGCTGCCCGAGAACTTCCTGGTCATCGACGAGCACGCGGCCGAATCCGACGACCTGTCGGTGGGGCAGCACGTGGTCGCCCTGCTGCCGACCGGCCGACGGGTCCCGACCGTCATCGCCGCCGTCGTCGCGCGCGGCCTGCACGGGGACGACACCTACATCTCTTCCGCACTGGCCGGCACATTGACGATAAGTCAGGTCTACCTCGACTCGGCGGTCGGCACCGGCAGGAAACTCGACGCGCAGCAGACGGCCGCGGTGAACCAGGCACTGGCGGACTCAGGCGCCCACGTCATGACATACGACGCCTACCTCAAGGCCCAGCGTTCGCACGCCGCGCGGCAGACGAACAACGCCGCGGTGGTGATCCTGGGGATTGCGCTGGCGTACGCGCTGATCGCGGTCGCCAACACGCTGATCATGGCGATGGCCGGACGGCGGCGCGAGTTCGCCCTGCTCGCACTCGTCGGCACCGGGCGCGGACAGATCATGAAGGTCGCCGCGGCTGAGACCGCCGTGGCGGTGGTCGTCGGCACAGCCCTCGCCGCCGTGGCGACCGTACTGGCCGCGGTGACCCAGCATGCCTCGCTGAGCAGGCTCGTGACGGCCGCTCCGACGGTGATCCCATGGAACCAGATAGGGGGGACTGTCGCGATCTGCGCCCTCGTCGCCCTGGCCACCGCGTCGGCCGCGACCTGGAGTGCAAGCCGTCGGCCTGCGATCAAGGCCGTAGGCATCCGTGAATAGCACACCCTCGCAATACTGCCCCTCCACCAGTTGGACGGCGGCGTGAAGGCGACGGAGTACCGGGTGCGGGTCCGCACGCCCGACCATGTGCGGCCGGTCAACGGTGTCGACTACGACCAGGTCGCCACCGAGCGGCTGGAGCCGTCACCGAAGTCGGCGGTCCGCGAGGCACTCGGGGAGCGCCGGCCTTCGGGCGGGTGCTGGCTAAGGTGTGTGAGGGGCCGGGCCCGGCCCACGGCGTGCTGCACGCGCCGGACTGCGAAGAGGCCCCGCAGGGCGCACCGCCCCTCGATGTGGGGCACGCGTTGAACGTCGCGGAGAACCCGGGGACGCGGCTGTGCACGCGGTACGGACGCGCTCCGGAGCGACGCCGATACTGAGCGGGTTCGACCACATCACCGACTCCTGACCTGCCGTGGTCGGGTCTGTGGTCGGGGCAGCCGGTGCCGTGGTCGGGCCTGTGGTCAGGGTGTGTCGGCAAAGCGGTAGAAGCGGCAGCTCACACCCGGGCCGGGCATGCGGGGTTCGCCGGGACGCGGGCCGTACAGGGCGCGGCCGCTGGCGCCGAACTGTCAGCTCGGTCATCAGTGCGACGCCGGTCTGGACCTCGTCCGCTGTCCAGCCGGTGATGTCGAGCAGCAGCCCGTCGAGCGGACCGCCGACCAGTTCGGCGTAGTCGCGGTGCGGGAGCGGGCCCGGGTAGTCGTGGTCGGTGCCGTGACCCGGCCGCGCAGCATCTGCTCGTCATCACGGTCCGTCCGTTCAGCCTGGCAGCCGCCACTGAGAGCCCGGGTCACGTGAGGCCGTAGGCCGTCGTCTCACGCAGACCGCCCAGACCGAGGGATGGGCGGTCTAGCGATCTTCGACGATGAAGCACGCTCGTTGGTAGAGCTCGTCGAACGTGATGATCTCGACGTCCTGGATCGATGTCCGGTAGAGCTCGAAGGAGTTGATCTTCTCCGGGTTGACGGCACGTGTGAGTGAACTCGCGCAGACTGCCGATCACCACGACCTGCCGGGGCCGGGTAGTGGACAGTTTGACCTGCTGGGCCTTGCTGACGGTCTTCTACACCTGCGCCCCGCCGCCGCCCAGTTCTTTTGATGCCTGGTAGAGGCCCGCGCGGTACGGGGTCTTGGCGCTACGGCCGCGTCGACCTGCTCTGCATCGACGAACTCGGCCACATGGAACTCGACCAGCGAGGCGCTGAACTGCTGCTCCAGGTCCTGACCGAACGCGAAGAGAAGAAGCGTCGCCATCGTCTCCAACGAATCCTTCAGCGGCTGGACGAAGACCTCCACCGACCCCAGGCCCTGCGCGGCCATGGTCGACCGCCTCACCTTCAACGGCGCGATCATCCAGACAGGCACCGAGTCCTACCGCCTCGCCCACACCAAAGCCCTGGCCGAGCAGACCGCAGTCAGCTGATCCTGTTCGAGCACCGGACATACCTGGAGACCGCTGACGTCAACGCAAGTCCTCCCCCGGGTCGATAACCCAGTGGTTGGTCGCGAAGACTCGCCCTGCGAAGGACGTCTCGACCTGGGAGAGGAAGCGGAACCCGACGGAACGGCAGATGCCGTTCGAAGCCGCATTGTTCGTCGCCGGAAAGGCATGCACCAGGCCCCAACGGTCCTGGTCCCTGGCCTGCTCCAGAAGGGCGCGGACGGCGCGTTTACCGAGGCCCTGGCCTTGAAATTCAGGAAGAACCATCCAACCGATCTCGGAGATCGGCCCGTCGCTGGTGTCGTGGGACCAGACAGTCACCGTCCCCGCCACTACCTCCGGGCTGATCCCATCGGGAACGATCATCTTGAACCAGGCAAGGTCGTCTGCTGCCTGACGGGCATCCCGACGGACCTTGTCCGCCATCCCCTCACGCGGGAGAGGCCCACCCAGGTCAGCCATCATCACGGGGTCGCACCGCATCCGAATATAGGCATCGACGTCGTCCGGTGAGACGTTGCGCAGCTGCACCTACTCCTCCTCGGTTTCTCGGGGATGCTCCCACGGTCCGAGACGGCGATCACCAACGCCCCCCATCCCTTCGCCGGCGCGGCCCGCAACGGCGTCTGAGTGACATCAATTTTCGGTTCCTGCACAGATCTTGGAGACCGGTCGCAGAGGGGGACAGCGTCGTTCGATTGAAAGGGTGGTCGCGAGCCCGGCTGTCCGGCTCTGTAGCCGACGGCCGAGAGTAGGGACAGCATGACGCCCATAAGGGGGCGGGGCCCGGAACCTGGATGCGCGACCAGAAGCTATGACCCTCGCCGAGGCAGCCAGATCCATCCAGCGCCAGAGGTTGCCGGCGAACTCCGGTGTCACCGCAAAGAACCTTTCCAGCGTCACAACGCACGCCTTCGAGGGCGCGCGGCCGCAGAGGGGCAAGTATCCGCTGGTGGTCCTCTCACCCGCGTACGAGGACCCGCGCATGACGCTCACCTCGCTCGCGACCGACCTGGCCAGTCACGGCTACGTCGTCGCGCTCGTCGGACACACCTACGAGGACAGCGGCGAGACGCTGACGAACGGCCAGACGCCGCCGTGCGCGATCTGCGATGACCCGGCGCTCGACTTCGACTCCGTCACCGCCAGCCGCGCGCTGGACGTGTCCTCGACCTGGCCATGGCCGTCATGCGCTTGCCGCCCGGCGTGACTTGAACGACGAGGCTGTGGTGTACCTCTCCGACGCCGATTGCAACGCACGGATCAGTTTTGAGGCGGCGCTGGCTGCTTCTGCTGCTGGAGCGTTCCTGCCTCCGAGATCCGCGCCGCGCACACCGCCGAGTTGAGCACGGCTCTCCTGGGGCCGAGACTACCCCGACCGCCGTGGTGGGCCCCTCGCGGCGAGGACGCGGTGACGCTGTCCGCCGCCGGGAGCGTGTACGAGTTCGCCCCGGCCGCTGAGGCTGTGCTGCGCCCGCTGATCGACGGACGCTCCCTGACCGCCGCCAAGTTGCGGGCAATCACTCGTGTACTCGCCTCCCCCTGACCCGGACACCGAAAGCCGCATGCGCGCCCACCACTCCCGCACCGCCGACGGCCAACCGGCTGGCTGCGGCTGGTATCCGTCCACGACGCCGTCGACGACGGCACCGCCTACCGGGCGGAGCTGTCGGTGCGCGTCGACCAGCCGGTCCTGTGCGACGACCCGATCCTCCGGCACGACCTCCAGCTGCCGGACTCCTGGTGGGCCGACCTCGCCGGGACGCTGGAGAAGGTGTCGGCCGTCGACACCGACCGCGTCGCCGTGCGACAGCAGTACATGGACCGGGCCATCCCCCAGTTCGTCGGCATCCCGGCACGCGCCGTCACCTGCTGGACCACCGCCCACTCCGACGTGCACTGGGCAAACCTCACCGATCCCCTGCGCCTCTTGGACTGGGAGGGCTGGGGCCAAGCACCAGAGGGGTTCGACGCCGCCAAGCTCTACGCCTACACCCTGCTCCAGCCGGACACCGCCGCCTGCGTCCGCGCCGTCTTCCCGATCCTGGGCAGCCCGGCCGGCCTCGCCGCCGAAGCGACCATGTGCGCCCAGCTGCTCCAGACTGTGGCCCGCGGCGACAACCTGGACCTCGAGGACCGACTCCGAGACTGGTCCGAGGAACTCCGCCGGCGCTGACGGCAAGGGCCGTCCGGAGCTCGTTGCCGCAGCTCGTTCCCGGATGCGGGGGGAGCTTCGGCGGCTGACGCTGGAGGCATGAGGGGCACAGCCACATGGTCGGGCACGATCGCTTTCGGAATGGTCGCGATCCCCGTCCAGCTCTACGCGGCTACCGAAGAGCACACCGCGCAGCTCCATGAGATCCACACCCCTGACGGCAGCCCGGTCCAGCACCGCCGCTTCTGTGCCGCGGAGGGCCGCGAGATCCCCTATTCCGAGGTCGGGCGCGGTGTCGCCCTCCCCGACGGCCGCATGCTGCCGCTGTCCGAGGACGACCTCGCCCGCCTGCCCTTGCCGACCAAGCACACGATCACGGTGGCGGGCTTCATCGAGCCGACGGGTGTGGTCCCGATCAGCTACGACCGGCCGTACTACGTCGCTCCCGCAGCGCCGGAGGCGGAGCGCCCGTACGCACTACTGGTGGAGGTCCTCTCACGGACCGGGCTCGTGGCCATGGCCAAGATCGCGATCCGCAGCCGCGAACGCAGGGCAGTGGTCCGGCCGTACGCCGGAATGCTGCTGTTGCAGACCTTGCGCTGGCGCGATGAGATCCGCGACCCCGGGGACCTCGCCCACCTGGTCCCCGCCGTGCCGCTCAGCGACCGCGAGCGCCGCTGGCGGAAGTGCTGGTGAAAGAAATGATCGGCGTTGACGACAGCGTGGACCACGACCGGTACGCCCACGCCCTGGAGCAGCTGGTCGACGCCGTCGTCGCGGGAGACAAGCCGGCCGAACCACCTCAGCCCGAGCCTGCCGTCGATCTCATGACCGCGCTGGAGCAGAGCGTTGAGGAGGCACGAGCCGCTCGGCATCCCACGAAGCACCCCTCGAAGGCCGACCGGAAGGGCACGTGATCAGCCCGCCCATCCGATGTCACGGACCTCGATCGCTCCGGCGTGCGGCATGTACTGGATCCAGCACCGCCGACCGAACGCCTCCCGGATCTCCTTCACGGAGGCCGGGTCGCGCGCATCGGGCCTGGCCCGCGGATCCATCCGTGCGACTTCCACGAGCGCCATCACCTCCGCAGCCGGGGGTCCATCTCCAGTAGTTGTTGGTCGGTGCGGTAGATGCCGCCGGCGAAGTGTTCGGTTGCCGAGCGCAGGCGCACGGGGTCGACTCCATAGGTGGCGAGCGTGCCCACGATGACGTAACGCTGGTCCGGAACGTGGTGGTTGGCTCCTTTGCCGAATCCCGGAGGACGGGGCGTGCCGGGACGCAACCGCACGATGAGTACGTTGGAGTGGTTGGCGATTTTGTGCAGTACGCCCACGCACTCGATATCGGCCCAGGACACGCAGGCCGAACGCTTTCCGTGGTGGACTCTCAGTCCCTGCCCGTCAATGATCAATTCGTAGCGGACTCTCTCCGCAGCGACGAACGCCAGGGCGATGAGACCGACAAGCCCCAGCACGACTGCGGCCCCGATCAGCAGGACGCGCCAGCCACCGAAAACCAGTGTCAGTGTCACTATGCCGACGAGGAAGACGACGGCTGTAATGGTGTCGCGGTGGTCGTCCGCAGGCGGGCTGGCCGGCGGCGTCCGGCGGAAACGAACTTCGTCCGCGCCGTCGGTTGCCGCCTTCGTATCCGTTCCGGGTGGCTGGGCGGGGCCGCGGACGAGGGCGATGTCCCCGGCGGCGTTGACGGAGCGCTTTTGCGGCCGCGGCAGCCCGGCCCCCTGCAGCAAAGTGTCGATGTGCTGGTGGATGTCGTCCAAAGTCAGTGGTTCCGGCTGGTTGAGGGCGTCCAGCAGGGCTGCGGTGAAGGCGGTGTGCCGTTGTCCGGGTGGTGCGTGGGAGGGTGCGGTGGCCGTGGTGGAGGTGAAGGTGTAGGTGCCGCTCAGGTCGAGTTGGGCCGACAGCAGGCTGGCCGATCCGGCCATGGCAGCCACCGCGCGGCCTGAGAAGCAGCAGTCCAGCACCAGGATCCTCAGACGTGCCCGGGCCCGGCCGAGGTAGCGTTTGACCAGGTCGACCGGGACGCCGGTGAAGCTGACATGTCCGGGGTCGGTGGAGGACAGGGCGAGATGGAGCAGCCCGTCCTCGTCCAGCAGTCCGTGTCCGGTGTAGTAGACGAGCAGCAGGTCTTCTGCCTCGCGTGCGGCTTGGGCAAGTGCCATGCCGACGCTGCGGTGATCGCCCGGATCGGCCAGCACCCGGCAGTGTTCCGGCGGCAGGATTCCGTGTGTCTGATCCGTGAGCGCGGAGCGAAGATCCGCGAGGTTGGACTTCACGGCGGGAATCGCGGGCAGATCGATGTCGTCGAAATCGCCGCACCCGATGAGGACCACCCGGGAAGCGGCACCGTCGGGGAAACGCGGCGCGCTCTGCCTCACTCCTGCCCGCCCTCCAGCAGTTGCCCGACCGCCCCGATCACCGCCTGCGGATCGCTGGTCCGGCGCACCTCCACGGTGACCTCCCGCCCATCGCCGCGGCTCACGTGCACGGTGACGTCCGCACGGCGTTGCACCAGCCAGGTCGACAAGGAACGGGCCAGCACAGCTCCCGCTCCGCCGGAGCCCAGCGTCACCGCCAGCACGTCCAGCGCGGCCCCCATCTGCCCCGGCTGCGGAGTCCGGACCAGCAGCTCCACCCGGCCCCGCAGCGCCTCCTCCTCAGCCAGCCAGTCCCGCAGCGACACCAGATGCGTCTCCGTCGCCTCACCCGGCTCGGCGGACACCCGCAAGATGCACCGTGTGGACGGCGTTTCGCTGTCCTCGCTTTTCTCCATGGGGCCATGGTGCCAACAACAGCGACTGAACGCCCCGGACGCCTCACATCCGTTGGCGCCGGGGATGCGGTGCGGCCCGCACATCAGCGTGCCCGGCGGCCAACTGGTGGGCACCCACGGCCGGCCGTTGATGCCGGAGCACGGTCGGGGTCGCGGCGCTGCAACTCCTGACGGAGCCGTATAAGGGCCCGGTGCAGTGTGCTCTTGACCGTTCCGGGGGCCATGCCGAGGGCGGTGGCTGTCTCCTGTGTGGTCATCTGCTCCCAGTGCCGCAGCACCACGACGCTGCGTTGCTGGGATGTCAGCACGCGCATCATGTCCAGCAGCAGTGCGCGGTGGGCGTGCTGCTCGGCGCAGTCCCCGACGGGCGCGTCGGGAAACTGATCGATGGGGAGCTCTTGCAGTTTCTGGGCCCGCCACCACTCTGTGCGAGTGTTGATCATGATGCGGCGAACGTAGGCGTCCGCGAGCTGCTTGTCCTCTATGTCATCCCAGCGACCGTACGTTCGCAGCAGCGCGGTCTGCAGCAGATCCTGAGCGTCCAGCGGATCATGGACCAAGCGCCGGGCCCTGCGCAGCAGAGCATCATGCCGCGCACGCACGTACTCCTCGAAGTCCAGCACCGGGGCAGGGGTATGCGCATGCACGGTTGGATGCCTTTCGTGAACGGCTGTGAGCGGCAGGAGGACCGTGGCGCGGCCGATGCGTACCCCCGTAAGACATCGGCCGCGCCTCGTGCGGTCTGGCGGGCAGGAACTCGCCGCCCCGGCTCGCGATGCCCTGCGCATCAGCGGACGAGGCTCAGAGCGGCACATGCCGGCCTGTCACCCTCGTGCGGCCGCGGGGCCGCACGAGGGGCGTGCAGGGGTCAGCTGCAGGTGCGGTAGTCGTAGCCGGCGATCCGTCCGTTGCCGTCACCGTCGTAGAAGTGGTAGCGGCCCTGGTCGTCCCGGCTGACGCTGATCGAATGGACGGCTCCGATGTATGTGTCGACGGCTCCGTCGCCGTCCGTGTCCTGCAGCCACTCGCCTGCCTTGCCGAAGGTCTCCTCTCCGACCACCCCGTCGGGGCTGGCCTCCCAGTCGCTCTGCCACGCCTTGGTGGCGGCCTTGGTCTGGGAGCCGAAGACACCGTCGATGTCCGAGGCGGAGGTGAGGTTGCCGTCCGCCCAAAGGATCTTCTGCCACAGGCAGGTGGCGTTGGAAACCGTGTTGACGCCCGTCGACAGGATGCCCTCGTCGTTCCAGTCGTTCGAGAAGGCGCCGGCGCCGTAGACGTAGGCCCGACCGCTGTAGGTACCGCTTGCGGAGGCCGGGGAAGCGCTCAGCGCCAAGGCCGTCGCGGCCAACGCGCCGATCGAACATGCGATCAGCTTGCCGCGCATCATACGAGAAGCCACAGTGCTGCTCCTTTGTCGTGATTCGGACTGCCTCGCGGCGAGCGGCGCGACGACCAGCAGGCCCGGTGCCGCGCCGCTCACTGCGAGGCCTTACGTCATCGAGTTCAGCGGGCCGGGAATTGAATGGGCAGCCATCTCTGCCGCCCTGATCAATGGCGCCGCTGCAGGTCACGCCCCCGACCTTGCGACGGTGACCAAAGAAGACGCCTGCTGTTGCACTCCCGCCGCGAACGTGCGTAGCGTGCGGGCGATCGCGCCGCGTCCACGGGGGAAGCGCGACGGGGGAGGTGAGTCGTCCATGGCGGGACGTCCCGAAAGCCCGTTGGATCCAAACGCTGGGCCGGTTCAGCGGTTCGCTGCCGAGTTACGCAAGCTGCGGACGGAGGCCGGGAGTCCGACGTACCGGTCGATGGCGCAGCGCACTGGCCAGGGAGCGAGCACGCTGTCGCAGGCGGCCGCGGGTGAGCGGTTGCCGACCCTCCCCGCGGTGCTGGCCTATGCGGGGGCGTGCGGCGGTGATCCGCAGGAGTGGGAGGAGCGTTGGCGGCAGGCGGCCGCTGAAGCAGCGGCGGAACCCCGAACCGAGGATGAGAACGTCGAGCCTCCGTACCGTGGTCTGGCCCGTTTCGAGCCGGGTGACGCCGATCTGTTCTTCGGCCGCGACGAGCTCACCGACCGCCTGGTCGAGCTGACCCGTGCCCGCCGGTTCACCGCCGTGTTCGGCCCGTCGGGCAGCGGCAAGTCCTCTCTACTGCGTGCCGGCCTCATCCCCCGCCTCCGCAACCCCGATCAGGCCACCCCCCAGCCGGCCGCCCTGCGGGTCGTCACCCCTGGCGAGCACCCCTTGCGCACCCATGAGCAGCGTCTGACCCCGAAGGACGGCGACGGGGACACGTGGCTGATCGTGGACCAGTTCGAAGAGCTCTACACCCTGTGCCACGACCCGGCCGAGCGCGACCAGTTCATCGACCGCCTCCTGGCCGCCACCGATCCTGGGAGCAGACTGCGTGTCGTCATCGCCGTACGAGCCGACTTCCTCGGCCGCTGCGCTGAACACCTTGCCCTGACCGCCGCTCTGCAGGACGGCACCGTGCTCGTCGGCCCTATGAGCAGGGACGAACTACGCCAGGCCATCGTCAAACCCGCACAGGCCGCCAGGCTGATCGTGGAACGCGGACTGACGACGCGCATTCTCAACGAGGTCGAAGGGGAAGCCGGGGCCCTGCCGCTGATGTCCCACGTCTTGCGCGAGACCTGGCGGCGCCGCCGTGGCCGTGTGCTGGCGGAGGAGGCGTACGAGGCCGCTGGCTGCGTCCACGGTGCCATCGCCCAGACCGCCGAGGACATCTACGCTGGGCTCTCCGCCGAGCACGCCCAGCTCGCCCGCCTCGTCCTGCTGCGGCTGATCACCCCCGGCGAGGGATCACAGGACACCCGCCGCCCCGTCGACCGCTCCGAACTCGACTTCGCACCCGGTCCGACGAGCGCCGTGCACACCCCTGTTGACGCGGCGGACGTCTCCCTGGTCCTGGACCGGCTGGCCCGCGCTCGGCTGATCACCCTCGACCAGGACACCGTCGACCTCTCCCACGAGGCGCTGATCATCGCCTGGCCGCGACTGTCCGGCTGGATCGATGAAAAACGTGAACAGCTGAGGGTGCACCGGCGGCTGACCGAAGCGGCCCGCACCTGGGACGAACTCGGCCGCGACCCGGGAGCCCTGTACCGCGGCACCCGGCTCGACGCAGCCGAAGAGCAGCTGTCCGGGGCCTCGCTCACCCCGTTGGAACGGGCGTTCCTCAACGCGAGCAGTGCCGTGCGTCAGGGTGAGCGCCGCCGCAGGCGCGGACTGGTCGGCACCCTCACGGTCCTGGTGGTGCTCGCCCTCGTCGCCGCGGCCGTGGCCTGGCAGCAGAACCGCACCAGCGACCGCCGCCGCGTGGAGTCAGAGGCCCGCCGCACCGCCGCGGTCGCCGACAGCATGCGGTTCTCCGACCCGGTCACCGCGATGCGTCTCAGCGTGGCCGCATGGCGGCTGGCCGATACGACGGAGACACGGTCGGCGCTGATCGGGGCGATGGCACAAAGGGAGCAGGACGTGTTCCCGGTGCCGGGGGCAGACGCCGGCTTCGATGGCTCCAGCAACGAGACGCGCCGACTGACGGCGGACGGCAGATCCGTGGTGTCCGTCACGGCGAACCGGCTCCGGATCTGGGATCTGCACACGCGACGGCTCACGCTCTCCGCACCCGGCCCAGGGAAGCTGATGGCCGACGGCACTACGCCAGTGGTCGGCCCGGACGGCCGCACCCTCGCCCTGCCGACGCTGGAGGACGGCATCAAGCTGTGGGACGTGCGGTCCGCGCGGGTGACGAGGACACTCGCTAACGTCGAGGCGATGGACCCCGACGTTGTCCTCGGCGAGCGACCCCTGGCAGCCGTGGACGTGATCGACGGCGACATCCACGTCCTAGACCTGCGCAGCGGACGCCGGCTTCCGCCCATCCCCCTGCCCAAGGACAGCGAGTCCGAGATGGACGTCAGTCCCGACGGCCGATGGCTCGCCTGGTGCGGAACGACGCATGTGGAGATCTGGGATCTCGCGCACCACCGAAAGACCGACGCGCCCTGGGCCGCAAAGGTGCGTACCGGTGGCTGCGCCGACCATTCGCTTGCCTTCACTCCCGACAGCAGATCCCTCTGGGTCGTCACCGCTCACGGAATCCGCGGGTTGGATCTACGCGCCAGGCGCAGCACACCGTTCCTCAAAGCGGACGGGTTGACCCGGGTGCGGCTCGGATCCGACGGCAGGTTCCTCGTAGCCACGGGACCCGGTCGACTCCTCGTGTGGCGGGTCGCATACCCGGACATGCCCGTGCTGAGGCAGCGGCTGACGGTCGAGGACTGGAGTGATGTCGCCCTCGACAGCGCCGCAGGAGCCGCGCGCTACCTCAACGCCGTCGGGACCGTCGTCCGCTCGCTGGCCCTCGGCAGGGTGACAACGAACCGGTGGGCGAAGCAGACGGCGTACCAGGCGGAACTCTCGGGGGACGGCAAGGTCCTGGCCCGTGTTGTCGAGGCGGACAAGAGGCAGCGGATACCGGTCGTGGACACCCGCAACGGCAGAGTGGTCTTCGAACCCGCGGCAGACCCTTGCACGCGCGAGGGTGCCGAGCCCGAGGACGCGTGCACCGACCTCGTGGCACTCAGCGCTGACGGCAGATACCTTGCGCGCAGCCAGAGACGGATGGGCCACGGGAAGGAGACACCGGACGGGACGCGTATCACGGTCTGGGACGTCAGGACCGGCCGTGTGCGGGCCACGGTGGACATCCCGCCCGACCACGACGGCTCCTTCGCCGTCAACGGGCTCACCCTCACGCCCCATGCCCGTACCCTGCTGGTATACCGGTCGGCGTTCCGGGCGACGGTGGAAGTGTGGGACCTGCGCCAGAACAAGCGCGTGAAAACGGTACGCAGCAGCCGCTCTGCCGGTGCGGCCGACGTGTGGGCCGACATACGGGTGTCCCTGCGCCCCGACGGGGACGGTCTGGTGACGCAGGACGGCTTCGTCGGGGACCTGAGCAGAGGACGCATGGAACCCCGAGTACTCGGTGACGAGCAGATCAGCGTTGCGGTCTTCAGTCCCGACAGCACCCGTCTGGCTGTCGGCGACACCACGGGACGGGTCACCCTCTGGGACGGGGCGTCGCGAACGCGCCTCGGCGTGCTGGACGGCTCCTTGTCCGACGCTGGGAAGGACACCACCGGCCAAGTGTCCGCCCTGGCCTTCTCCCACGACGGCCGTACCCTGGCGGTGGCGGGCGCTGCCGGTTCCGTGCAGCTCTGGGACGTTGCGTCCCAACGACTCCTCGGCTCCGCTCTGCCGACCCCGGGAGACCCAGTGCTCGCCCTGTCGTTCGGCGCCGATGACGGCACGCTGTACGCTTCCGGCACGAACGTCCCCGTACAGAAGTACGACCTAACGTCCGCGCACCTAGCCGCCCAGGTCTGCAAACGCTCCGGCTCTGGCCTCTCGAAACGCGACTGGAAGACTTACCTCCCGAACATCCCCTACCGCCACACCTGTTGAGCGGGAGCATCCATCCGTTCGATCGGCTTCCAGCTCATGGTTGCTCTGCACTCCAAACTCCACCTCGCCCCCCGCAGTACGGCACCCCGGGCGCCGTCTGGACGGCACTGCCGGTCCAGAGGGTCGCGGCGCCGGCCTGTGGTACCGCCTTGACCTCAGTCCTGCCTGGGCCACTGGCCACGCCACGCGCCCGGACCGGCTCATCTTGGACGCCCGCTCCGACACTGAACACGATCAGGTCGTCGAGCTGCTGACCCGTTCCGCGGCCCGCATCCCAGGAGCCGTCTACCACGAGAAAACGCCCTGCTCCGGGACCCTTCACCTAGGCTCTGGCAGCGCGCAGCTGATCAGCACTCGGCAGTTTCGTTTGGATCAGTTGGTCGTTGGTCCGGGTGTGCCGTTGACTGATGCGCAGTGGGCGCGGATCGAGCCGTTACTCCCGAACCGGACACCGAAGCGGGGTGGCCGCTGGCGTGACCATCGTGAAGTGATCGATGCGATCGCCTACAAGTTCCAGACCGGCACGCAGTGGGTCCACCTGCCGGAGAAGTACGGCAATTGGCGAGGGGGCTACAACCGGCTGCGGATGTGGGCCGTCGACGGCACCTGGGAGCGGGTGTTCACCGCCCTGGTGGCCCAGGCCGTCGCGGAAGAGGACCTCAACTGGGCCGTCTCGGTCGACTCCACGATCGTGCGGGCCCACCAGCACGCGGCCGGAGCCCGCAAATAAGGGCCCCGGCCGGCGAACCCGGCGACCACGCCATCGGCCGCTCCCGCGGCGGACTGACCACAAGATCCACCTCGCCGCCGATGCCCGCTGCCGACCCCTCGCGTTCGTTCTCACCGCCGGACAAGCCGGTGATGCGCCTGCCTTCACCGAGGTCATGGCCCGCCTCCGCGTTCCCCGTCCGCGAGGCCGACCTCGCACCAGGCCGGACTTGGTCCTGGCCGACAAGGCGTACTCCTCCCGCGCGATCCGCGAGCACCTGCGCAAGCGCGGCATCCGGGCTGTGATCCCCGTCCCCGCAGACCAGCGCAGCCACCGGCTCCGTCGGGGCAGCCGAGGCGGCAGGCCACCAGCGTTCAACCGCGAGACCTACAAGCAGCGCAACACCGTCGAGCGGTGCATCAACCGCCTCAAGCAGTGGCGAGGCATCGCTACCCGCTACGAGAAGACCGCCACCATCTACCTGGCCGGACTCCACATCGCGGGCATCTTCCTCTGGTCCGCCCGATGATCCAAACGAAACTGCCTAGTAGTGCTTCGTTAGGTTCTGGCTCTGGTTCTGCGTGTGGTGAGTGGTCGGCCGCAGGTGGTGCAGGTGCCGGTCCAGCACCTCAGCAGGTCCTGAAGGGCGTCGAGGACCTGGTAGAGGGTCAGGCCGGCGCTTGGGCTTTTGGGTCGAGCCGCCGGAGGGTGAGGAAGGCCTGTGCGGCGGTGACGAGGGTGACGTGGTGGTGCCAGCCGCGCCAGGTGCGGCCCTCGAAGTGGTCCAGGCCCAGGCCGTGCTTGAGCTCGCGGTAGTCGTGCTCGTTCCGCCAGCGCATCTTCGCCCACCGCACCAGGTCGGCGATCGGGGTGCCGGCGGGCAGGTTGGTCATCCAGTAGCCGGTCGGCTCGTCGGCTTCTTCGGGCCGTTCGACCAGCAGGGTCCGAGGCGGCAGCACGCCGTCCCAGCGACGGGGTCCTCCGGCCTGTTCCTGGGCGGTGCGGGTGGCTTCCTTGCCTGACGGCCTGACCTGGAGCACGGCGAAGTTCGAGGTCATCGCGGACTTGCTGCCCTGACGCCAGGTGCCCCTCTCGAAGACGGCGGCCTCGGCAACGAGGCCGGGCAGCGAACGGGGTGCCTCGCGATAACGGGGCAGGGTGGGCGGTCCGAGCCCGCCATAGGCGGGCTGATACGGCTCGGCGGTGACCGGCCGTGCGATCTCCTTGGGATCGACGGCCATGACGTAGGTCCAGCCGCGCTCTTCCAGCGCGAGCCGGAAGGAGACGCCGCGGCCGTAGCCGGCATCGGCCACGATCACCGGCACCTTGAGTCCCTGTGCGGCCAGCCGGTCCAGCAGTCCCAGAGCCAGATGCGTCTTGGAGGCATGCCCGACCTCCTGGGGTATCCCGGCCCGCTGCCGCCGCCGGTTGTCGTGCGCCCATTCCTCGGGCAGGAACAGCTCCCACTCCAATGGGCACGATGCGGTGTCGGTGGCCGCGTGCACGCTGACCGCGACCTGGCAGTTGGCCCGCTTGCCCAACGCTCCGCAGTACTGGCGGGCCACCCCCACCGAGGCGGTGCCGCACTTGGGGAACGACACATCGTCGACCACCCACACCTCGGGCCGGACAACCTGGCACAACCGCTGGGCGATCCGCCGCCGCACCGGCAGCGGATCCCACGGCGACTGGTTCACGAACTGCTGCAGGGCCTGCATGTTCCCGTCCGGCAGCCGGTCGGCCATCGGCTGGATCGACTTGCGCCGGCCGTCCAGCATCAGACCCCGCAGATAACACTCACCCCACCGCCGCTGATCCCGCCGCGGCACCGAAGCGAACACATCAGCAACGAACTCCGATAACTCACCCCGGAGCCGTTCCACCTCCCCCAGCCTCATACCAGGACAATGCCCACCACCAGCCGAGATCACCCAACGTAACGAAGCACTACTAGGTCTGCTTCAGGTCACTAGTTCTCGTCGCTCGGACCGCGCCCGGTTGCGCGGTGTTGCCGCCTCCCGGTCAGGGGCAGGAGCTCCAGTGCGGTGTCCGCGACGGTCCGCAGTGTCTCCGGGGCCAGGCCGGCCTTGCCCACCGCCTCGACACCGCGGACCACCGTCAGCAATAGTGTCGCCAGCCGCTGCGGATCCGCGTCGCGGTCGATGTCGCCGTGGCGCTGGGCGGCGCTGATCTCCGTGCGCAGCAGGTTCAGTAGCGCCTGCATGGCCTCGGCCGACCGTTCGGCGACCGTCGGGTCCTGGTGGGCCAGTTCCGCCGCGCCCTTGGCCAGCAGGCACCCGCGGCGCTCGGTGTCGGAGGCGGTGTTCTCCGCCATGAGGTGCACGTATCCCGACAGCCGGTCCAGGGCCTCCGCGTCCGGACCTCCCGTCAGCCGCTCCCGGGCCACCTCGACGACCGCGGTGCACCAGTCGTCGAACACCCGGTGGAACAGCTCGGCCTTGTCGCCGAACGCGCCGTACAAGCTGCCCTTGCCCAGGCCGGTCACTCTGGAGACGTCGTCCATCCGGGTTCCCGCGTAGCCGGTCGCCCAGAACTGTTCCCTGGCCCGCTCCAGAACGTGGCGCTCGTCGAACGCGCGTGGTCTCGCCATGGGCTCAGCCTAGCCATTCTTGACTCGATCGTCCATTACTGCCTACGTTGTGGACGATCCATTCCACAACCGAAGGGGTTCCCATGGCAGGCGTGCTGCAGGAGAAGGTGGCCGTGATCACGGGAGGGACCAGCGGCATCGGGCTGGCCATTGCCCACCGCTTCGTCCGGGAGGGCGCACGGGTCTTCGTGACCGGCCGGGACGCCGACCGCCTGGACGCGGCGGTCGGGGAGCTGGGCCCCGCGGCCACCGGCGTGCGCTCGGATGTCTCGGTCGTGGCCGACCTCGACGCGCTGTACGCACGCGTGCGGGAGGAGGCCGGACGGATCGACGTGCTGGTGGCCAACGCGGGGATCGTCGCGGACGCCGCGCTCGGCGCCCACACGGAGGCGAACGTAGACCTGACACTCGCCGTGAACGTCAAGGGCCCGTTGTTCACCGTGCAAAAGGCGCTCCCGCTGCTGGCCGAGAACGCCTCCGTCCTGGTCATCGGCTCGAGCAACAGCGTGCGGCCCAACGAACAGCTCGAGGTCTACAGCGCATCGAAGGCGGCGTTGAGCAACCTCGTGCACAACTGGGCCCGGCAGTCACGGGAGCGCCGCTTCCGGGTCAACGTCCTCAGCCCGGGGCCCACGCGGACCCCTGCGCTGCTGCGCGCCGCGGGGCCGGACGCCGACCGGTTCGCCGAGGCCGTGGTGCCCCTGGGGCGGCTGGCCGACGCAGGGGAGATCGCCGAGGCCGCCCTCTTCCTGGCCTCGGACGCCTCGTCGTTCGTCACCGGCGCCGAGCTCTTCGCCGACGGCGGATACACCCGCGCCTGAGCCGCGGTGGGTGCGGGTCTCCGCCTGGGGCCTGTCGTTCGGATCAGTCGGGCCCGGCCTACGGCGCCATGTCGCCGACCGGGCGGGACTTGGTGCGTGCAGATGCAAGGCGGAGGAGGGTGGCGACCCGGAGCGATGGGGCCCTCTCCGCTCGAGCGAAGCCGAGGGTGGGGAAACCGACGACAACGCCGCGGATGCGCGTGCCAGGCTGCGACGCCGGGGTGATCCAAACGACGTGCCCTAAGTCTCCCCGGCAGCGGAAGTGGTTCGGCCGGCCGCACGTCCCCGCAGCCCTGCATCGGGTCTCTGCGCAACCCGGAGCTGACCGGCATGCCCGAACCGGCGCTGGACGAACTCATCAACCAACTGACCCAGGATCTGGACGAGTTACGCGAGCAAGGACGGCTCCGGCAGCGAGGAGGCGAGCGCATCCGTGCTCGTGGCGCCGGGGCCAAGGACAAGCTGACCACCGCCGACAGAGTCCTGGTCACCGTGCTCTACCAGCGCAAACTCGGCACCGGAGACCTGCTCGCCCAGCTCTTCGGAGTCAACGCCAGCACCCTCACCAGGGCCGTTCACCAAGTCCAGCCCCTCCTGGCCGAGCGTGGCTACACCATTCCACCCTCCACAGCCAGATTCCGGACGCCCGCCGACATCACCGCGTTCCTCGCGAACAGCCTCATCTAGATCAAATCAGCATGTTGATACCGGGCGGACATGTCGCGGAAGAGGCGGACGATTCAGTACTTCTCGCCGCAGTTCGAAGTGCCTCGGTCAAGATTGACCACGCAGACCCAGGTGCGGTACCCAGGGCCGTCCCAGTAGGGGTTGGTGGACAGAGTGCCGGGACCGTCCTGGTAGCGCTTATCGTCGAATCCGTCTGCTGCCGTGGGGCCAGTACGCACGTAGTCCATCCGGCAGTCGGGCCCCCACGACTCCAGCATCGCCTGGGTCTTCTGGTAGTAACCGCCGGAAGCGGAGGTCCAGTCGAGGCCGTTCATCCAGGCCTTGCAGCCGGACACCTGCGCCACGTACGCGTCGCCGAGGTAGGTGCCAGATGCCTGGGCGGCCGGCGCCGTGACAGTGAGCCCGCCGACGGCCACCGCAGTGGTTCCTGCGAGCAGAGCCATACGTCGGCTGACGTGTGCTGTCGTCCTTACGTTCGGTCGCATGAGTTTGCCTTTCGGAGTAGCTGGGTGCTACCTGACGCGGTTGGCGCAGGTGGCGATTTCGTCAGTGCGGGGGCGGCGTCGCCTCCCCTCGGAAGGCAACGGCCACTCCCCGCACCGGCGCCGCTGCAGGGCGGCACAACGTCAAGTTCAGCGGGCGGAGCCTTGATTGGAATGAGGACGCCATCGGCATCCCCGGAGTCGGCGAGGGCGAGGACTCATTCGGCACCACCGTCGCCGTCGGCGACATCAACAAGGACGGCAAACCGAACTCTTCATCAGCGCCGCGGAGAAGAACAGCGCCACCGGCGCCGTCTGGGGCCTCCCGGGCGGCACTACCGGCCCCACCGCCAAGGGCCGCATGATCACCGCCCCGTCGGTCGGCTTCACGCAGAAGGGCAACACTCTCCTGGGGGCAACGGACTCCTCGGAGTCATCTGAACAGGGACGCGTTCATGCGGTGCGCGCCAGTCGCCCTCGCGCACTGGCCCGCACCGCGTGCCCTTGCGGCGCTGCGCCAGAGGGCCGCAACTGCGGACAGGCGGCACTGAGCACCGCGGCGAGCACCGCCACTGACTCCTCGGCCGGCGCCCGGCGTCGGCCGGTGAATCAGCGTGCGCTGGTTCACCGGCCCCGATGGTCTTCCTGCGCCGCACCACGAGATGCCGCAAAGAGGGCCGCCCCTCGCGGCGCGGGCGTGGTGGGGGCGCATGCGGTGCTCGGTGTCCGGGTCGGCGACCTCGACGGGCATCGAACCAGCCGTTCAGGTAGGCCGCCGTCCTCTACCGGTCACGCAGTCATGTTCGCACCGTTCGTCTGCTGTAACAGGCGGTCCTCGCAGTCATCGCGTCAGCAGACGACGGTGCGCTGATAGCGACCGAACCACGATTCGTAGAACCATCCCGTGTTCTTCCTCATCGTCTTACAACCGCTGTCGTCTCCGTACTTGACAATCACCTTCACGCGCATGGTCTTGCCGCAGAGGTTCCTCAGATATACCTGAGTTCCACCATCCGGAATATTGTACGCGTTCCTTTCGATGCAGGCAGGCGCGGTGCCGCCTGCCGCGACGGCGTGTGACGTCGCCGGCGCTGGAGCTGCGGAAGCTGAGACTGCCGCCGGACACGCCATGACCAGGACTCCGACAGCCGCAGCCGTCGAAAATCGGAGGGAGAGGCTCATTTCGTACCTTCCGTTCTCTTCTCTGAATCGTTGACTAGAGTGATCACGTTCCGACTCCTTGGCTGTGTACTTTTGCGACTGAAGTCGGACGTCGGACTTTTTCACCGGATTCCCGGGGCTTGGCTCTTAGGGAGCAGTCCCGAGGCCTCTGCGAAAGAAGGTGAAAAGGACGAGAGTGCGGTCGGCGCCCTTCCTCTCGGGTTGGGGCTGGCGATCACATGGATAACTGTGGTCGGTCGCCTGGGTGCAAACCTGGGACCGTTCTTGTATCTGCTGCTGAGGCGGGGTATCCAAGGTGCGGGGAGTCTTGGATGCGAGGGGGACTAGGGTCTGTCCGGCGGATCTTGTGACCGCGTAACGTGCAGGCATGGCACCTTCACTTGAGCGTCCCCCCTTGCAGGCCGATGAGCGCACCGCGCTCATCGGCTGGCTGGACCTCCAGCGGCAGATCCTGCGATGGAAGTGCGATGGTCTGAGCGAGGCCGACGCGCACCGTTCCGTAATCCCGACCTCGCCGGCGATGACGATGGCCGGGCTGATCAGCCACATGCGGTGGGTCGAGCACACCTGGTTGGAGGTGGTTTTCCTCGGCGGCGACAAGACACAGAACCCGTCCTTTGACGAGACGGACGAGGGCGCCGACTGGCGGACCGATGGCGTTCCGCTGAAGCAGCTGCTCGTGCAGTACGAGGCCCAGTGTGCCCGCAGCAACGATCGTGGCCGCGGCCTCCCTGGAAGACGTTGGCCGCCACCCTGACTTCCGCGCTGGCAGTGCCAACCTCCGTTGGATGCTCATCCACCTCGTCGAGGAGACTGGGCGGCATGCGGGACACGCGGACATCGTGCGGGAGCTGCTCGACGAGGTGAAGGGGTACTACTAAGAGGTCATCTCATTTGGCTGAGTAGGCTGTCGGCTGTGGTGGGGATCATTGAGCGGCTGGTGCCGGACGAGTTGTGGGAGCTGTTCCAGCGGGT
>NZ_JBIAVN010000013.1:0-224571 GCF_042894285.1 Streptomyces sp. NPDC001544 | reverse complement strand
GACGCCCTCCTCCGCCTTGCAGCCGGACGCTCCCCCACGCTCGAATGAGCTCGCGCGGGGGCACCCCCATTCGCCCCGCTCACCAGCGCCGACGACGCACCGCCCGTGCCCTGCGACCTGATCCGCCGGACAGGCCCTACGCCGGTCGGCTCTCCACGAGTTCCCGGAGGGGCCACGTCCCGTCCACCACCGCGTCCGTCTGCCCCTTGCCGCGCAGGAAGTTCTGGAAGTCCGCCGCCCACTCGGCGTACCAGCCGACCTGACGGCGGTGCAGCTCCGCCGGGCCGAGGGCGGCCACCTTGGGGTGGCGGTCGGCTATCGCCGAGGCCAGGCGGGCCGCGGCCAGGGCGTCGGCGGTGGCGTCGTGGGCCGTGTCGAGCACGACGCCGTACTCCGTGCAGACCGCTTCGAGGTTGCGCTTGCCGCGGCGGTAGCGGTCCACCTGGCGGTCGATGGTGTACGGGTCGATCACCGGGGCCGGGTCCGGACCGCCGAGCCGGTCGGAGAGCGAGGGCAGGCCGTACCGCCGCAGTTCGGCGGAGAGCAGGGTGAGATCGAAGGCCGCGTTGTAGGCGACGACCGGCACGCCCGTCTTCCAGTAGGCCGTCAGAACGTCGGCGACGGCGTCGGCGACCCGGTCGGCCGGCGCTCCCTCGGCCGCGGCGCGTTCGTTGCTGATGCCGTGCACCGCCACCGCGTCGGCCGGGATCTCCACTCCCGGGTCGGCGAGCCACTCCCGGCGTCCCATGGGCTGCCCGGCCCTGACCTCTATCACGGCTGCCGTGACGATGCGCGCCTCGCACGGATCCGTCCCGGTCGTCTCCAGGTCGAAGCCGATCAGCAGCTCCCGGTGCCAGCCCATGGGCGGCCCCCCTTCTCGGTGGTGCGTTCCCCCGTTGATCTTTCAGTGGCTCCACCCTCGCACGCACCACTGACAATCCGAGGGCCGCGTTTCCGCCTGCCGGCCGGGGCGGTTCAGGACACCGGTCGCGAATCCACCCAAGCCAGCTCGAACTCCTCGCGGTATGTGGCGAAGAGCCCGCCTTCACCCACGTCGCCCGACTTGACCACCCGGTTGCCGCCTCGCAGCACCAGGACGGGTGACTCCATTCCGCGTGCGCCGCGCAGGTAGGACTGCACCACGGCGATGCCGTCGGCGCCGTCGCCGTCGACGAGGTAGGCGGAGAAGCGCGGGGTCTCGTCGTAGACCTGGATGGCGAAGGCGTCCGGATCGCGCAGCCGGGAACGCACCCGGCGCATGTGCAGGATGTTCATCTCGACGGAGCGGCTCAGTTCGCCCCGTTTCATCCCGAGTTCGCGCTCACGCCGCTTCACGGCGCTGGAGGCCGGGTTGAGGAAGAGCAGCCGGACCCGGCAGCCGGACTCGGCCAGGCGGACCAGTCGTCGTCCGGAGAAGTTCTGCACGAGCAGGTTGAGGCCGATGCCGACGGCGTCGAGCCGACGGGCGCCGCCGAAGAGGTCCTCGGCCGGGAACTGGCGCATCAGCCGTACCCGGTCGGGGTGCACGGCGACCACGTCCGCGTACCGGTCGCCGACCAGGCTCTCGACCGCGTCCACGGGCAGCCTGCGCGCGGACGGCACGTCGCCGCCCGCGCCGAGCATCTCCAGCAGTCGTGCGGAGGCCCGTTCGGCCTGGTTCAGCACGGCCTCGGACAGTGCCCGGTTGCGGGAGACGACGTTGCGGGTGACCTCGAGTTCGTCCAGGGCGAGTTCGACGTCCCGGCGCTCGTCGAAGTACGGCTCGAAGCACGGCCAGTGCTGCACCATCAGCTCGCGCAGCTGGGGCAGCGTGAGGAAGCTGAGGACGTTGTCGTCGGCCGGGTCGAGCAGATAGCCCTTGCGCCGGCTGACCTCGCGCACGGCGACCGCGCGCTGCACCCACTCCTGCCCGGCGGGGCCGGCCGCGGCGACCACCCACTCGTCGCCGTGGACGGGTTCGTAGACGGGCCGCAGGACGGCCGCCACGACGGCGCGCAGCCGCTGTTCGACGAGGTTCAGCCAGATGTAGGCCCGCCCGGCCCGCTGGGCGCGGGTGCGCACCTCGAGCCAGGCGTCGGCGCCCCAGTCCAGTTCCGGCCCGATGGAACCCGCCGCGTCCATCGGCCGCGCCAGGGACACCACTGCGGGCGGGACGTCCGTGGAGTTCCCCTCGTGACCCTCGTCACCGGGGGACAGCTCCAGCCCTCCCGAGCCCACCCGTGCACCGCCTTCCGCTCCCCCGAGCTCTCCCCATGCCAACGATCAAGGAAGCGTACTCCGGGAGCGGTCGGCGGTGCAGCCGGATGGACAGGTCGATTCTCAAGTGCGCGGGCGCCAGTGTCCGTTCTGCCACGCGAGCTCGTCGGGAGTGAGCGGATTCATAGCGGTGACGTCGCGCGGGGCGATCGAGAATCCCTGCCAGTGGACCGGCATGGGCTGCTGGTCCTCGTCGCGGGCTATGTGGTGGAAGCCGACGTTCATCCAGACGATGGGGTGGGTGAGCGTCTGGCCGTTGACCCACTTGTCGACCGACTTGCCCGCGCCGGCGGGGCAGTTGCCCGGGTTGTTGGTGGCGAACTGCTCGCACTTGTTGTACTCGGTGAAGTACACGTCGTGCTGGGTGAAGCTGCGGCCCGGGTACTTCGTGGTGGGGCCGGGGACGATCTCGTAGGAGCGCGCGTGGCCGTCCTTGTTCTTCCCCGTGGCGCTGACCATCCGCCACCAGCGGTAGGGCTTGGCGTCGCCCGCGAGCTCCTTGGTGACGTTGGTCCGGGTGGTCTTCGCGGTCGGGGCCTCCTGGCCGCGGGCGGGTGCGGAGACGGCCGAGTCGTACTGCTCGACCTTCCCCTTGGAGGAGCCGTCGAGGCCGAAGTCGAGCCGCCAGAAGACGTTGTGGCTGTGGCTGGTGGCGTAGGCCTTGGCGCCCTTGCCGATGGGCCAGCCGCGGCCGTCGCCGGCGTCGTAGTCGTCGAAGGAGAGGCTGCCGGTGGCGCCCACGTTCATGTTGACCGTGCCGTCGTCCTGGAAACGCCACTCGGTCATGTACTCGTACCAGCCGACCTGGTTGACCGTGTAGACGAGCAGGTCCTTGCCCTGGGCCTGGAAGACCTTGTTCGCGGTGTCGCCCTGCATGCGGTAGGCGTGGCCGCGGGAGCGGGTGGTGGTGCACAGGCCGCCCACGTTCGGGTGCTGCGGGTCCCAGGAGTCGGGGACCCTGACGGTCTTGATGGTGCCGCCGGGGCACTCCCCGGGCGCCAGGTTGACCAGGCCCTGGGCGAAGCCGAAGCCCGTCAGGTCGTCGTACTCGACGCTGCCGTCGTCGTAGGGGACGTCGATCTGGGCGAGGCGGGCGCTGTTGAGGACCTTGATCGGCTTGGTCTCGCCCTTGGGCTGGTAGGAGACGTCGTCCAGGACGAGGCCGGCCTTGCTGTCGTAGCGCCAGCACATCCGCCAGGTGGTGCCGCTGGAGAGCTTCTGCTCGATCTTGTAGGCGGCGCTGCAGCCGGCGGTCGCCGCCGGGGCGGTCCTCGGCCGGGCGACGGCGGGCCCCGCGCCGGCCGTCGCGCCGGCGGCCAGCGCGGCCACGGTGACGCCGACGGCGGCCCGCTTGCGGGCCCGGCTGACTCTGTTCGTGTGCATGAAGAGGTGACTCCTCGCGAGGGGTGCGGGTTCGGAAGACGGGCGGACGACGTGTCCGAAGGGGCGGCTCAGCCGCGGTCGAGCTTGGCCACCTTGCGGGCGCTCAGGTCGATGATCAGCGACCTGGCGTCGATCCACGGGCCGTTCTTGACCTTCGGGAACAGCCGCACGCAGCGGTGTTCGCCGCACTTGTCGAGCACGGCGGGCCGGGCGCCCGGGACGGCCCGGTAGACCGCGCCGTTGAACAGCAGCTGGTCCGGGGAGGTGAGTTCCCTGCCGGTGGCGTCCTTGTAGTCCGCCTTGAGGCCGGCGCCCAGCGGATCGGCGATGAGCAGTCTGGCCGCCTCGACGTTCTCGGCCCGGCTCAGCGGCGGCTGGACGCCGTGCTGGGTGCCGGTCTGCTCGACCTTGCCGGTGTCGAGGTTCACGGTCTTCGTGATCAGGGCGTCGCTCTTGTAGTCGTAGAACGTCACGTCGGCCCGGCGCGGTGCGTTCGCGTCGTCGGCCTCGTCGGCCTCCGGGTCGGCGAGGTCCACCGTGAGACGCTGCGGCCCACGGCCCCCGTCGACGTTCTTCGCCGAGCCGAGCGACTGCCCGCTCGCGGCGATCCTCCCGGCCCGCTGCAGCTCGTCGTCGGTCAGCGGGTCACCGCCGACACCCTTCCTGCCCTCGGCCGGCGCCTGCTGGACCACGGCCGGCCGGGCGGCACCGTCCGCCTGGCCCTGACCCTGGCCCGACTCCTGGGCGGCCCGGCCGCCGCCGCTCGCCCCTCCCGACTCGTCCGCCCCCGCCGTGCCCGGCAGGGTGACGGCGACCATCGCGGCGGTCCCGGCCAGCGCTATGGCCGTGCCGGCCACCACCTTGCCCAAATGGCGGCGCACTGTCTCGCGCACATCTTCCCCTTACTCCCCCAGATCGTCGGGAGTACGTTCCTGCCCCGCTTTTTCGGTACACGGCTCACAAAACGGCGCCGTATCCATTGGTCGGCCGGTAAGAGGGACGTAAGTCATAGGTGGTTCCATCACTTTCCGGGAGACTCGGAACGCAAGGCGGCACCGGCCACGCGGCACACCTGGGAGAGTCGTATCCATGCAGGTCTGGCCTGGAGAGGCATATCCGCTCGGCGCCACGTACGACGGCGCCGGGACCAACTTCGCGGTCTTCACGGAAGCCGCGAACCGAGTAGAGCTGTGTCTGCTGCACGACGACGGCTCCGAGACGGCGGTCGAACTACGGGAGAGCGACGCGTTCGTGCGGCACGCGTACCTGCCGGGCGTGATGCCCGGGCAGCGGTACGGGTTCCGGGTGCACGGGCCGTACGACCCGGCGCGCGGGCTGCGCTGCAACTCGGCGAAGCTGCTGCTCGACCCGTACGCGAAGGCGATCAGCGGCTCGATCCGGTGGGGCGAGGAGGTCTACGGCTACCACTTCGGCTCCCCCGACAGCCGTAACGACCTCGACTCCGCGCCGCACACCATGACGTCGGTGGTGATCAACCCCTACTTCGACTGGGGCGACGACCGGCGGCCACGGACCGAATACCACCACACGGTGATCTACGAGGCCCATGTGAAGGGCCTGACCATGCGCCACCCCGGTCTGCCGGAGGAACTGCGCGGCACGTACGCGGCGCTCGCCCACCCGGCGATCATCGAACACCTGACCGAGCTCGGGGTGACGGCCCTGGAGCTGATGCCCGTACACCAGTTCGTCAACGACCATCGTCTGGTCGACATGGGCCTGAACAACTACTGGGGCTACAACACCATCGGCTTCTTCGCCCCGCACAACGCGTACGCCTCCTGGGGCGACCGCGGCCAGCAGGTCCTGGAGTTCAAGTCGGCGGTCCGGGCGCTGCACGAGGCCGGGATCGAGGTGATCCTGGACGTGGTCTACAACCACACCGCCGAGGGCAACCACCTGGGCCCGACGCTGTCCTTCCGGGGCATCGACAACCCCTCGTACTACCGTCTGACCGACGACCGCCGCTACTACATGGACACCACCGGCACCGGCAACTCCCTGCTCATGCGGTCCCCGCACGTGCTCCAGCTGATCATGGACTCGCTGCGGTACTGGGTCACCGAGATGCACGTCGACGGATTCCGCTTCGATCTCGCGGCGACCCTGGCGCGGCAGTTCCACGAGGTGGACCGGCTGTCGTCGTTCTTCGACCTGGTGCAGCAGGACCCCGTGGTCTCCCAGGTGAAGCTCATCGCCGAGCCGTGGGACGTGGGCGAGGGCGGCTACCAGGTGGGGAACTTCCCGCCGATGTGGACCGAGTGGAACGGCAAGTACCGCGACACGGTACGGGACCTGTGGCGCGGCGAGCCGCGGGCGCTCGCGGAGTTCGCCTCCCGGCTGACCGGCTCCTCGGACCTCTACCAGGACGACGGGCGGCGCCCGCTGGCCTCGATCAACTTCGTGACCTGCCACGACGGTTTCACGCTGCACGATCTGGTGTCCTACAACGACAAGCACAACGACGCCAACGGCGAGGAGAACCGGGACGGGGAGAGCCACAACCGGTCCTGGAACTGCGGGGTGGAGGGCGACACCGACGACCCGGGCGTGCGGGCGCTGCGTGCCCGGCAGATGCGGAACTTCATCGCGACGCTGATGCTGTCCCAGGGCGTGCCCATGATCAGCCACGGCGACGAGTTCGCCCGCACCCAGCGCGGCAACAACAACGCCTACTGCCAGGACAACGAGCTGTCCTGGGTGGACTGGCCCGAGGACGGGGAGGACGGCAGCGAGCTGCTGGACTTCACGCGCGCGCTGGTGTGGCTGCGCAGGGAGCACCCGGTCCTGCGGCGGCGGCGCTTCTTCCACGGGCGGCCGGTGGAGGGCACCCACGACGAGCTGTCAGACATCGCCTGGTTCACCCCCGACGGCCGGGAGATGACCCAGGAGGACTGGGACTCGGCGCAGGCCTCGGCACTGACCGTGTTCCTCAACGGCAACGCGATCTCCGAACCCGGGGCGCGCGGCGAGCGCATCACCGACGACTCCTTCCTGCTGATGTTCAACCCCTCGCCCGAGCCGCTGGAGTTCGTGGTTCCGGTCAACCACGGGCGGCAGTGGCAGGTGGTGGTCGACACGGCCCGCACGGAGGTGGCGCCCCCGGACGCGGACGCCAAGATCCAGGCCGGGGACCGCCTCCCCCTGCCGGACCGCAGCATGACGGTGCTGCGGCGGCCGGCTCAGTAACGCTCACGCACGCGTGGACAGGTGCGGTGCCGGTGACACGAAAGTCGGCAGGCTGGGTACGTAGGTCTGCATGACATCAGAGCGCCCCGACCCAGCGGTACCGACCGCCACCTACCGGCTCCAGCTGCAGCCCGAGTTTCCCTTCGGGGCCGCCGCGGCGGCGGTACCGTACCTGGCGTCGCTCGGTGTCTCGCACCTGCACCTGTCCCCCGTCCTGGAGGCCGTGCCCCGCTCCGCCCACGGGTACGACGTGGTGGACCACGCGCGCGTGCGCGAGGAGCTGGGCGGCGAGGAGGGGCTGCGGGCGCTGTCGGCGACCGCCCGCGCGCACGGCCTCGGCCTCGTCGTGGACATCGTGCCGAACCACATGGCCATGGCGCCGTCCCACAACCGCGCCCTGTGGGAGGTGCTGCGCGAGGGCCCCAAGTCGCCGTACGCGCGCTGGTTCGACATCGACTGGGACGCGCAGGGCGGGCAGCTTCTGCTGCCGGTGCTCGGGCGTCCGGTCGGCGAGGAACTGGGCCGTCTGGTGGTCGAGGGCGACGTGCTGCGCTACCACGACCACGCCTTTCCGCTCCGCGAGGGCACCGCGGACCTGCCGCTGCCCCGGCTGCTGGACGAGCAGTGGTACCGGCCGGTGTGGTGGCGACTGGCCCGCACCGAGCTCAACTACCGGAGGTTCTTCAGCATCTCGGAGCTCATCGGGGTGCGGGTGGAGGACCCGGAGGTGTTCGACGCCACGCACGGCAAGATCCTCCAGCTGCTGCACGAGGGCGTGGTCGACGGGCTGCGCATCGACCACCCGGACGGCCTGGCCGACCCCGAGGGCTACCTGCGGCGGCTGCACGAGGCGACCGGCGGGCGCTGGACGGTCGTCGAGAAGATCCTGTCCGACGGGGAGCACCTGCCGGCCGGCTGGCCGGTCGCGGGCACCACCGGGTACGACGCCCTCAGGCACGTCGACGGCGTGTTCACGGACCCCGAGGGGGCGGCCGACCTGCTCGCGCGGTACCGGGCGTTCGCGGCCCCGCAGACCGACCGGGGCGGCGTCTGGGCGGCCACGGCGCGGCGGGCGGCGTACAAGGTGCTGACGCACGAGCTGGCCGCCGAGACGGACCGGCTGACCCGGGTGGCGAGCCGGCTGTGCGCGAACTCGGCGGATCCGGCACTGCGCGACCGCGCCCCCTGGGCGCTGCGCACCGCGCTGGAGGAGCTGCTGGTCCGGCTGCCGGTGTACCGGCCGTACGCCTCCCAGGACGCGGCCGCCGTCGTCACCGAGGAGGCCGCCGAGGAGGCCCGCAGGGCCTTCGTCGTGCCCGAGGAGGGCGACGCGGTCGACATCGTGCGCGACCTGCTGACCGGCCCGGCCGGGGTCGACCCGGCCCTCGCGGAGTTCCGCGCCCGGTTCGCGCAGACCGCGTCGGCCCTGCGCGCCAAGTCCGTCGAGGACACGGCGTTCTACCGCTACGTTCCGCTGCTTTCGGCGACCGAGGTGGGCGGCGAGCCGGGCAGCCCCGGCGTGTCCCCGCAGGACTTCCACGCGTACTGCGCGCGCGTGCAGCGCGACTGGCCGTCCACCGGCACCGTGGTGTCCACGCACGACACCAAGCGCAGCGCCGACGTGCGTGCGGCGCTGGCCGTGCTCACCGAGTGCCCGCAGCGCTGGGCGGCCCTGCTCGCGGAGCTCACCCCGGAGGGGGGCGCGGCCGTGCCGGACGGGCAGCTGGCCTGGGCCGCCTGGCAGACGGTGTTCGGTCTCGGCCCGGCGGACACCGAGCGCGTCCAGCAGGCCCTGCTGAAGCACGTCCGGGAGGCCGGGCTCTACACCAGCTGGACGGAGCAGGAACCGCCGTACGAGGAGGCGGTGGCCGCGTTCGTGGCGGCCGGGCCGTGCGGGGCGCCCGGCGAACGGGTGATCTCCTTCCGGGACTCGCTGGGAGCCCACATCCGGGCCAACGTCCTCGGGACGGCCCTGGTCCACCTGACGATGCCGGGGGTGCCGGACCTCTACCAGGGGACGGAGGGCGAGTACCGGGCGCTGGTGGACCCGGACAACCGGCGGCCGGTGCGGTTCCCGCCCGAGGATCCCGGGGAGAAGGGCGCGCTGACGGCGGCGGCGCTGCGGCTGCGCGCCGAACGGCCGGAGGCCTTCGGTGCCGCCGCGACGTACGCGCCGCTGGCCGCGGAGGGCACGGCCGCTGACCACTGCCTGGCGTTCGCGCGTTCCGGTCAGGTGGTCACCGCCGTGACCCGGATGTCGCTGCGGCTGGCCGAGACGGGCGGCTGGGGCGACACCCGGCTGCCGCTGCCACCGGGCCGATGGGCCGACGCCTTGAACCCGGAGCGGCGCTTCGAGGGCCACGCACGCGTGGCGGAGCTGTTCACGCCGCTGCCGGTGGCGCTGCTGGAACGCGTCGGGGAGGCCTGAGCCGCACGCCCACCCCGTCCCGGCCGCCGCCCCGGCCGATGCCCCACGGGCGCCCCCGGCCGATGCCCGACGGGCGCCCCCGCAAGGCTCCCCCTCGATCTGCTTGACAGCTCACCCGTGCCGTGCGGCACTGGGAGGGCGAAGCCGGGCTGGACGAGTCGGGGGTGAGTCCGCTGCCGGAGCTGCGTTATCCCAGTGTGGCCGAACTGGTCTCGTCGGCGGGGGCGCTGGCCGCCGACGAGCCCGGCGTGTGTGCCCTGCGGCAGGTGGGCCTGTCCCGGGCGGGCAGACCGCTGCACCTGCTGTCCGTCGGGCACCGGCGGCGGGCCGTCCTCGTGGTGGCCGGCGCCCACGCCAACGAGCCGACGGGCGGCTGCACGCTCCTCGCTCTGGCTGAGCGGGTGGTGCGCGAACGGGAGCTGAGGGCGGACACCTCCTGGCACTTCCTGCTGTGCGCCGACCCGGACGGCGCGAGCCTCCATGTCACCCCGGCGCCGCGCAGTCTGCTCGACTACCACCGTGGCTTCTACCGGCCCGCCCAGCCGGAACAGCCGGAGTGGTCGCCGTCCGTGCTGCCGCCGGACCGGCTGCCTCCCGAGACGCGGGCGCTGACCGGCGTGATCGACGAGCTGCGCCCCTATCTGCAGGTCACGCTGCACGGCACCGACCTGGGCGGTAGCTGGGTGCAGCTGACCAGGGACGTGCCCGGCCTCGCCGAGCCGTTCGCCAAGTCCGCGGCGGAGCTGCACATCCCGGTGGAGACGGGTGCCTCGGACGCGGCGGGCTGGCCCGCCTCCGGCCCCGGCGTGCACGTGATGCCCGATCCGGGCTCGAGCCTCGCCTACCCGAGCATGCCGGACGACGCACGGCACAGCACCTGGTTCCGCGTCCACCGCTACGGCGGCCTGACGGCAGTGGTCGAGGTGCCGATGTGGGCCAGCGACCTGGTGGACGACCCGGCGCCGCACCCCGCGCCGGCGGCGGCGATGCGGCGGCTGGCGCGTCGGCTGCTGCGGGACGCGCTGGAGGTCGAACGGGTGCTCGCCGAGGCCCTGCCCCGGCTGGAGGACACCGACGTGCCCCTGCTGCGGGCCGCCAGATGGGCCCTGGAGGTGGTGCCGGGCCTGGCCGCGGACTGGACCGGTACCCCGCCCGCCGGCAGCACGATGGCCTACGTCGGCAGCGTGGACGCCTTCGGCCGCCGGCTGCCGCTGCGCGCGGCCGCGATGCTGCTGCGGGTGCTGCGGGAGGCGGACGACCGGGCGGCGCCCCGGCTGGAACGTCTCGTCGCCTCCTGGTGCGAGGCGTTCGCCGAGCGCTTCCGCGCCCGCTGGGTGCCGCTGGAACACCAGGTGGAGCACCAGTCCCGCACGGTGCTCGCGGCGGCGCTGCACGCGCGCGAACGGGTGGCGTGAGGCCGACACCGGCCGCACGCCGCCGACGGGCACTCGCCGCTCGGCCGTCGCCCGCTCAGCCGTCCAGCGCGAACACCGCCCCGGTCCGCGCCCCCATCTGGCAGGCGTTCGAGAACGTCTCCCGGTAGTCCACGGCACGGCCGTGCCACTGGCCGTTCGCGTACACGGTCACCGGCGCGTAGATCATCGGGCAGAACGCGTTCTTCTTCTGCGGGATGGCGCGGATGTCCCCCTTCGCGGCCGTGAGTTCGGCGCAGGCCTCGGCCGCGTGGCGGTGCCCCTGCGGCGGCTCGCACAGCAGCAGGGTGCCGCGCGTCTCACCGGAGCGGGCGTCGCCCCGGGTCACGCTGAGGTAGAGCCAGTCGCCCTGACGGGTGGGGCCGGGCGCGGTCTGCGCGGCGGCCGCCGGGCCGGCGGCGAGGAGGGCGGCCGTCGCCAGCAGGGCGCCGCGTACCGCTGTCGCTTTGATGGTGTGCGTCATTCCCGGTGCATCGGCACGGCGGCCTGCGCACCCCAGCCCGACTCACCCGAACGGGAACGCACGCGCGCGTACCGCCGCACCGGTCTCACTGGACGGCGAGCCGGAACGCCATCCGTCCGAAGGCGATCTGGTCGCCCTCGCGGACGACGGCCGCGCCGGTCACCCGCCGTCCGTTGACGGTGGTGCCGTTGGTGGAGCCGAGGTCCCTGAGGACCCACATGCCGCCCTGGCGGCGCAGTTCGGCGTGCACCCGGGAGACGGTCTCGTGGTTGAGTCGGAGCCCGCTGGCCGGGTCACGGCCTATGCGCAGCGGATGGGTGCTGTCGGGGTGCGGCAGGAGCAGCTTCGGCAGTCGTTCGGCCTGCCAGGCGCGGCGCAGCCGCACGGTGAAGCCGGAGACCGCCTCGACGGTGCCGAACAGCAGGCGCGCGAGGCGGTTGTCCCCCGGCAGGTCGGCGGTGAGGACGGCGAGTTCGTCGGCGCGGCGGGCGGCGAGCGCGAGTTCCATACGGCGTACGAACGTGTCGTGCGACAGCCGGCCCATGGCGACGCCGTCGCGGAGCACGCGCAGCACCTTGTCGCGCTCCGCGTCGGACAGCCGCGCGGGATACGTGGAGAACTCGAAGGACGACGTCACGCTGGTGATTGTCGGTCAGTGAACCCCGGGTGTCCAGAAAACGGGGAAACGGCCGCCGCACGCGTACTTCCGGCGACACCCGCGCGCACATCGCGTCCGGGAAGGCGCGTTGATCGCGTTTTGCAGCACGATGGACGGGCTACATCACGGTGAGCAGACGAAGGGGAACCGTCCCGTGCAGTTCGAGGTGTGGGCACCGCAGGCAGACCGTGTGACGCTCCATTGCGACGGCGCCACGCGCGCGTTGGAGCGCGACAGGGACCGGGCCGGGTGGTGGACCGGTGAGGCGGAGGCGAGCGACGGCTCGCGGTACGGATTCGCGCTGGACGACGGGCCGGTGCTGCCCGACCCGCGTTCGCGCCGGCAACCCGAGGGGCCGGACGGGCCGAGCGCGGTCGTCGACCACGGGCGGTACGCGTGGCGTACCGAGGCGGGGCCGGAGCGCGGGCTGCCCGGTGCGGTGCTGTACGAGCTGCACGTGGGCACGTACACCCGCGAGGGCACCCTGGACGCGGCGGCGGCGCGGCTGGAGCATCTCGTCCGACTGGGTGTGACCCATGTCGAGTTGATGCCGCTGTGCCCGTTCCCCGGGCGGCACGGGTGGGGGTACGAGGGGGTGTCGCTGTGGGCGGTGCACGAGCCGTACGGCGGGCCCGAGGCGCTCAAGCGGTTCGTCGACCGGGCGCACGAACTCGGCCTCGGCGTGGTCCTCGACGTGGTGCACAACCACCTGGGGCCGTCCGGCAACCACCTGCCCGCGTTCGGGCCCTACTTCACGGACACGCACCACACGCCCTGGGGAGCGGCGGTCAACCTCGACGCACCCGGGTCGGACGAGGTGCGCGCGTACTTCGTCGGCAGCGCGCTGGCCTGGCTGCGCGACTACCGGATCGACGGGCTGCGGCTGGACGCGGTGCACGCGCTGCGCGACACGCGCGCGTGCCACTTCCTGGAGGAGCTCTCGGCGGCCGTCGACGGTCTCGCCCGCGAGGTGGGCCGGCCGCTGTTCCTCATCGGCGAGTCGGACCTGGGCGACCCGCGGGTCATCACCCCGCGCGCGCAGAACGGCCTCGGACTGCACGCGCAGTGGAACGACGACTTCCACCACGCCCTGCACACCGCGCTGACCGGCGAGTCCCAGGGCTACTACGCCGACTTCGCGCGTGATCCGTTCGCCGCCCTTGCCAAGACGCTGACGGGGGGCTACTTCCACGACGGCACGTACTCCAGCTTCCGGGGCCGGCACCACGGCCGCCCGCTGGACCGGGTGCGCACGGCGGGGCACCGGCTGCTCGGCTACGCCCAGACCCACGACCAGGTCGGCAACCGCGCCCAGGGCGACCGCCTGTCGGCCGCCCTCTCCCCCGGGCTGCTGGCCTGCGCCGCCACGCTGGTCCTGACCGCGCCGTTCACGCCGATGCTGTTCATGGGCGAGGAGTGGGCGGCCGGCACGCCGTGGCAGTTCTTCACCGACCACACCGACCCGGAGCTCGCCCAGGCCGTACGGCAGGGGAGGCGGCGGGAGTTCGCGGCGCACGGCTGGGCCGAGGAGGACGTGCCCGACCCGCAGGACCCGGCGACCCGGGACCGCTCCTGTCTGGACTGGTCGGAGCCCGAGCGGGAGCCCCACGCGCGTGTGCTGGCCTGGTACCGGCAGCTCATCGCGCTGAGGCACGAGCAGCCCGACCTCACCGACCCCGACCTCGCGGACACCAAGGTGGCCTACGACGCCCGGGCCCGCTGGCTGGCCTTCCGGCGCGGGGACGTCCGGGTGGTGGTCAACCTGGGCAAGGTGGAGGCGGCGATCCCGCTCGGCACCCGCCCGGCCGAGGTTCTCGCCGCCTGGGACCCGGTCGAGACGCCCGGGGCGGACGGTCTGCTGCAGGTGCCCGGGGAGTCGTGCGTGGTGCTGACCCAGGAGTGACCCCGGCGCCGGCGGGGCACGGCGGCTGCTAGAGCTCCTCCTCCCCGTCCTCCCTGAGCTCCGTCACCCGCTCCAGCAGGATCGCCTCCCAGGCCCGTCTCAGCTGGGCCCTCAGGAGCGTGGGGGAGCAGGTGCCGCGGCCGTCCAGGCGGTCGGTGAGGCGGATGACGGTGTCGCAGCGGGCGAGCCACAGGCCGCGCAGGCAGGGGCGGGCGCCGTATCCGGCGAGGGTGGCGGCGCGGACGGCGGCGGGCGAGCCGACGGCGAGGGCGAGGGAGGCGATGTCCTCGGCGGGGTCGCCGACGGCCGCGGCGGTCCAGTCGAGGACGCCGCGCACCCGCCCGTCGGCGCTGACCACGAGGTGCTCGCCCCTGAGGTCGTGGTGGACCAGGACCGAGGTCCCCGGCTGTGCGGCGAGCTGGGCCGCGGCGGGCGCGGTCAGCTGGGACATCCGGGCGGGATCGAACTCGTCGGCGGCGCCGAGGCGTTCGGCCGCGTGCACGGCCATCCGGCGGAGCGCCTCGAGGGAGCGCGGGGCGATGCGCGGGACGCCGAGCGTCTCGGCCTGCCGTGCGGGGACCTCCCGCAGCCCGGTGAGCAGCCCGGCCAGGTCCGCCTCGCCGACGGCGGAGACGTCGTGCTCCTCCGCCGTGCCGCCGGGCACCTTGGTGTCGAGCGTGTAGGTGAGGCCGGGCGCCCACTCGCCGTGCGCCACGCTGGTGGGGACGGCGACGGGCAGGTGCGGGCGCACGAGGTCGCGCAGGCGCAGTTCGCGGCGCTGGCGGGCGGCGGCCTCGCGGTCGGGGGCGAGGCGCAGCACATGGCGGGTGCCGACCCACCAGCTGGAGTGCTCGCCGGTCTCCGTGACGGGCCGCACGTCGGGTCCGGAGGTGCCCTCCGCGCTCTCCGCGCTCTCCTTGAGCAGCGAACGGACCAGTCGGCGGACGGTGTCCGCGGTGGGTGTCGGTGCCTGGGTCATGGTCGCGTCGTCGTCGTTCCGGGGGATGTCGGTGGATGCCCGCTGTGTCATCTCAGTCCACTATCACCATCTCGCGGGTGGTGTTGTTGAGGCGGCGGCCGCCGTCCCCGGTCACCGTGACGATGTCCTCGATGCGGACTCCGAAGCGGCCGGGCAGGTAGACGCCGGGTTCGACGGAGAAGCACATCCCGGGCACGAGGAGCTGCTCCTCGCCCTCGATCATGTACGGCGGCTCGTGCGTGGTGACGCCGATGCCGTGGCCGGTGCGGTGGATGAAGTACTCGCCGTACCCCGCGTCGGAGATCACCGCACGGGCGGCCCGGTCGACCTCCTGGCAGGCGACACCGGGCCGGACGGCGCGGAAGCCGGCCTCCTGGGCGGCCCGCACGACGTCGTGGACCCTGCGCTCCTCCTCGGTGGGTTCGCCGACGTGGACGGTGCGGGTGGTGTCGGACCCGTAGCCGTCCTTGAGGCCGCCGAAGTCGAGGACGACCATGTCGCCGCGGCGGATGACGCGGTCGCCGACCTCGTGGTGCGGGTTCGCGCCGTTCGGGCCTGAGCCGACGATGGTGAAGTCGACCTGGGAGTGTCCGAACCGGCGCAGCAGGTCGGCGAGGTCCTGGCCGACCTCGGACTCCCGGCGGCCCGCGAAGGGGACCTTGCGGATCTCCTCGAACGCCGCGTCGGCGGCCGCCCCGGCCGCCGCCAGCAGCTCCAGCTCGGCGGTGTCCTTGACGGCGCGCAGCATCGGCAGGGCGTCGGTGAGGGCCGCGTAGGAGGTGTCGGGCAGCGTCCTGAGCAGGCCGAGCAGGTGCAGGGCCCAGGCGTTGTCGCTGATGCCGAGCCGGCCGCTGCCGGGGAGGAGGGCGGCGGTGACGGCGTAGGGGTCCTCGCCGTCGGTCCAGTCCAGCAGGGTCAGGGCGTCGGCGCCGGCCGCCTTCTGCGCGTCCGGCGCCTCCAGCGTGGGTACCACGAGCACGGGGTCCCGGCCGGGGGCGAGGACGAGCACGGTGAGGCGTTCGGTGACGGCGGTCGGCGTGTAGCCGGTCAGCCACACCAGGTCCGGGCCCGGCGCCACCAGCAGCCCGGCCAGCCCGGCATCGGCGGCGGCGCGCGCGGCGCGCTCCATACGGGCCCTGTAGTCGTCGGCGGTGAAGGGCGCGAGCGCGCTGCCGGTCATGCGGACCTCCGTGGACGTGGGAAACGTGCAGGGCAAGGAACCACGGGAGCATCCTGCCCGGACCCGGAGGGCGACGCGAGCCGGTTGCGGGGTCAGGTGGGCGGAACCTGGTGGACGACGCCACCACATTCGAACACAGGTACCCCTGGGAGCGGGGTGATCATGTGACCAGGCCCGGAACCACGCGCAGCTGCTGGTAGCCGCCGCTGCGGTGGCGCACCGTGAGGGTGACCCGGGCTCCTGGGCGGGCGTGGGCGACCGCCCGGGCGAGGTCGGCGGCCGTGTCGACCCGGGCCCCGCCGACCTGGAGGAGTACGTCGCCGCGGACCAGGCCCGCCGAGTATGCCGGACCGGGGACGTGGACGCCGACGACCAGCGCGCCCGACTTGTGCGCGTCCATCACCTCCAGCCCGAGGGTGGCGGCGGGCCACGCCCGGGCGGGGCCGCGCTCGTCGGAGGACGCGGCCCCGGCCGAGGGTCCGGGCGGCAGCGCCTCGTGCCGCAGCTCCGCGAGTCTGCTCATGCCGATCACGGTGGCCCCGAACGTGCCGAGCCCGACGCCGGACAGCACCAGGACCGTGCCGACGAGCGCGCCGAACAGTCCGGTTCGCAGACGTCGGCCGCGTCGGCGCGCGGCGTGCGGGCGCCGGGCGGGCCTGCTGGGGCCGCCCTTCCTCCGCTCCTGACCCGGGATCGGCTTGGGGCGCAGCGCAGTCTGTTCCATGGATCGCCTCCGGCTGGTGCTCTCCCAGGCGCACTACCCGGCGCACCAGGGCGTGACGAGCCACGAACGAGTGAGACTGAGACCGTGCCGTCGACGACACGTCACCGTCGGTCCGCTCCGTCAGCTCCGCCGCCGCTCCCCCGCGCATGACTCTGCGGAAGGCAGCACCGCCGACCGCGGCGCGCAACCGGGCGGGCGGGTGCGCGGCGGGCAGCAGGACGGCGACGGCGTGCTCCGCCAGGCCGTGCGCGGTCAGCGGTGTCACGTCGGGCAGCAGGACGGCGACGGCGTGCTCCGCCAGGCCGTGCGCGGTCAGCGGTGTCACGTCGGGCAGCCGCAGCGGGACACCGGTACGAGGCGGCGATCCGGATCGAGCCGGGTTCGCTCGCCGAGTCGGTGATCGGCCCCGCACCGCCGAGCACGCGGCGGCCCGCGTGCGGCAGCTCAGCCGACGGGCAGCGCCGGCGGCCGGTCCGGGAGGAAGGCGTGGATGCGGCGGGCCAGGTACTCGCTCTTGTAGCGGTCGACGGCCCGGTGCCAGTTCAGGATCCCGGCCAGCCAGTTGCGCAGGTCGGCGACATAGCCGTCCATGATCCCGCGCGCTTCGGCCGTGAGCTGGAAGTCCTCCTGCACGACGGGCAGTTCGTGCGCGACTACGTGTTCGAACTGCTGCATCCGCTGGGTCATCAGGTCGTGCACGACCCCGAGTGCGGCCGGGTAGTCGACGCCGAAGAAGTTCTGCACGACCAGGACGGCGTTGTGGATCTCGCCCTCGTACTCGATCTCCTTCTGGTACGAGAAGACGTCGTTGAGGAGGCAGGCGTAGTCGATGGCGGCGTTCTCCAGTGAGCGGACCGGGCCGCTGCGGTACACCTCCGGCGGGATGGCCGGGCCGTGCCCCATGCGGCACAGGCTCAGGGTGAGATCGGAACCGAAGGTGGCCCGTCGCATCTCCAGATAGTCGACCGGGTCGGGGACGCGGTTCTGCAACTGGTTGGACAGCTCCCAGACCCAGCTCTCGGTCATCGTGTCGACGGCCCGCTTCAGGGTGCGCCGCTGCTCGGGGGACATGTCCGCGGTCGTGCGCGCCCACAGGTCGATCAGCGCGCGTTCCATGGCGTTGACGGGGACGACGGGCGCCTGCTCGCCGTCGACCGGCATGCAGGACGACAGACGGGCCGTGGTCAGCCGGGCGGCCGCCAGGTCGCGGCGGTGGCCGTACACCAGGGGGTAGTAGTCGTCGCCGTAGGTGCCGAAGGCGAGCCACGCGGCGCTGAGGTCGAGGGCCTCGGGGGTGGCGTCGGGGTCGAGGCCGGCCGAACACAGCGCGAGGTCGCAGGAGGCGAGCTTGTCCTCGTCCCACACGCCCTCCGACAGCATGCCCATCCGTCCCGTCCACTCCACGAGGCCCCGGCGGGCGCGGTCGAGGTGCGGGCTCAGCTCCACCTGGAACGGCATGTGGAAGTCCGGCAGCAGGGACGGGCCGACCTTCTGGAAGGGCGTGTGGGAGTAGGCCCGCAGCCTCCCCCACTGCCTGAAGGGCGTGGGAGGTGCCCCCATCACCGCCGCCGAGGCCATCAGCGCGCCGACGTCGGCCGCGGAGGTGCCGGGCCCGGTCGGCCCGTGCCAGGGCGCGGCGGAGGTGGCGCCCTCGTTCATGTACCGGCTGGAGCGCAGGTGCCATTCGTGGCCGCCCGACTGCCAGTCCTGCAGGCCCTTGGTGTACGCCGCGACGGCCGCGACCTCGTCCGGGGGGAGTCCCTTGTCCAGGGCGAGGGCGGGCACTTCGGTGAGCGCGGTGTGCTCGAACTGATGGAGGCGGGAGGTGAGGATGTCGTTGACGGTGTCGGCGGCCTCCTGGGTGGTGCAGCCGAAGAAGGTCTCCAGGACCAGGACGCCGTTGCTGTTCTCCCCCTCGTCCTCGACCTCCCGCTGGTAGGAGAACAGGTCGTTGCGCAGGTGGACGGCGTCGGAGAAGGTCTCCATGAGCACCCGCAGCGGCCGCGACCCGGCGACGGACGCGGGCACTTCGGCGGTGGCGTACTCGACGAGCCCGGCGGACCACGGGGCGCCGCCCACCTTGCGGCGCATCTCGATGTACTCGACGGGGTTGGCGATCCGCCCCTCGTCGATGTTGGACAGCTCCCACAGGGACTCGTTCAGCAGGTGTTCGGTGGCCCGCGCGAACCGCTCGCGCCAGCCCACCGACATCGACGGCACCGTGCGCGCCCACAGGTCGGCGAGGCCCGCCTCGACCGGGTTCCGCGGCTCGGGTACCGCGTCGTTCAGGTCCAGCGGCATGAACAGCGGCAGCCGGTCGAGGTGCGCCTTCCCGGCGGCGCGGTCCGGGGTGCGCTTGAACATGTCCAGGAAGTGGTCGTCGAAGAAGAACACCCACACGTACCAGTCGGTGATCAGCGAGAGCGCGGGACCGTCGCAGTCGGGGTGGGTGTAGGCGCACAGGAGCCCGTAGTCGTGTGCCTCGAGGTCGGCCTGTTCCCAGATCCCGGAGCCCTCCAGCATGCCCATCTCGCGCGCCCACGCCGTCGAGTGGGCGCGCGCCTCGTCGACATGGGGGTTCAGCCGCGCGGGATACGGCATGTAGAAGTGCGGGAGTACGAAGGGCTGCGTCATGGCCGGGCCCTACCCGCGGCCTCCGACGGACATCCGTGACGCGGCAGGTGATCACACCATCGCGTGAAATGCCGCGGAAACCGGGGAACTTCGGGTCACCGCCGGTGCGCGCCGGCCGGCCGCCCGCCGACCTGGACGAGCGCGTGGGTACCGCCGGTGCGCCAGCGCTGTTCCTCGGCGGCGACCAGGGCGGCCTCGGTGTCCGCGTCGAGGCCGGTGATCACGTCGGACTTCAGCGTGCGCAGGGCGGCGACCGGACCCGGGAAGTACCCGGTGACGTCCTGGAAGGGCGTGGTCGGTGGCCACATCCGGTCACCGACCAGGCGGCGGTAGTTGAGATCGCCCTTGACCACGGTCAGCGCGGCGGCCGCGAACTCGTCGCGCAGGTCGTCCGGCATGTCCGCGTACGGCAGCGGGGCGCAGGAGAAGGGGTGGGCGCGCACCTCGAGGCGGCCGTCGGCCATGGCCGCCCACAGCCGCCGTCCGTATCCGGCCGCCGCGCCGGGTGCCGCGGTGAGCCGGCGCAGGGCGTCGACCACGTCGGAGGTGGTGGCGTCGGACACGTAGTACGGGTGGGGCTTGACGTGCAGCACGGCCCGTGCGGCACGGCCCTCGGTGAGGAGGTGGTCGATCAGCAGCAGGTCGGGGACGAGTTCCCGTCCCGCGTTGTCCGCGACGAGGCAGAGGGTGCCGGTGCCGGAGGCCGGGAGCAGGGACCACAGGGCGTCGCTGTCGTCGGCCACCAGGGCCCGGTCCGTCTCCTCCGCGTCGGCGCCGGCCGCCGAGAGGCGGAAGCCGAGGTCGGCGCGGTTACCCCAGAGGGAGCCGTGCAGCAGGGCGCCGGCCCGTTCACCGGGTGGCAGGTCCTCGAGGGCGTCGAGCGCGGCCAGTTCCTCGTCCGTCTCCTCGGAGTCGAGTTCGGCGCGCTTGAAGGAGCGGAAGGGGTCGATGCCCGCCCAGGGGCCGGGGATGAAGTAGGCGACGGCGTCGAGGAGCCGGCGGTAGAAGTAGCTCTCCGACCACAGCCAGGGCACTTCGAACCAGGAGCGGCCGGTCCAGGTGTCCGCGCCCCAGGTCCGCCACCGGTCACGGTCGGGGGCGTCCGCGGGCAGCGGTTCGATCACTCCCTCGGTGCAGCTCTTCAGCAGTGCGTCCAATGCGCGGTGCTGCCCTGGGCCGTAGGGGAAGGCCTCACGCACCTGGCGGATGATCGCGGGATGCCGCTCGGCCAGTACGCCGTGCGGGAAGGAGCCGGGTTCGTCGCCGAGGATGACGGGTGCGGCGGGGGTGTCGGGCATACGCGTCACCGTACCCCGCGGCTCAGGCGGCCCTGGTCTCCCGTTCCAGCTGGGTGGTGAGGGCCAGATAGCGGGGGCGCCGGGGCACCGGCACCAGGCCCCGGATCATCAGGTGCCACATCTCGGCGATCCGGCGGGGCAGCCGTCCGTCGGGGTCGAGGGAGCGGCCGGCGACCCGGGTGCCGACGAAGAAGTACACGAGGGAGTGGGCGGCGGCGGCCACGTCGACGTCGGGGTGGACGTCGGACTCCCTGACCGCGGCGAGGAGTTTGCGGGTGGAGAGGTCCAGCCAGTCGGAGAACGGGTGCTTCAGCGGGGGGCGGACGGCCACGTGCGCGGTGGCGAGGCGGAGTCCCGCCCGGGGAATCGGATCGTCGACCGCGAGCCGGGCGATCCCGAACGTGGCGCGGATCAGGAACTCGAGCGAGGAGCAGCCACGGTTCTCCACTTCCCGCACCACCTGTCGCGACGCCTGGCCCTGCAACTCCAGGATGGCCCTCGCCAGATCCTCCTTGGCGGCGAAGTGGAAGTAGAGCGCGCCCTTGGTGACCCGGGCGTGCTCGACGATGTCGCTCAGGCTGGTCGCCTCGTAGCCGTGGCGGTCGAACAGGTCGGCTGCGGCGTGGATGATCGTCGCCCGGGTCTGCTCGGCGCGTAACTGCCTCGCCATCTGCGGGACACTCCTTGAAGTGGAAAACGTACGGGACGTTCCGTTTGCCCTTACCCATCGCACACGATAACTCACCCTGTGACAACGGAACGGCTTGTGCGGGACCGGTACCGGACACGTGTAAACGTCCCGCACTGCGACCCCCCGCACTGCGACCCCGGCGGGGCCCGCACCGGTGAGCGCCACGATACGAGGAGGAGGTCGAGCGGTCCTCGACGGGGCCTGGAACGGACGCGTGGAAGAGCCGGCGATCTGAACGCTCCCCGCCTGTTTCCCGTACTGCACGGAACACCGTTGCCACGCCGGCCGAGGAGGCGTTCCGCGATGAGTCGGATGACCGGACATCTGAGGGGCACGGGGGTCGCCGCGGCGGCCTCCGCCCTGCTGTCGCTGTGGGCGGCGGCACCGGCGGTGGCGCACGGCGCGCCGACGAGCCCGGTCAGCCGGGTGTACGCCTGCTCCCCCGACGGCGGCAGCGCGGCCCGGTCGGCGGCGTGCCGCGCGGCCGTCGCCGCGAACGGGGCGTCCTTCGCCATGTGGGACAACCTGCGGGTCGCGGGTGTGAACGGCCGGGACCGGCAGGTGATTCCGGACGGACGGCTGTGCAGCGGTGGCCTGCCCGCCTACAAGGGCCTCGACCTGGCCCGTGCGGACTGGCCGTCGACCCGGCTGACGCCGGGCGCGAAACTCGCGATGACGTACGCCTCGACGATCCCGCACACCGGCACGTTCAAGCTGTACCTGACCAAGCCGGGCTATGACCCGGCCAAGCCGTTGACCTGGGCCGAACTGCCCACGCGGCCCTTCGCCCAGGTCACGGACCCGGCTCTGACCGACGGTGCGTACCACTTCGCGGCCAAGCTGCCCTCGGACCGCAGGGGGCGGCACGTCCTCTTCACGATCTGGCAGAACAGCAGCACGTCGGACACCTATTACTCGTGTTCCGACGTGGTGTTCCCCGCGACGAAGGCCGACCGGGCCACCGCGTCGGCGCCGGCTTCCGCTTCGGCTTCGGTTTCGCCCGGTGCGGCCACCGGGCAGGCGTCCCGGCCGTCCGCCGCCGCCTCGAGCCGGCCGGCGGCCGAGGGGACGGCACAGGAGACGTCCGGTACGGCGACGACGGCGCCGCGGACCGAGGGCACCACGGCCGACAGCACCCCGGTGGCCTCCGCGACCGATACCGGCTCCGGGCCGTCCGCCCCCCTACTGGCGGGCGGCGCCGCCGCGGTGCTGGTGCTCACCGGGGGCGCCGCCCTGGCTGTGCGTCTGCGTCGGCGGTGAACGCCTCGGTCAGAACGCTCAGTTGACGAAGACCGGGGCGCCCGAGTCGGTGACGGGGGCGTACTTGGCGGTGAAGTAACCGCTGGCGAAACAGAGCGAGGAGCCAGAGGTCTTGGTGAACTGCTGGTTGGTGAAGTTGATGCTGTTGTCGCTGTTGTCGGCCTTACCGGTCAGGCTGGCCGCCTGGTAGACGCAGTTGATGGAGCCCAGCAGCGTCTTCAGCTTGACGGTGGTCTGGATGGTCGAGCCGCTCGCCGGGGTCACGGTGAGCGTGCCGTCGGAGTTCACGGAGGTGGTGTAGGGCATGTTGTCGACCGTGATGCTGCTGACGCCGGTGACACCGAGGACGTTGCTGGTGCAGCTGGCGGCGTCGAAGGTCTGCGCGCCGGCCGACTCGACGGCCGTGCCGGGCGCGGCCGGGTTGTCCTTGACGGTGGCGGTGAACTGCGACGACGTGCACTTGACGCCGCTGGTGCCGGTCGCGCTGGAGTAGAGCGTGGCGGAGGTGCCGCTCGCCAGCGGCGCGGTGAGGACGTCACCGACCGCGACCGGCGTGCCGCCGAGGCCGCCGGTGGTAAGGACCGGGGTGCCGTCCGCCGCAGAAGCGGGGACGGCGGCCAGCGGGAGCGCGAGGGCGGCGACGGCTCCGGCGAGGGTCACGAGGGTACGAGTGCGCATTGCGGGTGCCTCTTTCCTGGGTGGGGGGCTTGCTGAGGGGGTGTGGGGGGTCGGGGGCGCGCTCGGCGCCTGCCGCCGCCGGCCCGTGACGCCTTCTCCGTACGTACGGGCCGGCAACGGCAGCTGGCACCGGCCGAAAGCCTTGGACAGACCTCTGGCCGGGCCGGATGAGGAGCGGCCGGGCACGGGCCGAGAACGGGAAGGGACCGTGCCGGTGCCGCGTGGGTACACAGACGCTCGACGGAAGGTTTCCGGCCACCGGCGTGCTGCCCGGCGGGCCTGTGATGTCTGCGATGCCTGCGAAGCGGAATCCTTTTGAAACGGAGTGCCGCGCCGGGTGCAGCCACGGACGCCTGTCCGTGTCGTACTGCGGATCCGGCGCCACGGATCCGGTCGAGCCAGGGGCAGTTGTAGACCTGAGCATCAGTCAGCGTCAAGATGGATCAAGGGAGTTAACGTCCTTGAACGCAGGTGACGCATAATCGACACTCTTTTTTCACAACTCCCTTGACCCCTCATGTAACCCCCGGTAACTTCCTCGGAGGCTACTGCCGCGTAACGAGAAAGCCCTTGCAACCGCCGGGAGTGCGAGGAGACGTGCGCGACAGCCGCTGTCCGCGCCAGGACAACGTGCCACGAAGCCCGACCGCATGACTATGCCCCATGGGAGCAGACATGGCCTCGTCCCCGGACCTCTCGTCCGCCGACAACACCCCCGAGAACCCCGAAAGCGGTTCCGCACCCGAACCCGCCGAAGCCTCCGGGGTCGCCGCCGGCTCCGGGAGACGCGGCCGGGTCCGGCTGCGCCGGGCCGCCGTGATGGCGGTGCCCGCCGCCGCGGTCACCGCGGGACTCGCGGTCCTCACCGCACAGGGCGCCCTGGGTGTCCAGTTCGCCATTTCCGGCATGCCGTTCGTGGTCAAGGCCGACCGGCTCGACGGAAAGGGTTTCGAGCAGTTCGGCGCGCTGGACAACATGATCAAGGACAGCCCCAACGCCGGCGACACCGACGGCCAGGAACTGGTCGTCACCTCGGTGGTGAAGAACGGCACGCTCACCAACATGTGCCAGAGCGTCGACCTCGGCGGTATCCAGCTCGTGCTCACCGCCGGCACCGGGAAGAAGAAGGTGCATGTGGAGCACCTGGCGATCGATTCCGACGACATCCAGGGCAACGCCGACTTCAAGGGCATCGAGATCGGCCGCGACGCGAGCACCTTCGACAAGGCCGACGTCCAGGGCCCCAGGGGCGTCTACGGCCAGCAGGCCGACGAGGTCCACATCACGAACCTCAACCAGCACAACTACGCCGCCACCGCGGCCGTCTTCAAGCTCCCCAACCTGCACATGAAGTTCTCCAGCGACGGCTGCAAGTGATGGACCGCTTCCGGCAGTGGAGAGGGCAACGGCCCTTCGCGGGCGGCCTGCTGCTGGTGCTGGCCGGCGCCGAGATCCTGGTGACCATGAAGGCACCGCTCCCGGTCATCCTGCACGTCGGCATGCAGGGCCTGGCGGGTTACCTGTTGCCCACGGTGATGCTGATCCTCGGTCTGCTGATCCTCTTCAGCCCCGCCCAGCGTCTCTTCTACTCCATCCTCGGAGTCCTGATCTCCCTGGGCACGTGGGCCACCTCCAACCTCGGTGGTTTCATCGTCGGCCTCGCCCTCGGCGTCACCGGCAGCTGCCTCGCCTTCGGCTGGCTCCCGGACCAGGACCCCCGCGTGAGCCGCCGGAAGCGCAAGCAGCAGGAACGCCAGGCGCAGGTCGGAGCCGCCTGAACCCGTGGTCCCGCACGAGGCGGGCACGGCCGTGGGGACGGCCGTGCCCGCCTCGGGGCGCCCCGTTGGGGAACGGGGCGCCCGGCACACCGCCCACGCCGGTCGGCGGAACTTATCCGTCGGCGCCCGAGTTTCCACGTCGTTGGGGAAGTCTCCGTGTGCCGATCCGTATGAGGAGTTCGCATGGCCCTGTGGGACCGCGTCAAGGAGTCCGCGTCGACGATGCAGACCCAGCTCGTGGCGAAGAAGAACGACCTGAAGAGCGGCGCCTTCCGCGACGCGAGCATGGCGATGTGCGCGCTCGTGGCGGCCGCCGACGGGACGATCGACCCGGCCGAACGGCAGCGCGTGGCGCAGCTCATCGCCACCAACGAGGTGTTGCAGAACTTCCCCGCCGACGACCTGCGGCGCCGCTTCGAGGACAATCTGAACAAGCTGACCGCCGACTTCGCCTTCGGCAAGGTGAGCGTGCTGCAGGAGATCGCCAAGGCGAAGAAGAAGCCCGCCGAGGCGCGGGCCGTCATCCAGATCGGCATCGTCATCGGCGGTGCGGACGGTGACTTCGACAAGACCGAACAGGCCGTGGTCCGCGAGGCCTGCTTCACCCTGGAGCTGCCGCCGCACGAGTTCGACCTCTGAGCGCAGCGGGGAGCGGGGGCATGCTCGACGACGTCGACCGTGCCCTCGTCCACGCCCTGCACATCGACGGGCGCGCTCCGTTCAGCCGGGTCGCCGCTGTGCTCGGTGTCTCGGCGCAGACCGTCGCCCGGCGCTACCGCAGGCTGCGGACCGAGGCCGGACTGCGGGTCGTCGCCGCCTTGATCAGCCCGATGGTCTGGAGGATGATCAGCGCCGCGGCCGCGCCCTGCACCGCGCGGAAGGCGATCAGCAGGCTCGCCGTCGGTGCGAGCGCGCAGGCCGTCGACGCCACTGCGAACGCCGTGACACCCAGGACGAACAGGCGGCGCCGGCCCGCGATGTCACCGAGTCGGCCGCCGGTGATCAGCAGTACCGCGAACGGCAGGGTGTAGGCGGCGGAGAACCACTGGATGTCCGACACCGATCCGCCCAGATCGGCGTGCACGGCGGGAGCGGCGACCTGGACGACGGTGGCGTCCAGCAGGTTCATCGCCTCGCCGAGCAGCAGGGCGGTCAGCGCGGTCCGACGCCGGTGGTGGGGCGGTGGCGGGGCGACGGGGGGCGGTATGCGTTCCATGGTCATGCGGCCGGCGTCGGCGTGGTGCCGGCGGGGGCTCCAGCGGGAGACCGCCGTTGCGTGATTTCTTCCGTCGAGACCGCTCCACGCGGCGAAAACTTACAACGCGGCCAGCACCGGCAGCAGTTCGGCGGCCGTCGTCACGTCCCCGGTCAGCGGGCGGTCCTCGGTGTCGGGCGGCAGGGCGGCGGCCGCCACGGTGAAGGCGGGGACGGGCGGCGGGACCGGAAGGAGGCGCAACGCGCGTACGGCCGTGACGAGTTCGCAGGCCAGGACGGTGGTGTAGGCGTCGGCGGCCCGCTGGGTCTGGCGTGCGGCCTGACCGGCGAAGCTAGCGGCCTCCTCCAGGCCGTGCGAGACGACGGCGTGTCCGGCGGACGCGGGCGCGGCGCTGGAACGCAGCTCCGCCAGGGCGGAGTTGGCCGTGTACTCCAGGATCATCGTGCCGGAGCTGCTCACCGGGCCGGCGGCGAGGAAGGCGGGCAGCCCGGTGAGGTCGGCGCGGCCCAGTGCCGCGAGGCGGGCGGCGGAGAGCTGGGCGGTCTGGAGCAGCGCGAGGTTCAGTCCGTCCAGGGCGAGGCCGAGCGGGGCCGCGAAGAACCCGCCGTGGTGGTAGGCGTGGCCGTCCGGGGTGACGAGTGGGTTCTCCGACGGGCAGTTGACCTCGGCCTCGATGATCCCGCGCAGCCTGCCGCAGGCTTCGAGAGCGGCGCCGTGCACCTGCGGGAAGGCACGGAACCCGTACGGGTCCTGGATCCGGCGCCCGGCGGCGCGCGGCCGTTCGGGCATGCCGAGCAGCCGCCGCACCTCGGCGGCCGCACGGGCCGCACCGGGGTAGGGGCGCAGGGCGTGCACCTCGGCGGCATAGGCCTCCGGGGAACCGGAGACGGCGGCGAGCGAGAGGGCGGCGACCGCGTGGGTGGCCCGCAGCAGCACCTCGGCGTCGTATCCGGCGAGCGCGGCCCGGCCGAGTGCGAGCGCGTTGCTGCTGAGCAGCGCGAGCGCGTCCCCGGGGCCGGGTGTCACGGGCGCGGGCAGCCCGTCCGGTGGGGCGTCCGGGCGGGGTCGGCCACCGCTGTCCGCCGCCGAGGTCAGCCAGGGCCGTTCCCCGATCAGGGTCAGCCCCGTCTGGGCGAGGGCCGTCAGGTCGCCGGTGCCGAGGCCGCCGTACTCGTTGACGGCCGGGTGGGCACCGAGGCGCAGGGCTTCGGTGAGGGCGGTCACGAAGGCGGGGTGGATGCCGGAGCCGCCGGCCAGGAGCTGGTTGGCGCGGACGGCGAGCATGGCGCGGACCTGGCGGGCGGGCAGGAGCGGGCCCGCGCCGCCCGCGTGACTGCGCAGCAGCCGCAGCCCGTGGGCGGTCTCGTCGTCGGGGTCGACCGTCACCGAGCGGTGGGCGCCGACGCCGGTACCGCGCCCGTACAGGCGGCCGGTGGCGGCCAGCCGGCCCGCCGTCTCCCAGGACCGGCGGACCCGCTCCAGCGCGCCGGCCGGCACACGGGGTTCGGCGGCGGCGTCGGCGAGCCGGACTATCCCGGTCAGGCCGAGGCCTTGGCCGTCGAGCACGACGTGGGTGGCCCCGGCGTCCGGGGACACCCACGTCGCTCCTTCGACGCTCGTGTCCAACGGTGCCGGGTCAGTCGAGGCCGGCGGACTTCAGCCAGGCCTTGGCGACGTCCAGCGGGTCCTTGTTCTGCGACTGCACCTGGGTGTCCAGGTCCAGCAGCGCGGCCGTGTCCAGCTTCGCGGAGACGGCGTTGAGGGCGTCCACGCCCTTCTGGTTCAGCGCGCTCTTGTAGACCAGCGGCTGCACGTTCTCGAACCCGAAGAGGTTCTTCGGGTCCTGCAGGACGACGAACTTCTCCTTGGAGATGGTCGGGTCCGTGGTGAAGATGTCCGCGGCCTGCACGGTGTTCTTCTTCAGCGCCGTCTGGGTGAGCGTGCCGCCCGCGTCCAGCGCCTTGAAGGACTTGAACTGGAGGCCGTAGACCGACTTCAGGCCGACCAGGCCCTGCTGCCGGGTCTGGAACTCCGGCGAGGCGCCGATGACCAGGTCCTTCGCCACGGCCTTGAGGTCGGCGACGGAGGACTTGCCGGTGAGGTTGTACTTCGCCGCCGTCTCCTTGTTGACGGTGACGGAGTCCTTGCTCTGGGCCGAGGCCGGCTTCAGCAGAGTCAGTTTGGAGTCCAGCTTGGCGTTGAGGGCGGCCGTGGTCTCCGCGACCGTCTTCGGGGTGACCTTCGGGTCGAGGTAGGCGAGCAGCGCGCCGTTGTACTCGGGCAGGACCGAGATGCTGCCGTTCTTGAGCAGGCCGTAGGTCGTCTCGCGGCTGCCGATGTTCGGCTTGTATTCGACCTTGATTCCCTTGGCCTTCAGGGCCTCGCCGTAGATGTCGGCGAGCAGGGTGCTCTCGGGGAAGTTGTTCGAGCCGACGACGACGGTGCCGCCGCTCGCCTTCTTGCCCGCGAGCGGGTCGTCGGACTTGTCGGAGGAGGAACAGCCCGCCAGCAGGGCCGTCGCCGTGGCCAGCACGGCGATCGCCGCGCCAGGGTGTCTCCGGAATGACCTGCTGGTGTGGGTGTTGGTAGTCACGGTTCCCGTTCCGGGCTCAGATGGTGCGGTGGACAACGTGCACAGCGTGGAACAGCTCTGAGACTGATCCAATCCAGGCTGTCTTCGGTCAGTCAAGAGTGTTCTGGTCACTGGTTGGCTTCGGTCAGTGGCTAGTTGTGTAGCACAAGCGGTTCATTTGTAACGGATTCTTGACATGCGGTCTGGTGATTGACGCTTCAAGGACGCTGTAGTCTCACGGCCGTTGACGTCGGTCACAGCGGTGTACGGGGCCCGCTTCGGTGTCGTTGCTGATCATTCAGGTGGAGACACCCCTACCTAGGAGGCCCTGTGTCCACGAAGGCTGTGGACGCGCCCGCCCGGGGCTTTGCAGACCGCTGGCCCTTCCGGCGCAAGCTGAACATCCTGGTCGGCGTGCCTCTCGCGGTGATCGCGGCACTGCTGTCCTACCTCATCACCGACCTCCTCCAGCAGTCCGGCAGCGCCCGGTCGGCGGCGCGGCTGGTGCGCGACAGCGCCCAGGTCGCCCGGCTGGTGAACCTGGTCGAGGCCGAGCACCAGCAGGCCATCCTGCTCTCGGTGCGCTACGAGGCGGGTGCCGGCAGGCCCTCCCCGAAGGGCTACCGGGCGGCGCAGCAGGCGGTCGACACCCAGGCGGAGAAGGTGCGCGACACCTTCGGCGGCCGGCTGCCGGACACCGAGGCACAGGCCCTCAGGCAGGTCGAGGGTCTGAGCAGCCTGCGCCGGACCGTCGAGGGCGGTTACTTCCCGGCCGACAACATCGACCCGGCGTACACCAATGCCTCGCAGGACCTGATCGACGGGCTGGACCTGGACCGCAACGTCTCCCTGGCCTCGACGTTCACCGGCAGCCTGCTGGACTCGCTGCTGCGCGCGGACGCCGCCCACAGCTCCTTCGAGACCAGCGTGTTCTCGGCGACCACCGGGGACACCAACGCACTGATCGAGTTCACCGGCGCGGTCGGCGCCTACGACCTTTACGAGCACCAGGCGGACCGGTTCGCCCGGTTCGCCACCGCCGACCAGGCCGAGGCGCTGGCCGGGATGGAGCACACCGCCGCGCAGCGCGCCATCGCCGAGTCGTACGCCGAGCTGCAGATCGCCCCCGGGAAGCTGGAGGCCGGCAGCCAGGCCGAGATCAGGGCGGCGGTCAAGGACGCGCTGGACGACTACCCCGACTACCCGGCACAGGCCGCGGCCCGGCTGAAGATCACCACCTCGCTGATCGACCGGATCGCCGTCCGGGCCGACGCGGCGTCGAGCTCCGCGCAGTGGCGGGCCGGGCTGCTGCTGAGCGTCGCGCTGATCGGCTTCGCGCTGTGGCTCGCCTTCGCCTTCGTGGTCCGCCGTTCGGTGATCCGGCCGGTGCAGGCCCTGACCGATGTGGCGCGGGAGGTCGCCGACGTCGCGGGCCGGGAACTGGCCCGGGTGGCCGACGACGACTCCGAGGACGACGGGCCGCCCCGGCTGCGGGACGTGCCCGTCACCGCGCGCGACGAGATCGGCGACCTGGCCGGCGCCTTCAACCGCGTGCAGACCAGCGCGGCGGCGCTGCTCGAGCGGCAGGTGCTCAGCCGGCGCAACGTCGCGGAGATGTTCGGCAACGTCGGCCGCCGGGTCAGCAACCTGACCACGCGCCAGCTGGCGCTGATCGACGCGGTGGAGCGGGGCGAGACCGATCCGGCCCTGCTGGAGCGGCTGTACTCCATCGACCACATCGCCGTGCGCCTGCGCCGCAACGCCGACAGCCTGATGCTGCTGGCCGGCATCCGGGAGACCGTCCTGGACGCCGGGCCGACCGCGCTCAGCAACGTCGTACGGGCCGCGCTCGGGCAGATCGAGGGCTACCAGCGGGTACGGCTGCACGCGGCGGCGGACGCGATGATCGAGCCGGACATCATCGGGGACCTCACCCTGATGGTGGCCGAACTCCTGGAGAACGCGGTGTCGTTCTCCCCGCAGGGCAGCCCCATCGAGGTGACCGTCAGCTCCGGCGACGAGGGCACCCACGTCGTCATCACCGACCACGGCCTCGGCATGAGCGCCGAGCGTCTCGCGGAGGAGAACGCCCGTCTGATCCGCCGCGAACGCCTGGACCTGGTGCCGACCAAGGTCCTCGGCCTGTTCGTGGTCGGCACGCTGGCGCGCCGCTGGGACATCGGGGTCGTCCTCTCCCGCACCCCGGGCGGAGGCGTGACGGCGGAGGTGACCTTGCCGGCCCGCCTGCTGCTGACGGTGGCCTCCGGTGGTCCGGCGGAGAGGGATCTTTCCGCCGGGCCCGTTTCCACCGAGGCGGCGACGGTGAGCGCCGGCCACGGGGCTTCCGGTGCGGCGGTGCTCACCGGCGCGTCCGCCGCCCCCCTCGGCTCGACGTCCGCCGCTCCTCCCCCGACTCCCACCGCCCCCGCGCCCCCCGACGCGGGGCCCGGGCACGACCGTCCCTCCCCGCTCCCCCGGCGGGTCCCGCGCCGGGAGTCGGCGGGCGAGGAGGGGACCGGCGCCGGGACACCCACGCCCGCGGCAGGTGCCTCCCGCCCCCTCCACCGCCGGGTGCGCGGAGCGACCCTCCGCACGACCGCCGGTGCCGCCCAGGTCGTGCCGCAGGTGGCACGGACCGTCGACGCCGACGCCGTACGCGACGCGCTGGACGAGTTCGAGGCGGCGGTGGAACGCGCCCGGCGGGACAGCGACACCGGGGACTTCCCGCGTCCCGACCTGACCGGAGCGACGGGCGGGGCGGGCGGGACCGGCGGGACCGGCGGGACCGAGACGACGCACCACACGCACGACCAGAACCACCTCCCGGAAGGAGCCGAGCAGTGAGCACGTCGACAGGTGACACCCCGACGGGCGGCACCCAGCCGACCGATCTGCAGGCCGCCGCGGCCGACTTCAATTGGCTGCTCAAGCGGTTCGCCACCGAGACCGCGGGTGTCGTGGACGCCATCGCCGTGTCCTCCGACGGGCTGCTCATCGCCGTGTCGGAGCTGCGCGAGCGCGCCCACTCCGAGCGGCTGGCCGCGATCGTCTCCGGCATCACCAGCCTGGCCGCCGGCGCCTCCGGCAACTACGGGCTGGGCAGCCTCAACAAGGTCATCATCGATCTGCAGGGCGGCCATGTCATCGTCTCCGCCATCGGCAGCGGCGCCGTCCTCGGCGTGGTCGCCGACAAGGAGGCCAAGCTCGGCAACATCGCGTACGAGATGACACTGTTCGCCAACCGCGCCGGCGCCGCGCTCAGCCCCCAGCTCGTGCTGGAGCTGAAGAACACCGTCGGCGTCCCGTCGACGCGCTGACCGCCGGCGCGGTCAGGGCGAGACAGCCGAGAGAGGAAGACACGCAGTCATGGCGGACGGCTCCCCGCCCCCGGGCCCCGACCCGGTGGGCCCCGCCCCCGCCGTACGGCCGTTCCTGGTCACCGCGGGCCGGGTCGCGGACAGCGGCTCCGGCCGGACGGTGCCCGTCGAGACCCAGGTGGTGGCCACCGCCGCCGGGCTCGACGCGCTCGAGACGCTGTCCTTCGAACGGCACGACATCGTCGCCGCCTGCCGGCTCCCGCTGTCGATCGCGGAGCTGGCGGCCCGGCTGCGACTGCACCTCAACGTGGTCCGCGTCCTGGCCGAGGATCTGCGCGCGGCCGGGCAGCTGACGGTGTGCGTGCCCGACTCCGACGCCACCCACGACGCGTCCGTCCTGCGCAGGGTTATCGATGGCCTCCGCGCCATCCCCGACTCCCGGGGGGTACTGAGTGACACCGACTGAAGCTCCGACCGGCGGCCCGGCCGCGCGGCCGGCCGCGATACGGCCCCCGCTGCCGGTGAAGATGGTCGTCGCGGGCGGTTTCGGCGTGGGCAAGACCACCGCCGTGGGCGCGATCTCGGAGATCGAGCCGCTGACCACCGAGGCCGCGATCACGGAGGTCGCGGCGGGGGTGGACGACCTCACGCACACCCCGCGCAAGTCCACCACCACGGTGGCGATGGACTTCGGCTGCATCACCATCGACCCGACGCTCAAGCTGTACCTGTTCGGCACGCCCGGGCAGGAGCGGTTCGGGTTCATGTGGGACGACATCGTCGAGGGCGCGGTCGGCGGGCTGGTCATCGTCGACACCCGCCGCCTGGACGACTGCTACGCCGCCGTCGACTACTTCGAGCACAAGGGCATCCCGTTCGCGGTGGCGGTCAACGCCTTCGACGGAACGGTGGAGCACACCCTGGACGAGGTCCGCTGGGCGCTCGACGTCAACGACGGCGTCCCGGTGCTGGTCTTCGACGCCCGGGAACGCGGCTCGGTGCGGGACGCGCTGCTCGTCGTACTGGAGCTGGCGCTGGCCCGCACCGAGGGACGCTGACGGCCGTGCTCAGCCCGCGCGGCGTACGCCCGGTGACACCGCGATCCTGTTCACCAGCGAGAACACCGCGAGGGTGACCAGCGCCAGCCCCGCCACCAGGGTGGCGCCGCCCACCACCTTCGCGTAGCTGCGCTGGGCGAGGCCGTCGATGATGTACCGCCCGAGCCCGCCGAGGCTGACGTAGGCGACGATGGTGGCCGTCGAGACGATCTGGATGGCGGCCGAGCGCAGCCCGCTGAGGATCAGCGGGAGCGCGACGGGCAGTTCGACCTGGAACAGGATCCGCGGCTCCCCCATGCCCATGCCCCGTGCGGCGTCCACCGGCGACGGGTCCACGGAGCGCATCGCCTCGTACGTCGTCACCAGGATCGGCGGCACGGCGAGAGCGACCAGCGGGATCATGACGGGCACCAGGCCGAAGCCGATCAGGACGAACATCAGCACCAGCAGACCGAAGCTGGGCAGCGCCCGCGCGGCGGTGGCGGCGAGCGCCAGGACGTTGCCGCCGCGGCCCGTGTGCCCGGTGAGCAGACCCACCGGCAGGCCGATGGCGGCGGCGACGGCGAGGGCGATCAGTGTGTACTGGACGTGCTCGCGCAGCCGGGTGGGAATGCCGTCGTAGCCGTGCCAGTTGGCGTTGTCGCTGAAGAAGGCGTTGACGAAGTGGAGTACGTTCATCGGACGGCGTCCTCCAGGGCGGCCGCGGCCGGTTCGGGCCGGGCCTCGGCGTCGACGGGGCGTGCCCTGCGGGTGCCGCGCGGCATCCAGGGCGTCAGGAGCAGACGGACGCCGACCAGCACGGCGTCCGCGAGCACGGCGAGGACGGCCGAGCCGATCACCGAGAGCCAGATCAGCCGCGGCTGGTGGTAGGTCATGCCGTCGTGGAGCAGATTGCCGAGGCCGCCCTGGTTGCCGATGAGCGCGCCGACGCTGACGAGTGAGATGCTCGAGACGGTCGCGACCCTGAGGCCCGCGAGGATGGCGGGAACGGCGATCGGCAACTGCACCTGGAGGTAGCGGCGTACCGGTCCGAAGCCCATGGCGGTGGCGGCGGCGAGGGTCTCCTGCGGCACCGAGCGGACGGCGTCGACGATCGCCGGGACGAGCACCACCAGGCTGTAGAGGGCCAGGGGGATCATCACCGTGGTCTCGGTCTGGCCCGTGTAGTCGATGAGGATGACGAACAGGGCGAGCGAGGGGATCGCGTACACCACGGTCGTCACCCACAGCACGGGCGCGTACAGCCAGCGCAGCCGTACGCACAGCTGGGCGACCGGCAGGGCCACCAGCAGGCCGGCGAGGACCGGCAGCAGGGCCTCGCGCAGGTGCAGGCCGATCAGGCCCCAGTAGCTGTTCTGAAGGTCGCTCGGAAGGTGGAACAGGCCGTTCATCCGGCCACCTTCGCAGCGCGGGGCGCCTCCGCGTGGGCCTCGCGGATGGCCTCGCCGATGACCTGCTGCGAGACGACGCCGACGACCCGCCCGGCGTCGTCGACGGCGACGGCCCAGCCGGTCGGGGAGAGCACGGTGCCGTCGAGGGCGGCCCGCAGCGAGTCCCGGCCGGCCACGAAGGGCCGCCCGTACGACAGCAGCCGCTCCGGCGCGATCTCACCGGGGGTGAGGTCCTGCGGCCTGCTCCAGCCGAGCGGACGGCCGTCGAGGTCGGTCACGAGGACGTAGGGCGCGTCGGCGGTGCCGCGGGCGGCGATCCGCTCGGCGCTCGCGTCGACGGCGACGACCGGCGCGGTCTGCAGCTGCAGCCCGGCGGAGGAGAAGAAGGACAACCGGCGGATACCGCGGTCCGCGCCGAGGAAGTCCTCGACGAAGGAGTCGGCGGGGTCGGACAGGAGTTCGGAGGGCGGGGCGAACTGGGCCAGGTGGCCGCCGGTGCGCATCACGGCGACCATCGTGCCCAGTTTGACGGCCTCGTCGATGTCGTGCGTGACGAAGACGATCGTCTTGCCCAGCTCCTCCTGGAGGCGCAGGAGTTCGTCCTGCAGGCCCTTGCGCACCACCGGGTCGACGGCCGAGAACGGCTCGTCCATCAGCAGCACCGGCGGGTCCGCGGCCAGCGCCCGCGCCACGCCGACGCGTTGCTGCTGACCGCCGGAGAGCTGGTAGGGGTAGCGCCTGGCGAGTGAGGAGTCGAGCCCGACCCGGTCCATCAGCTCGGCCGCGCGCCCCCGGGCCTTGTCCTTGCTCCAGCCCAGCAGCCGGGGCACGGTGGCGATGTTGTCGATGATCGTCCGGTGCTGGAAGAGGCCGGCGTTCTGGATGACGTACCCCATGGACCGGCGCAGGGTGTTGACCGGCTGCTTCTGGATGTCGACGCCGTCGATGAGGATGGTGCCCTCACTCGGCTCGACCATCCGGTTGATCATCCGCAGGGTCGTGGTCTTGCCGCAGCCGGACGGGCCCACGAGGACGGTGATCGAGCGGTCCGGAATCTCCAACGACAGCCGGTCGACCGCCACCGTGCCGTCCGGGTACCGCTTGGTGACTGAATCTATCCTTATCAAGGCGCCGCATACCCTTCGGGTGTGGCAGAAGCTGCCCGTTCTCGGCCACGGTCGTCATTGTTCGGGCCGTTTGAGGGCTGCAGTCTAGACCTCGATTGTGTCCGTACTCCGACAGCCGACGCCCTGACAGGATCTACCGGAGTCAGCCCTCGTCCGGGGCCAGCCGCAGCGAGATGCTGTTGATGCAGTACCGCTGGTCCGTCGGGGTCGGATAGCCCTCGCCCTCGAAGACATGCCCCAGGTGGGAGCCGCAGCGGGCGCAGCGGACCTCGGTGCGGACCATGCCGTGCGAGCGGTCCTCGACGAGCTCCACGGCGTCGGTGTCCTTCGGGTCGTAGAAGGACGGCCAGCCGCAGTGGGACTCGAACTTGGTGGTGGAGGTGAACAGTTCGGCACCGCAGGCGCGACAGGAGTACACGCCCTTGGTCTTGGTGTCGGTGTACTCACCGGTGAAGGCGGGCTCCGTGGCGGCCTGCCGCAGGACGGCGTACTCGGCCGGGTTCAGCTCCGCGCGCCACTGCTCGTCCGGCTTCTCGACGTAGTACGACATGAGTCTCAGCCCCTCACTTCGACAGCTGGTCCAGGATCAGCGGGCCGAGGTCGGTGACGTCGCCCGCTCCCATGGTGAGAACGAGATCACCGGCCTTCGCCATTCCCGCGATCAGCGCCGGCGCCTGCTCCTTGTCATGCACGGCCGTGACCTGCGCGCCCGCGGCCCGTGCCGCGTCGATGATCAGGTCGCTGGTGACGCCGGGGATCGGGTCCTCGCGGGCCGGGTAGATGTCGAGGACGACCGAGGCGTCGGCGAGCGCCAGGGACTGGCCCATCTCCTTGCCCAGCTCCTGGGTGCGGGAGAACAGGTGCGGCTGGAAGAGGACCAGGATCCGGGCGTCGCCCGCGGCCGCGCGCATCGCCTCCAGGTCGGCGGTCATCTCCGTGGGGTGGTGGGCGTAGGAGTCGATCACCTGGACGCCGGCCGCCTCGCCCTTGAGCTGCAGACGCCGCTTGACGCCCGTGTACGCGGCCAGCGCGCCGGCCAGCCCGGTGGCCGGGACGCCCAGCGCCGCGCCCGCCACGAGCGCGGCCACCGCGTTGTGGGCGTAGTGGCGGCCGGGGACGGAGACGGCGAAGGTGAGTTCCTGCCCGTCCAGGAGGACGGTGACCTCGCTCTTCAGGCCCTGCGGCACGACCGACAGCACACGTACGTCCGCGTCCTCCGCCTCCCCGTACGTCACCGTCCGCACCGATCCCGCCAGGCGCCGGGTCAGCTCCCGGGCGCCCTCGTGGTCGGCGGAGATCACCAGCGTGCCACCGGGCACGATCCGGCCGGCGAAGGTCTCGAAGGACTCGTAGATCTCGTCCATCGAGGCGTAGTTGGCGTGATGGTCCAGTTCCACGTTGAGGACGATCGCGACCTCGGGGGCGTACTTGTGGAAGCTGCGGTCCGATTCGTCGGCCTCGGCGACGAAGATGTCGCCCTCTCCGTGCAGCGCGTTGGAGCCGGGCGCGTCCAGGTCGCCGCCGATGGCGTACGACGGGTTCAGGCCCAGCTCGGTCAGCGACACCGCGAGCATCGACGTCGTCGTGGTCTTGCCGTGGGTGCCGGCGACCGCGATCGGACGCAGCCCGTCCATCAGGGCGGCGAGGGCGTCGGAGCGGTGCACCACCGGGACGCCGAGTTCGGCGGCGCGGACGAGCTCCGGGTTGTCCTTCCGGATCGCCGACGACACGACCACGCAGGTGGCGTCCTCGGCGAGGTGCCCGGCCGCGTGCCCGATGTGCACGGTCGCGCCCAGGGCCCGCAGCGCCTCGGCGGTCGCCGACTCCTTGGCGTCACTGCCCGCCACCTTGGCCCCGCGCTGCGCGAGGATCTTCGCGATACCCGACATCCCGGCGCCGCCGATGCCGATGAAGTGCGGTCGGTCCATGGCGGGGGGAAGGCCGGCTGCCATGTGCGTATCTCCCAAGATCCGGTACTACGGTGAGCGCCCCCACCCTATAGCGGCCGCGGTGCGACCGCCGCGACTACGTCGCCGCCGTGGGGCGGACCCGTACCACCGACGGACGCCGACCGCTTCGAGGGGCGGCGCGGCCCACCCGCGCAGGGCACCGGGCAGCAGCGCCGAGGCGGGGCGGACCCGTACCACCGGCAGACGCCGACCGCTTCGGGGGCGGCCCACCCGCGCGGGGCGCCGGGCAGCAGCGCCGAGGCGGGGCGGACCCGTACCACCGGCAGACGCCGACCGCTTCGGGGGGCGGCGCGGCCCACCCGCGCGGGCGCGCCGGGCAGCAGCGCCGAGGCGGGGCGGACCCGTACCACCGGCAGACGCCGACCGTTTCGGGGGCGGCCCACCCGCGCGGGGCGCCCGGGGCAAGGCGAGGCAGGGTGGAGGGGAGCCGCCGGTGCCCTGGGGCCCGGGGTCACGGCCGTCCTGCACGGCCGAGCACAGCGGCAGCGGCAGCGGCGGGGCGGCGGCTAGGCCTTGCTGTGCGAGAACAGTTTCAGCACCGGTACCCCCACCTTGTGCCGGGCCCGTGAGGCCCAGTCGCGGTGGAAGAACTCCTCCACGTAGTGGGGGTCGGTCAGCACGATCACCTCGTCCGCCTCCACCTCGTCGACGAGGGCCTTCAGCGCGTCCAGCGGGTGGTCCTCGATCAGCCGGCCCTCCGCATCGCCGCCCGCCGCCCGCAGCGCCCTCAGGGACACGTCCAGGGCCTGCCGGCCGAGCGCCCTGGCGTCGTCGCCCTCCGGGGTGGCGCCCTCGCGCGCGGCCTCGTCGAGTTCGCCGAGCGCGATGTCGTCGATGGCCCTGAGCAGGCGGTCCGCCTGGTCGCCGCGTGGCTGGAGCAGCACGTGGAAGAAGACCTGCTCCTCTCCGTGCAAGGTGCTGACGAACTCCACGTCGGCGGACGTCAGGGCCTTCTCGATCATCAAAACGCTTGTGAACACCAGCGCCCCTTCTCCTTCGCGCAACCGCGGGCCTCTTCCTCCGCGAGCCCCGGCGGGTCCCGCGGAAACCATCCTGCCCCGTGATCGCACGGATTTTCAGGACCGACGGTAGCGACTGAACAGGAATCCGGACTCTTCCAGCAGGGACACCAGCTCGAAGCGCCGGGGCACGGGGACGGACGGTCCCCCGGCGATGCGCTGCGCGTCCCCCGCGGTGAGCATGGGCGAGACGGTAAGGCAGAGCTCGTCGAGCACCTCCGCGGCCACGAGCTGGCCGAGCAGCCGGGGGCCGCCCTCGGTGAGCAGCCGGGTGTGGCCGAGGTCCGCGAGGGCCTGGACGGCACGGGCCGGGTCCACCCCCATCCCGTCGCCCGCCACGACCACCCGGGCGCCCGCCTTCTCCGCGGCGGCGACCCGGTCGGGGGCCGCTGCCGCTCCGGTCAGGACGAGGGTGGGCACCAGGGGCGAGGTGAACAGCGGGAGGGAGAAGTCCAGCTCCAGGCTCGCGGTGACGACCGCGATCGCCGGGGCCGGGCCCTGCCCCGCCGCGGACCGCAGCCCGGCGAACTCCACCCGCTCGCGAGCCGGCCGGTACCCCTCCTGCCGTACCGTTTCCGCACCGACCACGACGACGTCCGCCAGCGCCCGGAGCGTGCCGAAGATCCGCATGTCGGCCGCGCTGGAGATGGGGTGCGAGCGGCCTTCGTGCTGGGCCGCGCCGTCGAGGGTGGACACCATGTTGGCCCGCAGCCACGGCACCCGCCCGCCGGGTGCGGCCGGCTCGGGATAGGCGTAGGCGGCGGCGAGCTCGGCGAGGCTCCACTCACGGTCGGCGTCGGCGCCGGGAGCCTCGTCGGCCCCCTCACGGGCGGCGGCACCGATGCTCTGGTCGGCTGTTTCGTCGGTCACAGGGAACAGGCGTCGCATCCGTGCAGTGTGTCACGGCGCCTAAAGTAGGGAAGCGTGCCTACTTCCACCGCTGCCTCCGGGATCGGCCCCGTGGCCGACGCGGCCCCCCTGTCCCTGTGTGACCGTGAGCCGCACGTCCCCGCGGACCGGCTGGTCGCCGAGATGGTGCCGCCGCCGCGCTTCGACTCGGTGCGCTTCGCCACGTACATCCCGGACCCCGGCCAGCCCAGCCAGATCGAGGCGGTGGGGGTGCTCGAGGACTTCGCGGCCGGGACCGACGGCGCACGCGCGGGAGGCGCCCCCCGCAGGGGTCTGTTCGGCTTCGGCAGGGCCAAGGCCCCCAAGGCCCCGGCCGGCCCGCGCGGCGTCTACCTGGACGGCGGCTACGGCGTGGGCAAGACCCACCTGCTCGCCTCCCTCTGGCACGCCAGCCCGGCCGAGCCGTCCCGCAAGGCGTTCGGCACGTTCGTCGAGCTGACCAACCTGGTCGGCGCGCTCGGCTTCCAGCAGACGGTGCAGACGCTGTCCGGGCACAGCCTGCTGTGCATCGACGAGTTCGAGCTCGACGACCCGGGCGACACGGTCCTGGTGTCCACCCTGCTCGGCAGGCTGGTCGAGGCGGGCGTGGCGCTGGCGGCCACCTCCAACACGCTGCCCGGCAAGCTCGGCGAGGGCCGGTTCGCGGCGGCCGACTTCCTGCGCGAGATCCAGGGGCTGTCGGCTCATTTCCGCACCCTGCGCATCGACGGCGAGGACTACCGCCACCGCGGGCTGCCCGAGGCCCCGGCGCCGTTCTCCGACGAGCAGGTGACCCGGGCCGCGCACGCCACCGAGGGCGCGTCGCTCGACGACTTCCCACGGCTGCTGGACCACCTCGCCCGGGTGCACCCCAGCCGGTACGGCGCGCTGACCGACGGCCTGCGGGCCGTGTGCCTCACCGGCGTGCGCCCGGTCCCCGACCAGTCGACGGCCCTGCGGCTCGTCGTCCTGGCGGACCGGCTCTACGACCGTGAGGTGCCCGTCCTGGCCTCGGGACTGCCGTTCGACCAGCTGTTCAGCGAGGAGATGCTGAACGGCGGCTACCGCAAGAAGTACTTCCGTGCGATATCCCGGCTCACCGCGCTCGCCAGGGACGCCAAGGACCTGGTGCCGGCGGAGCAGGGCTGATACCGCAACAGGACGCGCCGATCAAGGGCCGGTTCAGGCCACGCCACCGGCGCTTTTCACGCTCTCTTCCGCGCGTAACACCGAGTTAACCCAGCAAACATCTCCGTTGGGTTACGGTGCTTCTTGACCATCCATTGACCTAACCTTGGCATGGACCAGAGGCGTGAGACGCGGGAGGGGGGCGCATGTTCCGAGGTAGGACAACCCTGGCCGTGATCTCGCTCCTCGCCACAGCCCTGCTCGCACTGCAGCTCTTCACGCCCGCCGGAACCTTCGCATCCGCGCACACTTTCCATCAGGTGAAGGCCAAGGCCGAGCCCGGAATCAAGTCCTCCTCCAAGCCGGTGCACGACGGTTCCGACACGTTCCGCGACCTGAGTTGCCCCGGGGACCCGGCCGGTCCCCCGCACACCCGCCACCGCCAGCGCACCGCCGCCTGCGGGTGGGCGCAGGAACGACCGCTGCCGACCCGTGAACGGGTGGAGGCGCGGCCGGTGGCCGCCCCCCACGGGACGCACCACCGCACGGCCAGACCCTGGAGATCCCTCTCCCCTGCCGCGCTGCAGGTCTTCCGCTGCTGAGAGCCGGTTGCTGTTTCCCCCACACATCCGTCGTGCAAGCCCGACGCGCCGCCGAAGCGCGCCAGGAGGATCCCACACACATGCAGCAGCCCCTCATCGACAACGCCCGTGCGTTCGGACAGCGCCCTGAGGAGTTCGCCAAGCTCGCCGAAGGCCAGTCCCCGCAGGTCCTGTTCATCACCTGCTCCGATTCCAGGGTCGTCCCGGCCCTGATCACGGGCGCCCGTCCCGGCGAGCTCTTCGAGCTGCGCACCGCGGGCAACATCGTCCCGCCGTACGCCTCGGAGCACCCCTGCAGCGAGGCGGCCACCATCGAGTACGCCGTGGAGGTGCTCGGCGTGAAGGACGTGGTCGTCTGCGGCCACTCCCACTGCGGAGCGGTCGGCGCGCTGGTGCGCGGGGACGACCTCGACGCCGTGCCCGCCGTGCGCGACTGGCTGGCGCACGCCACGCCCCGCCCCAAGGGGGCCGTGGAGGACCCGGCGGTCGCGGAGGGCGTGCAGAGCCACGTCCTCGCCCAGCTGCTGCGGCTGCGCTCGTACCCGTGCGTGGCCGACAAGCTGGCGCAGGGCCGGCTCGCCCTGCACGCCTGGTACTACGAGGTGCACACCGGCGCCGTACGGACGCACCGCCCGCAGACCGACACCTTCGAGTCCCTGTGAGCGCGCCGATGACCAACGTGACCCCCATATCGCCGACGCCCCCGAAGTCCCGGTTCCCGTACCTCAAGCAGGACTTCGCCGCGTCCCTCGTCGTCTTCCTGGTCGCGCTCCCGCTGTGCGTGGGCGTGGCCGTCGCCTCCGGTGTCCCGGCGGAGCTCGGACTCGTCACCGGCATCGTGGGCGGCATCGTCACCGGGCTGATGCGGGGCAGCAGCCTGCAGGTGTCGGGGCCTGCGGCCGGGCTGACCGTGCTGGTCTTCGAGGCGGTGCAGGAGTTCGGGCTGCCCGCGCTCGGCGCCATCGTGCTGGCCACCGGCCTGCTCCAGGTCCTCATGGGCGGGCTGAAGGTCGGCCGCTACTTCAGGGCCATCTCCGTCTCGGTCGTCGAGGGCATGCTCGCCGGCATCGGCCTGGTGCTGATCGCCGGACAGCTGTACCCGGCGCTGGCCGCGAAGGCCCCCGACTCGGGCCTGGGCAAGATAGCCGGGCTGCCCGGGGCGTTCGTCGACTCCCTGGGCAGCAAGGGGGCGCTGGCCTCGTTCGCGCTCTGCGCGGGCACGATTGCCGTGCTGGTGCTGTGGAAGCACATGCCGGCGAAGGTGCGTACGCTGCCGGGTCCGCTCGCCGCGGTCGGCCTCGCCACGCTGGCCGCGCTGGTCCTGTCCCTGCCGGTGGCCACCGTCGAGGTGAAGGGGCTGATCGACTCGATCCAGCCGCCGCCGATGAGCTCCCTCGGGGAGCTGGCGGGCCTCGGGATGCTGGGCACGGTCCTCGCGTTCACGCTGATCGCGTCCGCCGAGTCGCTGTTCAGCGCGGCGGCGGTGGACCGGATGCACGACGGGCCGCGCACGCAGTACGACAAGGAGCTCCTCGCCCAGGGCGTGGGCAACACGATCTGCGGGCTGCTCGGCGCACTGCCGATGACCGCGGTGATCGTGCGCAGCGCGGCGAACGTCCAGGCGGGCGCGCGGACGAAGGCGTCCCGTGTGCTGCACGGCGTGTGGCTGCTGCTGTTCGCGGCGCTGCTGCCGGCGGCGCTCGGCTACATCCCGATCCCGGCCCTCGCGGGCATCCTGATCTACTCGGGCGCCAAGCTGGTTCCCGTCCGGGCGCTCGCCGGCCTGTGGCGCGAGCAGCGTGGCGAGGCGGTGATCCTGAGCGTCACGGCGGTGTCGATCGTGGCGGTCAGCATGTTCGAGGGCGTGCTCATCGGACTGGCGCTGGCCGTCGTCAAGACCGCCTGGGAGTCCTCGCACGTCAAGCTGGATGTCGTCGACAAGGGCGCCGGTCCCGTCGAGGCGTACCTGTCCGGCAACGCGACCTTCCTGCGGCTGCCGAAGATCCTCGACACCCTGGAGGCGCTGCCCCAGGACCGCCCGATCCGGCTGGACCTGTCCGGTCTGCACCATCTCGACCACGCCTGCCGCACAGCCCTGGAGAACTGGGCCGAACGGCACAGCGCGGCGGGCACTGAGCCGGTGCGGCTCATGGCGGCCTAGCCACACCCGGGACGGCCGGCCCGGGACGCGGAAAGCGCGGCCCGGCCCGGCCGGCCACCCCCGCCACCTCACCCCGCCACCCTCACCCTGCCGCCCCGCCCGGTCCCCGGTCGCCCGGGACATGGCCTCCGGACGAACGCGGGCATATCGTTACAAGACGATGCCTCTGGTGTGGAGGAGGTCGTCATGATTCAGGAACTGGTGGGAGCGATCGTCGCAGCCGGCGCCGCGGGTCTGGTGTACCTGGCCGCGGCGGCGCGGGTCGTCAAGCAGTACGAACGCGGCGTGGTCTTCCGGCTCGGCCGGGTCGCCGACGCGCACAGACCACCGGGCTTCACCATGATCGTCCCCGGGGTCGACCGGCTGCGCAAGGTCAACATGCAGATCGTGACGATGCCGGTGCCCGCGCAGGAGGGCATCACCCGCGACAACGTGACCGTGCGGGTGGACGCGGTGGTCTACTTCAAGGTCGTCGATCCGGTGAGCGCGATCATCCGGGTCGAGGACTACCGGTTCGCGGTCTCGCAGATGGCGCAGACCTCCCTGAGGTCCATCATCGGCAAGAGCGATCTCGACGACCTGCTCTCCAACCGCGAGAAACTGAACCAGGGGCTCGAGTTGATGATCGACAGCCCGGCCGTCGAGTGGGGTGTCACGATCGACCGGGTCGAGATCAAGGACGTGTCCCTGCCGGACACGATGAAGCGCTCCATGGCCCGCCAGGCCGAGGCCGACCGGGAACGCCGGGCCAGGATCATCAACGCCGACGCCGAGCTGCAGGCCTCGAAGAAGCTGGCCGAGGCCGCGCAGCAGATGGCCGACACGCCCTCCGCCCTGCAACTGCGGCTGCTGCAGACGGTGATGGCGGTGGCGGCGGAGAAGAACTCCACCCTGGTACTGCCCATCCCGGTGGAACTGCTGCGGTTCCTGGAGAAGGGTTCCCAGGAGACGGGACCCCAGGAGAAGAGCCTCGAGGAGAAGCACGCCCCGCAGCAGACCGGCACCGACGACGTGGTCCTCCGACCGGGATGACGCGGCCGGCGCCACCACGGCCCCCGTCCGGCGCGCCCCGACCGGCCACGCGGCCACGCACCGGCCCGGGACACACGCACCGGCCGCTACGCCCGCCGAGCCGGGGAACCCGGTGACGCGGAGGCGACCGAGGGATGCCGGACGGAAGGGGCGCACGGTGGCGAGGAACGGCAAGGGCAAGGACGAGGACAAGGCGGCCCACCTCCGCGAGCGGCTGCGCCTCCCCGTCGGCCGACCCGTGGACCTCGGCGCGTACGACGCCGCGGCCACCCCCGGCGGCCCCGGTGACAAGGCCGCCGCCAAGGACGCCACCGCGCGGACCGGCAAGCGCTTGGCCGCTCTTCAGGAGCGTCTGTGGGCGGCGGGCGTCCGCGGTGACCGGCGCCGCCTGCTGCTGGTCCTGCAGGGCATGGACACCAGCGGCAAGGGCGGCACAGTCAAGCATGTCGTCAGCCACTTCAACCCCTCCGGCTGTCGGCTCAAGGCCTTCAAGCAGCCGACCGACGAGGAGCGCCGGCACCCCTTCCTCCGGCGCGTCCGCAGGGCGCTGCCCGAGCCGGGTGAGATCGGCGTCTTCGACCGCTCGCACTACGAGGACGTGCTGATCGCCCGGGTGCACGAGCTGGCCCCGAGCACCGAGATCGAGCTGCGCTACCCCCAGATCAACGACTTCGAGCGGACCCTCACCGAGGACGGTGTGACCGTGGTCAAGTGCTTCCTGCACATCTCGTACGAGGAACAGTGCCGCCGGCTGCTCAAACGCCTCGACAACCCGGAGAAGCACTGGAAGTTCGATCCGGCCGACATCGAGGAGCGCGCCAGGTGGCCCGCCTACCAGGAGGCGTACCGGATCGCCCTGGAGCGCTGCTCGACCCGGGACGCTCCCTGGTACCTGATCCCGGCGGACCACAAGTGGTACCGCAACTGGGCGATCAGCCGGCTGTTGCTGGCCCATCTGGAGGAGCTGGACCCGGGGTATCCGGCGGCGGACTTCGATGTGGCCCGGTGCCGGGAGCGGCTGCTGAAGGAGGGGTGACGGCCGGGCCACGGTCAAGTCCGCCGGGGCGGGGTACCCGGCGTCCATGAGCGATCACCGGCACAGCAGCGGTTCGTACTGGCTCCAGACGGCACCGGGCCCGTCCCACCCTGCCCTGACCGATGACGTGGACGTCGACGTGGCCGTGATCGGCGCGGGTGTGGCCGGGCTGAGCACGGCGCACGAGCTGGCCCGGGCCGGGCTCGGCGTGGCGGTGCTGGAGGCACGGCGGGTGGCGGCCGGTGTCACGGGGCACACCACCGCCAAGCTGACCGCCCAGCACACCCTGATCTACGACAGGCTGCGCCGGACCCGGGGAACGGAGGGCGCGCGGCTGTACGCACGCTCGCAGTCGGAGGCGATCGAGCACGCCGCCGCGCTGGTCGGGGAAATGGGCATCGACTGCGACTGGGAGCGCAGGAGCGCCTACACCTTCGTCCGCGACCACGACCGGGTGGAGGAGGTGCGGGCCGAGGCCGAGGCCGCGCGGGAGGCCGGGCTGCCGGCCTCGTTCGTGACCGAGACGGGACTGCCGTTCCCGGTGGCGGGGGCGGTCCGGGTGACCGGGCAGGCGCAGTTCCACCCGCGCAAGTACCTGCTGGCCCTGACCGAGGACCTGCTCGCCCGCGGTGGCCGGGTCTACGAGGACACCACGGTCACCGGCCTGGAGGAGGACGAGCCGTGCCGGCTGACCACCGCCTCGGGCGCCACGGTGACGGCCCGGCACGTCGTGGTCGCCACGCACTACCCGGTCTTCGACCGCGCCCTGCTGTTCACCCGGCTCTCCCCGCGCCGGGAACTCGTCGTCGCCGGAACCCTGGACGCGAGCCAGGACCCCGACGGGATGTACATCACCCCCGAGGAGGACACCCGCTCGGTGCGCACCGCGCCCATGGGCGAGGACGGTCAGCGGCTGCTGGTCGTCACCGGGGAGCACTTCACCCCCGGCACCGGCGACACCGCGGCCCGCTTCGACCGGCTGGAGGCGTGGGCCGGCGAGCACTTCCCCGGCGTGGAGCTCACCCACGCCTGGGCCACCCAGGACAACGAGCCGACCGACACCGTGCCGCTGGTCGGCCCGCTGTATCCCGGTGCCCGGCACACGTACGTCGCCACCGGCTTCAACGGCTGGGGCATGAGCGGCGGAATGATGGCAGGTCTGCTGCTCACCTCGCTGATCACCGGGCGGGACTGCCCGTGGCGGGAGCTGTACGACCCGCGCCGGCTGAAGTCCGCCGTGCGGGAGGCCCCGTCGTTCCTCAGGAACCAGGCGAAGGTGGCCGGGCACTTCATCGGTGACCGGCTGCGCCCGGCGCCGTCCGTCGACGAGATCGGCCCCGGTGAGGGGGCCGTGGTGCACTCCGGGCACGAGCGGCTGGCCGTCCACCGTGACGAGGGCGGCAAGCTGCACGCCCTCTCCGCCCGGTGCACCCACATGGGCTGCCTGGTCGCCTTCAACTCGGCCGAACGGGCCTGGGAATGCCCGTGCCACGGCTCCCGCTTCGACATCGACGGCAAGGTGGTCCAGGGACCGGCGGTCAAGCCGCTGGAACAGCGGGATCTGTGAGGGGGCTGCCGCCGGGCGGGTGACCGCACCGACGAGCCTTCCATGGGATCATCACACAGAGGACCATCCCGCCCTATTTTCGTACGGTGATCAGACCTGTACGACGAATCGCTGCCGTGTGCGCCCTGGGCGCGGCCATCGCCGCCTGCGGCACGACCGGAGCGCCCCACGCCGGTCACCCGGCCCCCGCCGGGCCCGCCCCCGCGAAGCCCGTCCCCTCTGTCACACACCCGCCCACCCTCTCCCCCGGCCCGGGCGGCCTGACTCCGGTCTTCGAGAACGGGCCGCGGACCCGGGGGAAGACGGTCGCGCTCACCTTCGACGCCGACATGACCGCCGACGAGGGGCCGCGCGCGGCGGCGGGCGAGCACTTCGACAACCCGGCGCTGATCGCCACGCTGCGGTCGCTGAAGGTGCCGGCCACCGTGTTCATGACGGGCCGGTGGGCGGACGAGTACCCGGCCGAGGCCCGCTCCCTCGGCCACGACCCGCAGTTCGAGGTCGCCAACCACTCCTACAGCCACTACGCGTTCACCGGGGACTGCTACGGCCTGCCGACCGTCCCCGCGGACCGGATGCGCTCGGAGGTGGAGCGGGCGTACACCGCCATCCGCAGGGCGGGTGTGCCGCATCCGCTGCCGTACTTCCGTTTCCCCGGCGGCTGCTACGACCGGAAGGCACTGCGCGCGCTGGGCGGCCTCGGGGTGACGGCCGTGCAGTGGGACGTGGTGAGCGGCGACGCGTTCGCCACGGACGCGGACGCGGTGGCCCGGCAGGTGCTGGACGGGGTGAAGCCGGGCTCGGTCGTCGTCATGCACTGCACGCGCAGCGCGGCCCCGACGACGGAGCGGGCCGTGCGCACGGTCGTGCCGGAACTGCGCAAGCGGGGCTACCGGTTCGTGAAGGTGTCGGAGCTGATCGGGGCCACGGGCGCCCGGCGCTGACCGGCCTACGCTGGAGGCATGAGCGACACCAGCGACTCCCCCGACAGCGGCTCCCCCGTCGGCGGCTACTGCACGATCGCCGACGCCGCGAAGCCGCCGAAGGCCGCCGGGCCGCCCTACGCCGAGTGCGTGCTGTGCCGGGAGCCGACGGAGTACCCGGAGTCGTACAAGGGCATCACGCTCTGCCCCGTGTGCGAGTGGCAGGAGGCGCAGCGCACGGCCTGCTCAGGGTGAGCGGCGGGCGGTGAGCGCGCAGGCCAGGGCCGAGGCGGCGGTGGCGAGCAGCGCCGCCCCGGCGAGCGGCAGCAGCGGCAGCGGGACGTGGCCGGACTGCGAGCCGGTGACCAGTCCCCGTACCGCCGCCTGCGCCGGGGAGCCGGCCGTCACGAGCAGCAGCAGCGCGGCCAGCAGCATCGCGGGCACCGCGCGGCCGGGCGAGCGCAGCAGCGGCCAGTTGGTGAGGGCGCCGACGGCCGTGCCCAGCAGGGCGCAGGCCAGCACCGCCAGGAGGCCGGCGGCACCTGCTTCGGGACGCGGCACGAGGGCGCGGTGCCCGACGCTCGCGGGATCGCTGATCCAGGTGACGGCCAGGACGGCCACCGTGCCGAGCACCGCCGAGGTGGTCAGGGCGACCAGCAGGCAGGCCAGGTGCGCCCTGCCGGGTCCGGCCGCCGCGGCGACGCAGGTGCGGGCCGCGGGCGGTTCGTTGGTGACGCAGATCCGCACCAGCCAGGCGGCGACCGGCAGCAGGGCGGCGGCGGTGTAGCCGAGCGAGTCGAGCACCGGCTGCCCGCCCTGCACCCCGATGGCCAGGAACGCCGCGTACAGGAGGAACGGCGGCAGCCAGCGCTGGGAGCGCAGCAGCAGGGCGGCCTGGTAGCGCAGGAGGGCGGTCATGGGCGGCTTTCGGTGTCTGGGGCGGGGTCAGGGTCTGGGACGGGGTCGGGGCCGGGGTCGCCGGGGTGCACACCGACGACGTGCCAGGGCGGACGGGCCGTCAGCAGGGCACGCAGCACGACGTCCGAGTGGGAGGCGGGGACGCCGAGCCGGTAGGTGCCGGGCGTCTGCTCCTCGGCCGTGGTGACCGTCCTGGCCACCTCGTCGGGCAGCCGGCCGCCCGGCGGGCCCTGCACGGTGACGAGCTTGTGCGGCCCGGCCGGTACGGTCGCGCGGCCCGTACGGCGGTCGAGGCCGCCGTCGACGACCGCGTAGGTGGCGTCGGCCGCCTCGGCGAGGCGGCGCGGGTCGTGGTCGACGAACACGACGGCGCCTCCCGCCGCCACGCGTTCGGCCACCGCTCGTTCCAGCTCCGCCCGGGCCGCGGTGTCCAGTCCGGTCCACGCCTCGTCGAGGACGAGCAGTTCCGGCTCGGCGAGCAGCGCCTGGGCGACCGCCACCTTCTGGCTGCTGCCCTTGGACAGCCGGTCCATCGGTGTCCGGGCGTGGGAGCCCGCGCCGAAGCGGTCCAGCCATTCGGCCGCCGCGCGGGGTGCCGCCCGGCGGGACAGGCCGTGGACGGTGCCGAGGTGGGTCAGGTATTCGGCGGCGGTGAAGGGGAGGGCCGGCGGGAACCGCTCCGGGACGTAGGCGGTGCGCGGGCGGCCGGAGACCCGGCCCTCGCTGGGGGCGTCGATCCCGGCGAGCAGGCGCAGCAGCGTGGACTTGCCGGTGCCGTTGGCGCCTTCGACGCGGGTGAGGGTCCCCGGCGCCAGGGCCAGGTCGACGCCGCGCAGCACCCAGGGCCCGCGCAGACCGTAGCGGCGGCCCACTTGCTCCAGCAGCACCTCACCTGTCATGGCCGGACATCCTCGCTCCCGCTTCCGCCGTCCGCACGCGCCCGGCGGTACCGATCTTCCGCCTGGCAGACTGGAGGACGTGACCAGCGACCCCGCCGTTCCCGGCGACAGCCCCTTCCGTGCCGAGCGCACCGCGCGCGACGAGGCTCCGCAGTTCGTCCTGCCCCTCGTGGTGCGGCTCGAGAAGACGGCGCCCCCGGCGCGTACCGACGCGCTGGAGACCGCCGCCCGTGCCGTGCTGACGATGCTCGGCGACGAGCGGTCGACGGGGGACGGCGAGTGGGCCGAGGCCATGCGGGACTGGGAGGACGCCCGGATCCGGAAGGTGGTCAGGCGGGCCCGGGGGGCCGAGTGGCGGCGGGCGGAGGCGCTGCCCGGGATCACGGTCACCGGGAAGGCGGCGGAGGTCCGCGTGTTCCCGCCCGTCCCCCTGGACGGCTGGCCCAAGGACCTGGCCAGGCTGCAGGTGTCCGGCACCGAGCTGGACGACCCGGAGCCGCCCGCCGACGCCGATCTGACGGCGCCCGTGCTGTGGCTGAACCCGGAGCTGGAGATGTCCGCGGGCAAGGCGATGGCCCAGGTGGGCCACGGTGCCCAGCTCGCCTGGTGGGAGCTGTCCGACGAGGAGCGGGCCGCCTGGCGCGAGGAGGGCTTCCCGCTCACCGTGCGCACCGCCGCCCCGGCCCTGTGGCCCGAACTGATCGCTTCGGGGCTGCCGTTGGTGCGCGACGCGGGCTTCACGGAGATCGCTCCCGGCTCGTGCACGGTGGTCGCCGACCATCCGGCGCTGCGGTGACCGGGGGGAGGAGACGCAACCCGGAGTTGCCTGACGGGGCGCTCTGCGCGACGTCCGCCGGGCCCCGGCAGGCGCGCCGCTAACCTCAAATGTTGCTCTGAAGGCAGGGGCCGCCGGGTTCGCGGCCCGGTGCCGGGGCCATACCCCCCTCACGCCGGAAGACGGGTGAGAGGGGGCGGGCGATGCAGCGACTGGGCATGGGGATCGGCTGGCGGCCGGAGATCGCGGATGTCGTGGAGGGCATGCCGGGCATCGACTGGGTCGAGGTGGTGGCGGAGAACGTGTGCCCCGGGCACCTCCCCGAGTCGCTGCGCCGGCTGCGCGAGCGCGGGGTGACCGTGGTGCCGCACGGTGTCTCGCTCGGCCTCGGGGGCGCCGACCGGCCCGACGCGGGGCGGCTGACGGCCCTCGCCGAGCGGGCCGCGGCATGCGGCTCCCCGCTGGTCACCGAGCACATCGCGTTCGTCCGTGGGGGCGGTCCGCTGACCGCTTCCCCGCGCCTGGAGGCGGGCCATCTGCTTCCCGTGCCGCGCACCCGGGACGCCCTCGACGTGCTCTGCGAGAACGTGCGCATCGCCCAGGACGCGCTGCCGGTGCCGCTCGCCGTGGAGAACATCGCGGCGCTGATCGCCTGGCCCGGCGAGGAGATGACGGAGGGTCAGTTCCTGTACGAGCTGGCCGACCGGACCGGCGTGCGTCTGCTGATCGACGTGGCGAACCTGCACACCAACCACGTCAACCGGGGCGAGGACCCCGCCGAGGCGCTGGCCGAACTGCCCCTGGAGGCGATCGCGTACGTCCATGTCGCAGGTGGCTTCGAGCGGGACGGGGTCTGGCACGACAGCCACGCCCATCCCGTGCCCGAGCCGGTCCTCGGCATCCTCACCGACCTGGCCTCCCGCGTCGACCCGCCGGGGGTACTCCTGGAGCGGGACGAGAACTTCCCGGAACCGCCCGAGCTGGAGCGGGAGTTGGCGGCGATCCGGGAGGCCGTGGGGAAGGGGCGGTCAACGGGGGCCGCCCCTTCCCCGAAGCCGGCCGAGACCTCCGCGCCGGCACGGCCGGCACCCTCGGACGCGGTTCGCCAGCGCCTCGGCCTCGCCCAGACCGCGATGCTGTCCGCACTCGTGGCCGGGACACCGGTGCCGGAGGGGTTCGACCGGGCGCGGATGCGGGTGCAGGCACGGGCACTCGCGGCGAAGCGGGCCGATGTGGTGGCGAAGGTGGCGCCGGAGCTGCCGGAGATCCTCGGCGAGGGATACCGTGCCGCGTTCCTCGGCTATGCCCAGGGTCAGCCGATGACCGGGGGCTACCGGCAGGACGCGCTGGACTTCGCCGGGCACCTGCTCTGCACGGGGCGGTTCGCGGATCCCCGGAGGCGGAAGGAGTTGCGTGAGTGGTGGCTGGAGCGGTCGGGGCCGGTGCCGCGCTCCAGCCGCCCCGTGGTGCGGGCGGCCCGCGCGGCACGGAGGGTGCTGCTGCGGCAGGCGTGACGGTGTCGCCGACTTCACGTCCGAATTCAGGGTATTTACCATCCTATGCGGTACGGCAGTGACAGAAGATGCGCAGTAATATGCCAACTCCGCACCCCTGGAAGCACTGGTGTGCGGTGCCGCGACAGGAGGTGCCATGCGACCGCGACCCCCCGTCAGGGGACGGGGCATATTCAGCGGCACCGGGATCATCATCTCGGGCCTCACCGCGACGCTGGCGGCGCTGATCTTCCCGGTGTGGTCGTACACCGACCAGCCGAAGGCGACCGGCGCGAGCGTGCTGCAGGCGGACACCTACCTCACACAGTACGGCCCGCTGTCCGCGCAGGACCGCGACTTCATCACGAAGGTGCGGCTGGCCGGACTGTGGGAGCTGCCCGCCGGGGAGCTGGCGCAGGAGAAGGGCACCACCGCGGCCGTACGCACGGCGGGACGGCACCTGGTCGACGGCCACACCTTCCTCGACGAGCGGGTCCGGGACGTCGCCGGCAAGCTGGGCCTCGGACTGCCGAACGAACCCACCGACCAGCAGAAGCAGTGGCTCGACACCCTGAAGTCGGCGCAGGGGGAGGACTTCGACCGCCAGTTCGCCAACATCGTGCGGCTCGCGCACGGCAGGGTGTTCTCGGTGGTCGCCGAGGTGCGCGCCGGTACGCAGAACTCGCTGGTGCGCAGCCTCGCCGACGACGCGAACACCACGGTCCTGGACCACATCCAGGTCCTGGAGGCCACGGGTTACGTGGACTTCGCCGCGCTGGCCCGGGACCTCGCCGCGAGCGGCACGCCCACTCCCCCCGGCTCCGGCCTGCCGAGCGTCGCCACCGGTTCCCCGATCCCGGTCGCCCCGTCCCCGGCACCGAGCTACACGCTCCCGCCGGCCGCCTCCAGCCCGCCGCCGTCCAACGGCTCCTGACCAGCGGGGCGAAGCACAACGTCACATGTCGGCAACACTGTGTCCGGATCGTGAACAGGGCATGGAGTTTCCCAGACCACTGGCATAGAAACTTGTCATGTTCTGGCTCCTCCTCTTACTGCTGGCCTGGGCCGTCGCCGGCACGGCGTGCACTCGGCTGTGCCTGGCCGCCGTACACGCGGCGGCAGTCGACAGACAGGACGCGACCACGGGCCGGGAGCACGATCTGACGTTGTACGAGGCGGCGTTCCTGTCCGGCGGGCCGGCCCGGGTCGCCGATCTGACCATGGTCTCCATGGCGCGGCAGCGGCGCCTGCTGCTCGCGCACACCGGTTGGGCGACCGTCGTCGACCCGCGCGGGCGGGACGAGATGGAGCGGTCGGTGATAGGCGCCATCGGTCCGGAGGGGCAGTCCCGCATCGGTCCCGTGCGGTCCGCGGCGGCGGGCGCGGAAGCGGTGCGCAGCCTCGCCGACTCACTGGTGCGCGCGGGGCTCGCGGTGCCCGACGGGGCGCGTACGACCGTGGCGGCCGGTGTCCGCCAGGTCCGGGCCGCCGCCCTCGCCGTCCTCGCGCTGGGCGCGACCGCGCTGCTGACGCCCGCGCCGACCCAGATGCCGCGCGAGCTGGTCGCCCTGTGGTTCGCGCTGCCCCTCGCCCTCACCCTGAGCTGTCTGGCCATAGCCCGGGTCGAGGTGCACCCGTACTCCCGCTGGGCCTCCCCGGCCGGGCAGCGGCTGCTCGGCGCGCTGACCCGGCGGACCGGCGACCCGGCCGGCGACCGGGGGTATCTGACCTCCGTCGCCGTACGCGGCATCCGCGCGATCGGCGAACCGGAACTGCGCGCGGCCTTCGCGCACCGCGACCAGCCCTGCAGGGACTGAACCCTTCCCCGGGGCCCCCGCTCCCGGGGGCGCACAGGGGGCATTCGCGCCGACACCGCCCGGATGGTGCTTGCCTTCGTCGACGCACGTACGAAACATCCCTTTTGTCCCGGCGGTTCGCCGCCGCCCGCTGCGAAAGGGTTACGCGATGAGAGCTGCCGTCCTCTACTCGGCCGCCGGGTCCTTGCTGTTGAGCACCCTGGCCGCCGCCCCCGCCGGCGGCGCACCCGGCGTCCTCCAGGCGGCTCGGCTGCGGGGCGTCGAGGTGGCCGCCGCCCGTGCGCGTGCGGCCGGCATCGACTTCGGCACGTGCCCGGCCGGCCAGAAGGCGCCGGACGGCCTGCAATGCGGCACGGTGACCGTCCCGCTGGACTACGCGCATCCCGACGGCAGGAAGATCCGACTGACCGTCAGCCGGGTGCGGGCGACCCACAAGGACCCGCGCAACAGCAAGCGCAAGGTGCCCCGCCAGGGCGCCCTCGTGTTCAACCCTGGCGGTCCGGGCGGCTCCGGCATGTACTTCCCGCTGGTCGGCCTGCTGCCCGAGTGGAAGCGCATCGCGGCCGCCTACGACCTCGTCGGCTACGCCCCGCGCGGGGTGGGCCGGTCGGCGCCGCTGTCCTGCCAGGACCCCAGGCAGTTCGCCGGCGGGCCGACCGAGGCGCCGACGCACCCCTCGACCGCCTACAAGAAGAAGCGCATCGCCCGGGCGAAGGCGTACGCGCGCGGCTGCGCGCAGCGCTCGGGAAGCGCTCTGCGGTACTACAACTCCCTGAACAACGCCCGTGATCTGGACGTCCTGCGCGCCGCGCTGGGCGAGGACAGGCTGACGTTCATGGGCGCCTCGTACGGCACCTACTTCGGGGCGGTGTACGCGACGCTGTTCCCCTCGCACGTACGGCGGATGGTCCTGGACTCGGCGGTGAACCCCGCCCCCGAACAGGTCTGGTACCGCGACAACCTCGACCAGTCGGCCGCGTTCGAGGGCCGCTGGGCCGACTTCCGGGACTGGGTGGCCCGGCACGACGACGTGTACCGGCTCGGCGACACGGCGGAGAAGGTCCGGCGCGGCTACGAGACGGCACGGGCGCGGCTGGCCGCACGGCCGGCGGGCGGGAAGGTCGGGCCCGGGCAGTTGCAGGCGGCGTTCCTGTCGGCCGCGTACTACGACGACTACTGGCCGAGCCGCGCCGAGGCGCTGTCGGCGTACTTGAAGGGTGATGCGGGACCGCTGCTGCGGGTGGCGGCGCCGAGCCCGGCGACGGCCGCCGAGGCGGAGAACACCAGCGCGGTGTACACCGCCGTCGAGTGCAACGACGCGCCCTGGCCGACCAACTGGGCGGTGTGGGACCGCGACAACACCCGACTCGCGCGCAGGGCGCCCTTCGAGACCTGGGAGAACGTGTGGATGAACCTGCCCTGCGCCTACTGGCCGGCACCCCGGCAGCGGCCGGTCGACGTGCGGACCGGTCCGGGTGAGTTGCCGCCGACGCTGATCCTGGCCGCCGAGCGGGACGCGGCCGCGCCGTACGGCGGAGCGCTGGAGATGCACCGGCGGCTCGCGGACTCGGTGCTGGTGACCGAGCGGGACGCGGGCACGCACGGCATCGCGGGCGGGGCGAACCCGTGCGTCAACGCCCACCTCGAGGCGTATCTGCTGCAGGGTCGTCTCCCGGTGCGGCACGCGTCCTGCGCACCGCACCCGGAGCCGAGGCCGGGGGCGCCCCGCAAGCAGGCCCTGAGGGACCAGCTCAAGGGCAGAGCCTGACGGCTGCTCAGGCCAGCCCCGCCACCAGCTCGGCGATGTCCTTGCGGCGCCCCGTGTAGAAGGGCACTTCCTCCCGGACGTGCATGCGGGCCTCGGAGGCACGCAGGTGGCGCATGAGGTCGACGATGCGGTACAGCTCGTCGGCCTCGAAGGCCAGGATCCACTCGTAGTCGCCGAGCGAGAACGACGCGACCGTGTTGGCGCGCACGTCCGGGTAGCCGCGGGCCATCTTGCCGTGGTCGGCGAGCATGCGGCGGCGGTCCTCGTCGGGCAGCAGGTACCAGTCGTAGGAGCGCACGAACGGGTAGACGCTGACGTAGTTGCGCGGCGTCTCGTCGGCGAGGAACGCCGGGATGTGCGAGCGGTTGAACTCGGCCGGACGGTGCAGCGCCATGTTCGACCAGACCGGCGCGAGGGCGCGGCCCAGCTTGGTGCGGCGGAAGAGGTTGTACGCCTCCTGGAGCTGGTCGCTGGTCTCGGCGTGCCACCAGATCATGAGGTCGGCGTCGGCGCGCAGCCCGGAGACGTCGTACGTGCCGCGGATCGTCACGTCCTTCGCGGCGAGCTGGTCGAACAGCTCCTGTACCTCGTCGGCGTAGCCCGCGCGGTCCTCGGGCAGCACGTCCTTCAGCTTGAAGACGGACCACAGGGTGTAGCGGATGACCTCGTTGAGGTCCTTGGCCAGCTTGCCCTTGTTCGGGATCCTGCCGGACTCGGTGGTGGGGGCGTCGTCACTCATGGGCCTATTCTCCCGCTCCGCCGTGCAGGCTCTGCACCGGGTTGGCGGTGAGCTCCTCCACACCCACCCGTCGCCCACCACCACCCTCAACCGAAGCGCTTCGCGCTGCCCCCTTTGATTCCAGGTCGCCGTGGAGCTGGTCGACGGCCGCGTAGGCGCTCGCGATGCACGCCGGGATGCCCACGCCGTCGTACTGCGCGCCGCACACCGCGAGGCCCGGCAGCTTCGCGACGTGCTCGCGGATGCGGGCCACGCGCGCGTGGTGCCCGACGGGGTACTGGGGCAGTCCGTCCGTCCAGCGGGTGACGCGGGTCTCCAGGGGGGCGGCGGCCAGCCCGGTGGCCTCGCGCAGGTCGTGCCGGGAGACCTCCACCAGCTCGGCGTCCGCGCGCTGGAGGATCTCCGTCTCGGCGTACCGCCCGACGGAGGTGCGCAGGACCACGACGTCGGGGTCCTCGTCGGCGATCCAGCCCCACTTCTGGGAGGCGAACGTGGAGGCCTTGATGGTGCGCCCGTCGACGGGCGGGACGAGGAAGCCGCTGCCGTCCGGCAGGCTGACGTCGGCCCTGCGGTAGGCGAGGGTGACCAGGGCCATGGAGGCGTACTCGACACCGCGCAGTGCGGCGGCGGCCTCCGGGGACTCGGCGGCCAGCAGTCCGGCGGCGGCCGGGGCGGGGACGGCGACGACCACGGCGTCGGCGTGCAGGACGCGGTCACCGGCCGCGACCCGCCATCCGCCGCCGGGCTCCCGGCGCAGTTCGTCCACCTGCGCCTGCGTGACGATCTCGCCCCCCCGGCCGCGCACCGACTCCGCGACCGCGAGCGGCAGCCGGCCCACGCCGCCCTCGATGCCCATGAACACCGGGCCGGTCTGCTGCTGGGCGGCCGCCTTCGCCTGGATCTCGCGGACCGCCTCGGTCAGCGAGGTGTGGGTGCGGGCGGCCTGGAAGAGCTGGGGCACGGCCGAGCGCATCGAGATGCGGTACGCGTCGCCCGCGTACACCCCGCCGAGGAGCGGCTCGACGAGGCGGTCGACGACCTCGCGGCCCAGCCGCGCCGCCACGTACTCCCCCACCGCCACGTCGTCGCCGACCTCGGTGCGGGGCAGCTCGGCGTCGCGCTCGATGCGGGCCAGCCCCGCGTCGGAGAGCACGCCGGTCAGGGGGGCGGCGGTGCCGGGGACGCCCATGACATGGCCCTTGGGCATGGGGCGCAGGGCGCCGCGGGTCCAGATCGAGGCCGACGCGGTCGCCGGGGGCCGCAGGCGGTCGGCCAGGCCGACCTCGCGCGCGAGGGCGACCGCCTCGGGGCGGCGCGCGAGCATCGACTCGGCGCCCAGGTCGACGCGTACGCCCGCGATCTCACCGGGCAGCAGCTTGCCGCCGACCCGGTCCGACGCCTCCAGCACGGTGACCCGCGCCCCGCGGTCCAGCAGCCGGTGGGCGGCGGCCAGCCCCGCGATGCCCGCTCCGATGACGACGACATGGCCCGCGCCCGCACTTGATCCGCTCATAACCCAACCCTCTCACCCACCGCCGGTCCCCGTGGCAGGGCCTTGTGGCCCCGACGCGACGTGACCGTGACCGCATCGGAACCGTCGCCCTCCAACGCGCCGCCCCCTCCCCGCGTCGAAGGAACATCAGTCGTCGCGACCCTCGGGGGGTACCGTCAGATGCGCACATCACGATCACCGCTACGGCTCGGCCGGCCCCTGGCCGCCGTTCTGCTCGCCGCGTCCCTCGCGCTCGCCGGGTGCAGCTCCGGGGGCGACTCCGGCGGCGGGACGTCCGGCAGCAAGGCCGACGCCGGCAGCGCCGCGCAGCGGGGCGCGTCCGACGGCAGGGCGCGCGGCGCCGAAGCCGCCACCAAGGCGCCCCGGCTCACCGCGAGCCACATCATCCGCACCGCCACCCTCACCGTGCAGGTCGAGGACGTGCCCAAGGCGCTCGACGAGGCCCGCTCCACCGCCGAGAGCGCCGGCGGCTATGTCGGGAACGAGACCACCAGCCGGGACTCCGCGGGCCACGAACGCACGCGGGTCGTGCTGCGGGTCCCCACCGGCAAGTACGACGAGGTCCTCACCGAGCTGCAGGGCACGGGCCGGCTCGTCCACCGCACGGCCAAGGCGCAGGACGTCACCGACCAGGTCGTGGACGTCGACAGCCGGATCAGGTCACAGCGGGCCAGCGTCGCCCGGATCCGCGAGCTGATGGACCGGGCCGGCAAGCTCAGTGACGTCGTGACCCTGGAAGGGGAGCTGAGCAGCCGGGAGGCCGACCTCGAGGCGCTGCTCGCCCAGCAGGCGTCCCTGAAGGACCGCACGAGCCTGGCCACCATCACCCTGTCGCTGTCGCAGACGCCGGTGCGGCACGCCGGGAAGGACGGCTCCCCCGGCTTCGGGGACGCCCTGGCGGGCGGCTGGCACGCGTTCGTCACGTTGCTGCGCTGGATCGCCCTGGCCCTGGGCGCCGTACTGCCGTTCGCCGTGCTCGCCGCGCTGCTCGCGCTGCTGTGGCTGCGGGCCGTACGTCCCCGGCTGCCGCGCCGCGCCCCCACCGCACCCATGGCGACCGCGCTCGGTCCCCTGCCGACGGCCCGCCCGGCCCCGCGGTCGGCACCCGAGCCGGAGAACGAGGGCTGAGCGACCCGAAATGCCGCGTGCGCGTAGCGTGTTCGCATGAGCATGAGCGCTGGGCAGGGCGGGACGGAACGACTGGTCGTGATCGGCGGCGACGCCACGGGGATGTCCGCGGCGTCGCAGGCACGCCGGCTGCGCGGGCCGGGGGAACTGGAGATCGTGGCCTTCGAGCGCGGCCACTTCACCTCCTTCTCGGCGTGCGGCATCCCGTACTGGGTGGGCGGTGCCGTGCCCGAACGCGACCAGTTGATCGCGCGCACTCCCGAGGAGCACCGCGCGCGGGACATCGACCTGCGCATGCGCACCGAGGTCATGGAGATCGACGTGACCGGCCGGCGGGTACGCGCGCGTGACGTCGATTCCGGCGCCGAGTCCTGGACGTCGTACGACAAACTCGTCATCGCCACGGGCGCCCGCCCGGTCCGCCCCGACCTGCCGGGCGTGGACGCTCCCGGTGTGCACGGTGTGCAGACCCTGGACGACGGCCAGGCCCTCCTCGACACGCTGGCGGGCACCCGCGGCCGTCGCGCGGTGGTCGTGGGCGCCGGTTACATCGGTGTGGAGATGGCCGAGGCGCTGATCGACCGGGGCTTCGAGGTGACGGTCGTCAACCGCGGCACGGAGCCCATGTCGACCCTGGACCCGGACATGGGCCGCCTGGTGCACCGGGCCATGGAGGGGCTCGGCATCACCATGGTGAACGACGCCGAGGTGACGAAACTGCTCACCGGTGAGGACGGCCGGATCCGCGCGGTGGCCACGGAGGAGGCCGAGTACCCCGCGGACGTCGTCGTCCTGGGCATCGGCGTCCGCCCGGAGACGACGCTCGCCGCTGCGGCGGGTCTCCCGCTCGGCGCCCATGGCGGCCTGCTCACCGACCTCTCCATGCGGGTGCGCGGCCATGAGGACATCTGGGCCGGCGGTGACTGCGTGGAGGTGCTGAACCTGGTCTCCGGCCAGCAGCAGTACGTGCCGCTCGGCACCCACGCCAACAAGCACGGCCAGGTCATCGGCACCAACGTGGGCGGCGGTTACGCCACCTTCCCCGGCGTGGTCGGCACGGCCGTCAGCAAGGTGTGCGACCTGGAGATCGCCCGGACCGGCCTGCGGGAGAAGGACGCCCGCAGGGCGGGCCTGCGGTTCGAGGCCGTCACCATCGAGTCGACGAGCCGGGCCGGCTACTACCCCGGCGCCTCCCCCATGACGGTCAAGATGCTCGCCGAGCACCGCACGGGGCGGCTGCTCGGCGTGCAGATCGTCGGCAGGGAGGGCGCGGGCAAGCGGGTCGACATCGCGGCGGTCGCGCTCACGGCGGGCATGACCGTGGAACGGATGACGTCCCTGGACCTGGGCTACGCCCCGCCGTTCTCACCGGTGTGGGACCCGGTACTGGTGGCGGCGAGAAAGGCGACGGCGAAGGTGCGGGCGGGGCTGCGCTAGGACTGCCGGATGATCGGCGGGACGGGCTCTCAGGCCGTCCCGCTGATCCTCGGCAGGGAGGTCACTCCGGCGTTGGAGGTCATGTTCGAGCCGGACGACATGGCCGCGGGCTGCTCCCCGGCCGGTTTGGCGTGCGCCGCGGACGCCCGGGTGGAGCGCAGCCGGTGGCTCACCGCCTCGTCCAGCGTGACCGGCCGCTGCATCTGCGCGGCCAGCCGGCCCGCCTCCTGGCCGAGCCGCGCGACGTCCTCCCAGGGGAGCCGCACCACGAGAGAGAGCTCCGCCTCGCCGTCGGGCGTGGCGTGCATGGGAGGAGTAACTCGGTCGTTCATCGCCTGATCCTCACGTCGGTTGAGGAGGGATACGCACACCCGCCCGGCGGCGTTCACCGATTCGCCCGCCGCATCGGGGGCAGTACTTGTGTGTGGTCATCCCCGTCCATGACGTGAACCCCGTGCGCCGCACCCCCTGGGTGACGTATGCGCTCATCGCCGCGAACGTCCTCGTGTTCCTGTCCACGCCCGGCATAGCGGGGTCCGTGGCCGGGGGCAGCGACCTGGTGCAGCTGTGTCATCTGCAGGCCTTCATGGACCACTACGCGGCCGTCCCCAGAGAGCTGATCCACCATCAGATGCCGCGCCTGGTCCCGACGGGCGGCGTGGGCGTGGGCCCGCACGGCCCGGGCTGTGTGGTGGCGGCGCCGGGCTACGACAAGTCCCCGCCGCTGTCGGTGTTCACCGCGATGTTCCTGCACGGCAGCTGGCTGCACCTGCTGGGCAACATGCTGTTCCTGCTGATCTTCGGCAACAACGTCGAGGACCGGATGGGCCACATCCGCTACTTCCTCTTCTACGTCGTCTGCGGCTACGCGGCCGGGTACGGCTTCGCGCTGCTCAACGCCTCCTCCAGCGACCCGCTGATCGGCGCGTCCGGGGCGATCGCGGGGGTCCTGGGCGCCTATCTGGTGCTGTACCCGAAGGCCAGGGTCTGGGTCCTGGTCCCGTTCCTGATCTTCCTGCCGCTGCGGCTGCCCGCCTGGCTGGTGCTGGGCTTCTGGTTCGGGCTGCAGGCGGTGTACTCCTCCGGGCACGGTGTGTCCGGCGCCGGCACGGTGGCGTACGCGGCGCACGTGGTCGGCTTCATCGCGGGCATGCTGCTCGCCTGGCCGCTCAAGCCCGGCACCCCGCCCCCGCCGGAGCCGCGCGGCCTGCTCTTCGGCAGGCGGGCCCGACCCCGGCAGGCCTGGCAGACCTGGTAGGTCAGCGGGCGGTCTGCGTGTGCACGTACTCCGCGAGCCGGGTCAGCGCGTCCGGGTCGGTGGCCGGCATGACTCCGTGGCCGAGGTTGAAGACGTGGCCCTCCAGGTCCGCGGCCGCGTCGAGGACCTCGCGGGTCTTGGCCTCGACGACGTCGGTGCCGGCGAACAGGACCGTCGGGTCGAGGTTGCCCTGCAGCGCCTTGCCGGGGCCGACCCGGCGGGCGGCCTCGTCCAGCGGGACGCGCCAGTCGACGCCGACGACGTCCGCGCCGGCCTCGCCCATGAGCTTCAGCAGCTCGCCGGTGCCGACGCCGAAGTGGATGCGCGGGACGCCGTACCCCGCGACCGCCTCGAAGACCTTCGCCGAGGCCGGCATCGCCGAGTGGCGGTAGTCGGCCGGGGCCAGCGCGCCGGCCCAGGAGTCGAACAGCTGCACCGCCGAGGCGCCCGCCTCGATCTGCACCTTCAGGAAGGCGGCGGTGATGTCCGCGAGGCGGTCCAGCAGGTCGGCCCACAACTCGGGGTCGCCGTACATCATCGCCTTGGCGTTCTCGAAGGTGCGGGACGGGCCGCCCTCGACGAGATAGCTGGCGAGGGTGAACGGCGCGCCGGCGAAGCCGATCAGCGGGGTGCCGCCCAGCTCGCGGGTGAGCAGGCCGATCGCCTCGGTGACGTAGGAGACGTCCTCGGGGGTCAGGTCGCGCAGCCGGGCGAGGTCGGCCCGGGTGCGGACCGGCTGTGCGACGACCGGGCCCACGCCGGGCTTGATGTCGAGGTCGAGACCGATGGCCTTCAGCGGTACGACGATGTCGCTGAAGTAGATCGCCGCGTCCACGCCGTGCCTGCGCACCGGCTGCAGCGTGATCTCGGTGACCAGCTCGGGCCGCGTGCAGGACTCCAGCATCCCGATGCCCTCGCGCACCTTGTGGTACTCCGGCAGGGAGCGCCCGGCCTGCCGCATGAACCACACGGGCGTGTGCGGCACGGGCTCACGCCGGCACGCCTTGAGGAAGGGGGAGTCGTACGTCGCGGACGGCGGCGTCGGCTGCCCGCCGGTGGAAGTCTCGTTGGCACTCACGGGGCAAGTCTCGCACGGCGGCGCCGGGGCCCATGCCGGGGTGCGGCGACCGCCGGTGCGGGGTGTCTGCCCTGCACGACGCCCTCGTTCCCCTTACTCTTCCCCGCATGGCTGCGGCTCAGGGACGACTGTCGGACGGCGCTGGTGGAATGGACGACGCGAAGGAGACGGGGGAAGCGGAGGGGCATACGGGCGGCGGGGCGCCGCCGGCCTTCCGGGCCGCGGTCGAGGCACTGCGGGCCGCCCGGCTGCGGCCGCAGATCGAGGTGGAGCCGACGCCCGCTCCGCAGCGGCTGGCCCCCTTCGCGTACGCCCTGGAGGCCGCGGTCGTCGACGGTGACCAGGATCTCGCCGACGGCCGTCTGGTACTGCTGCACGATCCGGCGGGGCACGACGCCTGGCGCGGCACCTTCCGGCTGGTGACCCTGGTGCGTGCGGAGCTGGAGCCGGAGATGGCGGCCGATCCGCTGCTGCCCGAGGTGTGCTGGTCGTGGCTGACCGGCGCCCTGCAGGCCCGCGGTCTCACGTACGGCGAGCCGAGCGGCACGGTGACGCGCGCGAGCTCGCACTACTTCGGCGGGCTGTCCGAGCGTCCCGCCGCCTCGCAGATCGAGATCCGCGCCTCCTGGACGCCCCGCGAGGGCCTGGGCGGGGTCCCGGAGACCGCCGCCCACCTCGCCTCGTGGTGCGACCTGCTGGCCCAGGTCGCGGGCCTGCCGCCGGCCGCCCCCGGCGACGCGTCCGTGGTGACCCTGCCGCAGCGCAGGGGACCCCAGTCCCGCTAGGGCCTGTCCGGCGGATCATGCCCTAGTCCTCAGTCCCGCTGGTCCGTCGGTCGCCGCTGGTCCGTCGGCCCCGCCGGCCCAAAGGTCCCCTCGGCCCCACCGAGGATGCCGCGGCGTCTACCCGATGGTCGGCCGACTCACCCTTCGTTGACCCTCTCTTTGTCGATACGGCCACTTTCCGAACCGGAATCGCACCGGCTCGGACCGATTCGATCTTCGGGTGATCGATCGCGTGTCCGAATTGCCCGTATTGTTACTCACTGGATCGTGATCATTCCCTAAAGGCGGACACGTTTGGTGCCGAAGACGACTGTGACCTTGAAAGCACGGTTCGTCCCGGCTCCATCCCCATAGCCGGCCCCGTCCCCGCCACCCCAGGAGGCCTGGTGTCCGTTCTCCTCGAGCAGCCCGCAAGCCTGGTCGCCTACCGCCCGAACAAGCCGACCGCCATGGTGGTCGTGGCCGACCCGCGCGTCCGCTCCACCGTCACCCGCCATCTGTGGGCGCTCGGCGTACGCGACGTCATCGAGGCCTCGTCCATCGCGGAGGCTCGTCCCCGCATCGGCAACCCCCGTGACATCTGCGTCGCCGACGTCCACCTCCCCGACGGCTCCGGCCTGACCCTGCTGTCCGAGACCCGCGCCGCGGGCTGGCCCAACGGCCTCGCGCTGTCCGCCGCCGACGACATCGGCGCCGTACGCAACGCCCTGGCCGGCGGGGTCAAGGGCTACGTCGTCACCGGCACCCGGACCAACATCGGGCTCCCCGCCCGGCCCGGTGCCGCCCCCATCGGCGCCGCCGCCCGTATGCACCGCCGCCCCCCGGGTGCCCCGAGTCACCCGGGCGGCTACCGGGAGCTGTCCGGCCGCGAGGTCGAGGTGCTGCGGCTGGTCGCCGAAGGCCAGTCGAACAAGGCGATCGGCGTCTCCATGGGGCTGTCCGCCCTGACCGTCAAGAGCCACCTCGCCCGTATCGCCCGCAAGCTCGGCACGGGTGACCGGGCCGGGATGGTGGCGGTGGCCCTGCGCACCGGGATCATCCACTGACCTCTCCGGCGTTCGTCCATGTGAACCACGGTTGTCACCCGCCCGACCGGTTCCTGACTGGTTTACGCCCCTCCCACGCCCGTCGACGGAACGTTCCGTCGACGGGTGCTGTCCACACACGGATACCCTTGACAGGTGACCGACGCCCAAGAGACCGCAGCAGACATGCCACTGCGCACCACCGGAGGAACCCCTCCGGACGACGGCGGATCTTCTGCGACGGCGGCGCCGATCCCTCTTCTCGAGCCGCGCGAGGGCATCCCCCCGGTGATCGCCGACGAGGCCGCGCTGGCCGAGGTGGTCGCCGCCTTCGCCGCGGGCACCGGCCCCGTCGCCGTCGACGCCGAGCGCGCCTCCGGCTACCGCTACGGGCAGCGCGCCTATCTGGTGCAGCTGCGCCGCGAGGGCGCCGGGACCGCGCTGATCGACCCTGTCGCCTGCCCCGATCTGTCGGGCCTCGGCGAGGCGCTGTCGGGCGCCGAGTGGGTGCTGCACGCGGCCACCCAGGATCTGCCCTGCCTGCGTGAGATAGGCATGGTGCCCAGCAGCCTGTTCGACACCGAGCTGGCCGGCCGGCTCGCCGGGTTCCCCCGGGTCGGCCTCGGCGCGATGGTCGAGGGCGTCCTCGGCTTCGTACTGGAGAAGGGGCACTCCGCCGTCGACTGGTCGACCCGGCCGCTGCCCGAGCCGTGGCTGAGGTACGCCGCGCTGGACGTCGAGCTGCTCGTCGATCTCCGCGACGCCCTGGAGAAGGAGCTGGACCGGCAGGGCAAGCTGGAGTGGGCCCGGCAGGAGTTCGACGCCATCGCGGCCGCGCCGCCCGCCGAACCGCGCAAGGACCCCTGGCGCCGTACGTCCGGGATGCACAAGGTGCGCCGCCGGCGGCAGCTGGCCGTCGTGCGCGAGCTGTGGCAGACGAGGGACCATATCGCCCAGCGGCGGGACGTGTCGCCGGGCAAGGTGCTCAGTGACGCCGCCATCGTCGAGGCCGCGCTCGCCCTGCCGGGCAACGTGCACGCCCTCGCCGCGCTGAACGGGTTCGGCCACCGGGTGGGCCGGCGGCAGCTCGAGCAGTGGCAGGCGGCGGTGGACCGCGCCAAGGCGCTCCCCGACGCACAGCTTCCGCAGCCGGGGCAGCCGGTCACCGGGCCGCCGCCGCCCCGGGCGTGGGCGGACAAGGACCCCTCCGCCGCGGCGCGCCTCTCGGCGGCTCGGGCGGGGGTGTCCTCGCTGGCCGAACGGCTCAACATGCCCCAGGAGAACCTGATCACCCCGGACACGGTGCGGCGGCTCTGCTGGGAGCCGCCGAAGAGTGTGGACGAGGAGTCCGTGGCGGCGGCTCTCGCCGGGCACGGGGCGCGGGCCTGGCAGGTGGAGTTGGTGACGCCAGTGCTTGTTGCTGCGCTGGCTGCGCAGGAGGCCTAGGGGGGTTTCTTGTGGATCAGGCCGGTTGAGACCGACGGGCCTTCCAGCCGACCCGAGCGGGGGCGATGGGTGTGCCCCCGCGCGAGCTCGTTCGAGCGTGGGGGAGTCGGCAACCGACGACAACGCCGCGGATGGGCGCGTGCCAAGCCCCGCGTCTGCGGCATGATCCGCCGGACAGGCCCTGGTCGCCGTAGCGCCTTGTGGCCCAGTGCGACCGCGGGTCGTCTGTGGTTGCTCGCGCAGTTCCCCGCGCCCCTTTGGCGCGCGTCACCTCGGGGCACGTCATCTTGTCGCTCCCCTCATGAAGCCGTTGTAGATGAAGCGCTGCAGCCCGAGGAAGACGATCAGCGTCGGCAGGATCACCAGTACCGCTCCTGCCGAGATCGTCTCCCAGTGGGCGCCGAAGGGGCCGCGGAAGCGGAAAAGAGACGTCGAGATCACGCCAAGATCCTGCGACGGCATATAGAGGAAGGGGATGTAGAAATCGTTGTAGACGGTGATCCCCTTCACGATCACCACGGTCGCCGTCGCGGGTTTCAGCAGCGGGAAGATGATCTTCCGGTAGATGGTGAAGGCGTTGGCGCCGTCCAGCCGGGCGGCCTCGTCGAGGGAGACCGGGATCGACCTGACGAACTGCAGGAAGATGTAGATCGAGACGATGTCCGTGCCCATGTAGAGCGCGATCGGTGCCCACCGGGTGTCGAAGAGACCGAAGCTGTTGACGATCTGGAAGGTGGCCACCTGGGTGGTCACGCCGGGGACCAGCGCGGCCAGCAGGAACAGCGCCACCACGAGCTTCTTGAAGCGGAAGGTGAACCGGTCGATGGCGTACGCGGTCATCGAGCCGATGAGGACGGTGCCGCCGATGGCGAAGACCAGGATGAAGGCCGTGTTGCCGAAGGCCCGCAGCATTCCGCCGTCCTGGAACGCCGTCACGTAGTTGTGGAAGTTGAGCAGGTCGTGCGGCGCGGTGAGGGCGCCGCTGTCGTCGGCCATCTCCTCCGGGGTCTTCAGGGACGTCAGGAGGACGGCGCCGAGCGGGAGCAGCACGACCACCGTAGCGGTGATCAGCGACAGGTACACCAGGGTGCGGGCGACGGTGCTGCGCGTCATACCAGGTCCATCCTGTTGTCGGCGGAGTCAGGGACGAGCCGCCGTTGCAGCCAGGTCACCGCCAGGACGATCAGCAGCAGGACGACCGCGGCCGCCGAGGCGAGCCCCGTCTTGTTGAACTCGAAGGCCAGTTTCACGGTCTGGATCACGAAGGTCTCCGTTCCGGTCGCGCCGCCGGTCATGATGTAGGGGATGTCGAAGGCGGACAGCGAACCGGAGACCGAGAGGATCACGGTCAGTGTCACCACCGGCTTGATGCCGGGCGCGATGATGTGCCGGAACTGCTGCCAGCGGTTCGCACCGTCCAGTTCGGCCGCCTCGTACAGCTCCCCCGGGATGGACTGGATCGCGCCGAGGAAGAGGACGAAGTTCAGGCCGAGGTAGCGCCAGACGGAGACGCCCGCGAGGGAGAGGTTCGCGGAGACGGGGGTGCCCAGCCAGGCGTGGTGGGTGTGCGCGCCGAACAGGCTCAGCACCGAGTCCAGGGTGCCGCCGTCCTGGAAGAAGTAGAGGAAGACGAAGCCGATCGCCACCCCGTTGATCAGGTACGGGAAGAAGAGCACGCCCTTGAAGAAGTTCCGGAACCGGACGTCGAAGCTCAGGACGGTAGCGAAGTAGAGCGCGGCGACGATCTGCACGGCGGAGGCGGCCAGGTAGTAGCCGCTGACGAAGAAGACCTCGAAGAGGTCGGGCCGGGTGAAGAGTTCGGTGTAGTTGCCGGTGCCGGTGTAGTGCAGTTCCGGGCTGACGCCGTCCCAGTCGGTGAAGCTGTACGCGACCATGTTGGCGATCGGCGCGTAGGTGAAGGTGACCAGCAGGGCGAGCGGGGCGAGCAGGAAGAGCCAGGGGGTCGCCGCCCGGCCGATCCGTGTCCGGCGGGGCGCGTGTTCGGGGACGGGCGCCGGCCCGGACGGGGCCGTGGTCACCCCGTGGGCCGCCTTCTGGGTGGTGTCCGTCATCAGGACCCCGACCCCACGGTCTTCTGCGCGGCGGACCACTTCTTGGCGAGGCCGTTCAGGAAGTCGTCGAGACTGCCGCTCTTCGCGCCACGGGCGAGGTCGACGAGGTCTTGGCGGTAGTCGGGCTTGTTGATGCCGACCTCGGACTGGTCGTCGATCAGCTTGACCTTGGCGCCCGCGGAGTCGTCGAGTTCGATCAGCTTCACGCCCGCGTCCTCGTACGGCTTGAGGACGGTGGGCAGGGGTGCGTCCTTCAGCGGGGAGACGGCGAGGTTGTCCTTGTCGTAGCCGGACTTGTCGGTGAACCAGTCGATCCAGGCGCGGGCCGCCTCCTTGTGCGCGGAGTGGACGTTGACGGCCTGGTTGTAGTCGGGGCCGACGGTCGCGCAGAACTTGCCGTCCACCTGGGCGGGGAAGGGCATGAAGCCGATGTCGTCGGGGTTCACCCGGGCCCCCCGGGCCGCGTCCTGGAACTGGATGACCGCCCAGGTGCCGAGCCACTGCGTGGCGATCTTCCCCTTGGCCAACTGGGCCTTGGACGCCTCCCAGTTGGTGGTCGTCGGGTCCTTCTCGGCGAGCCCGTCGTGCACGATGTCGTAGAGCAGCTCGTCGCCGACGCGCAGGTCCGCGCCCTGGGCCCAGGGATCGCCGTCGGCGAGCTTGGTGGTGGCCTGAGTGTCGCAGTGCACCGAGCCGTTGACGAACGTCCAGGAGGTCAGCGGCCACTGGGCGGCGAAGTTCGTGTAGTACGGGGTCGCGCCGGTCTTCGACTTGATCGCCTTGAGGTCGTCGAGGAACTCGGCCGGGGTGGTGGGCCAGTGGGTGACGCCGGCCTGCTTCCAGACCCGCTTGTTGTAGACGAAGCCGGGGGTCACGCCGATCGGGCTCTGGCCGTAGACCTTGCCGTCGACGGTGGTGAAGTCGGTGAACCGGTACTTCTTGGCGCGCTCCTGCTGGGTGCCGAGGGAGGCGAAGAACCTGGGGTAGTCGCTCTTCTTGATCACCCCGGGGATCATCAGGACGTCGCCGTAGTTCTCCGTGTTCATACGGATCTTGACTTCGGACTCGTAGTTGGTGAGGGCCTGGAACTCGACCTTCACCTTCGGGTACGTCCTGTTGAACTCGGCGGCGTACTTCTTCATCGTGCCGTCCTGCACCAGGTCGGTCCGCTGGGTGAGGACCGTGATGGTCCCGCTCACCTTGGACGGGTCGTCCGGCGCCTTGGCGTCGGCGCCCTTCGTGGAGCCTCCCGTACCGGTGCAGCCGGCGAGCAACAGGGCGGCTCCCGCGGCCGTGGCCAGAATCGTGCGGCGGTTCATGTGCATCAGCTCCGTTCATTTCGTTCATGACGCAGGGGACGGACGAGCACGTGCGAGATGGCTGGTTCGGCACTCTGACAGCGCTTTCCTCAACCGGTAAAGTCCCAATCCCGCCAAGGCTGGACAAGTACCTCTGATCCCCTGGTTGGACCGGTTTAGGGAGTGCGCATGCTGGAGGCCACACCGCTCGCCGAGGGCTGGATCCTGCGCCACGAAGGAGCGGCCCTGCCCGCCCGGGTGCCGGGTTGCGTGCACACGGATCTGCTCGCGGCCGGGCTGATCCCGGACCCGTTCCTCGGACGCGACGAGACGGAGGTGGCCTGGGTCGGGCAGCGGGAGTGGACGTACGAGAGGGAGCTGCGGGAGACGTCCGCGCACGAGCGGACCGATCTCGTCTTCGACGGTCTGGACACCGCCGCCCGGATCACGCTCGACGGGCGACTCCTGGGCGGCGTACGGAACATGCACCGCTCGCATCGCTTCGACGTGACCGGGGCGACGGGTCTGCTGGCGGTGCGCTTCGCCTCCGCCTACACCGAGGCCGAGGCCGTCCGCGACCGGCTGGGCGAACGGCCCGCCGCCTACGCCGAGCCGTACCAGTACATCCGCAAGATGGCCTGCTCGTTCGGCTGGGACTGGGGGCCCACGCTGGTCACGGCGGGCATCTGGCGGCCGGTGCGACTGGAACGGTGGTCGACCGCCCGGATCGGCCGGGTGCGGCCCCTGGTGACCGTCGAACAGGGCACCGGTGTCGTCGAGTTGCGGGTGGACGTCGAGCGGACGCGGGCCGAGGCGCGGCTGGCCGTGGAGGCCCGGGTGGGCGGGCGGGCGGCGCGCGCCGAGGTCGAGGGGACGAGTGGGGTCGTACGGCTGAGGATCCCGGACGTGGAGCTGTGGTGGCCCCGTGGCTACGGTGAGCAGCCGCTCCACGGCATCGAGTTGACGTTGGTCCACGGTGACGAGGTGCTCGACACCTGGCACCGCCGGATCGGTTTCCGTAACGTCGAGCTGGACCGGCGGCCCGACGCGCACGGCACCGGCTTCACCCTCGTCGTCAACGGGGAGCGGCTGTTCGCGCGGGGCGTGAACTGGATCCCGGACGACGTCTTCCCCTCCCGTGTCACCCGCGAGCGCTACCGGGAGCGGCTGGGGCAGGCCGCCGCGGCGGGTGTGGACCTGGTGCGGGTGTGGGGCGGCGGGATCTACGAGAGCGAGGACTTCTACGACGCCTGCGACGAACTGGGCCTGATGGTCTGGCAGGACTTCCCGTTCGCGTGCGCGGCCTACCCGGAGGAGCAGCCGCTGCGCGGCGAGGTGGAGGCGGAGGCCCGGGAGAACGTCGTACGGCTGATGCCGCACCCCTCACTGGTGCTGTGGAACGGCAACAACGAGAACCTGTGGGGCTTCCGGGACTGGGGCTGGGAGCCGCGGCTGGCCGGTGACTCCTGGGGCGAGGGGTACTACCTGGGCCTGCTGCCGCGGGTGGTGGCCGAGCTGGATCCGACACGTCCCTACACGGCGGGCAGTCCGTGGTCGGGGTCCTGGGCGCACCACCCGAACGACCCGGCGCACGGCACGCACCACTCGTGGGAGGTGTGGAACCGGGAGGACTACGCGGACTACCGGCTGAGCGTGCCGCGTTTCGTGGCCGAGTTCGGCTGGCAGGCGCCGCCCGCGTACGCGACGCTGCGGCGCGCGCTGCCCGGTGAGCAGCTCGCGGCGGACTCCGCCGGCATGCTGCACCACCAGAAGGCGGACGACGGCAACGGCAAGCTGGAGCGCGGCCTCGCCCGTCACTTCGCGTTGCCTGAAGGGGACTTCGACCGCTGGCACTACCTCACGCAGGTCAACCAGGCACGGGCGGTGGCCGCCGGGATCGAGCACTGGCGGTCGCACTGGCCGGTGTGCGCGGGGACGGTGGTCTGGCAGCTCAACGACTGCTGGCCGGTGACGTCCTGGGCGGCCGTCGACGGGGACGGGCGGGAGAAACCGCTGTACCACGAGCTGCGGCGGTTGTACGCCGACCGGCTGCTGACGGTGCGGGCGGGGGCGGACGGGCTGGTGCTGGCCGCCGTCAACCAGGCCGCCGAGGAGTGGACGGGGACGGTGACGCTGCGCCGGATGACCGTCGAGGGCGCGCTGGTCGGCACGGCGCGTGTGGATCTGGTGGCGCGGGCGCGGGCCGTGGCGGACATCGGGGTGCCCGGCGAGCTCCGGCCGACCGGGCCGAAGGAGTTCCTGGTCGCCGACGTGGCAGGGCTGCGCGCCCTGTACTTCCCGGCCCCCGACCGTGAGATCCCGTATCCCCGGCCGGAGTTCGACGTGAGCGTCGTGCCGGGCGCGGTGACGGTGACGGCCCGTACCCTCGTCCGGGACCTGCTGTTGCAGGCCGACCGGCTGGACCCGGCCGCGCGGGCGGACCGCGGGCTGGTCACGCTGCTTCCCGGGGAACGGGTCACGATCGGCGTGCGGGGATGGAAGACTCCCGACGAGGCCGCCGCCCGGGCCGCCCTGTACTGCGTGGAGCCCGCCTGATGACGGCGACGCCGCCCCCTCGCGTCACCATCAGGGACGTCGCCGCGCGGGCCGGGGTGTCCAAGGGCGCGGTGTCGCTGGCCTTCAACCACAAGCCGGGGCTGTCGGAGGCGACCCGCGACCGGATCTTCGCGGCGGCGCGGGAGCTGGGCTGGGCGCCGAACCTCACCGCGCGGTCGCTCGCGGGCGCCCGGGTGGACGTGGTGGGGCTGGCGATCTGCCGGCCGGCCCAGATGCTGGGCCTCGAACCCTTCTACATGGAGTTCGTCTCGGGCGTGGAGAGCGTGCTGACCGAGCGGTCCTGCTCGCTGCTGCTCAGGCTCGTACGGAACGTACGGGAGGAGGCCGGTCTGCTGGAGTCCTGGTGGAAGGGGCGGCAGATCGGCGGGGCGATCCTGGTGGACTTCAGGGCGGACGACCCGAGGCCGGCGGTGGCCGAGCGGCTGGGGCTGCCGGTGGTGGCGGTCGGGCACCCGTCGCTGACCGGGGGGCTCACCTCGGTGTGGACCGACGACTCCACCGCCGTCACGGAGGCCGTGCGCTACCTCGCCGCGCTCGGGCACCGGCGGATCGCCCGGGTCGGCGGCGCGGCGGCGCTCGGGCACACCGCGATGCGCACGGCCGCCTTCGACCAGGCGGCACGGTCCCTGGAGCTGGCCGGGGCCTGGCAGGTCACCACGGACTACTCCGGCGAGGCCGGGGCCCGGGCGACGCGCTCGCTGCTCACCGCCGCGCCGCAGGACCGGCCCACCGCGATCGTCTACGACAACGACATCATGGCGGTGGCCGGGCTCTCGGTGGCGTCCGAGATGGGTCTGCGCGTGCCCGCCGACGTCTCCCTGCTGGCCTGGGACGACTCCCAGCTGTGCCGGCTGACCCACCCGACGCTGTCCGCGATGAGCCATGACGTGCACGGATTCGGCGCGGAGGCGGCCAGGACGCTGTTCGCCGTGATCACGGGAGAGAACCCGGGCTCGCACCCGGTCCCCACACCCGTGCTGGCCCCGAGGGGGTCGACGGCACCACCGGATCGCTAGGGGGTGTCCGGCGGATCATGCCGCAGACGCGGGGCTCGGCACGCCCTCCTCCGCCTTGCAGCCGGACGCGCCCCCACGCTCGAACCGAGCTCGCGCGGGGGGACCCCCATTCGCCCCGCTCACCAGCGCCGATGAGGCACCGCCCGTGCCCTGCGACCTGATCCGCCGGACAGGCCCCAGTGGCCCGGGAATAGCATCGGGTCCCGTGATCGTATGGCTGAACGGCACCCACGGCGCGGGCAAGACGACGACCAGCGCGCTCGTGCGGCAACTGATCCCGGACTCGCGGGTGTTCGACGCCGAGAAGGTCGGCGAGACGCTCATGGACATCACGCCGGGGCTGCCCGAGACGGACAACTTCCAGCACTGGCCGCCGTGGCGGCCGCTCGTCGTCGAGACCGCCCGCCGCGTGCTCGACTACACCGGCGGCACGCTGGTGATACCGATGACCGTCCTGGTCGAGGAGTACTGGCGTGAGATCAGCGGAGGCTTCGCCCGCCACGCCATCCCGGTCAGGCACTTCGTCCTCCATGCCGACCAGGACACCCTGCGCGGGCGCATCGCGGGCGACACCGTTCTCGGCCCCGACTCCCCGTTCCGGCTCAGACACCTCGAGCCCTACGCCGAGGCGGCCCGTACGTGGCTGCACGCCGAGGCCGAGGTCGTCGACACGACTCACCTCACGCCCGCCGAGGCCGCCCAGTGGATCGCCGAGGCCGTCCGGAGACGGTGAGCCTCGGGCGCCGCGCCGTCGGTGTGACCTTCACCGCTTGGGCAGCCTGGACTGGGCAGCTACGTTACCGATAAGTAGCATGGGTCCTGAGCGCGCGCTCAGCGCTTGCGCGTCGCAGCAGTGCCATCCCGCACCCTGGAGGAGAGCCATCGTGCCTCGTACCGTCAGGGACGTCGTCTTCGTAGACGGCGTCCGCACCCCGTTCGGCAAGGCGGGCCCCAAGGGCATCTACCACGAGACCCGCGCCGACGACCTCGTCGTGAAGGCGATCCGGGAGCTGCTGCGCCGCAACCCCGGGCTCGACCCGAAGAAGATCGACGAGGTCGCCATCGCCGCGACCACGCAGATCGGTGACCAGGGCCTGACCCTGGGCCGCACGGCCGGCATCCTCGCCGGTCTGCCCCAGTCCGTCCCCGGCTACTCCATCGACCGCATGTGCGCGGGCGCGCTGACCGCCGTGACGACCACGGCCGGTTCGATCGCGTTCGGCGCGTACGACGCCGTCATCGCCGGTGGTGTCGAGCACATGGGCCGCCACCCGATGGGCGAGGGCGTGGACCCGAACCCGCGCTTCGTCAGCGAGAAGCTGGTCGACGAGTCGGCGCTGTTCATGGGCATGACCGCGGAGAACCTGCACGACCGGTACCCGCACATCACCAAGCTGCGCGCCGACGAGTACGCCGTGCGCTCGCAGGAGAAGGCCGCCAAGGCGTACGCCAACGGCAAGATCCAGGCCGACCTGGTGCCGATCTCGGTGCGCCGCACCAGCCCGGAGGCCGGTGAGACGGGCTGGGGCCTGGTCACCGCCGACGAGCCGATGCGCCCGGGCACGACCCTGGAGAACCTCGCCGGTCTCAAGACCCCGTTCCGCGTCCACGGCCGGGTCACCGCCGGTAACGCGGCCGGTCTGAACGACGGCGCCACCGCCTCGATCATCGCCAGCGAGGACTTCGCCCGCGAGAACGGCCTGCCGGTCAAGATGCGCCTGGTCTCCTACGCCTTCGCGGGCGTGGAGCCGGAGGTCATGGGCTACGGCCCGATCCCGGCCACGGAGAAGGCCCTCGCCAAGGCGGGTCTGTCCATCGAGGACATCAACCTCTTCGAGATCAACGAGGCCTTCGCCGTCCAGGTCCTGGCCTTCCTCGACCACTACGGCATCGCCGACGACGACGAGCGCGTCAACCAGTACGGCGGTGCCATCGCGTTCGGCCACCCGCTGGCCTCCTCCGGCGTCCGTCTGATGACGCAGCTGGCCCGCCAGTTCGAGGAGCAGCCGCACGTCCGCTACGGCCTGACCACCATGTGCGTCGGCTTCGGCATGGGCGCGACGGTCATCTGGGAGAACCCGCACTTCGACGGAGGCGACAAGTGAGCACCACCGCTGAACTCCTGAAGGGCGCGGCCGAGCTCTTCCCGGACGAGGTCGTCACGCAGGCGCACGTACGCCACTTCGACCTGCCCCTGGGCGCCGGGCGCTTCGCCCTCATCACCCTGGACAACGGCTTCGACCACACCAAGCCGACCACCTTCGGCCCGGCCTCGCTCGCGAACCTGAACACCGCGATCGACCAGGTCGAGAAGGAGGCCGCGGACGGCGAGATCGTCGGCGTCGGCGTCACCGGCAAGCCGTTCATCTTCGCGGTCGGCGCCGACCTCAAGGGCGTCGAGCTGCTCAAGGAGCACAAGGACGCGCTGGCCATCGGCAAGGGCGGCCACGAGGTCTTCAAGCGGCTGTCGGGTCTCGCGGTCCCCACCTTCGCGTACTACAACGGCGCGGCGATGGGCGGCGGTGTCGAGGTCGGCCTGCACTGCACCTACCGCACGGTGTCCGCGTCGCTCCCCGCGTTCTCGCTGCCCGAGGTGTTCCTGGGCCTGGTCCCGGGCTGGGGCGGCTGCACGCTGCTGCCGAACCTGATCGGCGCCGACAAGGCGATCTCGGTCGTCATCGAGAACAGCCTCAACCAGAACAAGCAGCTCAAGGGGAAGCAGGTCTACGAGCTCGGGATCGCCGACGCGATCTTCGAGGGCGCCGACTTCCTGGAGCAGTCGCTGATCTGGACGGCGGCCGTCCTCAAGGGCGAGATCGCCGTCGAGCGCCCCGCGATCGACCGCGGTGAGGGCTGGGACCAGGCCGTCGCCAGGGGCCGTTTCATCGCCGACTCCAAGGTGCACGGCGCGGCCCCGGCCGCCTACCGCGCCCTGGACATCATCGCCGCCGCCAAGAACGGCGACCTGCAGCAGGGCTTCGACGCCGAGGACCAGGCGCTGGCCGACCTCATCATGGGCGGCGAGCTGCGCGCCGGCATCTACGCCTTCAACCTGGTGCAGAAGCGCGGCAAGCGTCCCGCGGGCGCGCCGGACAAGTCGCTGGCCCGCCCGGTCACCAAGGTCGGCGTGGTCGGCGCGGGCCTGATGGCCTCGCAGCTCGCCCTGCTGTTCCTGCGCCGCCTGGAGGTCCCGGTCGTCCTCACGGACATCGACCAGGAGCGCGTCGACAAGGGTGTGGGCTACGTCCACGCCGAGATCGACAAGCTGCTGGGCAAGGGCCGCATCAACCAGGACAAGGCGAACCGCCTCAAGGCCCTGGTCACCGGTGTGCTGGACAAGGCCGAGGGCTTCGCGGACGCCGACTTCATCATCGAAGCGGTGTTCGAGGAGATCGGCGTCAAGCAGCAGGTGTTCGCCGAGGTGGAGGCGGTCGCCCCGGCGCACGCGATCCTGGCGACGAACACCTCCTCCCTCTCGGTGACGGAGATGGCGTCGAAGCTGCAGCACCCCGAGCGGGTCGTCGGCTTCCACTTCTTCAACCCGGTGGCGATCCTCCCCCTCCTGGAGATCGTCCGCGGCGAGAAGACGGACGACGCGTCGCTCGCGACCGCCTTCGCGGTGGCCAAGAAGCTGAAGAAGACCGCGGTCCTGGTGAAGGACGCCCCGGCGTTCGTCGTGAACCGCATCCTGACCCGCTTCATGGGCGAGATCCAGAACGTCATCGACGAGGGCACGCCGATCGAGGTCGCGGAGAAGGCGGTGGAGCCGCTCGGCCTGCCGATGTCCCCGCTGGTCCTGCTCGAACTGGTCGGCCCGGCGATCGGCCTGCACGTCTCGGAGACCCTCAACCGGGCCTTCCCGGACCGCTTCACGGTCTCCGAGAACCTCGCCGCCGTCGTCAAGGCGGGCAAGCGCGGCTTCTACGTCTACGACAGCGGCAAGCCCGAGCTGGACCCGGAGGTCGCCGCGCTGCTCGAGCAGGGCGACACCGTCCTGACCGAGGAGCAGGTCCGCGCCCGCGTCCTGGACGCGGTGGCCCAGGAGATCGGTCTGATGCTCGACGAGGGCGTCGTCGCCGAGGCCCAGGACATCGACCTCTGCCTCATCACCGGCGCCGGCTGGCCCTTCCACCTGGGCGGCATCACGCCGTACCTGGACCGCGAGGGCGTCTCGGAACGCGTGAACGGCAAGCAGTTCCTGGCCCCGGGCGTGGCGAGCGTCCCGGCGTAGCCACCTCCGTACGGACACCCGATGCCCGGCGCACCGACTGGTGTGCCGGGCATCGGCGTGTCCGGCAGGAGGGCCACCTTGATACACCGCTCGGCGGTGTCGTCGGCGTACCCGGGCCTGGCCGCCCACGTTCGTCTGCCGCACCGGTCGCGCAGCGCGGCCCGAGATGCGGCGGCCGGCGTCCGGAGCGCGGGCTAGGATCCGGGCATGGCGCTGACCGTGGACGACGTGGATCGGTTCGAGGCCTCCCGGGCCCGTCTGGAGGCCATCGCCTACCGCCTCCTGGGGTCCGCGAGCGAGGCGGAGGACGTCGTGCAGGAGACGTTCCTGCGCTGGCAGGGCGCCGACCTCGCCCGTATCGAGGTGCCGGAGGCATGGCTGACGAAGGTGCTGACCAACCTGTGCCTCAACCAGCTCACCTCGGCCCGCGCGCGGCGCGAGACGTACGTGGGTCAGTGGCTTCCCGAGCCGCTGCTCGCCGGGGACCCGATGCTCGGCCCGGCCGACACCGCCGAGCAGCGGGAGTCGGTCTCGTACGCGGTCCTCGTCCTGCTGGAGCGCCTCTCCCCCAACGAGCGGGCGGTGTACGTGCTGCGGGAGGCCTTCGACTACCCGCACCGGGAGATCGCCGGGATCCTCGACATCACCGAGGCCGCCAGCCAGCAGATCTTCCACCGTGCCAAGAAGCACGTCGCGGACGGCAGGACACGCACCGAGATCGACGAGGCCGCCGCCCGGCGGATCGTCGAGGAGTTCCTCGCGGCCGCCACCAGCGGCCGGACCGAGCCGCTCGTGCGGCTGCTCACCCAGGACGCCGTCGCGATCGGGGACGGCGGGGGCAAGGTCCCGGCCCGCGCCAAGGCGTTCGAGGGCGCGGTCGCGGTCGCCAGGTTCCTGCGGGGCCTGTTCAAGCCGAGCAAGGCCAAGCAGGCCTACGTCGGCGGCTCACCCGAGGTCCACGCCACGACCGCCAACGGTGGTCCCGCCGTCGTGGCGGTCGTCGACGGCCGGGTCGTCGGCGTCATGTGCCTGGAGCTCACCCCCGACGGCATCACCGCGTTCCGGAGCCAGGTCAACCCCGACAAGCTCGAACGCGCGACCCGGCGGTGGGCGGCCGACGCCCACGGGGAGCCTCTGCTCAACGCCTTCTGAGCCGCGCCCGCGTGTGTGAGGTGCTTCACACCGCACTCCTGTCAGGAAGCGGCGGGCCGCCCGGTTCAAGGGGCGAACCCGCTGAAGAGCTCAAGACAGGAGCAGGGACATGCAGCACCGCATCGTCGTCCTCGGGGCCGGATACGCCGGAGCCATCGCCGCCGGGCGCCTCGCCAGGCGGCTGCACCGGGAAGACGTGGCCATCACCCTCGTCAACGCCGGGCCGGACTTCGTCGAGCGCGTCCGGATGCACCAGCTCGCGGCCGGGCAGGACCTCGCGCCGCGGCCCCTCGGCGAGATGTTCGCGGGCACCGGCGTCGAACTGAAGCTCGCGAAGGTCACCGGTGTCGACGTCGACCGCAGGACCGTTTCCGTCGTCGGCGTCGAGGACGCCGGGGAGCGGGAGGAACTGTCGTACGACACCCTCGTGTACGCCCTCGGCAGCGGCTGGAACGACCAGGGCGTCCCCGGCACCGCCGAGTACGCCCACGAGATCACCGGCCGTCCCGGAGCCCTGCGGCTGCGTGCACGCCTTGCCCTCCTGGAGGCCGGGGCACCTGTGGTCGTGGTCGGCGGCGGCCTCACCGGACTGGAGTTCGCGGCCGAGATCGCCGAGTCCCGCCCGGACCTCGACGTCGCTCTCGCCGCCCGCGGCGGCCTCGGTGACTGGCTCTCGCCGAAGGGCCGCCGGCACGTGCGGAAGGTCTTCGACAAGCTCGGCATCACCGTGCACGAACACACCGCCGTCACCGGCGTCGAGGCCGACCGCGTCGCCACCGCCGACGGCTCGTCCATCCCGGCCGCGGTCACGGTGTGGACCACCGGCTTCGCCGTCCACCCGATCGCCCAGGCCACCACCCTGGAGGTCACCGACACGGGCCGGATCGTGGTCGACGCGACCATGCGCTCCGTCTCGCACCCGGACGTGTACGCCATCGGCGACGCGGCCATGGCGATGGGCGCCGGTGACAAGCCGCTGCGCATGTCGTGTGCCTCGGGCACCCCGATGGCATGGCAGGCGGCCGACGCCATCGCGGCACGTCTGACCGGCGGGAAGCTCCCGCACGTGTCGCTGCGCTACTTCAACCAGTGTGTCTCGCTGGGCCGCCGGGAAGGTCTGATCCAGTACGTCACCGCCGACGACCGCCCGGTGCGGGCGGCCCTGACCGGGCGGCCGGCCGCGGTGTACAAGGAGCTGGTCTGCAGGGGCGCGGCCTGGAGCGTCGCCAACCCGATGCTCGGGATGCCGACCCGGCCCCGCCGCGTCGTGCGGGAACCGGCCGGGTCCGGCTCGGCGGTCAGGGCAGCGGCCTGACGCACTCGGCGCAACGGGCGGGGTCGGCGGCGCGTACTCCCGCCCGGATATCTTGATACGACCATGAGAGCCACCCGCTCGCGAATCATCACGATCGCAACCATTGTGCTGGTCACCGCCGCTGTCCTGACCGCCGTGCTCCGCGCCACCCGTGACGGGGGCGGGGACGAGAGCCCCCGCCCCGGCCAGGGTGCGCGGCAGGTCGACCTGGCGCGGGAAGTGGCGGACTTCACCCGCCGGTTCGGCCCGGGCCACGGTTACCGGCAGCCCGGCCAGGCGGACCGTACGGCTGTCGCCGAAGGCGTCGGGCTGCTCCTGGACGGCCACCGGGGACAGGCGGAACACCTGCTCTCGCAGCACGGCTTCACGCTGCGCACGGTTCTCGACCGGGTCTCCGGCCGCCGTTACGCCGAGGTGGCCGACCGCACCGACGCCGCGGTGGATCCGCGGGGCTGGGGCCGGGTCTACGTGGATCTGGACCACCCTCCGCGCTGGTCGGTGCAGATCCCGCACCCGGTGGCCGACCTCGACACCGAGCAACTGGGCGTACGGGTCCTGCGGGGCTCCCCCGGCGGTGTCATGGTACTCGCGGGCGCACATCGCGCGGCCGGACGCGGCAACGCCGCGGACGTGGCCCACCGCCAGGACACCGTCTTCTACGCCGTCTGCGCCGAACTGGTCCGCCGCGGAATGCCCGCCGTCCAGCTGCACGGCATGGCCGCCTCCGCCGCCTCCGGCTACGACGTGGTCGCCTCCACCGGTGCCGGATCGGCGGGCCGCGCGGACGCTCTCAGACTGGCCGACGCCCTGGGCAGGCGCGGCTTCCGGGTGTGCCGGGCCTGGGAGCGCAACTGCCCGCTGGAGGGCCGGTTGAACATCGAGGGCCGGGCCGCCGACGCCGCGGACGTGCCGTTCCTGCACGTCGAGTCCGTCCCCGAGGTGCGTGCCGACGGGGCCCCCGCCGACCGCGCGGCCGCAGCGGTCGACCTGGTCACGCGCCTTTGGGCGAGCGCGTCGGCGACCGCGCCGCCCGGACGGCCCTGACAGGACGCCCCCTGCCCGTCAGGCGCGGGCGTGGACGCCGATGCCCCCGGAGACGATGAGGTTGTCGCCGGTGATGTAGCCGGCGGAGGCCGAGGCGAGGAAGGCCACGGCTTCGGCGATGTCGGCGGGAGCGCCGACGCGGCCGAGCGGCACGTCCTCGGCCCAGGAGTCGATCATTTCCCGGGAGACACCCATCCTGCTGTAGACAGGCGTGTCGACCAGCCCTGGGCTGACGGCGTTGACGCGGATGCCGCGGGGGGCGAGTTCGAGCGCGAGGGACCGCACGAGGGGCACCAGAGCGCCCTTGGCGGCTGTCATGGCTGCCCCGAGCCCTTCGCCCGCGCCCACGGTGACGACGACCGAGGCGCCCTCGTCGAGGAGCGGAAGCGCCTTCTGCAGGGTGAAGAAGGTGCCCTTGACGTTGACGTCGAACAGCTCGTCGAAGGTGTCCTCGTCGGTCGATTCGATCGGCCCGGGGCGGGAGACGCCCGCGTTGAGGAAGAGCACGTCGAGGGAGCCGAAGTGCCGGCGTGCCTGGTCCATCGCGTGGTCGAGGTCCGGCAGTGACCGTGCGTCGGCCCGGACGACCACGACGTCTTCCGGAAGTCCGGCGCCCGCGACATTGCCGACGCCGGTGACCATGACGCGGTAGCCGCGGGAGTGGAGCAGTTCGGCGGTCGCCCTGCCGATGCCGCTGGTTCCACCGGTGATCAGAGCTGCGGGTGCGGACATGATGCGTTCCTTTGCGTAGTCCGGGGCGGTAGGGGCGATGGGTGAGCGGTGCGCGACTCGGGCCGCGAGCGGCGCGGTCGACCGTGCTGGACCGATCCCCCTTCGGCAGCGTACGCCAGCTTGACAGTGACTGCCAACCATGCAGTGAGTGTCGAGCTGGCATCGCTCGGCTAGCCTGGTGGCATGAAGCAGGAAGCCAAGACGGCGACCGGCGCGTCGGCCACGCTGTGGGACCGGACGCGGCGACTGGCCTCCCAGGAGATCCTCGACACGGCTCTGCGCCTGTTCACCGAGCAGGGTTACGACGAGACGACCATCGCCCAGATCGCGCGCGAGGCCGGCGTCTCCCAGCGCACCCTCTTCCGCTACTTCGGCACCAAGGAGGACCTCCTCGGCGGCGACCAGCACCGGTTCGGGCAAGTCCTGACGGACACGGTCGGCGAACAGCCCGCCGAGGCCGGTGCCTGGGAGGCCCTGCGCGCAGGCGTCGCCGCCGTACTGGCCCTGCACGACAGCCGGGAACAGGCCCTGCAGCGCTTCCGTCTCCTGCACAACACCCCGTCACTGCGTGCCGGTTGGCTCGAGAAGCGGCTGCAGTTCCAGGAGGACCTGCTGCCGCTCGTCGAGGCGCGCATGGAGAACGCCGGCGCCGGCAGCGCGGAGCCAAGGGTCCGCGCGGTGATCGCGACGGCGTTCGCATGCCTGGACGCCGCTTCGATGACGTGGGTCGGAAACGACGGCAAGGGCGACATCATGGACCTGTACGACGAGTGCCTGGCCGCGGTGCGCGGCTAGCCTGCGACGGCAACGGCCCGGGGCCGAGCGGGAGTCGGCGACGCCGGACACTCGCGCACGGAGCGGCGTACCATCCGTCCATGGTGTCTGGGCCTCTCTCGGACGGTCAGGTCGACGAGTTCGTCGAACGAGGCTGGACCGTTCTGCGGAACGCCTTCGCTCCGGCGGTGGCCGAAGCGGTGCGCAGGGGCCTCGGCGGGCGGCTCGGGATCGACCTGGAGCGCCCGGAGCAGTGGACCCGGCCCCGGGTCTGGCTGCGGGAGATGCTGACGGAGCCGCCGTACACGGACGCTCTGAGCGAACGGTTCCGCTCGGCCGTGGATCAGCTGGTGGGGCCCGGCCGTTGGGAGATGACGCGGGAGATGGGCTGGTGGCCGGTCACCTTCCCCGCCTTCGACGATCCCCCTTACGGGGATGACTGGCACATCGAGGGAGACTGGTTCCACCACCACGTCTGGTCGCCCGAACAGGCGCTGCTCAATCTCTTCTGCTTCTCGACCGTGGATCCCGGCGGGGGCGGGACCCTCCTCGCCGACGGCTCGCATCATCTGGCCGCCCGCATCCTGTGGGAGGCGGAGCCGGAGGGACTGGAGGCCGACGGGTTCGACGAACCCCTGAGTCGCGTCCTGGGCGCGCAGGGCCGGCCGGGAGTGACCGAGGTCGTCGCACAGGAGGGCGACGTGGTGCTCGCCCATCCGCTGTTGTTCCACTCCTCCCACCCGAATCACGGGACCCGCCCGCGGGTCATGGCCCAGCCCGCCTTCAGCATGACCGAGCCCAGGCGCACCGAGGGAGACGGCCTGTTCCCCGTGGAGATCCCGCCGGCCCGCGCCCGGCCGTGAACCCCACGCCCGGTGACCCGGAAGGGGCCCGGCCCGGTGGGCTGCCGCACCCGACCGGAGCGGGCACGGAATGTCGGGTGCGGCAGGCCTGGTCCTTCCTAACGTTGGTGGTCCGAAGGGAAGGAGGCCGGAGTTGCTGGATCGGCTGAACCAGGCGATGGAGCACATCGAGGGACACCTCGACCAGCACATCGAGGTGTCCGCGCTGGCCCGGATCACCGTCACGTCGGAATACCACTTCCGGCGGCTGTTCTCGTCACTGGCGGGGATGCCGCTGTCGGAGTACATCCGGCGCCGGCGGCTCACCGTCGCGGCGGCCGAGGTGCTGGCCGGTCGACCGGCCTTGCTGGAGATCGCGATCCGCTACGGCTACACCTCCGGCGAGGCGTTCGCCCGGGCGTTCCGAGCCGTCCACGGCGTCGGTCCCGGCGAGGCCAGACGTACCGGCGCGGCTCTGAACGCGCAGCCCCGGCTGTCCTTCCGCCTCACCGTGGAAGGGAACAGCACCATGCGGTACCGCATCGTGGAGAAGGAAGCGTTCCGGGTCGTCGGCAAGAAGGCCCGCGTGCCGCTGATCCATCAGGGCGTCAACCCGCACATCGCCGAGCACGTCCGGAGCATCTCGCCGCAGACCATGCTGCGGATCGCCGGTCTCTCGGACCAGGATCCGCAGGGCGTGGTGTCGGCGACCGTGCGCCTTTCGGACGGGTTCGAGGAGGGCAGCGAACTCGACTACTACCACGCCGTGGTGACCACGGCCGCCGAGTTGCCCGAGGACCTCGACGTGCTGGACTGCCCGGCGGGCACCTGGGCCGTGTTCGAGAACACCGGTCCGTTCCCGCAGGCGCTGCAGCAGATGTGGGCCGACGTGGCCGCCCAGTGGATCCCGTCCAACCCGTACGAGTACCGTCCCGGGCCGGAGATCCTGCGCGCCCGCCCGTCGCAGGACGACCCGGAGCGGTCCGCAGCACAGTTGTGGATCCCGGTGTCCCGCACCGCGGCCTGAACGGGCGCGGGCCCGCGGTGCACCAGGCGCCGGCCACCGAGTCGTGGCCGGCGCCTGGTGTCGGTTACTGCCCGACCGGGTTGAGGTAGGTGGCCGGGTGGGTGGCGCCGTCCTGCTTGAGGATCTGGCCGCCGAAGGGCCACTTCAGGGTGAAGTGCTTCGTCTCGTTCGGCGGGGTGACCAGGAACTTCGACGGAACGAACTTCTCCCTCTGCGGCGTGGACGCGGCGACCGGGAGCAGGGTGATGCTGAAGTCCGTCGTGGCACCCGGCTCCAGGGTCAGCGTCTCGGGCTTCGCGGCGGAGCGTGCCAGCGACCAGGTGCCGTCGGTGGGCTGAGCGCCGACCATGTCGACGCCGGCGAAGCCGTTCAGGGTGCAGGTGTGGGTGCTCTTGTTGGTGAACCAGACGAACGCCTGCGTCTGCTTCTTCGTCTGGCCCATCTCCGGCTTCGCGTCGTCGCCCGTGGCGAAGCCGGCCTTCAGGTCGGCGGTGTGGCAACGGGCCGGCGCGGCCTTGGCGGTGGCGGCGGAGGCCGGGACGGCGGCAGCGGCGGTTCCGGCGACGACGACGGCCGCAAGGGCCACGGCGGTCAGCTTGCTCTTCATGATGCTTGGGTTCCCCTCGTTTTTTGGATCGGCGCGCGAGGTCAGCGCGCGCCTGCGCATCTGAAGACGTGTGATGCCCGTGTGCGGTTCGGTGCGCCGGAGAACCTTTTTCGGACCCGTTTCAGGGCAGCGGTGCCGCCTCGACATGGACGGCTCGCAGTTCCGTGCCGTCGCGGTCGCGGCGGGAGCGGCCCAGGATGCCGACGGCCAGGTGCGAGGGGTCCTCGGGGTCGTCGCGCGGGACGAAGGTGACGACGTCCGGATGGTGGCTCGTCACCAACCAGCCCTCACCGGTGTTGAGTTCGAGCACCCGGAAGTCACCGGCCGGGGTGGCGACGTGCACGGGGCCGAACTCGCGGAGGATGCCGACGGCCTGCTCGGTGAGATCGGCGGCGGGGTGTTCGAGCACCACGCAGGTGCCGTGCTCGAACAGCACCCATGACTTGCCGGAGCCGTGAGCAGACGCCGCCAGGCGTCGATGAGTGTCTCGGTGTCCACGGTGGTCATCATCGCGCACCCGCGCCCCCGGCACGTCTCCAGGGCCGGCCCCGGCTCCGGTCCGTCAGCCCACCACCTGCCACGAGCCGAACCCGACCGACCCCCGGCCGGCCTGTCGGGCGACGGCCAGACGGCCGTCCGGGCCCAGCAGCGCGATGGTGGCGCGGCCGAGGACGTCGAAGGCCGCGGCGGGGGCGTGGGCCGGGGGGCCGCCGAGGGTGTCGGTGGACAGTTCCTGCCAGGGGTGGTCGCCGGGCAGGAAGCGGTAGGCGATGCCGCCGGGATCGCTGAGGGTGGCCACCAGCGTTCCGGTCTCCGGGTCGGGCCCCGGGGCGCAGGCGACGGCGCCGAAGCCGCCGCGGCCGCCGATCGACTCGGCCGGCCTGGTCCAGCGGCCGCCCGGCGCGTCCTCCTCGGCCATGAGCAGCCGGCCCGTCTCGGGCTGCCGGTAGACCGTCATGACCCGGCCGTTCGGCTGGACGACGGCTGCGGCGGGTGAGGCGGGGACCGTGAGCCGGAACCGGGGGGCGCGCTGCAGCGGCTGGTGGAGGGAGCTCTGCGCCCAGTGGAAGACGCCTTCCCGGCTGGCGGCGAAGACCTCCACCCGGCCGTTCGGCGCGGTCAGCGCCGCGACACCCTCCTGGAGTTCGTGGCCGCGCAGGTCCGTCCACCTGCCCCAGACACCGTCCGTCTCCTGGACGCGGGTGTGCAGGCCCTGTCCCCCGTTGCGGACGAACAGGTGCAGCCGTCCCAGCGCGTCACGGGTGACGGCCGGCGTGCCCAGATGCCGGTCGCGCTCGGGGTTCCCCGCGGAGGGGTTGCCCAGGATGGTCCACCCGGTGAACCGCCCGTCCCGCTCGGCCTGTTCGAGCAGGACGATCTCCCGCCGCTGGGAGTGGTCCGGCCCCAGGTGCGACAGGCGCCGGGCCAGGACCTGCCAGCGGCCGTCCGGGGTCAGGCTCACCGCGAGCCCGGGTGAGAGCGGTCCGCCGCCCAGGAAGAACGGTCCGCGCCACTGGCCGTTTCCGGGCTGGGTCTCCAGCCACACCGCGGCCTGCTGGTCGACGACGGCGAAGGCCGTGAGGCGGCCGCGCGCGTCGCGCCCGAGCCAGGCCCCGTGCGGGTGGCGCGGGGTGGTGCTCTGCACCCAGCCCGTGGTGCGCGCGCTCCAGCCGACCGCGTAGTCGCCGCTGCCCGCGGGATCACCGCAGTCGTAGCCGTCGGCCGCGCCGTAGACGTTGAGGAAGTGCTCCTTGAGGGAGACGGCTCGCGGGCCCAGCGAGTGCGGCCACCGTTCGTTGGAGTAGCCGCGGAAGGCCTCGACCACGAAGGTGCGGCCCTCGCCGGGCCCCTGGTAGCTCTCCAGCGCGAGCCATGAGAAGAGGCCGGCCGCGGTGTGGTCGCAGTGGTCGGCCAGGTCGCCGAAGTCGTGGTGCTGCGGGAACCGTTCGTCGTGGACCAGCCGGTCCGGATCCGGGTCCATGGTGCGTACGAGGGTCGGCCGGACGAGGTCGAGGATCTGGACCAGCGTGTCCACCAGCCCGGTGCGGGTGTACCAGAAGCGTTCGTCCACGAGTCCGCCGCTCACCACCAGCGTGGGGATCCGTTCGGCCTCCTCCTGCCAGAGGACGTGCAGGCTGCGGGAGGGGCCGTCGGGGCCGCCGTGCTGCCGGATGTTGAGGAAGACGAGCTTCACCCAGGGCGCGTCGGCCAGTGCGTACACCTCGGCGACGGCGCCGCCCGCGGTGGTGAGGGTGGACGGTGTCCAGGGCGCGGTGCGGTCGCCGAGGACCATCGCGCCGTACGCGGCCCTGATGCCGTTCTGCCGCGCCTTCCCGTAGGCCTCCCGGTCCTCGGCGGGCGGCGCGATCTGCCAGGGGCGGGGGTTGCGTCCGTCGGCTTCCCCGCTGGTCAGGTAGACCGTCGTGGTGGGTGTGCCCGCCTTGATCGCCTGGAAGGTCACGGGGTTCATGAAGTACAGGTCGTCGTCCGGGTGGGCGACGATCTGAAGGATGGAGGCGGGGCTGGACACGCGCGGGGTTCTTTCCTCGGTCTGGGTGGGGTGGGTCACAGCGGCCATCCGGGCAGATAGCCGGCGTGGGCGCGCCGGTTGCGCGGGGATCCCGTCTCGTACTGGCTCGCGACCGGGAAGTAGCTCGGCAGGAACGCCGCGAGGATCGCGTCCTGTTCCTCCTCCGGCACATCGCCGTCGTGGAAGTCGTTGAGGCAGAACACGTCGTGGGGACGCGCGGTCAGGATCCGGTTCAGCCGGGGGCCGTGCTCGGCCAGCCCGACGTTGACGAATCCGCAGGAGATGCTGCCGGGCACGCTGCGCAGCGTGTGGAAGCCGTAGTAGTGGTGCAGGGACGACGCGATCGACACGTCACTGTGGCTGCGGAGCTGGTTGCCGGCGGTGACCGCCGCCTCGGGCCCGTAGTCGCGCTCGATGTCGGCGAGCACGCTGCGCCGCAACGGATGCGGGGCGTGCAGGAACGTGTGCACCAGGGTCTGCCCGAAGGACCGCTCGATCAGGGCGCGGTTGTTCTTCGCGGCGCTGACGTTGTGCTCGTCGTCGTCCGACGGCGGGGACATCGGCACGGACGTGGGCGACATGAAGTGCCGGGCCTGTCCGTTGCCCAGGAAGAACATGCCGGGGGTGACGGTCCGGCCGAGGAACACGTCGTCGTTGAAGTAGAGGAAGTGCTCGGCCAGCCCCTCGATGTGGTGCAACTGGCTTTCGATGGCGTGCGAGTTGTACGTGGGCAGCGCTCCCCGGTCGCCGAAGATCTCGGTGTGGTCGACGACGCGCACCCGGGGGTGGGACTCGTCCAGCCAGTGCGGGACCTGCCCGTCGGTGACGAGGTAGATGTTCCGGATCCACGGGGCGTACATGTCGATGGACCTGAGGGAGTAGCGCAGTTCGTCGCGGTCGCGGAACCGGGCCGCGCTGGTGGCCGCGTCCTGGGTCGCCATGCCCAGATCGGCCAGGACCGCGTTCTTGCGCTCCAGCCAGTCGACGTCGGCACCGTTCACCCAGGTGTAGACGGCATCCACGGGGAAGCCGACGTCGCCGTGGACGGTCTGGTTGAAGGCCACCAGGGTGGGGTAGCGGCGCCCGCCCAGGGTCGTGGTGCTGCGCCGCATGACGCTGTGCGGGATCCGGTCGCCGATCAGGGTGCGGGTCGGGGCCGTGAGGTGGTCGTCGTCCTCGGGTGCGTCGTCCCAGAAGGTGATGGTGCAGCCGTAGACGGCGCCGAGGCGGAGCGTGCGGGACGGGGAGACGACGCTCTGGTACACGCGGATCCCCGAGGCGGGGGTGCGGGAGTAGTCGCCCACCAGGGCCGCGAGCACGGTCGCGACCGTCTTCTGGCCCTCGTTGAGCACGGAGGCGTAGACGGGCTCGTCCGCGTAGCGGTCGGCGAGCGCCTTGAAGACGGCCTCCCGGTGGTCGCCGTGCACGGCGACGGTGTGCCGCACCATGCGGTCGCGTACGACCATGTACGGGATGCCCGCTCCCTCCAGGGCGTTGGCGGCCAGCGCGAGGTTCGCCTGGACCACGTCCCACGGGGACTCCCACTCCAGCAGCCGGCACACCTGGCCGCCGTCGTGGACCAGGCCGCGCCGCCCCAGCAGGCGTTCCTCCAGTACGCGCTGGCCGCTGGTGCGGACCGAGCCGGGCGGCGCGGGCGCGGCCGCCGGCAGATTGCCGTCGGAGCCGCTGAGGTAGGCGTGCACCGCCTGGCGTTCCGTCTTCGCGAGGTCGCGGCGCCCGCTGTCCCGCTCGGCCAGGAGCTCGTGGAAGAGCCGCTCCCAGTGCGAGGTGACCACGGCGGGCGAGAACCGGCTCACGGAGGCGAGGGCCGCCGCGCCCATCCGGTGGCGCAGCTCGGAGTCCTCGATCAGCCGCAGGAGCGCGGAGGCCAGCGCGTCGGTGTCGCCGGGGGGAACCAGGAAGCCGGTGTGGCCGTCGATCACCACTTCGCGCGGGCCGTTGGGCGCGTCGTAGGAGACGACGGGGACGCCCGCCGCGTGCGCCTCCGCGAGCACCAGCCCGAACGCCTCGTTGCGCGAGGTGAGCAGGGCGATGCTGGCCTTGGCCCACTCCTCGGCGAGGTAGGGCGAGTTGCCGTTGAGCTGGACGCAGTCGTGCAGGGAGAGCATGTCCATCTGACGGCGCAGGGCGCCGCTGAGCGGGCCGTCCCCGAAGACGCGCAGGCACCAGTCGGGGTGGGCCGCTGCCACCTTCGCCCAGGCGGTGAGGGCGTGGTCGATCTGCTTCTCGGCGACGAGCCGGCCGGCGATGACGACGGTCCGGGTCTGCAGCGTCGACCGGGGCCGGAACCCGCTGGGCAGAGCGTTGGGCACCACCACCAGGCGGGGTGCGGCCGCGCCGAGGGTCTCGGCGAACCACTCCCGGGTGCGCTCGCTCAGCACGGCCAGCGCGTCCAGCCGGGCGGCGTACCGCCGCAGCGGTTCACCGCTGGTGCCGCGCAGTTCGGAGACCCGGTGTTCCTGGTGGACGGTGATCACGTGGGCCGGGGCGAGCCGGACGGCCAGGGCCATCAGCGCGGGCGTCGTGGTGATCAGGACGTCGGTGTCGGTCTGCTGCAGGGCGAGTTCGAGTTCAAGGTCGGTGAGCCGGCTGAAGGCGGACTCCCAGGACCGGTCGACGATCTCGCTCGGCAGATCGGCCAGGCCGGCCCACACCGTGTCGTCGACGGTGCCGGCCCGCAGCGGCCTGGGGGTGTCCCCAGTGAGGTCGACCAGGTAGTCGACCCGCACGCGTTCGTCGGGCTGGAAGAACTGCGCGGGCTTGCTCTTGAAGACGCTGAGCACGCGGACCTCGTGCCGGGTGGCGAGTTCGGACGCCTGGTTGAACACGGCCCGTTCGGTGCCGCCGACGGCATCGGCCGTGGTCAGCAGGAATGTGATCTTCACTTCTGGGGATTCAGTCTGCCTCGGGCATGCGCGTGCAGGTGACGCGGAGGTTGCCTGCGGGGGTGTAGCGCGGTTGGACGATCATGGGGGTGCGGCCTGCCGGGGTCATCGCCATGCTGCGCATGGCGAAGACGCGCCGCGGGTTGCGGACGTCGTGCAGCCGTCTGCCGAGCCGCAGCGACGGCCCGGCCTCCTGGCACAGTACGACGTCCCAGTGCTCCGGTCTGGAGGAGCGCGGATCCATCCGGTCCAGCGGCACCTCCGTCCGGTAGGTGTCCGGTCCCAGGGGGTGGACGGGCTGCCGGATCCGGCGCCCGGCGGCGACGAACTCGGCCCACGGGGCGTCCGCACGAGTGCCCAGCACCCGGAAGTCGACCGCGATCCCGGCATGGGTCATGTGCACCTTGGCCACCTCGACGGCCGGTCTGGGGGCCGAGCTGACGATGCGGGCGGTGCCGGTGACCGTACGTCCGACGCGATGGCGGGCGCCGGTGACCGGCGAGGCCGCCATGGGCTTGGTCGGGCCCTCGTAGGGCGTCGGCGGCTGCAGGAGCAGCAGCGCCACCGAACGCGACCGGCGCCCGGTGTACATCCGCAGCCCGAGCTTCCACCGTCCGGGTCCGGCGGGTACGCCGCCGAGTTCCGCGCCCATCAGGATCGCGGCGTCCATGAGGAGTTCACCGCCCGGGCCGCGGTACACGCGCGCCTCGGCGAGAAGCCGTCTGCGGCGCCGGCGCACCACCACGGCGGCCCGGTCGGGCAGTCGGGCGGAGCGGGGCAGCACGGCGTGCAGGTTCACCGTCTGGCCGTCGAGGACGGCCGCGTAGCGCAGCTGGGCGGTGCGGTTCTGCCGCAGGGGCACGAACACGCGCAGCATCAGCCACAGGCGCAAGGAGCGGAGCATGGCGCGCGGTCCGCGCGGCGCGGTGGTGTCCCTGCCGGACGCCGTGGCGGGGGTCGCGGTGGAGGTGGTCATGCCCGGGCTCCGTCCAGCTCCGCGGCCGGGGCCGTCCGTGGCGCGGGGATGCCGGCGGCGGCTCGCTCGTAGGGGCTCGGCACGGGGAAGTAGGCGTTCAGGAAGTCGGCGACCATGCGGTCCTGGGCCTCGGGGTCGGCGGCGGCCACGGTGTCGTTCATGCAGAAGGTGTCGTAGTTGCGCCTGGCGAGCAGCGTGTTGAGACGGCGCTGGGCCAGGTCGTCCGCGAGGTCGATGTACTGGTACCGGATGTCCCCGGCCGTCGCGCGCGCCGAGTGGTACGCGTAGTAGTGGTACAGCGAGGAGACCACGGGCACGTCGTGCGGCGAGCGGAAGCGGGAGTGCTGGGTGACCCGGTGGGCGTGGGCGTAGACCTGCTCGATCTCGGTGAGGACGCTGCGGCGCAGGGCGTGCGGGGTGTGCTTCATCTTCTGGGAGATGACGGTGCCGAACTGCTGGGCGATGAGTCCCCGGCTGTTCTTGCCCGCCGCGTTGACCGGCAGGTCCGTGAAGTCGGCGCGGCCCGAGGGGATCAGTGCCTTCGACCGGAAGGATTTGGACAGCCCGTTGGGGTGGAAGAACGTGCCGGGCTGCACGGGCCGGCCGAGGAAGACGTCGTCGTTCAGGTAGAGGAAGTGTTCGGAGAGCTCGGGGATGTGGTGCAACTGACTCTCGATGGCGTGGGAGTTGAACGTCGGCAGCGCGTCCGGCTCGGAGAAGATCTCGCTGTGGTCCACCACCCTGATCCCGGGGAAGCCGGTGTCGAGCCAGGAGGGCACCTGCCCCGCGGTGACGAGGTAGATGGTCCGCACCCAGGGCGCGTACTGGTGGATCGACCGCAGCGAGTAGCGCAGTTCGTCGCGGCTGGCGTACCGCGAGTCGTTCGCCGCCTGCTCGTGCAGGGTGCCGTCGCCGGTGCTCCGTTCGAGCACGCGTCGGGTGGCCTCCTTGCGGGCGCGCCAGACGGGGTCGGAGTCGTCGACCCAGGTGTAGACGACGTCGATCGGGAAGAGGTGGTCGTCGGGCAGGGCGGCGACGAACTCGGGCAGGGTGCGGGCCTGTCCGGTGGTGTACATGAACGGCACTTCGCTGAATCGTTTCTGCTCGGCTCGGCAGCGGCCCGCGTCCACCGGGACCTCGGTCGTCACACGGTTCGGGCGGGGCGCGACAAGCCGGCCCTCCTGCTCGGCCCAGAACTCGATGTCACAGCCGGACTCCCGGCCGAACACCAGCTTCCCGGTGGGATCGCAGACGTTCCACGCGATGCGCAGCACGCGCTGCGTCCGCAGGGCACGCCAGCTCGCCGTCGAGGTGCCCGGCCGGACCGGCCCCGGGGCGACGCCGCCGACGTAGCCCGGGTAGTGGCCGCAGGCGGTCCGCAGGAGGTCCTCCACGTCGGCACGCAGCCGCTCCGGCACGGCGACGCACGGGTTCGGTGACGCGGTGCCGCGGACGCAGAAGTAGTCGATCCCGGCCTCTTCCAGCAGGGTGACCAGGATGTGCAGGTTCCGCGCCCGGGCGGCCCAGGCGGTGATGCCGGGGACCTCGACGGCCCGGCGGTGCCTGCCGTCCACGCGGACGATCCGCAGCGGACCGGCGGTGTCCTCGCCGCCGCGCCCGTCGCCGAGCGCCCGCACCACCAGGGCGGAACGCGCCGCGTCGGCGGCGGTCAGCGACCGCATCACCGCGGCCCGGAGCGGGCGCGGCACCCGGCGGACGATCTGCCGCCTGGCTCCGACCGGCACGAGTGACCGGTACGTCGAGACGAGCGCGCTCGCCTCGGGGTTGTTCCCACTCACCTGACTTCCGCACCGTCCCCCACGCTGCAGCAGACCGGGCTCGGCCGTCACACCGCCGTCCGGGATGCACAGGACCACGGCCACCCTCCCTCGTCTCTCACCGGTCCAGGACAGGTGAGCACCCGCGGTCGCACGCCCCCCTCGTCCCCAGGCCCGGGTGCGCGACCGCCGGAACACTTCGGACGAGCCGATCGGTTCCATGCGACAATCGTTCAACTTTCACAAGCTGCACACATCTTCAATGCGCGTTCACTTGACTGTCAATCATGCGTCCACATTTCGAAAAGTACATGTGACGGCCATGTGAATGAGGGGCGAGCATACAGTGACCAGGCGACCTGTGTGCGACGCGCCGCCCGGTCTATAGTTCGCACACGCCACGGCGTCAGAGCCGCGCAGGCCCGGTCCCTCCCCCACTCGTGCCCTGCCCCATGTGCGAACCAAGGCGCACCACAGTTGAGTTGAGGAAGGAACCCGTCATGACGCATGCCCCGACGGAGCCGGGCACCGGCGGCGGAGCGAGAGCCGACGCCGCGGATGTCACGTCGGACACACCGCCGCGTCGTCGTCGGCGTGTCCGGCGCTGGATCGCGGGCTGTGCCGTCGTCCTGGTCGCGGGCGCGGGCACGACGGCCTACTGGCTGTACAGCGCCCTCGACTCCAACATCAAGGGTGTCGACCTCGACCGGGCCATCGGCGACGACCGCCCGCCGAAGCTGCCGACATCCGGTCAGAACCTGCTGGTCCTGGGCTCGGACTCGCGCGCCGGCGCCAACGCCGCGCTGCACACGGGCCGGGTGTCCGGGGCGCGTTCGGACACCGCGCTGGTCGTCCACATACCCGAGGGCCGCAAGCGGGCCGTGGCGGTCAGCATTCCCCGCGACACCCTGGTCACCCGCCCCGAGTGCACCGGGCGGGACGGGACGAGGCTGGCCGGGGCGAAGCGGGTGATGTTCAACTCCGTCTACTCGCTGGCCGGTCCGGCCTGTGTCGTCAAGACGGTGGAACAGATGTCCGGGGTGCGCATGGACCACTTCGTGGAGATCGACTTCGCCGGCTTCAAGGAACTCGTCGACGCGATAGGCGGCGTGACCGTCACCGTCGGCCAGGACATCCACGACCCCTCCAGCGGCCTGGACATCACCGCCGGCACCCACCGGCTGAACGGCACCCGGGCACTGCAGTTCGTCCGCACCCGGCACGGCATCGGAGACGGCAGCGATCTCGGGCGCATCGGGCTGCAGCAGAAGTTCCTGACGGCCCTGCTCACCGAGATCAAGCACCAGGACCTGCTGGGCAGCCCCGCCAAGGCGTACACCATCGCCGACACCCTCACCGCGTCCCTGACCACGGACTCCCGGCTCGCCTCCCTGACGAAACTCGCCGAGTTCGGCCGCAGCGTGAACGGGATCGACCCGGCGGCCATGGAGACGATGATGCTCCCGGTGCGCTACGACACCCAGGACCCCAACCGGGTCGTGGCCGCCCGGCCCCAGGCGGACCAGTTGTGGCAGGCGCTCCGGACGGACGGCACCATCCCCGCGTCGGCCCGCAGGTCACCGGCCCGGGGCGACGGCACGCCCTGAGGAACCCCGGCCCCGCGACCGGCCGGCCGCTCACACCTCCCGCCACGCCTCCAGCGCCAGCCCCGGCTCGGCCTTGCGGCGGGTGAGGAGGAGGCGGCCGGTCGACGGGGACAACGTTGCCGCCACGACCCGGTCCTCGGCGTCGATCGCGAGGGACACCACCGCGTCGACGGGAAGCTGCGGACCCGACTCCGCCCACCAGGCCCCCGCCGACTCCTCCTGGGTGGGATATGCGGCGAAGGCCACCCGCCCGCCCGCCGAGCGCTGGGCCAGCAGCGTGCAGTCGTGGCCGTCGAGGTCGCAGCGCACCGCGGTCACCGGGCCGGGGCCCGCCGACGGGAGCAGGGTGACCGGCTTGCCGCCGGGGCGCCAGGCGCACAGGTCGCCCGCGTCGTCGGTGTAGTAGAGGGTGGTGCTCTCGGGTGAGGTGGCCAGCGCGTACAGGGTGCCGGGACGGACCGGGGCCTGCACGGTCTCCTGGAGGACCGGCTCGGCGCCCGGCTCGTCCTGGCGCCAGTACAGGATGCCGCCCGGGACGGGCGCGTACAGCTCCACCCGGCCCGACTCCCCCGTCACCGCGGCGAGCCCGTCCTGGACGTCCCGGCCCTTGAGGTCCCGCCAGGCCTCCCAGCCGCCCTTCTCCTTCTGCGCGAGCATGCTCACCCCGCCGCCCTTGTTGCGGACGAAGAGGTGGGCTCGGCCCTGCTCGTCGACGGCGACGGCCGGTGTGCCGGTGCGCTCGCCCTTCTTGTCGGGATGGCCGACCGGGTTCCAGTCGAGGGCGGCCAGGAGCGGGCGGAAGTGCGTGGAGTGGACGAGGCCCGACTCGCCCTTGGTCGTGGGCCGCCAGGAGACCAGGTGGGCGTAGTCGTCGGCGCCCTGACCGACCGCCAGGACGGGGTGCAGCTTCTGGTCGCCGCCCACCGTGCGCGGTGGGCTCCAGGGGCCGCCGGGTGCGCGCTCCGCCCGGCACAGCACGGCGTCGTCCGAGGGGAGGTAGACACTGAGGCGGCCGTCGCGGCCGCGCAGGAGCCAGTCGCCGTTCACCGGTTCACTTTACGCGGGACCGGCCGCCCGCCGTGGCCCGCCCCTGGGGCGGGGTCCGTGCGACCCTGGTCACATGCCTGAGGAAGTCTCCCTGCTCGTGATCATCGACGCCGCGAACGTGGTGGGGTCGGTGCCGGACGGCTGGTGGCGGGACCGGAAGGGAGCCGCCGAGCGCCTGCGCGACCGGATCGCCGACAACGGGCTGCCGGGCCGTCCGGATCCGGTGGAGATCGTGCTGGTGGTCGAGGGTGCGGCCCGTGGCGTGGAGTCGGCGCCCGGCGTACGGGTGGACTCCGCGCCCGGCAGCGGCGACGACCGGATCGTGGAACTGGTCGCCCAGGAGCCCCCCGGCCGTCCCAGGCTGGTCGTCACCGCCGACCGGGAGCTGAGGGACCGCGTCATCAAGCTGGGGGCGGAGGTGACGGGGCCCCGGACGGTGCTCGGCTGAGCAGGGTGCCTCGCCGGTCCCCGCGGCGGTGGGTGCGGCATCCGGTCAGGAGACGTTGCCGCTCGGGGGCGCGGCCTCGCCGAGCGTGGTGTCCTCGCGCCGTGCGAGGCGGCTGTGCGAGCGGCCGTAGAGGAAGTACACGACGAAGCCGATCACCATCCAGATCGCGAACCGCAGCCAGGTCTCGGCGGGCAGGTTCACCATCAGCCACAGCGAGGCCAGCACCGACAGGATCGGGACGAGCGGCACCAGCGGGGTCCGGAAGGAGCGCGGCAGGTCGGGCCGGGTACGGCGCAGGATGATCACGCTGATCGAGACGACGACGAAGGCGAAGAGCGTGCCGATGTTCACCAGTTCGGCGAGTTGGCTGAGGCTGGTGAAGCCCGCGACGACCGCGATGACCACACCGAGCAGGATGGTCGGCCGGTACGGGGTGCGGAATTTCGGGTGGGTGTGCGAGAAGAAGCGGGGCAGCAGCCCGTCGCGGCTCATCGCGAAGAACACCCGGGACTGGCCGAGCAGAAGGATCATGCACACGGTGGTCAGTCCGACGGCGGCACCGAAGCTGATCAGGCCCGCGAACCAGGGGTGCCCGGTGGCCTTGAACGCGTCCGCGAGCGGTGCGTCCACGGACAGCGAGCTGTACTTCTGCATACCGGTCACGACGATCGACACGGCGACGTACAACGCGGTGCAGATGACCAGGGAGCCGAGGATGCCGCGCGGCACGTCGCGCTGCGGGTTGCGGGTCTCCTCGGCGGCGGTGGCCACCACGTCGAAGCCGATGAACGCGAAGAAGACGACGGACGCCGCGGTGAAGATGCCCATGACACCGAAGTTGGAGGGCGCCCAGCCGAACATCAGCTGGATGAGCGGGGCCTTGAGGTCGCCACCAGCCGCCACGGGCTGCGAGGGCGGGATGAACGGATGGTAGTTGCCGCTGTTGATGAAGAACGCGCCCGCGATGATGACGACGAGGACGACGGCCACCTTGATGGCGACGACGATCGAGGTGACCCGTGCGGAGAGCTTCATGCCGACGACGAGGATGGCGGTGAGCACCAGCACCAGGGCGGCGGCGAGGATGTCGAATCCGAAGCCGGAGTTGGTGTCTCTGCCGCTGAGCGCCCCCGGCAGGTGCCAGCCCGCGTTGTCCAGCAGCGAGTGGATGTATCCGGACCATCCGACGGCGACCACCGCCGTACCGAGGGCCAGTTCCAGCACCAGGTCCCAGCCGATGATCCAGGCGGGCAGCTCGCCGAGCGAGGAGTACGAGAAGGTGTACGCGGAGCCCGCCACCGGTACCGTTGAGGCGAACTCGGCGTAGCAGAGGGCGGCGAGCGCGCACACGACACCGGCCACGACGAAGGACAGGGAGACGGCGGGGCCGGCCGAGTTCTTGGCGGCGGCGCCGGTCAGGACGAAGATGCCGGTGCCGATGATGACGCCGACGCCGAAGACGGTGAGGTCGAGCGCGGAGAGGGACTTCCTGAGCGCGTGCTCGGGCTCCTCGGTGTCGAGGATGGATTGTTCGACCTTCTTCGTCCGGAAGAGGGTGCTGCTCACGGGCCTACCTCCCACACGCTCGTCGCTCGACATGATCGAGAGGGCTGGGGATGCGTATGCCCCGGCACAGGCAGGTTCACGCAAAAGAGCCGATTCCGCCACCGGGAGGCGTGGCGGAACCGGCTCTAGGAACGACAGCGTCTAGGCCCTGCCCGTTTGGATCACCCGGCGTCGCGGGGTCTGGCCGACTGGAAGGCGCCGTGAGCCATAGCCGACCTGATCCAAACGACCGGCCCTAGTCGCGCGCGGACTCCACGGAGTCGACCTCGGCCGTCGGACGGTCGTACCTTCCGTCGAGCCGGGAGACGAGACCGGTGACCTGGCGGGCGATGTCGGGGGCGGTCAGCCCGATCTCGGCCATGACCTCGGCGCGGGAGGCGTGGTCGAGGAACCGCGGCGGGATGCCGAAGTCGCGCAGCGGCACGTCGACGCCGGCGTCCCGCAGGGCCTGGGCGACCGCCGAGCCGACGCCGCCGACCCGGCTGTTGTCCTCGACGGTGACGACCACGCGGTGCCGGTCCGCGAGCGGGGCCATGGCCTCGTCGACGGGCTTGACCCAGCGCGGGTCGACGACGGTGGTGGAGATGCCCTGCTGGTCGAGCAGAGCGGCGATCTCCAGGCACATCGGGGCCAGCGCGCCGACGGAGACCAGCAGGACGTCCGGACGGTCCGTGCCGGGTTCACGCAGCACGTCCATGCCGCCGACCCGGCCGACGGCCGGTACGGCGGGGCCGACGGCGCCCTTGGAGAAGCGGACCACGGTCGGCGCGTCCTTGACCTCGACGGCCTCGCGAAGCTGGGCGCGCACCTGGTCGGCGTCGCGCGGCGCGGCCAGCCGGAGCCCCGGCACGACCTGCAGGATCGACATGTCCCACATGCCGTTGTGCGAGGCACCGTCGGTGCCGGTGACACCGGCCCGGTCCAGTACGAAGGTCACCCCGCACTTGTGCAGGGCGACGTCCATCAGGACCTGGTCGAAGGCGCGGTTGAGGAAGGTGGCGTACACCGCGAAGACCGGGTGCAGACCGCCGGTGGCGAGGCCCGCGGCGGACACGGCGGCGTGCTGCTCGGCGATGCCGACGTCGTACACCCGCTCCGGGAAGGCCTTGGCGAACCTGTCGAGGCCGACCGGCTGGAGCATCGCGGCCGTGATGGCGACGATGTCCTTGCGCTCCTGGCCCAGCTTCACCATCTCGTCGCCGAAGACCGAGGTCCAGTCGGCGCCGGAGCTGGCGATGGGCAGACCGGTGTCGGGGTGGATCTTGCCGACGGCGTGGAAGCGGTCGGCCTCGTCCTGCAGGGCGGGCTGGTAGCCACGGCCCTTCTCGGTGAGGCAGTGCACGATCACCGGGCCGCCGAAGCGCTTCGCGCGTGCCAGCGCCGACTCCAGCGCCTCGATGTCGTGGCCGTCGATCGGGCCGACGTACTTCAGGCCCAGGTCCTCGAACATGCCCTGCGGGGCGATGAAGTCCTTCAGCCCCTTCTTGGCGCCGTGCAGCGTCTCGTACAGCGGCTTGCCGACGTACGGGGTGCGGTCGAGGATCTCCTTGGTCCGGGCGAGGAAACGCTCGTACCCGTCGGTCGTGCGCAGCGTGGCCAGGTGGTTGGCGAGACCGCCGATGGTCGGGGCGTATGACCGCTCGTTGTCGTTGACGACGATGACGAGCGGGCGGTCCTTGGCCTCGGCGATGTTGTTGAGCGCCTCCCAGGCCATACCGCCGGTCAGCGCGCCGTCACCGATCACCGCCACGACGTGGCTGTCCCGCTCCAGGAGCTGGTTGGCCTTCGCCAGGCCGTCGGCCCAGCCGAGGACCGTCGAGGCGTGGCTGTTCTCGATGACGTCGTGCTCGGACTCGGCCTGCGAGGGGTAGCCCGACAGGCCGCCCTTCATCTTCAGCCTGGAGAAGTCCTGCCGGCCGGTGAGCAGCTTGTGCACGTACGACTGGTGCCCTGTGTCCCACAGCACCTTGTCCTTCGGGGACTCGAAGACACGGTGCAGAGCGATGGTGAGCTCGACCACGCCCAGGTTGGGGCCCAGGTGGCCGCCGGTCTTGGAGACGGCGTCGACGAGGAAGCTCCGGATCTCCTCTGCCAGCTGGTCCAGCTCCTCCAGGCTGAGCCGGTCCAGATCGCGCGGTCCCCTGATGCGGGTCAGCAGCGGCACCCGTGCCTCCTTGCAGTAAAAGCTGATCGAGCTGTTGCCGGGCTCGTCGAGTCTAATGTTCCGCCGTGGCGCACGGCGCCCGGGCCGTGCGTGATACATCACCCGAACGGCGGTACCCATCTGACGGTGTCCCAAGACACACCAGTGCCCGGCGCCTTGAGGACACCGGGCAACCAGAGCGCCCCACAAGGGCGCTGGGGTCCGCTCGGCCGACGGCCACCGCAACGCCCAAGGGGCGCGGGGAACTGCGCGACCAGCCCAAACGGACCGGCACCCGCCGAACCACCGCACCCCTTACGGCGCTGCCGCGTAAACGGCGCCCCGCGTTACGCGCGCCCCGCAGCCTTCTGGCTACGACGCGACACCGAGTCGATGACCACCGCACCCAGCAGCACCGCACCGGTGATCATGTACTGGATGGACGTGTTCATGTTCAGCAGGTCCAGACCCGTCTGGATCGACTGGATCACGAGCATGCCCAGCAGCGCCGACCACACCGAGCCCCGGCCACCGAAGAGGCTCGTACCGCCGATGACGGCCGCCGCGATGGCGAGCATCAGCGTGTTGCCGCCACCGGCGTTCAGCGTGGCGCTCGCGGTCTGACCCGCGAAGAACATGCCGCCGATCGCCGCGAAGCCGCCGGAGATGGCGAACACGGTGATCCGGACCATCGGCACGCTGATACCGGCGCGCCGGGCCGCCTCGATGCCGCCGCCGACCGCGAAGACCTTGCGGCCGTAGGTCGTACGGCGCAGCACGAAGTCCACGACGACCAGCGCGGCGAGGAAGATCACCAGGGCGTTGGAGACGCCCTCGGCGTTGTTCAGCACGGCCGCGGCGGCGAAGGACGCGATGGCGAGCAGACCGACGCGGATGAGGATCTCGCTGGTGGGCCGGTAGGGCACACCGGCCGCGCGACGGCGGCGCTGCTCGTTGAACGAGCCCACGAGCGTCAGCACGACACCGAGGCCCGCCAGCAGGTAGGCGCCGACGATGGCCTGGTCCATGAAGAACGAGCTCTGGCCGAGGAGGTGCACCGGGCCGGAGTCGGACGGGATGTTGATCGTGCCGCTGTCGCCCAGCAGCCACAGCATCAGACCGTTCCAGCCGAGGAAGCCGGCCAGTGTGACGACGAACGCGGGCACGCCGATCTTCGCGAAGAACCAGCCGTGCAGCGCGCCGATACCGACGCCGGTGACGATCGTGAGGACGAGCGCCAGCCACTCGTTCATGCCGTGGTTGACGACGAAGACCGCGAACACCGTGGACGCCAGACCGCTGACCGAGCCGACGGACAGGTCGATCTCACCGAGCAGCAGCACGAACACCAGACCGATGGCGAGCATGCCGGTGGCCGAGAGGAAGTAGCTGATGCTGGACAGGTTGTCGGCGCTGAGGAAGCGGTCGTTCTTCACCTGGAAGATGGTCCAGATGATGATCAGGCCGATGACGACCGGCAGCGAGCCCAGCTCACCGCCCTTGATCTTCCGCTTGAACTCGGTGATGTAGCCCTTGAAGCCCTCTTCGCGGACCAGCAGGCGCGGGTCGACGACGGGAACGGCGGCGGACGTGGGGTCCTCGACGGAGGCGACTGCGGTGTCCTCGGACACCACGGGCTCAGCGTCCTTCTTCACGGTGTTCGACGTCTCGCTCACTTGGCCGCCTCCGCGGTGCGACGCCCCGCACGACGGGTCACGGCGTTGTCCGTGGCACCGGTGATCGCGGCGATGATCTCTTCGTGGCTGGTGTCCTTCACGGAGAAGGAGCCGTTGTTCTTGCCCAGGCGCAGCACGGCGACGGTGTCCGCGACGGCCTTGACGTCCGCCATGTTGTGGCTGATGAGGATGACGCCGAGGTTGCGCTCCCGCAGCCGCTCGACCAGGTCGAGGACCTGCGCCGTCTGCTCGACGCCGAGGGCGGCGGTGGGCTCGTCGAGGATGACCACCTTCGGGTCACCGATCAGGGCGCGGGCGATGGCCACGACCTGGCGCTGACCGCCGGAGAGGCTGGCGATCGGGATGCGGACGCTCGGGATGCGGATGGAGAGCGTGCTCAGCAGCTCGCGGGCCTGCTTCTCCATCGACACCTCGTCGATGACGCCCCGGTGCAGCAGCTCGCGGCCCAGGAAGAGGTTGCCGACCACGTCGAGGTTGTCGCACAGCGCGAGGTCCTGGTAGACCGTCGCGACGCCGAGCCCCTGGGCGTCGTGCGGCTTGTTGATCGTGACCGGCTTGCCCTCCCACTCGATGACGCCCTCGTCGATGGGGTGGACACCCGCGATCGTCTTGACCAGGGTGGACTTTCCTGCGCCGTTGTCGCCCACCAGGGCGACCACTTCTCCGGCGTGGACCTCCAGCTCGACGTCGGTGAGGGCCTGGACCGCACCGAACCGCTTGGAGACTCCGCGCAACGCCAGCACGGGCGTAGCGGACACGTGAACCATCTCCTTCGCCGCCTGACCGGCGGGGATGCCGCGCTTGGGAAGCATGCGCGGAGGGACGTGCTAATGCACGTGGTTAACAAGATGAACATGCGCGAACACGCTGCGCTTGGCAACGGTTCCGTCCGACGCCCGCCCGGCAGCGGGGTATGAAGGCCGGGGCGGACGTCGGCGGGGTTCGCGGGGACCGCCGGGCGGTCCGGTGCCCGGTCGACGCCCGTACGAGCGCTCACAAGATGGCTCGTACGGGCGTCACCCGGGCGTCGCTGGGGTGCCTACTGCAGGCCGGCGGCCTTGCAGGCCTTGGCGAACTCGCCGGTGCAGATCTCCTGGACGGTGTAGATCTTGTCCTTGACGACCGTGTCCTTGATGTTGGACTTGGTGACCGAGATCGGGGTCAGCAGGTCGGAGGGCACCTTGTCACCGGAGCCGCTGGTCTGCGTCGTGGTGGCCAGGGAGGAGATGCTCTTGCCCTGGAGCAGGTCGTAGGCCATCTCCGCGGCGGTGTCGGCCTCCTGCTTGAACGGCTTGTAGACCGTGCTGGACTGCGTGCCGGCGAGGATGCGCTGGATGCCCGCGAGCTCGGCGTCCTGGCCGGTCAGCGGGATGCCGCTGATGCCGGCGCCCTTGAGGGTGGTGGCGATACCCGCGGCCATGTCGTCGTTGGCCGAGTAGACGCCCGCGATCTTCTTGGCGCCCAGCTGGGTGATGGCCGCCTTCATCTTCTGGGCGGCGACGGAGTCCTTCCACAGGCCGGACTGCTCGTAGGCGATGTTCACCTTGCCGTCGAGGACCTTGTGCGCGCCCTGCTTGAACTGGGCGGCGTTCGGGTCGGCGTCGTCACCGTTGATCATGACGACCTTGGAGCTCTTGGTCGCCTTGGAGCCGAGCGCGTCGAGCAGTCCCTGGCCCTGCAGCTCGCCGACCTTGACGTTGTCGAAGGAGACGTACCCCGAGACCGGGCCCTGGGCGAGGCGGTCGTACGCGACGACCTTGATGCCCTTGTTGACGGCGGTCTGGATGGAGGACTTGATGGCGGCCGAGTCCTGGGCGCTGATCACGATGACCTTGACGCCCTTGGTGATCATGCTGCTCACCTGCTGGGCCTGCTTGGCAGTGTCACCCGCGGCGTTCGCGTACTCGACCGTGCAGTCGGAGCAGAGCGACTTGATCTTCGCCTCGAAGAACGGGTGGTCGAACTTCTCGTAGCGCGCGGTGACGCTGTCGGGAAGCAGCAGACCGATGGTCTTGCCGCCGCTGGAGGAGTTCTTCGTGCTGCCGGAGTCGTCCTTCTTGTCGCCGGCCTTGCCACAGGCGGCCATCGACAGGGCCATCGAAACCGCCGCGGTTCCGATCACGACTCTACGCATCGTTGCGTTCATTCTTGGGGTGCCTCCCTGACAGGGCCGCAACGCTGCGGCCGAGGTGGCTGGAAGTCAACTCGGCCGTACGTGCGACGTCAAGAAGTAAATACTTAACGAGATGGCAACGGCGTCATTCGTTCTCTAAGTGAAGGCGGGTGCGGCGACCGCCGGAGCACCGTCCAAAAGGGTTGAATCACCCATTTCGCTGAGGGCGAGGGCGAGCGCCCCGAGCACCTCCGCACGGCCTCCGAGGGCCCCTGGGAGCACGGAGAGCTGCCGTGCGGCGCTGGGGATGGCGTAGCGGCCGACGGACTCCCTGATCGGCCCCAGGACGAGCTCTCCGGCCTCTGCGAGATCGCCGCCGAGGACCACCCGGCTGGGGTTGAGCAGGTTGCAGAGGTTGGCCACGCCGCTGCCCACGTGACGGCCGACGTCGGCGATCACCCGGCGGCAGCCCGGGTCGCCGTCCCGCGCCAGCCGTACGACGCCCTCCAGGGTCAGGTCGGTGCCGTGGCTGGACCACAGGAGCGGGAGCACGTAGCGCGCGGCGGCGAAGGTCTCCAGGCAGCCGCGGTTCCCGCAGCGGCAGACCGGTCCGGCCTCGTCGAGTGTGATGTGCCCGATCTCCCCCGCCGTGCCGCCCGGGCCGCGGTAGATCTTCCCGTTGATCACCAGTCCGGCGCCGACACCGCTGGCGACCTTGATGTAAGCAAGATCACGTACGCCCCGCCCGCTGCCCCAGACCAGTTCGCCGAGGGCGCCGAGGTTGGCGTCGTTGTCCACGTGCACGGGGACGCCGAGGCGGGCCCGGAGCTCCTCGGCCGGGCGGGCGCCGGTCCAGCCCGGCAGGATCGCGGTCGAGCCGAGCGTCCCGGACTCGACGTCGATCGGTCCGGGCACGCCGACGCCGACTCCGGCGATCTTGGACCGGTCGACGCTGGTCGCCTCGACCAGGCGGTTGACCAGCACTTCCGCCCGGTCGAAGCCCTGGGTCGCGGAGGAGTCGACGTCCAGCGGCTCGGACTCCTCGGCCAGTACCTGGTGCGCGAGGTTCCCGATCGCGACGCGCAGGTGGGTGTGCCCGAAGTCGACGCCGATGACGATGCCCGCGTCACCGCTCAGCGAGACGCTGCGGGCCCGCCGGCCGCCGGCCGAGGTGGGTGTGACCTCGACCGTGCCGCCGTCCTTCAGTTCCCGCACGATGTTGGAGACCGTCGCGGCGGACAGGCCGGTCGTCCGCGCGATCTCGGCCTGCGTGAGCGACCCGGCCAGCCGTACCGCGCGTACGACCCGTTCCAGGTTGGCTCGGTGCAGCGACGACTGCGACCCCGGAGTCTCCATCGACCCATCCACTCCCGCCATCGGCCGGGCGGCCTCTGCGCCGCCCGTGGCCCAGGTCACATCTGCGGAACCGGGCCACTTACAAGTTATGAACTCCAAGCTGTGCTGAACGGGTTACCGCAGTCAAGTCCTTGACGGAAATCGCTCTCGCATGTTCCGTTCCGCACGGGACACCTTCCGGGCATGCGCACGCCACTCCCGAGCAGGGCGGGAGTGGCGGAGAGGCGGGTTCGCGGCGGCCGTGACGGGGGCCGGGGACGGGGTTCTCCGGGGTGCCGGAGAGTCGGCGGGACCGTTCAGGCGCGGAATGATCCAGAACCGTCGGGCGGGAAGGCGGGCGGCCGGGTGCGAATCTGCAGGTGCGAAGATGAGGCCTGGTCGTGTGGTGGGGACGGGACCGGCGGGCCGGCCCCCGAGCCCTACTTCAGAGCCCCCGCCGTGAGCCCCGCGACCACCTGACGCTGGAACACGATGTACGCGGCGAGCACCGGCAGCATCGCCATCACCAGGCCCGCGAACAGGCCGGACCAGTCACCCTTGTAGCCCTGGCTGGCGGCGAGCTGGACCAGGCCCTGCGTGAGGACGCGCTTGTCGGGGTCGGTGTTGAGGACCGTGGGGAGCATGTACTGGTTCCACTGGCCCAGGAAGTTGAAGATGCCGACGCTGATCAGGCCGGGCTTGGCCATCGGCAGCATGATCTGGAAGAACGTACGGGAGTGGGAGGCGCCGTCGACGAAGGCCGCCTCCGCCACCGAGGTCGGCAGGGTACGGAAGAACGCCGTCAGGAAGAACACCGTGAACGGCAGCGAGTACGCGATGTAGACCAGGATCAGGCCGTGGATGGTGTTCAGCAGGCCCATGTTGTTCACGACGTAGAACAGCGGGACCAGCGCCAGCATCACCGGGAAGCTCATGCCGCCGATGAACAGGTAGTAGATGAAGCGGTTGCCGGGGAAGTCGAAGCGGGCCAGGACGTAGGCCGCCATGGAGCCGAGGACCAGCGTGCCGATGAGCGAACCGCCGACCACGAGGACGGTGTTGAGGAAGTAGTCGCTCATGTTGGCGTCGGTCCAGGCCCGCGCCCAGTTGTCGAAGTGCAGCTTGTCCGGGAGCGCCCAGGGCGAATCGAAGATGGAGCCGTCGTCCTTGAAGGACGTCATCACCGCCCACAGCAGCGGCATGACCACCATGATCGCCCAGATGACCAGGATGCCGTGCGAGAAGACGTTGAGGACGCCGCCCTCCTTCTTCCGCCCGGGCCTCGCCCCGGCCGGCACGTCCACCTTCACCACGGGGACGCCGGACTTGGCGGGCGCGGGGGCGGGGGTCTCGGGGGTCTCGGGAGATTCCGTCGTCTTCATCTGCTCAGTACTCCAGCCGCTCGCGACGGCCCAGCCGCATCACGACCGCGGCGAAGGCCAGCGTGACGACGAGCAGGGCGACGCCGATGGTGGTGGCGTAGGCGGCCTGACCGTCCCGGAACGCCTTCTGGTACACGTACAGGACCATCACGGTCGTCGAGTAGTCGGGGCCTCCCGGCCCGGTCGTCATGATCTGCACGACCGCGAAGGACTCGGCGCCCAGGGCGAGGATGCCCATGTAGACCCAGCCGGACTGCACGGTGTCCCACAGCAGCGGCAGGGTGATGCGGAAGAAGGTGGTGGCGCGGCCGGCGCCGTCCAGCAGCGCGGCCTCGTACAGGTCCGCCGGGATGGAGGCCATGCCCGCCGAGAACAGGACCACGAAGAAGCCGACCGTGGACCAGACGAGCACCGCCATCACGCACCACAGGGCCAGGTGCGGGTCGCCCAGCCACAGCGGCTGGAGGTGGCCGAGGCCGACCCCCCGCAGCAGCGAGTTGAGCGCGCCGCTGTCGGGGTTGTACGCGAAGGCGAAGAGCAGGGAGACGATCGCGATCGACAGCACCTGCGGGAAGAAATAGACGATTTTGTAGAAGGAGGAGCCCCGGACACCGGAGATCACCGGGCCGCCCCTCCTTCTGCGTCCGCCCACATTGATCATGAAGGCGAAGAACAGCGCCAGGCTGATCGTCACCAGCGGCAGCACGACCGCGAACATCAAGCTGTGCTGCAAGGACTTCCAGAAGATCTCGTCGTTGAGCATCCTCTTGTAGTTGTCCAGGCCGACCATCTTGAATTCGGGGCTCAGACCGGTCCAGTCCGTGAACGAGTAGTAGATGGACTGGATGAAGGGCCAGACCACGAAGAGCGCGTACAGTCCCAGGGGAAGCGCCAGGAACCCCACGATGAACCGGTACTTGCCGTGCTGCATCGCCACTCCGGTGCCGATATGGAATACGGGCTGTAGGGGCCGTACGGGCTACTGGTGTTTGTAGTGCTTGATCGTCGAATCCTTGGCGGCCGCGTCGGCGAAGCCCTGGATCTTCTTGATGGTCTCGGCCGGGGTGGCCCGTCCGGCCATCATCTCCCCGAGACCGGCCACACCGATCTGCTCCTTCTGCAACTGGACGTACCAGTCCTGGAGGCGCGGATTCACCACGTTGTCGCCCGCCTTCTCCAGCGCGGCGACGCCCGATTTCAGGCCAGGGGTGAGAGTGATCCCGGAGGTGCCGCCGTTGTAGGCGGTCAGCGACTTCACCTTGGCCGTGAAGTTCTTCGAGGAGGCCTCACTGAGCATGATGCGCAGCTGCTCCATGCCGCCCTCCGGGTTCGCGGCCTTCTGCGGGACGACGAAGGGCTCGCCACCGGAGGCCCAGATGGTGCCGAAGGGCATCTTGTCGGAGGAGTCGATGCCGGTGGGCGCGGAGACGGCGAGGTCGAAGTCCTTGGGGATGACGTTCGCCGACTCGTTCTCCACCCATGAGCCGTTCGGGATGAACAGCGCCTTGCCCTTGGCCCAGGCGGTCTGCGACTGGATGTGGTCCAGGCCGGGGGTGCCCTGCAGGATGTACCCCTTCTTGTAGAGCTCGTAGTAGGCCTCGAAGCAGGCCTTGACGGCCGGGTGCTTCCAGGCGTTCGGCTCCAGGTTGTCGATGGCGTCGAGCACCTCACGGCCGCCGACCTTGCCGATCATCGGGTAGAGCGAGAAGGGGATGTAGTACGGGTACTTGCCCGCGTAGGTCCAGCCCGCCATGCCCTTCTTCTTGGCCTTGGCGCACACCGCGAGCATCTGGTCCCAGGTCTCGGGGTACTTCTCGTCCAGCGAGTCCAGGGCCTTCTGGGAGTACCAGACGCCGTAGACGGTGTACGCGTAGTACAGGATCCACACCGGCTTGCCGTCGAACTGGCCCATCTCCACGATGCCGGGGCGCAGCGTGTCGCGGACCTTCTTGCCCGGGTCGTCGTAGGACGGGGCGTCCAGCAGCGGGGTGAGGTCGGCGAGCTGCTTCTTGCCGACCAGCACGCCCATGTCCATCTGCTCGGCGCCCGAGTTGTCGATGAGGTCGGGCGGGTTGCCCTGGTTGAAGCGGGGCTGCAGGGTGGACTGGATCTTCTGGGTGGCGGAGAACTTCACCTTTGCCTTCGGGAAGTCCTTCTGGTAGATCTTCACGGCGTCCTGCGCGTATTCCTTGCCGAAACCGCCGTCGAACAGCACGAATTCCAGCTGGGCGGTGTCGTTGACGCCGAGCGGGTTCTTGCTGGTCTTCTTGCCCGTCTTGGCCTTGTCCTGACCACCGCCGCCACTGCTGGCGCACGCGGACAGGAAACCCGCCGCCGGGACGCCCATGAGACCGAGTGCGGCCGACCGCTTGATCAGATCGCGGCGGCCCACGCCGCCGGTACCGTGGTTCGCTGCGGAAGTGGATCCCATGCTCAAGTCCTCGCCTTCTCCAGGACTCAGGCGGTGAACCGGATCCTCCCGGCACCGCGGTCGGGTAGCGCTGGGTCGTGCAGGAAACGCCGACAGGTATAGTCCACTCCTCACCGGCGGAGCAAGATCGGACGCAAGGTTGGCCATCGGTCTTATCCGAGTTGAGACCTCGCGGAAATATGAGCCTCCTGTCTGTTCCACGCAGGAAATATCCCCGCTATTAGGCCTGAATGCCACGCCCAACACCCTTGACATCACCGGCCACTTGACCACCTACTGGTTCCTGCGCCCGCAGGTGACAACGTTGTCCGGATGACCGAGCGCAGGGAGGGTTTCCGTAGATGCAGCGGAGGACTCGGTACGGATGGGGTCCGACGGCCGTCCTCACGGCCGCCTTCGTCATGGCGGTGGGCTCACAGGGGGCCGCGGTCGCGCTGCCCGCCCAGGCGCCCGCCGCCGACCGGGAGTTCGCATCCTCGTTCGAACCCGGTGATCCGGTACCGGACTGGCTGAACACCGTCGACACCGGACCGGACGGCGCCGAGCGTGCCTCGGGCGTCGACGGCGGCTACAGCACCGGCATCCCGGGCAATGTGACCGACCATGTCACCGACGTGCGGGCGAGCGGTGAGAACACGGGCGCGGGCGAGGTGAAGGAGAACCTGGTCGACGGTGAGCCCGGCACCAAGTGGCTGACCTTCGAGGACACCGGCTGGGTCGAGTTCGATCTGGACAAACCGATAAAACTCCTTACCTATGCCCTCACCTCGGCCAATGACTTCGCCGAACGGGACCCCAAGGACTGGACCCTGAAGGGTTCCACCGACGGCAAGGACTGGAAGACCGTCGACACCCGCTCGGGCGAGTCCTTCCCCGAACGGTTCCGCACGAAGACCTACGACCTCTCTGAGCCGGCCGAGTACCAGCACTTCCGGCTGGAGATCACGGAGAACGCCGGCGCCCCGGACATCGTGCAACTCGCCGACGTGCAGTTCTCCACGGGCGGCGGGGGCGGCCCGGTCCCGCAGGACATGCTCTCGCTGGTCGACCGGGGGCCGAGCGGCTCGCCGACCGCGAAGGCCGGAGCCGGGTTCACCGGAAAGCGGGCACTGCGTTACGCCGGACGCCACAAGGCGGACGGCCGGGCGTACTCGTACAACAAGATCTTCGACCTGAACGTGGAGGTCGGCCGCGACACCCAGTTGTCGTACCGTCTCTTCCCCTCCATGGCCGACGGCGACCGCGACTACGACGCCACCAACGTCTCCGTGGACCTCGCCTTCACCGACGGCACCTATCTGAGCGACCTGGGCGCGAGCGACCAGCACGGCTTCCCGCTGTCGCCGCGGGGGCAGGGCGCCGCCAAGGTGCTCTACGTCAACCAGTGGAACGACGTGGTCTCCCGGATCGGGTCGGTCGCGGCGGGGAAGACGGTCGACCGCATACTGCTGGCCTACGACTCGCCGGACGGGCCGGCGAAGTTCCGCGGCTGGCTGGACGACGTGGCGATCAGGCCGGTCGCTCCCGAAAAGCCCCGGGCCCACCTGTCCGACTACGCGCTGACCACGCGCGGCACCAACTCCAGCGGCAGTTTCTCCCGCGGCAACGACTTCCCGGCGACCGCGCTCCCGCACGGCTTCAACTTCTGGACGCCGGTGACCAACGCGTCCTCGCTGAGCTGGCTGTACGAGTATGCGCGGGCCAACAACGAGGACAACCTGCCGACGCTGCAGGCGTTCAGCGCGAGCCACGAGCCGAGCCCCTGGATGGGTGACCGGCAGACCTTCCAGGTGATGCCGTCCACCGCAGCGGGCATCCCGGACACCGGCCGCGAGGCACGCGCGCTGCCCTTCCGGCACGAGAACGAGACGGCGCGGCCGTACTACTACGGGGTGCGGTTCGAGAACGGGCTGAAGGCGGAGATGACGCCGACGGATCACGCGGCGGTGCTGCGCTTCACCTATCCGGGCGCGGACGCGAGCGTGCTCTTCGACAACGTCACCGAGCAGGCGGGCCTCACCCTGGACGAGGAGCACGGGACCGTCACCGGTTACTCCGACGTCAAGTCGGGCCTGTCGACGGGCGCGACGCGACTGTTCGTGTACGGCGAGTTCGACAAGCCGGTCACGGACGGCGCCGCGAGCGGGGTCAAGGGCTACCTGCGCTTCGACGCCGGCGCCGACCGCACGGTCACCCTGCGCCTGGCGACCTCGCTGATCAGCACCGACCAGGCGAAGGACAACCTGCGCCAGGAGATCCCGGACGGCACCTCCTTCGACACGGTCAGGGCGCGCGCCCAGCGGATCTGGGACGGGCTGCTCGGCCGGGTGGAGGTCGAGGGCGCGACCCCCGACCAGCTGACCACGCTGTACTCGGGCCTGTACCGGTTGTACCTCTACCCCGACTCCGGTTTCGAGAAGGTCGGCGGCAGGAGCAGGTACGCCTCGCCCTTCTCCCCCATGCCGGGTCCGGACACCCCGACGCACACCGGCGCGAAGATCGTGGACGGCACGGTGTACGTCAACAACGGCTTCTGGGACACCTACCGCACGACCTGGCCGGCGTACTCCCTGCTGACACCGTCCCAGGCGGGCAGGATGGTCGACGGCTTCGTCCAGCAGTACAAGGACGGCGGCTGGACCTCGCGCTGGTCCTCCCCCGGGTACGCCGACCTGATGACCGGCACCTCCTCGGACGTGGCCTTCGCCGACGCCTACGTCAAGGGCGTCGACTTCGACGCGAAGGCGGCGTACGACGCGGCCCTGAAGAACGCGACCGTCGTGCCGCCGATGCCGGGCGTGGGCCGCAAGGGCATGAGCACCTCGCCGTTCCTCGGCTACACCAGTACCGACACGCACGAGGGCCTGTCGTGGGCGATGGAGGGGTACGTCAACGACTACGGCATCGCGAGAATGGGCGAGGCCCTGTACCGGAAGACCGGCGAGAGGCACTACAAGGAGGAGTCGCAGTACTTCCTCAACCGCGCCCGGGACTACGTCGACCTCTTCGACTCCAGGGCCGGTTTCTTCCAGGGCCGCGACGAGAAGGGCCGCCGGCGGGTCGACTCCTCGAAGTACGACCCGCGCGTGTGGGGCTACGACTACACCGAGACCAACGGCTGGGGCTACGCCTTCACCGCCCCGCAGGACAGCCGGGGCCTGGCCAACCTGTACGGCGGCCGTGACGCCCTCGCCGACAAGCTCGACCAGTACTTCGCCACGCCGGAGACGGCCTCCCCCGGCTTCGTGGGCTCCTACGGCGGTGTCATCCACGAGATGACCGAGGCACGGGACGTGCGGATGGGCATGTACGGCCACTCCAACCAGGTCGCGCACCACGTGATCTACATGTACGACGCGGCCGGCCAGCCCTGGAAGGCGCAGGCCGCCGTCCGTGAGGCACTGTCCCGCCTCTACACGGGCAGCGGGATCGGGCAGGGCTACCACGGGGACGAGGACAACGGCGAGCAGTCGGCCTGGTACCTCTTCTCCGCGCTCGGCTTCTACCCGCTGGTGATGGGCAGCGGCGAGTACGCCATCGGCTCCCCGCTGTTCACGAAGGCGACCGTCCACCTGGAGAACGGCCGGGACCTGGTGGTGCGGGCGCCGAGAAACAGCGCGAGGAACGTCTACGTGCAGGGCCTGACCGTCAACGGGCGCCCCTGGAGCTCCACTTCGCTGCCCCACTCCCTGATCGCCAAGGGCGGGGTCCTGGACTTCCACATGGGCTCGAAGCCCTCCACGTGGGGTTCCGGCCGGAACGCGGCCCCGGTCTCCATCACCCGGGACGACAGGGTCCCCACTCCCCGCGCGGACGTCCTGCAGGGCGACGGCGCCCTGTTCGACAACACCTCGGCGACGGACGCGGCGGTCACCTCGGTGGCGTTGCCGGCCAAGGGCTCGGTGAAGCCGCTCCAGTACACCCTGACCTCGTCCGCCGACCGCACCGGTGCCCCGGCCGGCTGGACCCTCCAGGGCTCCGTCGACGGCAGGCACTGGAAGACCCTCGACCACCGCTCGCGTGAGGTCTTCCGCTGGGACCACCAGACCCGGGCGTTCACGATCGCGTCGCCGGGCGCGTACCGGAAGTACCGGCTGGTGCTCGATCGCAGGTCGACGCTGGCGGAGGTGGAACTGCTGGCCTGACCGGCCCGGGCGGGCCCCTCTCCGTTCGGGGCCCGCCCGGAGCGGTCGTTCAGCCGACCTGGCAGGGCAGGGTCGTCGTGCTGTCACCGCCGGAGCCCTGGACGACGTATCCGAACGTCGTACTCCGCCCCGGACTCAACGAGCCGTTCCAGTCGACGTTGTGGACCATCACGTCCTGTCCGCTGTACGTCGCGTTGCCGTTCCACAGGCTGGCCACCGACTGGTCGCCGGGCAGGGTCCAGTCGACCATCCAGCCGAGCATCGGTACGTCACCGCTGTTGGTGACGGTCACCTCGGACTGATAGCCGCCGGGCCAGGTGCCGGTGGTCCGGCGGGTGGCCGTGCAGGTGCCGGGCGGGGGCTCGGTCGGGTTGCCCGGGTCGTGGATGCCCGTGACCTCGCCGTTGCCGCCGTCGAAGACGACGTCGGAGCAGGAGTAGAAGGTCTCCGCGCTGTCCGAGCGCTGCCACACCATGTAGATGATGTGGCGTCCCGACTTGTTGGCCGGCAGCTTGCCGGTCCAGGAGTAGCTGGCGTCGACCGTGCCCGGGCTGCCGTGCAGCGGTGGGTGGTCCACGGTGAGGAAGGGCTGGTCCTCCATCTCGTCCCAGGTGAGCGGCTTGGTCGGGTCGTAGCCGTCCTTGGTGACGTAGACGTAGAACCAACCGGGGTGCGCCGCCCAGGCGTTGTACGAGAAGTCGACGGTCGCGCCCGCGGTGAGGTGGGTGACCGGCCAGTCGGCGCGGGCGGCGTTGAAGCCCGTGAAGTTGGGGTTGCCGCCGCTGCACAGTTGGCCGTCCGGCACGAAGCCGCGGGTGCGGCCGGCGCCGTCCGAGCGCAGCACCGAGAACCAGTTGTAGAAGGGCGTGGTGCCGCTGACCTGCTGGGCCGCCTTGCAGGCGGGGTTGACGGGCTTGATCTCACCGGTGCTGGTGAGTGCGTCCTGCCAGCACAGGAAGGTACGGCTGCCCGGTTTCATCGGCGTCCCGTGCGCCTCGGCCCGTCCGTCGGCGGCGAGGATCAGGCCGAGGGCGGGGACGGTGGTGAGGAGGGCCATGAGGACCAGGAAGAGGGCGCCCCGGCGGGTGGGGTGGGGTAACCGGGGGCGCTCCGCGCGGGCGTTGGGGGGTGGTGGGGACGGTGGCGGTGGGGATGTCGTAGGCATGACACATCTACCTCTGGGTTGACGGTCGTGCGGGGTCTGCGGGGTCCGAGTGTGCGTGGGGGGTTGGGCGAGGCGGGAGCGAACCCGGCGGCGGGTTCCGGTCCGACGATGGGAGCGCTCCCACCTCACTTCCTTCGGAAGTTAGCCGCTGGGGGGCGATATGTAAACGGTGACGCGGGACGGAGTCTGCATCGGCCGCCGGATCACGTGCGAGCACGTACGGAGAACCACCGCGGGTTCGCGGGGGTGGCTCACTCGGTTCCCGTGGGCCGGTGGGTGTCGTGGTCGGGGAAGAGGGTCGCCGCCACGTGCCGGGTGTCGGCGTACTCGACGACAGAGCGGATCTTGCCGTCGCGCACGGTGTAGACGCCGATGCAGCGGTTGTCGTAGGCGCCGCCGTACACGGTCGTGGCCTTGGCGGTCCATTCGGCCACCACGCGGTCGCCCTCGGCGATCGTGCCCAGCAGTTCGATCTCCAGGGTACCGGGGACGAAGACCGTTCCCATGTTGCCGAGGAATTCACCGACGATCTCGTCGCGGCCTCGCCACACCCTGGAGACGGGCAGGTCGCCCGGGTAGTGCCAGGTCGCGTCCTCGGAGAAGCTGTCGTGGATGACGTCGGCGTCGCCGTCGCGTACGGCCTCGACGTAGCGGATGACGACGGCCCTGGGGTCGCTGGTGACGGTCACAGTCTTGCTCCTTCGGTCCGGGGGTGATGGAGGACAGGGGCGGTTCAGGAAAGGGTGAGGACGGCCTTGCCGCGGATGCGACGGTCGCGCAGGTCGGTCAGGGTGGTCGCGGTGTCGGCCCAGTCCGTGACGCGGCCGATCTCCGGGTGCAGGCGGCCTTCGACGGTCAGCCGGACGAGCGCCGTCAGATCGTCGTCGAGGCGGCTGTCGGCGTCGAGGTAGTGGAAGTGGCGGATGACGGCCGACTCGGGCCCGGTGAAGAAGTCGAAGAAGTCCAGCGTCGCGGGTGTGCGGCCGGCCTGCCCGAACCAGATGAGGGTGCCGCGCCTGGCGAGCCGCGCGAGCGCGAGGGGGACGGCCTGACCTCCGGTCGACTCCAGCACGATGTCGTACGGACCTCGGGCGTCGTCGACCTCGTGGACGATCTCGGCGGCACCGAGCGCGGCGAGCCGGGCGCCGCGCTCCGCGTTCCGGGTCACGGCGGTGACCTCGGCCCCGGCGGCGGCCGCGAGCTCGGTGACGAAGTGGCCCACACCCCCGGAGGCACCCGTCAGCAGGACCCGTCGGCCCAGCACCGGTCCGGCGGCGCGCAGCAGTCGCAGCGCGGTGAGCCCGGCCAGGGGCAGCGCCGCGCCGTGGACCGTGGAGACGCTGTCCGGCAGTTCGGCCAGTGCGTCGGTCGGGACCGCCGCGTACTCCGCCCAGCCGCCCGACATGGGGTGGCCGACGACCCGCGTGGTTCCGGACGGTCCGCTGCCGTCGGCGGCCGGCTGCACGACCAGGCCCGCGATGTCCTTGCCGGGGCGCTCGCCGGGGACGGGCTTCTCCAGTTTGAACGTCTCGCCCCGGTTGACCGAGAACGCCCCGACCTTCACCAGCGCCTCGTCCGGGCGCGGCGTCGGCTCGGCGACGTCGGCGAGTACGACCGGCTCGGCGGGATCTCCGGTCGCCACGAACGCTTTCATCGTGCTCATCCCTTCGTTGGCTCTGCCGTCGAGACCATCCGACGGTGTGGAGCGGCGGCCCGGCCAACAACCAGGCCGTCATCCCGACAACGCGGGGTTGTCGCATAAGGTCAGCGGCATGGACCTCGACCTCGCCCTGGTCCGCGCCTTCGTCGCGACCGCCGGGACACTTCACTTCGGGCGGGCCGCCGAAGAACTGGGGACCAGTCAGCAGGCGCTGTCCAAGCGCATCGCACGGCTGGAGAAGACCCTGGGCACGAGGTTGTTCGAGCGCCGGGGCGGTATCCGGCTGAGCGAGACGGGGGTGCGCTTCCTGCCGGCCGCGCGCGAGGCGCTTGCGGCCGGCGAGCGGGCGATCGAGGCGGTGACGGGCGCCGGACCGGCCGTACGGATCGACACGTGGGGGCATCTGTACGCGCCGATGCGCACGGTCGCCGAGGCGGTAGTGGAGTTCGGCGCGGTGCGGTGGGAGCCGGGCCCGGGACGTGACTGGCCGTCAGTGGCGCAGGCGCTGCTCCGCGGTGACACGGACCTGGGATTCGGCCGGGTGCACCCGCTGCCCGACGGCCGGGACGCGGGACTCACCCAGCGGCTGGTGCGGCTGGAACCCGTCGACGTGGTGGTCGGCCCGTCCCACTCGTCGGCCGGCGCCGACGCACTGCGCCCGGCCGACCTGCGCGACAGCGTCCTGTGGTGCCCGGCCGAACTGAGCCGCCTGGACTTCCTGCGTCGCTTCGCCGACGAGTTCGGGATCACGCAGCGGCACGACGGCCCCAACCTGGGCCTGGACCGCCTCGCCCGGCACCTGCGCGCCGACCCGGAGGGCTTCACCGTCTTCCCCGCCGACGTGCCGCTGCCGGACCACACGGGCCTGCGCTGTATCCCGCTCGTCGAGCCGACACCGCTGTACGCGTGGTCGCTGGCCTGGCGGGAGTCGTCGCGCCATCCCCTGCTCGACACCTTGCTGCGCGGCTTCGCCGAGGCCGGCCGCACCCGGCGCTGGCTGGAGTACGCACCCGGGCACGACTGGCTCCCCGACATCGACCATCCGAAAATCGCGGCCCGTAAGGACTTGTCCGGCTGATCATGTGACTGCTCCGCGACGGCGATCAGGAGATGCCGGGTTCGGCTGCTGCCGCGTCAACCGCCGCCCTGCCCGATGTCCAGATGGATGGGACCCCGGAGGACGGGGCTTCGTCGGTACGGGGGCGGGTCGGCGGCCAGCCTGGGTCGGTCGAGTCGGCGTACCAATTCGGTCAGCGCGATCTGGGTTTCCCGCCGCGCCAGGGGACCGCCGAAGCAGAGGTGGATGCCGCTGCCGAACCCGAGGTGCTGGTTGTCGCGTCGGTCGGGGTCGAAGCGGTCGGGGTCGTGGAAGCGCTGCGGATCGCGGCTGCCCGAGGCCAGCATGAGCATGATCTGGGAGCCCTGGGGGATGACGGTGTCGGCGACGGTGATGTCGCTGTACGCCGCCCGCCAGGGAATGATGTGCACCGGGGGCTCGTAGCGCAGCAGTTCCTCGACCAGCGGTACGACCAGGCCCGGTTCGTGGCGCAGACGCCGCAGTATGTGCGGGTGGCGCAGCAGCGTCAGCATGCCGTTGGTGATGAGGTTGACGACGGTCTCATGGCCGGCGATGAGAAGCAGTCTCGCGGTGGCGACGATATCGGCGTCGGTCATCCGGCCGTCGGGTCCGTCGTCGTTGGCCAGCCGTGCCAGCAGGCCGTCTCCTTCCCGGCCGTGGCGCTGTTCCACCAACTCGCCGAGGCGCCGGCGCAAGTCCTTGCGGGCCTGTACGCCCTTGTCCAGCCTCTCCTTCGGGTCGGTCTCGGGGTCGTAGTCGACCGACTTCATGATGTCGTTCACCCAGAGGTGGAACCTCGGCTCGTCCTCGCGTGGCACGCCGAGCAGGTGACAGATCACCGTGACGGGGAACGGGAAGGCGAAATCGTCGACGACGTCGATCTGCTCCTTGCCCGCCAGATCGTCGACCAGGCTGCGGACGGTGGCGGTCAGGAAGCCTTCGAGTCCGGTCACCAGTCCCGGGGTGTGCGGGGGGCCGAAGTGACGCATCGCCATACGCCGCAGGCGATCGTGCCCGGGCGAGTCCATGTGGATGAACGACGACGTGGCCCCTTCCTCGGGTGGGGGCATCGGACGCGACAGACTGCGCAGGTCGGAACTCAGGTGCGGGTCGTTCAGCACGTCCGTGATCTCGCGGTAGGTGCTGACGACGTAGCTGCCGTCCTCCTGCCGGGCCACCGGCGTCCTGCGCAACTCGGCATACAGCGGGTAGGGATCGGCCCGGGTGGAGTAGTCGAAGATCCGTTGCAGCACGCCGGGCTTCCCGGTCGTGGTCGTCCGGCCATCCTCCCGCCGATGCTGGTGCACGGCCGTGGCGTGGCGCGCACCCGGGTCATGTCCTGTGACAACCACGGTGGCGCCCTGGGCGAGCAGAGTGGGCCCGGGGAAGTCGACGGACACCGGTTTCGTGTCGGCCGGCTGGTCCGGCGTCGGGCAGGGAGGCGGGAAAGGTGCGGCCGTCTCGATCAGCCGTCGGTAGTACTGCAGCCACTTGCCGTTGTTGAAGCTCACGGCAGCTGTGACGCGGCCCCGGTAGCCGTATGCGGTGACGAAACGGTGGTCGTCCAGCGATCCCTGGGTGACGACCACCTCGTCGGCGAAGGTCGGCACGCCGACGGACTTGATGTTGACGCCGAACTGGATCGACCAGAACAGCGGGATGGACAGGTGGGGCCGGCGGTCCGCCTGGGCGCTGACCATGTTGTGTGCCGCGACCTCTGCCTGCTCCACGGCGTTGGCCCAGTGCTCCTGTGCGATGAGCCGGTACTCGTAGATGGGGTTCGGGCAACGTGCCACGTCTCCCGCGGCGAAGACATGGTCGAGGGCGCGGCCATTGATGTCGAGGGCGCGGCAGCCCGTGTCACAGGTGATTCCCCACACGTCCGCCGCCAGTCCCGATGCCCGCAGCCACTCGGTGTTGCGGATGCTTCCGAGGGCCACCACCGCCACATCGGCGTCGACCGTGCTGCCGTCGTCGAAGTGAGCACGGCGAAAACGCCCCCGGGCGTCGCCCTCCAGCCGGGTGACCTTCACACCGCAGCGCAGGTCGACACCGTGAGCACGCTGCAGGTCCGACGCGACCTCACCGATCATGGCACCGAGCGCCCCGACCAGCGGGGCCGGCGCGAGTTCGGCGACGGTCACCGGGATGTCCCGCTCCCGGCAGATGGAGGCGATCTCGGAGCCGGTGAACCCCGCACCGATGACCAGGACCCGGGACGGCCCCGCGGCCAGGGCCCGCTGCAGCCCCTCGGCATGTTCGCGCGTACGCACGACGAACACGCCGTCCAGGGCTGCCTCGGACTCGACGAACCACGGCCGGGCCCGTACCCCCGTGGAGATCAGCACCCGGTCGAACGGAATGTCGCGTCCGTCGGCGAGACGCACATGGTCGGCCGCCAGGTCCAGCCCGCTCGCGGGCACCCCCAGCAGCCACTCGGCTTCGATGTCACGACGTCGAGGCAGTGTGGTGCCGCCGGCCGGCACCCACCCGGTGAGTACCTGCTTGGACAAGGGGGGCCGGTCATAGGGCTCGCCCAGCTCGTCGCCGATCATGGTCAGCGATCCGGTGAAACCCTCCTCGCGCAGAGCCTCCGCCGCCCGCAGGCCCGCCAGGGACGCCCCGACGACCACGATGCGGCCATCGCGCCTGAAGGCTTGCAGGTTGTCGGCGCCGGTCATGACGTCGACACCTCCGCCGGCGCGTTCCGTGCCTCCAACCGGTCGACGAGGATCGCCTGGACCGGGCAGGCGGCCGCGGCGCGGAGCACCTGCTCGCGCCGGGCGTCGTCGGGGCTCGGGTCGTACATCAGCGCTTCTTCATATCCCTGATGCGGCTGCATTCCGGGTACGAAAGCGGCGCTCTTTTGGATTGCCGTCTCGACGGAAAACATGTGGCGTGCCTGTCGGCCTCGCGCGCACAGCAGCGTGATCAAATAGGGCATGGCATCGTCGTGGACCGGCAATCTGGTACGCCTGCGCGCCGTCGAGCCCGATGACTGGACGGCGTTCGCGCGTTTCGCCGACGATGACGGGCCGCAAGGGGGTCGGCTGGATCTGCCGAGGTCTGCCGAGAGCTACCGTGCCTGGGCGAAGGAGCAGGCCGTTGCCGAGTGCGACGACGACCGCTTCCGGTTGGCGGTCGAAGCGACGGCCACGGGAGAGCTGGTCGGTACGGTCGGCTCACATCGCACCGGCCCTCGCTCAGGCTGGTTCGAGTTCGACATCACCATCAGCGCCGGACACCGGCGCAAGGGCTACGCGGCGGAAACCGTGGTGCTGCTGCTGCGCTTCATGTTCGCCGAGCGGCGCTATCACAAATGCCTGGCCGCGGTTCTGGCCCACAACGAGGCGTCGCTGGCGCTTTTTCGTGGGCTCGGTTTCACGGAGGAGGGACGCCTGCGGGAACACGTTTTCTTCGACGGCCGGCACCACGACCTCGTCATGATGGGCATGCTCGTCGACGAGTTCGACCGGCGACACACGAGGAGCGAACCATGAGCCGGTGATCCGAGCGCGTGTCCCTCAGCCGCGCAAGGTGGCACGCAGGTGCAGGCCGGCGGTTGCGAGACCTTCGAAGGTGGTGACCCGGTAGCCGTGTTCCGCGCCGGGCGGCTCGCTCAAGTGGTAGCGGCGGGCTGTCTGCGCGGTCATGAGCGTGAGCATGGCCATGGCCAGAGCGGCTCCCTCGCAACCGTGCGGCCCGGTACCGAAGCCGAGGAAGACCCCGGGTTTCTCCGACGAGCCCGAATCGTCGAGCCAGCGTTCGGGCCGGAACCGGTCCGGTTCGGGGTGTTCCCGTGCGTCGCGGTGGGCGGTGTAGGGGCAGACGAGAACGGTGGATCCGGCATCGATGGTGTAGTCGGCGAGCTGGGTCTGTCGCGGGGCGCGCCGGGTGAGCAGCCAGCTCGGGGGGTGCAGCCGGAGCACTTCGCGTACCAGCGCCTGGGTGTACCGCAGGTTGTCGAGGTGGGTGCTGGTCGTCGTGGCCGGGTCAGCGGGCAGCAGGGCGGCTTCGGACGCGACGCGGTCCGCGGCCTGGGCGTATCGGGCCAGGTGGAGCAAGATCCAGCCAGCTGCCCGGGAGGGTGTCTCGAAGGTGGCGACGGTGATTCCGGGAAGAGTGTCCAGGACGGCTTCTTCCGGCAGCGGGCCGTAGCGGGAGGAGGGCAGGAGCATCTGTCCCAGCACGTCGTCACCGAGCCGGCCCGATGAACGGCGCCGGCGGACGACGGACCGCGCGGCGTTGGTGAACGCGACCTGCCGCCGTGTGCGGAACCGCCGTGCCGGTGTGGGGACCCAGCGCGGCCACACCCAGTGCGTGGGACGTACGAGCACCTCCCGGGCCACGAAGAGCTGCCAGGCGAAGGGCAGCAGGGCAGGAGCGTCTTCGGAGAAGAGGTAGCGCACGCCGATCTCTGCCAGGGCGGGCCGGACCATGGGCAGAATCTCGACATCCCGGCCCGTGGGCCAGTGATCGGCAAATCGAGCGGTCCCTGGCGCGATCTCACCGATCCGGGCCGCAACCGCCTGCGGGCGCAGTCCGCGCATACGGGCGGCGCGAGCGTGCACCCGTTCCTCGGGCATCGGCGCTCCGCCCGTCCGCTTCAACGGCGGGAAGAGAGGCGAGGACGGCTTGGGGAAGTCCTGCGCGCGGTGCAGGACCTCTTCACACACCCCGCCCGCACCGGCTACGTAGACACCCGACTCCAACTGCCACACGTCCCCGCACTCGTCAGCGCCACGGCGCGCGAGTGCGAGCCGGTCGCGGCTCCAGGCCGCGAAGCTGCCTCCGGGCAACCGCGGCGGCTCATTCACTCGGCCCATGGGATCGCCCCTGACTTCTCGTGCCCCGTCCGGCCGATGTCGCCGGCAGCGTGGCCAGGAGCCGGCGGGAGCCCGGGGCGCCCGCCGAGCGTGTGGTCACACCTTGTCGTCGCCGGTGTGCGTGCCCCAGTCGTGGGCCCCGTACGCACCGTAGTTGCGAGTGAAGGACAACTTGGCGAGCAGCTTGGCGATCATGAGGCACTCCTCTCGCTTGCCTTCGCACCATGTGCCGTACGTCCGATTTTTTCGCATATGACACATGGATTCAAGGCGCGTCAGGGCGGCGGTCGAGTGGACGCAGAGCGCGGCGGGCCGGTGATCAGAAAGCCCACGAGCGAGGTCACAGCGCCGACGGCCTCGGCGATCGCGCTGCCGGTCCTCTTCGGCCCCCAGAACGGCTCGTACATGTTCGGCAGCGGACCGAGAGCGCCCACGTTCACGTACCCATAGAGCAGCACGGCGCCCAGCGCGGAGACGGACACCAGGAACGTGAACACCCACACCGGCCGTCGGCGGCCGAGGAGCAGGACCAGCAGCGCGGCCAGCGACGCCACGGCGGCTTCGAGGCGGAACAACGTTCCCTGGCTGATCTGCTGCCCGACCCGGTCATACGGAGAGGCGAGGTCGGCGTGCACGTAGGCGTCCACGGCCAGCGCGGCTGCGGTCACCACTTGGGCCAGCACGCGCACGACCGTGCGCATGCTGATGGCGGTGCGGTGCGGGCGGCCGCCGGGTCCTGGAGCCGCCGCCTGACGGAACTTCACGTTTGGCGGACCTCTCTTCCGCGGCAAGACTGGCCCACGTTCCCGGCCGCACCAACGCCGACACTCTCCGCGAGCGGGCCATCACCCGATCGGGCCGCGCGGCGAGTTCCCAGGCCTTGGCCTCCGCCTCGGGGCCCCCATTCCGTACCGGTATAGTTGGCCGGTATAGTTATTGGACGCATGAGAAAGTCGCCGCATGATCGAGATCCTGAACCCCACCCGGGTGGCCCGGGCGAAGGACACGGGCGCCCTGGTCGCCGACATCCTGCAGACGGTGAAGGGCCGTAGCACGATCGGCACGAACCTGCTGGACATAGACCGATGGACCAAGGCCATGATCGTCGAGGCGGGAGCGCAGTCCTGCTACGTCGACTACGCGCCGTCCTTCGGACGCGGCCCGTTCGGCCACTACATCTGCACGGCCGTCAACGACGCCGTGCTCCACGGGCGGCCGTACGACTACCAGCTCGCCGACGGCGATCTGCTGACGCTGGACCTCGCCGTCTCCAAGGGCGGAGTCGCCGCGGACGCCGCCATCAGCTTCATCGTGGGCGACGCGAAGCCCCCGGAGAGCGTCGCGATGATCAGCGCGACCGAGCGTGCGCTGGCCGCGGGGATCGCCGTCGCCGGGCCCGGGGCCCGCATCGGCGACATCTCCCATGCCATCGGTACGGTCCTCAGCGAGGCGGGGTACCCGATCAACACCGATTTCGGAGGTCATGGCATCGGATCGACGATGCACCAGGACCCGCACGTCGCGAACACCGGACGGCCCGGCCGGGGATACAAACTGCGCCCAGGGCTGCTGCTGGCCCTGGAGCCGTGGGTCATGGCGGACACCGCCACACTCGTCACCGATGCCGACGGATGGACGCTCCGCAGCGCGACGGGCTGCCGGACGGCACACACCGAGCACACGATCGCCATCACCGACGACGGTGCCGAGATCCTCACCTTGCCGAGGCAAGCACGACCGTGAGGTCGCAGCCCCCGTGTACCCCGGACCCGTCACAGAGGGGGAGGCCCCGCATCCCGGTCATGCCGCCGCCCGTGAGGTTGGGGGCCAGGAAGGGCGCCCAGAAGACGGCGATCGCGAGGGCCAGCGAGGTCAGGCCGACGACGCGGGCGAGAAGCGGGCCCCGCGGCAGGCGTTTCTCGGCGGCGACGACGGTGGCCAGGCCCGCCATGGCCCAGAGGTTCATCACACCGAACGCGGTGAGCAGCAGCATCAGGGACCAGCAGCAGCCGAGGCAGAACGCGCCATGGTGGGCGCCGGCGCGTACGTGACGCGACGGGCCGTGGTACGACGCGTAGCGGAGCAGCAGGCCGAGCGGTGAGCGGCACTTGGTGAGGCAGAAGTCCTTGAACGGGGTGAGCTGGTAGACACCGTTGACGGCGAAGACGGCGGCGGCAGCCGCCGTCCCTGCCGTGGGGTGTGCGGTGGTGACCTGATCGGCGCCGACGGCCAGGGCGTACGCCGGCAGTCCGGCGGCCGCCCAGACCAGGACGTAGCCGGCGGTGAACGCGATCATGCGCGGGCCCTCGTGCACGGGGCCCGTCCGGGCGTACAGGGAGGCGACCGGTGCCGTGGCGGGCAGCATCATCGCGGTCATCATGATCGTCCAGGTGACCATGGAGGCGAGCAGGTCCCCCGTCATGGTCCCGGATCCCATGTCGCCCCGGCGCAGCACCACCCATGCCCAGGCGGCGGCCGCCGTGAGCAGCACCAGCCCGGTGTGGCGCGTCCGGTGGCGGACGGTGACCGTCGTTCTGGTCACGCCGACCACGAGAAGGGCGCCGAGTGCGCGTTGCGGCCGGTGAAGTCCCATGAGCGGCCGTGTACGTCCTTGCCGAGGGCCCGCGTCGACCGGGCGACGGTCAGGGTGCTGTTGGCCGGGTGGAACATACCGGTCAGCCCCATGACCGGGCCGTCCTCGCCGAACTGCGGGGCCACCTGGTCCTCGATCTCGATGTCGAGGGCGTCCCCCACCCGCACGGTGTGGCGGCGCCCGTCGTCGCCGAAGTCGATGGGGACGCGCTCGACGCCGAGGACCTCGCCGATGAGGGGCACGAGCGCCGCCATCGGTCCGCCGACCTGCCCGGAGAACACCTTGCCCAGGGCGTCCGCCTGGCTGTCGTCGGCCGAGGCGTCGACGTACAGCGCCACCTGCCAGCCGCCGTCGGCCATCACCTGCGGGGTGTCGGCGAAGACGACGACGCTGCGGTCCGAGACGTCCACGCCGTCGACCTCTCCGCTTGCGACATGGAACGCGAGGGTCACCTGGCAGCGCTCGTTGTCGGCGGGTGCGGTGAGGCCCGAGGTGGTGCAGGGGCACACGGTGTCGCAGTTGCAGCTCTCCACATACGTACCGTTCACATTCCAAGCCATCTTCGTTCTCCTGCCTGGTGCGGGCGCCCGTCAGCGATGCGGAGCGGCGCCCGGTCGGCGGAACGAGAGGACTGATGCGGGCGCCGGCCTTGCGCGGGTCCTTGGCGTGTGCGGGCCGCCCGAGTACTTCCCAGGCTAGTCCCGCACCGGCACCCGCACCTCTGCGCATTCCCCGGCCGTCTCGCTCCCGGGCCGGCGCTCCGCGCCTTGAACCGCTGCCGGGAGCACGACGGTGAACTCCGTGCGGCCGGGGACGCTGGTGGCGTGGATGCGGCCGCCGTGGGCCGTGGTGATGGCCGCCGCCACGGCCAGGCCCAGTCCGGATCCGCTGCCGGTGGCCGAGGAGCGGGTGCGGGCGGTGTCCGCGCGGGTGAAGCGTTCGAAGACCGTGGGAAGGAGGTCGGGCGGGATGCCGGGGCCGTCGTCGTGGACGCGGATGACGCGGTGGGTGTCCGTGGACTCGACGCCGGCCACCACCGTCGTACCCGCCGGTGTGTGCACGCGCGCGTTGGCGAGCAGGTTGGCGACCACCTGGCGCAGGCGGGCCGCGTCGCCGACGACCAAGGCGGGGGCGTCGGGGATGTCCAGCCGCAGGTCGAGCTGCCGGACGTGGTCGCCGCCCGCGGCCCGCGCGTCCCAGACCGCCTCGGCGACCAGTACGGCGAGGTCCACCTCGGCGGAGTGCAGGGGGCGTCCCTCGTCCAGGCGGGCGAGCAGGAGGAGGTCCTCCACGAGGCCCGTCATCCGTGCCGACTCGGCCGAGACACGGCTCCAGGCGAGGACCGGCTCGATCCGGTCGGGTCCGCGGTTCATCAGCTCGGCGTATCCGGCGATGGACGCGAGCGGTGTGCGCAGTTCGTGGCTGGCGTCGGCCAGGAAGCGCCGCATACGTTCCTCGCCACGCCGGCGTTCGGCGAGGGAGGCCTCGACGTGGTCGATCATGCGGTTGAGGGCGGCGCCGACCTGGCCGGCCTCGGTGCCGGGGTCGGTGTCCCGCTCGGGCACCCGGGTCAGCCCGGTCGCCTCACCGTGGCCGAGCGGTGTGCGGGAGACCGCCACGGCCGTGGCGGCGACCCGGCCGAGCGGGCGCAACTGGCGGCGGATGACCACCGCGCAGACGCAGCCGGCGACCACGAGTCCCGCGCCGGCGACCACGGCCTCGACCTCGACCAGGCCGCCGATGGTGTCCCGTACGTCGTCCATGGGCAGACCGGTGAGGACCCGGATCCCGTCCGCGTCCAGGGAGGTGACCCGGTACGCGCCGAGCCCGGGGACGGTGCGGGTGTGCGTCGAGCCGTCGGCCGGGACGCCGCGGAGGGCGGCGCGCTGGGCGGAGTCGAGGGGGCGCGGCGTCGCGTCCTGGCGGACGACCGCGGCCGAGAGGATGGCGCCGCCGGCGTCGGGCCGGGCGGCGAGCATGCCGGCCGGGTGGCCGTTCTCGTCGAGGAAGGCCAGATCGGCGGTGCGCTCCGGGTGGAGCGCGGCGCCGCCCACGCTGTGTTCGGCGGCGTCGGTCACCCGGTCGTCCAGGTTGCCCATGAGAGCGGCGCGCTGGACGAACACGGTGGTGAGGGCCATCGCGGCGCACACCGCGACCAGGGCGGTGGTGACAAGGAGCAGCATGCGGGCGCGCAGTGAGCGGCCGCTCGGCCGGATGCGGGGTTCGGCGGTCATCTCCCCTCCTCCCCCGCCCGGCGCCACACCTCGGCCGGAGACTCGGTGAGACCGCTTCGGGACGCGAGGATGCCAGACATGTATCGATTCTGTGCCGGTGTCCTGGGGGAACGCTGTGTTCAGCCTGAGTGTCGGTGATGACCTGGCGCGGGTTCCGCCGCGGGTCGGCCGCGGCTCCGGGACGGACCCGGCAACGGCGGAGGGCCGCACCCCCGTCACCGGGGATGCGGCCCTCGACTGCCCTGCCGTACCGCTTGCTTGCGGACTGCTCGCGGACTACTTGCGGATCAGGCTGCGCAGCACGTACTGCATGATGCCGCCGTTGCGGTAGTAGTCGGCCTCACCGGGGGTGTCGATGCGGACGACCGCGTCGAACTCGACGCCCGTGTCGGTGGTGACCTTCACCGTGCGGGGGGTGGTGCCGTTGTTGAGTTCCTCGACGCCTGCGAAGGAGAAGGTCTCCTCGCCGGTCAGACCGAGGGACTCGGCGTTCTGGCCCTCCGGGAACTGCAGCGGCAGGACGCCCATGCCGATGAGGTTCGAGCGGTGGATGCGCTCGTACGACTCGGCGATGACGGCCTTGACGCCGAGCAGCGCGGTGCCCTTGGCCGCCCAGTCGCGGGACGAACCGGAGCCGTACTCCTTGCCGGCCAGGACGACCAGCGGGATGCCCTGCTCGATGTAGTTGCGCGAGGCGTCGTAGATGAAGGAGACCGGGCCGCCGTCCTGCGTGAAGTCGCGGGTGTAGCCGCCCTCGGTGCCCGGCGCGATCTGGTTGCGCAGGCGGATGTTGGCGAACGTACCGCGGATCATGACCTCGTGGTTGCCGCGGCGGGAGCCGTAGCTGTTGAAGTCGCGGCGCTCGACACCGTGCTCGGTGAGGTACTTGCCGGCCGGGGTGTCGGCCTTGATGGCGCCGGCGGGCGAGATGTGGTCGGTCGTCACCGAGTCGCCCAGCTTGGCGAGGACGCGCGCGCCGGAGATGTCGGAGACCGGGGCCGGCTCCATCTCCATGCCCTCGAAGTACGGGGGCTTGCGGACGTACGTCGACTCGGCGTCCCACTCGAAGGTGTTGCCGGTCGGGATCGGCAGCGCCTGCCACTGGGCGTCGCCCGCGAAGACGTCCTGGTAGGACTTGTTGAACATGTCCTCGCCGATGGCGTTGGCGACGACGTCGTTCACCTCGGACTCGGAGGGCCAGATGTCCTTCAGGAAGACCGGGTTGCCGTCCTGGTCGGTACCGAGGGCGTCCCGCGTGATGTCCACCTTCATGGAGCCCGCGAGGGCGTACGCGACGACCAGCGGCGGGGAGGCCAGGTAGTTCATCTTGACGTCGGGGTTGATACGGCCCTCGAAGTTGCGGTTGCCGGAGAGGACCGAGGTGACGGCGAGGTCGTTGTCGTTGACGGCCTTGGAGACCTCCTCCGGCAGCGGGCCGGAGTTGCCGATGCAGGTGGTGCAGCCGTAACCGACCAGGTTGAAGCCGACCTTGTCGAGGTACGGGGTCAGGCCCGCCTTGTCGAAGTAGTCGGTGACGACCTTCGAACCCGGGGCGAGGGTGGTCTTGACCCACGGCTTGCGGGTCAGGCCCTTCTCGACCGCCTTCTTGGCCACCAGGGCGGCGGCGACCATGACGTACGGGTTGGAGGTGTTGGTGCAGGAGGTGATGGCGGCGACCGTCACCGCGCCGTGGTCCAGCTCGTAGGTGGTGCCGTCGGGGGCGGTCACCTGGACCGGGTTGGACGGTACGGCGCCGGTGCCCTGGCCGTGCTGCGGGGCGCCCGCGCCGTTCTCCTGGCTGCCGTAGGCCGGGGCGTCGGAGGCCGGGAAGGACTCGGCGCTCGCCTCGTCGACCGGGGAGGCGGCGGCGGCCGGGGTCTGCGCGACGGGGGCCTCGACGTAGTTGAGGACGTCCTTGGCGAACTGCTGGGCGGCCTCGGCGAGGACGATGCGGTCCTGCGGGCGCTTCGGGCCGGCGATCGAGGGGACGACCGTCGACAGGTCGAGCTCCAGCTTCTCGGAGAAGTCGGGCTCGGCCTTCGGGTCCAGCCAGAGGCCCTGCTCCTTGGCGTAGGCCTCGACGAGGGCGACCTGCTGGTCGGAACGGCCGGTCAGACGCAGGTAGTTCAGGGTCTCGTCGTCTACGGGGAAGATCGCGGCGGTGGAGCCGAACTCCGGCGACATGTTGCCGATGGTGGCGCGGTTGGCGAGGGAGGTGGCGGCGACGCCCTCACCGTAGAACTCGACGAACTTGCCGACCACACCGTGCTTGCGAAGCATCTCGGTGATGGTGAGCACGAGGTCGGTGGCGGTGGTGCCGGCGGGCAGCTCGCCGGTGAGCTTGAAGCCGACGACGCGCGGGATGAGCATGGAGACCGGCTGGCCGAGCATCGCGGCCTCGGCCTCGATGCCGCCGACGCCCCAGCCGAGGACGCCGAGGCCGTTGACCATGGTGGTGTGCGAGTCGGTGCCGACGAGGGTGTCGGGGTACGCCTGGCCGCCCCGGACCATGACCGTGCGGGCCAGGTGCTCGATGTTCACCTGGTGGACGATGCCGGTGCCGGGCGGGACGACCTTGAACTCGTCGAAGGCGGTCTGACCCCAGCGCAGGAACTGGTAGCGCTCCTTGTTGCGGCCGTACTCGAGCTCGACGTTGGCCTTGAAGGCGTCGTTGGTGCCGAACTTGTCGGCGATCACGGAGTGGTCGATGACCAGCTCGGCCGGGGCCAGCGGGTTGATCTTCGCCGGGTCGCCGCCGAGCTCCTTCACGGCCTCACGCATGGTGGCGAGGTCCACGACACAGGGCACGCCGGTGAAGTCCTGCATGATCACGCGGGCCGGCGTGAACTGGATCTCCTGGCTGGGCTGCGCCTGGGAGTCCCAGCTGCCGAGGGCGCGGATGTGGTCGGCGGTGATGTTCGCGCCGTCCTCCGTGCGGAGCAGGTTCTCCAGCAGGACCTTGAGGCTGTACGGCAGTCGGGCCGAGCCCTCCACCTTGTCCAGCCGGAAGATCTCGTACGACTCGTCGCCCACCTGCAGCGTGCTGCGGGCGTCGAAGCTGTTCGCCGACACGACAGTCTCCTTCATTGATGTGCGCGTACCACCACGATCCTGCCGCCTCGGCATCTGGGCCGATCCGCTAAGGTAAGGCTAAGTTAGGCAACCCTTACCGAGCTGGCGGCTGCGGTGCACCCTCGGCAGATATCTCGATGTCGAGATAACTCTAGTACATGGGGCGCGGGACGGTCATGCCCGGCCCCGTTGCCCATTGCCTGCCGCCCGCCCACGGCCCGATACCGGCGGAGAATCACTTGGTCAGTGCTCGGCGGGGAGATCATCATGTCGGAATGCCTGAGAACCGATTCCCGGCGGCACCGACCGTGACATGACTCCCCCGGTACACGAAGGCGGATCAGGAGGAGATCCTCGGCAAGAGCGAGGACCCCTTCGGCGTCGCCTCGGCCGGTCTGACCTGGCTGCCGAAAGAGGAACACTTCGGCATCACACACGAAGGCCGTCTTGTGGCACACGCCGGCCTGCTGCGACTGCCTGTCGCGATCGGCGACACCGGGACGGAGGTGGTGGGGGTCGGCGGGGTGGCCGTCGCACCCGGCATGCAGGGGCGGGGCCTTGCCCGGCTCGTCGTCACGGCCGCCGTGGAACACGCCCGCACGATGGGCCCTCTGCACGCGCTCCTCTTCTGCCGGCCTCCCCTCGCGCCGCTCTACCAGCACCTCGGGTGGCACTCGCTCGACGAGGACGTACGCGTCGAACAACCCGGAGACCGCCTGGTGACCATGCCGCTCCGAACCATGGTGACGCCCCTGCGCGACGGCGCCCGCTGGCCCTCAGGGCCGGTCCGGCTGCTCTCGCTCCCCATGTGACGGAGGGCCGTCCAGCACGGCGACCAGGATTCACCTGCCAGAGACGACACCTGCGCGCGGATCCGGACTCTTCACCCATCGGTGCGCCGGGACGGGGTATCCGGGTTGAGCGGCAATCAGACCGGCGACCACCGAGGAGGCAGACATGCCGCTCACGTTCCGCAAGAGTTTCCGGATCCTGCCCGGTGTGCGACTGAACATCAACCGGCACTCCTGGTCCATCACGACCGGCGGCAAGAACGGCCCGCGCCACACCCACAGCAGTACCGGACGTAATACGACATCCATGGATTTGCCGGGACCTTTCGGGTGGCGTCACACCCGCTCGACCAGGGGTGATTGACGGGACGTCACCCGGACGGACCCCCCAGGAGGCGCCATCTCATATCTGAGATAACCTCAACCCCATGGCAGACGACTACCTCGTACGCATCGGCAAGCTCATCCGTGACGCGCGACACCACCGAGGCTGGACGCAGGCACAGCTCGCGGAGGCGCTCGGCACCAGCCAGAGCGCCGTCAATCGCATCGAGCGCGGCAACCAGAACATCAGCCTTGAGATGATCGCCCGAATCGGTGAAGCCCTGGACAGCGAGATCGTGTCGCTGGGCTACGCGGGCCCGATGCATCTGCGCGTGGTCGGCGGGCGCCGGCTCTCGGGCGCCATCGACGTCAAGACCAGCAAGAACGCCTGCGTGGCACTGCTGTGCGCCTCGCTGCTCAACAAGGGGCGCACGGTGCTGCGCAGGGTGGCACGCATCGAGGAGGTGTACCGCCTTCTGGAGGTACTCAACTCCATCGGTGTGCGCAGCCGCTGGATCAACGACGGCGTCGACCTCGAACTGGTCCCGCCCGCCGAGCTGGACATCGCGGCGATCGACGCCGAGGCGGCGGTCCGCACACGCTCCATCATCATGTTCTTCGGCCCCCTGCTGCACCGCATGGACCACTTCAAGCTGCCGTACGCCGGCGGCTGCGACCTGGGCACGCGGACGATCGAGCCGCACATGATCGCGCTGCGCCGGTTCGGGCTGGACATCGCGGCGACCGAGGGCCAGTACCACGCACAGGTCGACCGCTCGGTGCGGCCGGACCGGCCGATCGTACTGACCGAGCGCGGCGACACCGTCACCGAGAACGCGCTGCTGGCCGCAGCCCGGCACGACGGCGTCACGGTCATCCGCAACGCCTCCTCCAACTACATGGTCCAGGACCTCTGCTTCTTCCTGGAGGCCCTGGGCGTCAAGGTCGAGGGCATCGGCACCACCACGCTCACCGTGCACGGCGTGCCGGACATCGACGTCGACGTGGACTACTCCCCCTCGGAGGACCCGGTCGAGGCGATGAGCCTGGTGGCCGCCGCCGTGGTCACCGAGTCGGAACTGACGGTGCGCCGGGTGCCGATCGAGTTCCTGGAGATCGAGCTGGCCGTCCTGGAGGAGATGGGCCTCGACCACGACCGCAGCCCGGAGTACGTCGCCGACAACGGCCGCACCCGGCTGGTGGACCTCACCGTCCGGCCCTCCAAGCTGGAGGCGCCGATCGACAAGATCCACCCCATGCCGTTCCCCGGCCTGAACATCGACAACGTCCCGTTCTTCGCGGCGATCGCGGCGTCCGCCCAGGGCAAGACGCTGATCCACGACTGGGTCTACGACAACCGCGCGATCTACCTGACCGACCTCAACCGCCTCGGCGGACGGCTCCAGTTGCTCGACCCGCACCGTGTCCTCGTCGAGGGCCCGACCCGCTGGCGCGCCGCCGAGATGATGTGCCCACCCGCCCTGCGGCCCGCCGTGGTCGTCCTGCTGGCGATGATGGCGGCCGAGGGCACGTCGGTGCTGCGCAACGTGTACGTCATCAACCGGGGGTACGAGGACCTCGCCGAGCGGCTGAACTCGATCGGGGCGCAGATCGAGATCTTCCGGGACATCTGAAGGTCTTCGGAAACAGCGCCGCCACACCCCTCCTGACCTGCACGAACGCGAGACAGGAGGGGATGTGACGGCGCCTATGGGACTTTTCTGGGATTTTTGGCCGCCGCCGAAGGCTTCTGGTCGCCGCGCCCTCGACGTGATGCGTCGTCGCACACATGTCGACGGAAAACAGATTGAAGAAAACCGCAGGACAGCAGCGCGCAATGGGCAAATCGGACTCACGATCGATGCGCATCGTGGGCGCTACGGGGGCTACGCGCGACCGACGGTCCCAGCAGCGGCATCTCCGTCTCTCTGACAGCCGGCGCCCTGCAAGCGATCCGCGAGCGGGTCGGCAAGCGGGGCGTGTCCGCACACCTGGAGAAGGCCGCAAGCGGCCCCCTCGTCCTGGACAGCGAGGGCCTGGCCAAAGCCGTACAGCGCGACCGCGAGGGTCTACGAGTGGCTCATCGCCGCCCTCGACGCCGACCTTCCGGTGATCACCTCGGCCACCGCCCTCGCCCAGCCGGGCCGAGTCACGATCCTGACGTCCGACGTCGAGGACATGGCGTGGTCCAACACCGGTTGTGCCCGGGGTCCTTCCGGCGAGTTCGACAGGACGGGCGATGACCCGATCCGTGGATACCGCGTGAGTGGAGGGCACGTACTGTCCGGAGGACGGGAACACCGGGTTCCGGCCGGTTACTTCTGGGTGGCGTCGGTGCAGTAGAGATCCTTGTCCGGCAGGTGGCCGGTGGCCAGGAAGTCGACGGTGGCCTTGTCGGCGCAGGTGGAGCCTTCGTTGTAGGTGTAGTGCCCGCCGTTGTCGACGCCGACGAAGACGGAACCGTTACCGAGGGCCTTGTGCAGCCCGACGCCGCCTTCCCACGGGGTGGCGTTGTCCCGGCGGTTCTGCAGGATCAGGGTGTTGCGCGGGCCGCCGGACACGACCTTGACAGTCGACTCAGCCGGCTTGTTCCAGAAGGCGCATGCCCAGATGTTGGCGGGCATGCCGGCGGTCAGCGGCCACTTCTTCCGATCGGCGGCGGTGCGGGTGGCGTAGCCGTCGACGCTGTGCGGCCATTCGGCGTCGCCGCAGGTGAGAGCCATGAACACGGTGGCCTGGTTGTCCGCGGGGACGCCCGGGGACGACGGCGAGTCGGCGAACACCTCCTTGAGGAGCGCGGCGTCGGCGGCCGTGGTGCTGCCGTGGGACAGGTCGTCGGCCGCCCTCCAGAACCGGACGAGCACCGGAAGGGTGTTGTTGTGCAGAAGCAGGGCGTAGGTCATGTTCCGCAGCAGCGGCCCGTCCATCGACACCGATGCGCCGGGAATCGCCGCGGGCGTGCGGTCGAGCCGGTCGGCGAGGGTGAGATAGGTGTGGGTCACCTGCGCGACGTTCGTGCCCAGCTTCAGGGTGCTGTTCTGCGCCGCGGCGACGCGGGCGGCGTCGGGGAACCGGTCGGCCATGCCCTTGCCCCAGGTGCCCGCGACCTGGTTGGCCCATACCTTGGTGGGGTCTACGTTGCCTTCCAGGATCATGCGATCGGTGTGGTTCTGGAAGAGGGACCGGTAGACGGCGCCGAGGTAGGTGCCGTAGGACTGGCCCCAGTAGGAGACCTTCTTCTCACCGAGCGCCTGACGGATACGGTTTATGTCGCGGGCGGTGTTGGCGGTGTTGTAGTACCGCAGGTTCTTGCCCACGGTGTCGGCGCACTGCTTGGCGTCGGCTTTGGCGAGGGCCACGTTCTTGGTGATCGAGCCGTCCACGGCGGGATAGGGAAAGAGCCCGGTCACGCTGGGGTCCTTCAGACCACAACTCTGCGGGGTGCTGTGTTCGACGCCGCGCGGGTCGAAGCCGACCAGGTCGTAGCGGTCCAGCACGGACTTCGGCAGGGTGGACGCCATGGTTTCGGGCATGTCGAGACCGCCCAGAGCCGGCCCGCCGGGGTTCAGCACCAGGACGCCACGTCGCTTCCCGGGTATGGCGGTGGACAGCCGGGAGACCGCCACGTCGATCTTCGTGCCGCCCGGGTGCTGGTAGTTCAGGGGAACTTCCAACGTCCCGCAGGCCAGGTGGGGGCTACGGGTTTGTCCCTCGGCCAAGGCCGGGCACTTGCCCCAGGTGATCCTGGCGTCCCCCGCGGTCTGGCCGGCGCTCTTGGCGGCGACCTGGGCCGGTTGCGAGCCCTGGGCATCGGCGCCGCACGCAACCAGTGCGGTCCCTGCCACCGTGGAGACCAGCAGGGCCGCGGCGAGTCGGCGGCCTCCGGGGAGACCGTACTTCGCGGAACTGCGCGTATTGGTCATGGCGTTGTCCTTGGCTACTCGGCTGGTCGGCCTGCCTGTTCAGGCCGTCGTGTTGACGGTTCGAGTCAACAAGAGGTCACCGGTCGCGCGCGTCACCGCGGAGAGGACACATCAGGTAGCTCGCTCGGGGGATGCCGGGCCGAACCTGAGAAGGGGTGAGCGGCCCCAGTGGATCGGGGGCGGGCAAGTTGTGGGAGCGGACCGAGCCGTTGCCGCCGGTGCGCCGCCCCGCACGGATCACCCGGGGCGAGGGCGTCCGTCACCCGGAGCGAGGCGTCCGGACGTCCGGCCAGGAGGCGATCGCGGCCGTGGCGCGCTCGCCTGACCCGGCCGGCATCACAGGGCCGTCAGGCGCGGTCGCCGTCCCCCGTCAACCCCGCCCGATACGCCAGGACCACCGCCTGGACGCGGTCACGGAGGTCCAGTTTGGTCAGGATGCGGGAGACGTAGGTCTTCACGGTCTCGTGGCTGATGACCAGCTCGGTGGCGATTTCGGCGTTCGACAGGCCCTCGCTGATGAGGAGAAGGACCTCGTGCTCACGGGGGGTGAGGACCTTGATGCGCTCGCGCTCGGGGGACGCGGGGGCGGCAGAGGGGCGTACGCGTTCGGCGAAGCGGCCGATCAGGGTGCGGGTCACAGCGGGGGCCAGGAGGGACTCGCCGCGGGCGACGACGCGTACCGCGTTGATCAGTTCGGGCGGTGGTGCATCCTTCAGCAGGAAGCCGCTGGCACCGGCGCGGAGAGCCTCGTACACGTACTCGTCCACGTTGAAGGTCGTGACGACGAGGATCCTGGCAGGAGTGAGGGAGTCGGGGCCTGCCAGGCGGCGGGTGGCCTCGATTCCGTCGAGCAGGGGCATGCGGATGTCCATGACGACGACGTCCGGCTTCAGCTCCTGCGTGCTCCGGATCGCCGCTCGGCCGTCCATGGCCTCCCCCACGACCTCGATGTCGGGCTGGGCGGAGAGGATCGTGACGAAGCCGGCACGCACGAGGGCCTGGTCCTCGCAGACCAGCACCCTGATCGCAGCAGGCGGAACACTCACGCGGCACCTCCCGAGGGGATCCGTGCGTGCACGCGGAAACCGCCCTGCGGGCGGGGCCCTGCCGCGAACTCGCCTCCCAGCATCTCCACCCGTTCCCGCAGCCCGGTCAGGCCCCGGCCACCCGAGACGTACGGGCCGCCACCCGGCAGGGCGGCGGACACGAGAGCGCCGTCGGCCGTCCCGGCGGTGGTGACCTCCACGTCCGTCCAGCCGGGGGTGTGCGCAAGCCGTACCAGCGTCCGCCGGCCCGCGGCATACTTCACGGCGTTCGTCAGGGATTCCTGCACGACGCGATACGCCGTGAGCTGGGCACCTACGGCCATGGCCGACTGCTCTCCGTCCTCGACCAGCTCGACCGGCTGGCCGCCCGCTCGTGTCTGCTCCACCAGATCAGGCACCCGGCCCGGCAGCGGCGTCCGCTCCCGGGGCGCCGAATCACCGGTCGCCTCCAGCACACCGAGCAGGAACCGGAGCTCGGCCAGCGCGCGACGCCCGGTGCCGTTGATGGCGTCGAGGGACTCGTGGAGGCGGTCCGGCGACTCGGTCAGGTACTGTGCCGCGCCCGCCTGCACCACCATCGCGGTCACATGGTGTGTCACCACGTCGTGCAACTCCCGCGCCAGGCGGCTGCGTTCCGCCACGATGGCCATCTGCGCGGACAGGCGCCGCCGCTCGGCCTCCTGCTGCCGCCGCCCGCGGACCAGGACTCCCAGGCTCCACACCACCACAAGGACCAGGTAATAGAGCAGGTAGTCGGTCAGGTCCTCGGGCGAATCCAGCGCGTACAGGGCGACGCCGAAGACCAGGTAACCGCCCGTCGCCGCCAGCGGTACGACCCGCCGGAAGCGGTCCTGGTGGGCACCCACGGAGTACAGCGCGATGTACAGCCCCAGGCTACCGAAGGTCGGCGGCAGGCCCAGGCACTCGTACACCGCGAACGAGGCCCCCGTCACCGCGAGGCAGGCGGCCGGCCACCGGGTGCGCACCGCAAGCGGCAGGGTCTGCCCCAGAGTCAGCAGCACACTCGCGACGGAGGCGCCATGAGTGGGAAGAGTGCCGAACTGCGCGCCGATCCGCGACAGCGGCGCCACGAACGACAGCACCGTGAAGACAAGCGCGAACCCACGGTCCCTGGTAGCGGCAGGACGTGATCCCCACCAGCGCGTCAGCACGCGGAGCCGAGCGGCTGCGGCGGCGACCGGGTTCACCCGGCCCTGCGCACGCGCCGTCGGCACGGGGGATGCCGAACCCGCTGGTTCACGTGCTGCTTGGTCTTCCGTCATGGTCATCCACGATCCCGTAGGTCCGGCGCTGAGCGACATGGGGACCGAGCCGTGGTCCGCTGCCCGCCCGTTCGCTACGACCTGTTCGGTGTCGAGCGTCGCACGGCGTTGCGGGCCGGACGGTCTTGCACTGTGAGCCTAGCGTTCTGAGGCGTGGGTTGCGTCCCCCGAGAGAGGACACCGGGGTAGCCCGTTCGGGAGATGCGCGAAGACGGCAAGTGCCCGCCTGTCGGTGACGACGCCCAGGAGTCGCGGCCCTTGGCTTTCCAGCATCGAACGTGCAGACCGCCCTCCGGGAGCGGCCCCGAGGAGGAAACCATGTCGCCCGACCACCGTCAGTCACCCCGATGCAACCCGCCGATCGCGGGGTCCACCGGACCGGAGCGGCCAAGCAGAACACCGGAGGCCCTGTGCGGTGGGAGACGTCGGCGTGGGTGCGTCCGCCGGTAGCGTTCGTACCGACGCCGGCCGTGAACGGGACCACCGGCACCATCGTCAACAACGCCGCCGACGCCACTCCGCTGACCCCTCCAGGGGTGGGCACGGGAGTTCTCTGGGACTTTTCTGGGACTTCTGACTGCGTCAACTGGCGCGACCGTGAAACAGCCGAAAGGTCATCTGCGCAGGCCAGCGCGGCGTAGCCGCCCAGCGTGGCAGGTCAGCGGGCCGGTTGGTCTCTTCCGGGACATCTGAGGGTCTTCCGGAGCAATGCCGTTACGCCCCTCCTGGCCTGCGTCTGTGCGAGCCGGGAGGGGGGTCGGGTGGCGGACTCCGGCCCCGCAGCCGGGCCAGGGCATGGACGGCTACGCTACGCCGCTGGTGTCGAAATTGCAGCGGAAGTCCGCTCCGTTGGCGCCGTTGCGGAGGCAGACCCACAATTCGATTACCGCGCCTTCGGGCATGTTGTGGTTGTTGTTGTATTCCCAGGTGGAGCCGGCGCCGTTCGCGTCCTGTACTTCTGCTGAGTAGGGGGTTCCGTCGGAGCCGCTCCAGTACACGTAGGCGACGGCGCGGTAACCGTCGGCGCAGTCGTCGCGGACGCCGAACTTGTCCCCGCTGCTGATCCACCGAGCTTCGCCGCAGCGGTCGGGGGTGTAGACGTGGCTGTCCACTCCCTCGGCGCCGGCAGGGGCGGCGTGGGCTGCGGGCGTGAGGGCGGTCAGTCCGCTGATGGCGAGGGCTGTGGTGGCGGCGAGCGGGGCGAGGCGCCTTCGGATGGTCATGTGTCGGTCCTCCCGTCGGGCGGGGCGCCTTGGCGGCGTCCCGGCTTTCGCGCAGACCACGGTGGGCTGTTGGAGCCGGGAAGGCCAGGGTCGTTGGGCAGGTGGCGTCTTTCCGGGATGACTCACCCTTTGACGTGCTGGGACGCGGCGTGGGGTGGCGAACGGGTGGGACGAACCCCAGGGCCGGCCCAGGGTGCCTACGGCCAGGTTGCACCAGGTCGCCACCGCCCGCGGCGCGTTGCCGCTTCGCAGCGGCATCAGTTGTGTCTTCTGTGCATGCGGGTCTCAAGGGATCCGTTGCCGTCGTCCAGGGCGCCTGCAGTTGTCCAGGGTCACCGGGTAGCCGGGCTTCGAGGCTGCGGCCCCGGCCGTACTGTCGCTCGCCTAGTCGTCGGACGCGGAGGCACCGCAGGCCGACGTGAGCAGGCAGAGGGCTGCGGCCAGGGCGGTGGCGACCGGCCGGTTCATCGACATACGGGCTCCTCGTTCATGTTCACGGGCGTATGGGCTGTACTCACCGGACTGAGAGGCTTGTGTCGCAGTAGTCGGGGCGAACCGGCCCTCAGTTCCCAGCGGTTGTCGGCTACTTGCCGGGCGTCACCCGAACGACCGCAGCTTGACCGGCTTCGGCCCTGTCCTAAGATCCGATGCCCATGGGGGGATCTGTTCGTGACCGCTCGCGTCTGACCCGGACCGTCGTCATCGCGTCGGCAGCACTGGCCGGGCTTGCCGTACTGGGCGTTGGGCTCCTGGTTCTTCCGGGTCTCGTGGTCGACCACGATCTCGCCGGCGGCCAGCTTGCCGCAGCGGACCGGCTGAACGCGGTGAACAACGTGCGCACCACGCTTCTGCAGACGGTGGGCGGCGCGGTGGTGCTGTTCGGCGCCTACGCCACGTGGCGGCAGTTGCGCGTCAGCCAGGACGGGTTGCACGCGACCCGCGAAGGAAACGTCACCGATCGCTTCAGCCGGGCCGTGGACCAGCTCGGAAGCGACAAGCTGGACGTGCGGATCGGGGGCATCTACGCCTTGTGGCGGATCGCCGACCACTCCGTCCGCGATCACGAGGCGGTCGTCTCCATCATGGCGGCGTATCTTCGGACGCACCTGCCCTGGCCGCCGCAGGAGCCCGGAGTGCCGCCCGCGGACGCCTCGATCAACTCGGTGCTGCCGTTGGAGACCCGCGCCGCGGATGCCCAGACGGCACTGACCTGCCTCGGGGTCCTGCGCCGGGAGCCACGCCCCGAGTGGCTCAACGTCAGCCTGACCGACCTGCGAAGAGCCGACTGCGACGGGCTCTGGCTGCAGGAAGTCAACCTTGACGGCACGTGCCTGGAGGCGGCGAGCATCTACCAGGTCAACTTGAGCAAGGCTTCACTGATAGCGGCCAACCTGCGGCACGCCGAGCTGGGAACCTCGATTCTCCACCAGGTTCGCTGTATCGAGGCCGACCTGCGCGGCGCACGCCTGGTCAAGGCCGACCTGCGGGAGGCGGACTTCTCGCGTGCGGACCTGCGGGAAGCGAACCTGCGCAAGGTGCGTGCCCATGGCGCCGTGTTCGCCGGCGCGGACCTGAGAATGGCCGACCTCCGAGGCTGCGACCTCAGCCGCGCGGTCTTGCGAGAGGCCAGTCTGGAAGGTGCGCTGGCGAGCGACCTCACGATCTGGCCGAACGGGTTCGACGCTCAGGCGGCCGGCGTCGTCGTCACCGCCGACCCTGGCGCCGAACCGGACAACGCGCTGCCCGCCGCCGCGATCACGAGGCAGGCCCCGCCGCTGCGGTCGGCCTGATGTCCGGCCCTCCAAGCCGGAGGCGCCTCAGCGGAGCGCCAGCAGGCCGTACAGCAGTGGGATCCGGGGCTCGGGCAGTCGCCACCAGCCGGACGGGGTACGGGTCATCCGCGGCCAGCGCGGCCACGGCAACTCGTCGTACTCCCGCAGTCGCCGGAGCGTCATCCCTGCCTCCGTCACCGCGTTGACGGCCTCGTCGATGCCGTGCATCCACTCGTAACTGTCCCGCACGCCCTCGACCGCGGGTCCGTCGGTGTACGTGTACGTCGCATCGCGGTGTACGGGTCCACGGCCGCCGAGATAGTCGTGGCGCAGCAGTAGCTCGGAGCCCTCACCCGGGCCTGGGGCGGGCTTCACACCCAGGGAGTTCAGAAGCGGATGGAATTCGACGACGTACAGCCGGCCGCCAGGACGCAGCAGACGGCTGACGGTCTGCGCCCACCGGAGGAGGTCGGGGAGATAGCACAGGGCTCCCTTGCCGGTGTAGACGACGTCGAAGCGCCGCTCACCGAGAGCCTCGACGGCGTCGTAGACATTGGCCTGCACGTACGTCACGTCGAGTCCCGCCCGGTCCGCGACGGCGCGGGCCGCCGCCACGGACGCCGGGGAGAAGTCGAGCCCCGTGGTCCGCGCTCCTCGCTGTGCGAAGGCGATCGTCTCGGTGCCGAGATGGCACTGGAGGTGCAGGACGTCACGTCCGTCGAGGTCCCCGAGGTCGTCCCATTCGAAGGGGGCGAACCAGCGCGCGGGGTCGAGGCCCTGTTCGAGGCCGTAGAACCGGCTGGCCACGTGCACCGGGGTGCGCGCGTCCCAGTTCTCCTGGTTGGCGCGCATCAGCCGCTCGTGCTCATCGATGCTCATGGACGCCATCCAAGCGCGAACAGCCAGTGTCAGGTAGTCAATGGCTGGCCAGTGCCGGGGCGGGCCGGTCAGGTGACGCCGGCGGCCGTCACCAGCTCCAGCCGTGACCGCCGCCGCTGTGGAACAGGGCCATGACCGCGGTGACCACCACGAGGTACCCGGTGGCGCGGCCCTGGCGGAACATGGCGGCGAGCGCCCAGGCGAAAGCGGCGTACCAGGGCATCGACCACGGCGCCGTGAGGAGCCAGGCGAAGGCGAGCGCGAACGTCACGGCGGCGGGAGCGGGGGTGTCCTCCGGCGCCCGGTGGCGCAGTGCCGCGGCGAGCGCCAGCATCAGCACGGGCCACAGCAGACGGATGACGGTCGAGGAGGCGCCGGCGCCCAGCGACGCGGTGGCGAACCCGTCGAACGCCTGCCACACCGAGGGTCGGGAGATCTGGTGTGTGGCCGCGGAGAGCGGGGCCAGCGCGTGCGAGCCGTAGACGCTGTACACGCCGGCCAGGGTCAGTACGGCGGCGGACAGCTGTCGCAGGGCACGCCGCCAGGTACCGGAGCGCAGCAACGGCCAGGCCAGTCCGACGCCGAGCAGGGCGGCACTGATCTTGACGCCGCAGGCCAGGCCGACGAGCACGCCGACCGTCGCGTCGTGGTGCCGTCCGGCGGTCCGGGTGGCGAGGCAGACCGCGCAGACGGCCAGGCAGGCGACGAGGGTGTCCAGGTGCCCGCCGACGACCATCAGGCCGATCAGGAGGGGGTTGGCGGTCCACAGCAGCCCGGCCCGGACGGGATCGTCGGCGGTGCGCATCAGCAGGTAGCCCGTGGCCAGGAACGCGGCCGCGCCCGCGAGCATCAGGACCGTGATGGTCAGCCATGGCCGGTCGCCGCCGACGTACGCCGCGGCGGCCTGCCACCACGTCGCGACCGGCCCGTACACCGAGGGTGCGTCCCGCCAGGCGGCGCCCACGAGATCGGCGTAGCCGCCGCCCAGCTGGGCGGGGGTCGTCAGATACGGGTCGCCGCCGAGCGCGGTGATGCGGCCGTAGGCGGCGTAGCTGGCCGTGTCGGAGGAACCGACCGGGGTGACGCCCGCCAGGACGACCGTGGCGAGGGCGCCGACGCGGAAGAGGCGCCGGGGGTCGGGGCTCCAGCCCTCGCGGTGCGCCTTGAGGGTCAGGAGCGTGCCGAGGCAGGACAGGGCTATGGCCGTCAGCGTGGCGGCCAGGGAGAGGGCGCCGGGCAGAGGGGGCAGGCGGAGCCAGCCCGTCGCCGCCTTGAGCGTGTTGTAGTTGGGGGCGCTCGCGCCGACCAACCCGAACAGCACGACGCCCGCCACGGACATCCACAGGCCCGCGGGCAGCGCGGACCGGGCGAGGACCGTCGACGGCCGCGAGGGGATGGTGCGCATGCCGCCCGAAGAGCGCGGGGCCCACTCGTTGTCGTCGGTTGTCCAGGTCACTGTCTGCCCTGAGCTGTCGGTGCTTCGGCGTTCCGCGGGGACAGGACTGACAAGATACGGACGCGGTCGGATGTCCCCTAGGCGGAACGCTACCGCCCACCGAGGGGGCCGTGTGCTGCGGACGGTGCCGCACATCGACCCCCGTCCGGGGCGTTTCCGCAGGTCACGGCGGCTGGGCAGGGGTGGGGGACCCCGAATCCGGCGGGTTCGCTTCCGCAACATTCACCCACGCACCACTCCTGACAGGCCTGGTGTTGCGGTGGCGGCCACCTGACGCGTGCGGTCAGGGCCGGACCAGGGTCACGTCCTGCTCCCGGTCGGCGTGGAAGTGCGGTACCGGGACGCCGTCCTCGGGGCGCAGGTCCAGGACGTTGGCCTCGACGCGGGCCGCGCCGGGCTCGAACCGCTCCTGGGTGACCCGGCCGGAGTTCTCCCAGTGGTGCTCGGCGCCGTCGCACTGGGCGCGGCTGCCGCCGATGCCGTGCCGGTCTCCGGAGCGGTCCTGGCTGACGGAGGTGCCGATGTAGACCGGACTCGTGTCGGCGGCGTTGCAGCGGTAGGTACCGGAGACGGTGACGGTGCCGTCCGCGGCGACGCGTCCCGTGCGGTCGACCGTGACGGTCTCGGACGGGCCGGCGGTCGCGGGTGCGACGGCGGCGAACAGCAGGGCGGCGCCGGCGGCGGCGCCGAGGACGGGACGCAGGGGCAGCATGGAGTACCTCCCGGATCATGGGGTGCGGCCTCCACCTGTACCGCCCACGGGGCGCTCGCGGTGTGATCGTCACTCAAACGGTGGCGCGTCACGCGTTGCCGCGCGGCGGCGCGTGACGGCGGCGCGACCGGGGGTCAGGGGAGTACGGCGAACCCGTCGAGCTCGACCATCGCCTTCTCGTCCCACAGCCGGACGACCTCCACGACGGCCATCGCCGGGTAGTCGCGGCCCGCGGACCTCCGCCAGATGCGGCCGAGTTCGGGCGCGTGGGTGCGGTAGGCGGCGACGTCGGTGGTGTAGACGGTGACGCGGGCGAGGGCGTCGGGGGTGCCGCCGGCCGCGTTCAGGGCGGTGAGGAGGTTGCCGAGGGCCTGCTGGAACTGTTCGGGGAGGGTGTCGCCGAGGACCTTGCCGTCGGGGTCGAGGGCGGTCTGGCCCGCGAGGAAGACGAGCCGGCCGCCGGTGGCGACGACGGCGTGGGAGAAGCCGGTCGGCGGGGAGAGCTCGGGCGGGTTGACACGCTCGGCGGTCATCGGGCCTCCACGTGGGCGTACAGCTCCTTGGCGATGATGCCGCGCTGCACCTCGCTGGCGCCCTCGTACACGCGGGGGGCGCGCACCTCGCGGTAGAGGTGTTCGAGGAGGTGGCCGCGGCGCAGGGCGCGGGCGCCCTGCAGCTGGACGGCCGCGTCGACGACGTACTGCGCGGTCTCGGTGGCGAGCAGCTTCGCCATCGCCGAGCGCTTGGGGACGTCCGGGGCGTCCTCGTCGTACGCCGTGGCCGCCGCGTACACCATCAGGCGTGCCGCGTCGGTGCGCAGCGCCATCTCGGCGACCTGGTGGGCGACGGCCTGCAGGTCGCTCAGCTTGCCGCCGAAGGCGTCGCGCCGCGCGGTGTGGGCGAGGGTGGCGTCCAGCGCGGCCTGCGCCATGCCGACGGCGAAGGCGCCGACGCTGGGCCGGAAGAGGTTGAGGGTGCCCATGGCGACCCGGAAGCCGCGGTCCGGCTCGCCGAGGACGTCGTCCGCGGTGACGGGTACGGCGTCGAAGCCGAGGCTGCCGATGGGGTGCGGGGAGAGCATCTCCAGGGCGGAGCCGGTGAGGCCGGGGCGGTCGGCGGGGACCAGGAAGGCGGTCACCCCGCGGGCGCCCGCTTCGGGGGTGGTGCGCGCGAACACCGTGTAGAAGTCGGCTTCGGGGGCGTTGGAGATCCAGCACTTCTCGCCGGTGAGCCGCCAGCGCCCGGGGCCGTCGGGTGCCGCCGCGAGGGAGAGCGCCGCCGCGTCCGATCCGGCCCCCGGCTCGCTCAGGGCGAAGGCGGCCACGGCGCTGCCGTCGGCGACCCGGGGCAGCCAGTGCCCGCGCTGGGCCGGGGTGCCGTGGGCGTGGACGGGGTGGGCGCCCAGGCCCTGCAGGGCGAGGGCGGTCTCGGCCTCGGTGCAGGCGTACGCCAGGGACTCCCGCATGAGGCACAGGTCCAGCGCGCCGGAGGTGAACAGCCGGGACAGCAGGCCCAGCCGGCCGAGTTCGGCGACGAGCGGGCGGTTGACGCGGCCCGGTTCGCCCTTCTCGGCGATCGGGCGCAGCCGTTCGGCGGCCAGAGTGCGCAGTTCGGCGCACCGGGCGGCCTGTTGCGGTTCGAGCGAGAATGCGGACAACTCGCCGGTCTCCTCTCCCGTTTCTCCCCGCGTCTCCCGGTGCCGTACCCGTGCGCCGGGGCGCACCCCTCACGGTATCGCGTTCGGTTGACTGTCGTCACCAACGCGATACGCTCCTTGCGCGAGCCCACCATCAGCGCCAGTCCGGCAAGGGGGCAACCGCCATGCATGTCTCGGCCCACGTCGACACCTTCGCGCGCGACCACCTCCCGCCGCCCGGCGAATGGCCCGAACTGCGCTTCGACCTGCCGGAGCTGCGTTACCCGGACCGGCTGAACTGCGCGGCCGAACTGCTGGACCACGCCGCCCCGGGCCGCCCGGTGTTCCACACCCCCGCGGGCCCGTCCTGGACCTACGGCGACCTGCGGGCCCGCGTCGACCATGTGGCCCACGTCCTCACCCGTGACCTCGGGGTGGTCCCCGGCAACCGCGTCCTGCTGCGCGGCCCGACCACTCCCTGGCTCGCGGCCTGCTGGCTGGCGGTACTGAAGGCGGGGGCGGTCGCCGTGACCGTGCTGGCCCAGCAGCGCCCGCACGAGCTGGCGACGATGTGCGAGATCGCCCGGGTGGGGCACGCCCTGTGCGACGTCCGGGCCGTGGACGACCTGGTGAAGGCCGGTGTGCCGGGCCTCAGGATCACGACGTACGGCGGTGACGGGCCGGACGACCTCCTCGCGCGCGCGGCGCCCGGAACCCCGTTCCGGGCGGTCGACACGGCGTCCGACGACGTGGCGCTGATCGCGTTCACCTCGGGCACCACCGGCCGCCCCAAGGGGTGCCTGCACTTCCACCGGGACGTCCTGGCGATCGCGGACACCTTCTCCCGGCATGTGCTCAGGCCCCGGGCGGACGACGTCTTCACCGGCAGTCCCCCGCTGGGCTTCACCTTCGGCCTCGGCGGGCTGGTGGTCTTCCCGCTGCGGGCCGGGGCCAGCGCCCTGCTCCTCGAACAGGCCGGCCCGAGACAGCTCCTGCCCGCGATCGCCGAGCACCGGGTGTCGGTGCTGTTCACGGCGCCGACCGCGTACCGGGCGATGCTCGGGGAACTGGACGGACCCGCCGGCCATGACCTGTCGTCCCTGCGGCGCTGTGTCTCGGCCGGTGAGAACCTGCCCGCCGCGACCTGGCGGGCCTGGCACGAGCGCACCGGGCTGCGGGTCATCAACGGCATCGGCGCGACCGAGCTGCTGCACATCTTCGTCTCCGCCGCCGACGAGCACATCCGGCCCGGCACGACCGGCCTGCCGGTGCCCGGATGGCAGGCGCGGGTGCAGGACGAGCACGGCGACCCCGTGCCCGACGGCGTACCCGGCCTGCTGGCGGTGCGCGGGCCGGTCGGCTGCCGCTATCTGTCCGACCCCCGGCAGCGGGAGTACGTGCGCGGCGGCTGGAACCTCACCGGGGACACGTATGTCCGGGAGTGCGACGGGTACCTCCGCTATGTGGCTCGCGCCGACGACATGATCATCTCCGCCGGGTACAACATCGCCGGGCCGGAGGTGGAGGACGCGCTGCTGCGTCACCCGGACGTGGTGGAGGCGGCGGTCGTCGGACGGCCCGACGAGGCGCGCGGGCAGGTCGTGGTGGCGTACGCCGTACTGAAGGAGGGCGCGGACCGGGACGCCGAGGCGCTGCGCGCCCATCTGCGGTCCGAGCTGGCACCGTACAAGTGCCCGCGCGAGTTCGTCCTCCTCGACGCGCTGCCGCGCACCGCGACCGGCAAGCTCCAGCGGTTCCGCCTGCGCACCGATGGTGACCAGCAGTGATGCCGAAGACTTAAAATGATCAACGTGTCCGACCAGCACGCCCCCCGGTCCCTCATCGTCACGCTCTACGGCGCGTACGGCCGCTTCATGCCCGGCCCGATGCCCGTCGCCGAGCTGATCAGACTGCTGGCCGCGGTCGGCGTGGACGCGCCCTCCGTGCGCTCGTCGGTCTCCCGGCTGAAACGGCGCGGACTGCTGGTGCCGGCCCGCACCGCCGAGGGCGCGGCCGGGTACGAACTCTCGTCCGAAGCGCTGCAGTTGCTGGACGACGGCGACCGGCGCATCTACGCCACGGCGGCCCCCCGGGACGAGGGCTGGGTGCTGGCGGTGTTCTCGGTGCCGGAGTCGGAGCGGCAGAAACGGCATGTGCTGCGCTCCCGGCTGGCCGGCCTGGGCTTCGGCACGGCGGCCCCCGGTGTGTGGATCGCCCCGGCCCGGCTGCACGAGGAGACCCGGCACACCCTGCGGCGCCTCGGCCTCGATCCGTACGTCGACTTCTTCCGCGGTGAGCACCTGGGTTTCGCGCCCACCGTGGAGGCGGTCGCCCGCTGGTGGGACCTGACGGCGATCGCCAAGGCGCACGAGGCGTTCCTCGACGTGCACGCGCCCGTGCTGCACGCCTGGGAGCGCCGCGCGGACACCCCGCCGGAGGAGGCCTACCGCGACTACCTCCTCGCCCTGGACCTGTGGCGCCACCTGCCCTACACCGACCCCGGGCTGCCCGCCCGGCTGCTGCCCGCCGACTGGCCGGGGGCGCGCTCGGCCGCGGTGTTCCGGGGGCTGCACGAGCGGCTGCGGGACGCGGGGGCCGGGTTCGTGGCCGGGGTGAGCCAGTCCCTCTCCGACCACCGCAGGACCTGAGGACGGGCGGCGGTCAGCTCCGCAGGGTGAGCCGGGGCCTGGGGGCGTCCGTGCGGCCGGTCTGCGGGCGGCGGCTGCCCGCACGGTAGGGCGCGGGCCAGACGGCGCCCGGGCCCTCGTAGCCCTGCTCGGCCGCCGCGTGCAGCGTCCAGTGCGGGTCGTACAGGTGCGGGCGGGCCAGCGCGCACAGGTCCGTACGGCCCGCCAGGATCAGGGAGTTGACGTCGTCCCAGGAGGAGATCGCGCCGACCGCGATCACCGGGATGCCCGCCGCGTTCCGGATGCGGTCGGCGAACGGCGTCTGGTACGACCGCCCGTACTCCGGCCGCTCCTCGGCGACCACCTGGCCGGTCGACACGTCGATCGCGTCGGCGCCGTGCGCGGCGAAGGCGCGGGCGATCTCCACGGCGTCCTCGGCGGTGTTGCCGCCCTCGGCCCAGTCCGTGGCGGAGATCCGCACCGTCATGGGCTTCCCCTCCGGCCACACCGCGCGTACGGCGTCGAAGACCTCCAGCGGGAAGCGGAGCCGTTTCGCCGGCGAGCCGCCGTAGGCGTCGGCACGCAGGTTGGTGAGCGGGGAGAGGAAGCCGGAGAGCAGATAGCCGTGCGCGCAGTGCAGTTCGAGCAGGTCGAAACCGGCGCGGGCGGCCCGCCGGGCGGCGGCGGCGAACTGTTCGCGGATGTCGGTGAGCTGGGCGCGGGACAGCTCGCGCGGGATCTGGCTGCGCGGTCCGTACGGCAGTGGGGAGGCGGCCACGAGCGGCCAGTTGCCGTCGGGCAGCGGCTCGTCGATGCCCTCCCACATCAGCCTCGTCGAGCCCTTGCGGCCGGCGTGGCCGAGCTGTACGCCGATCGCGGTGCCGGGTGCCCGGGTGTGCACGAAATCGGTGATCCGCCGCCAGGCCTCGGTCTGTCTGCCGGTCCAGAGCCCGGTGCAGCCGGGGGTGATCCGGCCCTCCTCGCTCACGCACACCATCTCGGTCATCACCAGCCCGGCGCCACCGAGGGCCCGGGAGCCGAGGTGGACGAGGTGGAAGTCACCGGGGACGCCGTCCTTCGCCGAGTACATGTCCATGGGCGAGACGACGACGCGGTTGCGCAGGGTCAGGCCGCGCAGCCGGAACGGGGTGAACATCGGGGGCGTGCCGGGCGGGCAGCCGAAGTCCCTCTCCACGGCCTCGGTGAAGCGGGCGTCGCGCAGGCGCAGGTTGTCGTGGGTGACACGGCGGCTTCGGGTGAGCAGGTTGAAGGCGAACCGGCGGGGCGGCTGGTCGAGGTAGAGCGCGAGGTCCTCGAACCATGCGAGGCTGGCCTGGGCCGCCCGCTGGGTGGAGGCGACGACGGGCCTGCGCTCCGCCTCGTACGCGGTCAGCGCCTCGGTCAGGGTGGGCTGTTCGGTCAGACAGGCGGCGAGGGCGAGGGCGTCCTCGACGGCGAGTTTGGTGCCGGAGCCGATGGAGAAGTGCGCGGTGTGGGCGGCGTCGCCGAGGAGGACGACGTTGCCGTGGGACCAGCGGTCGTTGACGACCGTGCGGAAGGTGGTCCAGGCGGACTTGTTGGAGCGCAGCGGGCGACCGCCGAGCGCGTCGGCGAAGATCTTGGCGCAGTGCTCGACCGACTGCTGTTCGTCCATCTCGGCGAACCCGGCGGCCCGCCACACCTCCTCGCGCATCTCGACGATCACCGTCGAGGCATCGGCCGCGTAGGGGTAGCCGTGCAACTGCATCACGCCGTGCTCGGTCTCGGCGATCTCGAAGCGGAAGGCGTCGAAGGGGAAGTCGGCGGCGAGCCAGATGTAGCGGCACCGGTGGGTGGTCACATGCGGCCGGAACACGGTGGCGTGGGCCTCGCGGGTGGTGCTGTGCACCCCGTCGGCGGCGATGACGAGGTCGTGGGTCACGGAGAGCCGGGCGGCGTCGGGCGCTTCGGTGCGGAACCGGATCTCCACCCCGAGGGAGCGGCAGCGCTCGTGCAGGATCTCGAGGAGCCGCCGCCGGCCGAGCGCGGCGAACCCGTGTCCCGAGGAGCGGTGCCGTACGCCCCGGTGCACGATGTCGATGTCGTCCCAGCGGACGAAGTCCCGCTGGAGGGCCGAGTAGACCACCGGGTCGGCGTGCTCGATGCCGCCGAGGGTCTCGTCGGAGAGGACGACGCCGAAGCCGAAGGTGTCGTCGGGGGCGTTGCGTTCCCAGAGGGTGACCTCACGGGCCGGGTCGAGGCGCTTGAGCAGCGCCGCGGCGTACAGGCCGCCGGGGCCGCCGCCGATCACGGCGACTCTCATGTCACCTCCCCCGCCACTTGGGCGGCCGTTTCGCGGTGAACGCCGCGTGGAACTCGGCGTAGTCCTCGCCGTTCATCAGCAGCGCCTGGGTGGAGGCGTCCAGCTCGACCGCCGCCGACAGGGGCATGTCCAGCTCGGCGGTGAGCAGGGCCTTCGTCTGGGCGTGGGCCAGCGCCGGCCCGTCGGCCAGGCGGCGGGCCAGTTCGGCGGCGGCCCGGTCCGCGCCGCCCTCCTCGGCCAGCTCGCTGATCAGGCCGATCCGCTCGGCCTCCGGCGCCCGCACCGGCTCGCCCAGCATCAGCAGCCGGGTGGCGTGACCGAGGCCGACGACCCTGGGCAGCAGGTAGGCCGCGCCCATGTCGCCGCCGGACAGGCCGACCCGGGTGAAGAGGAAGGCGAAGCGGGCCGACGGGTCGGCGACACGGAAGTCGGCGGCGAGCGCGAGCACGGCTCCGGCGCCCGCCGCGACGCCGTGCACGGCCGCGATCACGGGGAACGGGCACTCGCGTACGGCGCGGACGACCTGCCCGGTCATCCGGTTGAAGTCGAGGAGCTGGGCGGTGTCCATGGCGAGGGTGGCGCCGATGATCTCGTCGACGTCGCCGCCGGAGCAGAAGCCGCGCCCCTCGCCGGCCAGCACCAGGGCCCGTACCGACCGCTCGCGGGACAGCTCGGCGAGCAGGTCGCGCAGGTCGGCGTAGGCGCCGAAGGTGAGGGCGTTGAGCTTGTCGGGGCGGGTGAGGGTCACGGTGGCGACTCCGTCGGCGAGGCCGACGCGCAGATGCTCCCAGCGCGGGGTGCGGGCGGCGGAGCCGGTGAAGGGACTCATGACGGGCGGCCTCCTCGGGGGGCGGCGGTGCCTCACGTATCGCTGCTGGCTCTACCCCATGAAGCTATCACTCATTTGTGACTGTCGTCATGAGTGCGCGACAGTGCCGAGCCGCTCTCTCCGGTCCGGTCACGTCGGTCACCGGACGTCGACACTCCGGTAACAGCGGGGCCGGGGACGCGAGGCGGGCCGCCCGGGTGGGTAAGCCGCCCGGTACCGGGGCCGAGGGCTCCGGATGCGGTGCCCGGCTCAGGAGCCTCGGGCCGGGCCCGTACCATTCATACGGTTGAAAGCAGGACAGCCTGCTCCATGAACGGATCCGCCTTGTACGAACGCCACTCAGCCCCCGCCTCCTGGCGCATCGCGCTGCCGCACACCGCCGCCGCGGTGCCCGTGGCCCGCGCGCTGGTGCGCACGGCGCTGGCCGAGCAGGACCACGCGGCCGACTGCGACACCGCGGAGCTGCTCACGGCGGAGCTGGTCGCCAACGCGGTGGAGCACACCGCGGGCACCGGCCCGATCGAGCTGGTGGTGGAGGTGGCGTCGACCGGCTGCCGGGTCGAGGTGCACGACCCGGACCCGGCGCCGCCCGGGAACCTCACCCGCGCGGTGGTGGAGGCGCCCGACCCCTGGGACGAGGGCGGGCGGGGCCTGCTGCTGATCCAGGCCCTGAGCTCGTCCTGCGGGCACCGGCCCACCGACGCGGGCAAGGCGGTGTGGTTCAGACTCCCCGTGGTGCCCGCGCAGCGGCGTCCGCTGTGACCTCCGCGCCGGCCGGCGCTGGGCTCCCCAACCTGTAACCCATCCCCGTTTCCCTCCCCGATGCCCATGCACCGGCACGCACAAGTTGTCGTCGCGCGTTGCAGCGGAGAACCCTGGCAGGTGACGGTGACACCTGCTACGAGCAGGCAACGAGCCATCTCCTCGACGACGGGGCTCGACGGCGCACCCACCGCCGCAGGGCTGAGGCCGACGACCGGCCTCAGCCCTGCTTCACGTGTCTCAGCCCACTGATCGTGTTTCCGGATGCGCGCCCGTGTCTACGGTCGGCTCCCCCTCCGCCAGCGGGTGGTCGCTGTGGTTCAGACCGTCTGCGCTTTCCTCTCGGGAACGACGTCCGCGGCCTCGTCCGACGGTGTCGCCAGCCGGGAGTTGCGGCGTCCGTAGCCGGCGTACACGCCGAGGCCCACGGCCAGGAACACCGCGAACTGGATCCAGGTCGTCCAGCCCGTCTCGTACATCAGGTACAGGCAGAAGCCGACCCCGAGCAGCGGGACGACCGGGTACAGCGGTACCCGGAAGGTGCGGGCGAGGCCCGGTTCGCGGCGGCGCAGGGCGATCACCGAGATGTTGACGACGGCCATGATGGCCAGCGTGCCGATGGTGCACAGGTTCATCACGGCGTCCAGCGAGGCGAAGGCGGCCGGGACCGCGAAGACGACGGCGACGATCAGGGTGCCGGCGACCGGGGTCGCGGTCTTCGGCGAGACCTTCTCGAAGACGCGCGGGATCAGTCCGTCCCGGGACATCGACATCAGGATGCGGGTCTGGCCGTACATGACGGCGAGCACGACGGAGGCGATGGCGACGACCGCGCCGAAGGCGATCACCCCGCCGCCGATCGCCGACCCGGTGACCTGGTTGACGACGTACGACAGCGCGGCGGGCCGGCCGCCGACCTGGCCGCCGCCGATGGCGCCGATCGCGGCGAGGGCGACCGCGCAGTACAGCAGGGTGACCACGCCCATGCAGACGAGGATGGCGAGCGGGATGTCCCGGCGGGGGTTCTTCGCCTCCTCACCGGCGGTGGTGATCGCGTCGAAGCCGATGTAGGAGAAGAACGCTGCCGTGGTGCCGGCGCCGATGCCGCCGATGCCGGCGGGCGCGAACGGGGTGAGGTTGCCGTCCTTGAAGGCGCTGAAGCCGATCGCGCAGAAGGCGACCAGGATGGCGAGCTTGACGGCTGCCATGGCGGCGGTGGCCCCGGCGCTCTCCCGGACCCCGCGCACCAGCAGCGCGCAGCCCATGGCGATGACGATCACGGCGGGAAGGTTGACCACCCCGCCGTCGCCCGGTCCGGCGCTGAGCGCGGCGGGGAGCTGCCAGCCGGTGAGGCTGTGCAGCAGTTCGTTGACGTACTGGCTCCAGCCGACGGCGACGGCCGAGATGGAGATGCCGTACTCCAGCAGCAGGCACCAGCCGACCAGGAAGGCGGTGGACTCGCCGAGGCCGGCGTAGGCGAAGGAGTACGAGGATCCGGAGACCGGGATGGCGCCACCCAGCTCGGCGAAGGAGAGGGCGGTGAAGACGCAGGTGATCGCGGCGAGGACGAAGGAGACGACGACGGCCGGGCCGGCCTGGGCGACCGAGTCGGACAGGCCGACGAAGATGCCGGTGCCGACGATCGCGCCGACACCGAAGCAGATCAGCTGGAACAGGCCCATGGTGCGTTTGAGGCCGTGGCCTTCGCGGTCGGCGCCGGACTCGGCGACGAGGAGCGCGGGGGGCTTGATGCGGGGAGCGGGCATGCGGGTGGTGCTCGTTTCTGGTGGTGCGGGGCGGCCGGGGTCGGTCGCGACGGCGGCACCGGAAGGGGTGGTTCCGGGCCGCCGGTCAGGATAAGGCCTGGTGAGGCGGGCTAGGCAAGACCTGGTGGGGCGGATCAGGCGAGGGTGGCGACGAGGACCGCCTTGATCGTGTGCAGCCGGTTCTCGGCCTCGTCGAAGACGACCGAGTGCTCCGACTCGAAGACCTCGTCCGTCACCTCCAGGGAGGTCAGGCCGTAGGTCTCGTGGATCTCCCGCCCGACCTTGGTGCCGAGGTCGTGGAAGGCGGGGAGGCAGTGCAGGAACTTCACGCCGGGGTTGCCGGTGGCGCGCAGTACGTCCATGGTCACCGCGTACGGCGCCAGCGCGGCGATGCGCTCCGCCCAGACCTCCTTGGGCTCGCCCATGGAGACCCAGACGTCGGTGGCGACGAAGTCGGCGCCCGCCACACCCTCGCCGATCTCCTCGGTCAGGGTGACGCGGGCGCCGCTGACCTCGGCGAGCTTGCGGGCGTGGATGACGACGTCGTCGGCGGGCCAGTACTCCCGCGGGGCGACGATCCGGACGTCCATGCCGAGCAGGGCGCCGGTGACGAGGTAGGAGTTGCCCATGTTGAAGCGGGCGTCTCCGAGGTAGGCGAAGGCGGTCGCGCCGAGCGGCTTCGTGCAGTGCTCGGTCATGGTGAGCACGTCGGCGAGCATCTGCGTGGGGTGCCAGTCGTCGGTCAGGCCGTTGTAGACGGGCACCCCGGCGTACGCGGCGAGCTGTTCGACCTTCTCCTGGCTGGCCCCGCGGTACTCGATGCCGTCGTACATCCGGCCGAGCACGCGCGCGGTGTCCTTCACGGACTCCTTGTGCCCGATCTGCGAGCCCGACGGGTCGAGGTACGTCGTCGACGCACCCTGGTCGGCGGCGGCGACCTCGAACGCGCAGCGGGTGCGGGTCGAGGTCTTCTCGAAGATCAGCGCGATGTTCTTCCCCCGCAGGTACCGCGTCTCGGCCCCCGCCTTCTTGGCGTCCTTCAGCTCGGCGGCCAGCTCGACCAGACCGCGGAACTCCTCCCCGGTGAAGTCCAGCTCCTTGAGGAAGTGGCGGCCGGCGAGGGCGGTCGGGACTGTCGCCATGGGGGCGCTCCGGGGGGACGGGGAAACGGGACGATGGAAGTCTATACGATACTCCACATTTATATACAGCCGCTCTGTCCGCTCTATACCGCCGCCCGCTCCACCGGACAGCTCATGCAGCGCGGCCCGCCCCTCCCCCGCCCCAGTTCGCTGCCGGGGATCTCGATCACCTCGATGCCCTGTTTGCGCAGGTGGGTGTTGGTGGTGGAGTTGCGCTCATAGGCCACGACGACGCCCGGCTCCACCGCGAGCACGTTGCAGCCGTCGTCCCACTGCTCACGCTCGGCCGCGTGCACGTCCTGGGTGGCGGTGAGCACCCGGATCTCGCTCAGGCCGAGGGCGGCGGCGATCGCCCGGTGCATGTGCTCGGCCGGGTGGTCGGTGACCTTGAGCTCCTTGTCGTCGACACCCGGTTCGATGGTGTACGAGCGGAGCATGCCGAGCCCGGCGTACTGGGTGAAGGTGTCGCCGTCGACCATGGTCATGACCGTGTCCAGATGCATGAAGGCCCGCCGCTTCGGCATGTCCAGCGCCACGATGGTGCGCGCGGAGCCCGCCGCGAACAGCTTGTGCGCGAGCATCTCCACGGCCTGCGGGGTGGTGCGCTCGCTCATCCCGACGAGGACCGCGCCGTTGCCGATCACCAGCACGTCACCGCCCTCGATGGTGGACGGGTGGTCGGCCTGCCCCCGCGACCAGACGCGGAACGCCTCCTCCCGGAACAGCGGATGGTGCCGGTAGATCGCCTCGAAGTGCACGGTCTCCCGCTGCCGGGCGGGCAGCCGCATGGCGTTGATGGCGACCCCGTCGTAGATCCAGGCGGAGGTGTCACGGGTGAAGAGGTGGTTGGGCAGGGGGCGCAGCAGGAAGTCGTCCATCTCCATCACATGGAAGCGGACGGAGGTCGGCTCCTCGTGCGCCTCCAGGAACTCCCGCTTGGTCATGCCGCCGACCAGGGCCTCGGTCAGCTCGGGCGCGGGCATCGTCTCGAAGACGGCGCGCAGGTGGTCGGTGGCGAGGGGACCGTACTCCTTCTCGTCGAAGACCCGGTCCAGGACGAGCGATCTGGCCTCGGGGACGTCCAGGGTCTCGGTGAGCAGGTCGCCGAAGAGGTGGACGGTGACCCCGCGGTCGCGCAGCACGTCGGCGAACCCGTCGTGCTCGGCGCGCGCCCGGCGCACCCACAGCACGTCGTCGAAGAGGAGGGCGTCCTTGTTGCTGGGGGTGAGCCTCTTGAGCTCGAGATCCGGCCGGTGCAGGATGACGCGGCGCAGCCGCCCGGCTTCGGAGTCGACATGGAATCCCATGCCTCCATCCTGACCAATCGCCTTCTGATTTCACCCCGCATTGCGGTTTCTCGTTCTCGTCCCATTGACGACAAGTGGCGCGAGCGATTATCGTCCTCGTGACGAAAAGAAACGAGGGATCCGATGGCCGACATCACCCGGCGCCTGGGCTGGCGCCACCTGCGCGGCGCCCCGACGGCGCACGTCCGGCACCACCGCTCGGGCAGGCTGGCGCACGACGGGCCCGGTCTCAGCTTCTGGTACCGCTCGCTGACCGCCGCGCTGTCCGAGGTGCCGGTGGACGACCGGGAGCTGGCGATGACCTTCCACGCCCGCACGGCCGACTTCCAGGACGTGGCGGTGCAGGCCACGGTGACCTACCGGATCAGCGACCCGGCCGTGGCCGCCGCCCGGCTGGACTTCTCCATAGACCCGGACACCGGTGTGTGGCGGGGCGCCCCGCTGGAGCAACTGGGCACACTGCTGACCGAGACGGCTCAGCAGCACGCCCTGGACGTACTGGCCCGTACTCCCCTGGCGGCCGCGCTGGTGGACGGCGTGACGGCCGTGCGCGAGCGGATCGCGGCAGGACTGGGCGCGGAACCGCGGCTCCCGGCGACCGGTATCGAGGTCGTCGCCGTCCGGGTGATGGCGCTGCGTCCCGAGCCGGAGGTGGAGCGGGCGCTGCGGACGCCGGCGCGCGAGCAGATCCAGCAGGAGGCCGACCGGGCGACCTACGAACGGCGGGCGGTGGCCGTCGAGCGAGAGCGGGCGATCGCCGAGAACGAACTGGCAAGCCAGATCGAACTCGCCCGTCGGGAAGAGCAGTTGGTCGAGCAGCGCGGCACCAACACCCGCCGCGAGGCCGAGGAGCACGCGGCGGCGGACGCGGTACGTGCGCAGGCCGAGGCGGCGCGCACGGTGAAACTCGCGGAGGCGGAGGCCGCGCGGTCGGTGCGGCTGGCCCGTGCCGAGGCCGAGGGCGCGCGCGAGGTCGGCGCGGCGCGGGCCGAGGCGCAGGCGGCCTGGTTGCGGGTGCACGCGGAGGTCGACACCCGGACGCTGCACGCCCTCACGGGAACCCGGCTGGCCGAGAACCTGCCGCGGATCGACAGCCTGACGGTGTCGCCGGACGTGCTGACGGGGCTGCTCGCGAAGCTGGGGACCGGGCGGCCGGCGTGAGCCTCGCCCCACGCGCCGTGCTGGTCCACCGGACCACGGAGTACGAGGAGTTGCTGGCCCGGCACGGCACGCACGGGCAGGCCGCCTTCTTCCTCGCCTCCCGGGGCCGGGCCGTCGAGGAGGTGGCCGGCCGCCACCACCGCACCCGGCGGGCGCTGGCCGAGGTCGCCTCGACGGTGCCGCCGGCCTGGCGGCAGACCACGGTCGAGCGGGGCGATCTGGACCGTTTCCTGTTCGGACCCGAGGACGTGGTCGTGGTGGTCGGCCAGGACGGGCTGGTGGCGAACGTGGCCAAGTACCTCGCGGGCCAGCCGGTGGTGGGCATCGACACCGACCCCGGCCGCAATCCGGGGGTGCTGGTGCGGCACCGGCCCGAGGACGCCGCGGTCCTGCTGCCGGCCGTCCCGGCCCGGGGCACCGGCGTAGAGGAGCTCACGATGGTCGAGGCCGTCGCCGACGACACGCAGCGGCTGGTCGCGCTCAACGAGATCTACCTCGGGGCGGCCGGTCACCAGACGGCCCGCTACCGCCTGGGCCTCGACGGCGACGGGGGTGTCGTCGAGGCCCAGGCCTCCTCCGGGGTGCTGGTGGGCACGGGGACGGGGGCGAGCGGGTGGCTGCGGTCGGTGTGGCAGGAGCGGGGCAGCCGCCTCACCCTGCCCGGGCCGGCCGAGGACCGCCTGGTGTGGTTCGTGCGGGAGGCCTGGCCGTCACCCGCCACGGGGACATCCCTGGTCGCCGGGGAACTCACGGCCGCCGCCGCCCTTTCGGTCACCGTCGAGTCCGACCGTCTCGTCGCGTTCGGCGACGGCATCGAGAGCGACGCGCTGGAGCTCACCTGGGGGCAGACGGTCCGGGTGGGCGTCTGCGGGCGGCGGCTGCGCCTGGTGGGCTGACGGCGGTTCACACGGCGGTGCAGGGGACGGGCCAGCGCCGGATGCGGGGCGGCAGGGTCACCGCCCAGCCGTCGGTGACCAGGGCCAGCCGCTCTGCGGCCAGCAGGTCGGTGGCCGTCCGCTCGGCGGGGGACAGCTCGCCGAGGGGCGTGGGCTCCAGCAAGGTGTGGAAGGCGGCGAACAGCGCCGGGTGGTCGAGGGTGATCCGTGCGGCGGCGCCGGGTTCCCTGCGGTCCAGGACGCTGACGAAGTCCGGGCCGCGCCGGTGGTAGAGCAGCCCGTGGCGGTGCCCGGCCCGCCAGGCGGTCAGCTCCTCCGGCTCGTCGCGGCGTCGCGCCGGGGGCGGCAGGTGGCGCAGGTTCCGGATGTCGTACGGGAGCTGCGTGTCGGCCGCCTCCCAGGCGACGGTGAGCCCGCGGCCCTGACACTCGCGCAGGAACCGCACCGCCTCCGCCGACTCCCGGCCCCCCGCGTCCAGCCGCAACGGCTCGTGCACCTCGACCCCGCGCCCGGTGACGCGGTGCGGGACGTCGGTGGGCAGCGCGCTCATCCGGTCACCCCCGCCCCGTCGGGCAGGCGGACCGGAGCGTCCCAGGTGGGCAGGGAGACGTACGTCCGGCCGTCACGGAAGAGCAGGCCGAGGGCGAGGGCGCGGTGCAGCCAGGCGGTGAGCGTGCCGGAGGGGACGTCGTGGCCGTCGGCCGTCAGCAGCCGGTGCAGCGCCGGCTCGGTGCGGCCGTCCTCGAGATGGCGCAGGGCGGCCGCGGCCCAGCCGGTGAAGCGGTGGGTGGTGTGCGGCCGGCCGTGCCGGCGGTCATGGACCAGGAGGGCACCCTCCCCCTCGCGGTCCGCCGCCTCCTCTTCGTATTCCAGCCGGGAGTGCGGATGCCCGGCCCGCCACTGGGCGACCGCCTCCTTCAGGCGCCGCTCGACCGGGCCCCCTATACCTGCGTCCTCGGTGTCGAACAGATAGACCAGGTCGGCGAGTTCGTCCTCGGGCAGGTCGTAGACATGGCCGTACATCGCGGCCGGGCGCCGCTTGCCGAAGCCGAGGTCCGGGTCGGTGAAGTGCGGGCTGAACCGCTCCAGTTGGATGCGGTGGGCGCCGCTCGGCGGCTGGAGGTGGACGAGGGCCGGGAGCTGGTCGATCACCGGTTCGTAGTCCTCCGCCGTCTCCCCGGGGAAGCCGTAGAGGAGGTTCCAGGAGCAGGTGAGCGAGTGGTTCTCGCACTCCCTGAGGGTGCGGACGTTGCGGGCACCGGTGACCCCCTTGTCCATCAGGTCCAGGACCCGGCTGCCCAGGCTCTCGATGCCGGGCTGGATGTGCACCGTGCCCGAGCGGCCGAGGAGGCCGAGCTGGTCGCGGGTGAGATTGGACTTGACCTCGTAGTGCAGCCGCAGGTCCCAGCCGCTGTCGACGACACGGGGCAGGAAGTCCCGGAAGTAGGCCATGTCGATGATGTTGTCGACCGTGACGACGTCGAGGATGCGGTGGCGGCGGACGAGACGGTCGATCTCGTCCCACAGCCGCTCCCCCGGTTTGGCGCGGAAGGCCATGGACGAGCCGTTGAGCCCGCAGAACGTGCAGTGGTGCTTCTCGCCCCACCAGCAGCCCCGGGCCCCTTCCACGACCAGCTTCGGATGGACGTACTCCACGACCGGGGACGCCTCCAGGGCGGTCTGCCACTGGTCGTAGTCCGGCGACGGTATGTCGGCCGGCGCCACCGTGCGCCGGGTCTCCGGGTTGGCGCGGGACGTGTGGCCGTCCCACCAGCACAGGCCAGGGACATCCGCCGGGGGTGTGCCCTGGTCCAGGTGGCGCAGGAGGGCCGGGAAGGCGTACTCGCCCTCGCCGCGCACCACGTGGTCCACGAAGGGGTGGTTGCGGTGCAGGGCGTGCCCCATGGGCCCGTCGCAGTTGCTGCCGCCGAACACGACGGCCAGCCCGGGGCGTCGGCGCTTGAGCTCCCGCGCCAGGGCCAGCGAGGCGACGTTCTGCATGAAGGTGGTGGTGAACCCGACGACATCGGGTTCGGCGGCCAGCACCTCGGTCGCGCACCGGGCGATGAACCCGGCCGCGTACGGGCGCATGGCGAGCGCGGTGTCGATGAAGACGCCGCGCGCCGCGGCGTAGTCCCGCAGCCGCGCGGTCCCCCAGTCGGGGTCGTCGTACAGGACGCCGGAGAAGACCCAGTCGCCGAGGCCGTGGAAGATCGAGTCGCTGCCGACCTCCACGTAGTCCGCGGGCCGCAGCCGCCCGCCCGAGCGTTCCAGCAGGAACTCCGCCCAGCGCAGCGAACCGTGGAACTCCGTCACCTCGTCACACGGGCGGGCCTGCCGCACCAGCCGGTGCAGCAGGCCCAGTTGCAGTGACGGCAGGTCGATCGGATGCCAGGGCATCGTCACGAGGTGCACTCTCACGCCGGCCCCCCGGTCAGCGGGTCGGCCGTTTCTCCAGGATGGCAGGCCGGCGGCCGGTACTCCGGTCCTCCCGCACGACGACCTTCTTGATCTCCATGTCCACTCCCCAGGGACGCGTGATTTCGAACAGCCTTGCGTGTACGGGCGTCCACATTATGGACGGGTGTCTGTGTGTCACAAGTGTGTTCCGGGACAAAGCTGACCCTTGATCAACTACGCCTCGATGTACCTACAGTGATCGCCACGCCGAGCGGAGCCTGACCACTCCGTCATCACGCACGTCATTCAGCGACCGGGGGAACCGTGTCGCCACGGGGAGGGTGTTCAGCCATGCCGTCAAGGGTTTTCCTCAGCAGGCCCGTCGCCGCCGTCCTGGCCGTCGCCGGGATCGCCGCCGGTGTCCTGGTCGGCAGAACCGGTCTGACCACGGTGGCCGGCTGCGGAGTCAGCAGCGACCCGTACCCGTCCCAGACCGCCGAGGACTGGGTCACCTACGCCGACCACGTCGCCGTGGCCACCCCGGTGCGGGAGCGGGAGACCAACCGTCATGAGTACACCAAGGGTCCTCTCCGCTACGACGCCGACCGCGCGGTGACGTTCCGCACGGACGACCTCCTCTGGTCCAGCCGGCGTTCGGCGAAACCACTGGACAAGAGCTTCGACATGACCGCCCCGGGCTGGCGGGTGTACAAGAGCGGCAGCCGCCTGAAGCGGACGGCCACCGACGCCCCCCGGCTGGAGACCGGCCACACCTATCTCCTCGCCCTGCGCTGGACCGACGACGGGTGGACCGTCCTCGGGGAGGGCGCCGCCGTGCCCTTCGACGATCACACGGGCGACCAGGGCGAGTGGTGCGGACGCGTGCTGAGCAAGGAGGACGTCGCCCAGGGCGAGCGCTTCTCCCGCTCGGACGACCACAGCATGGAGAAGGCGATCCTCGGCCAGAGCGAGCAGGCCGTCACCCGTGAACTGCGGCACGCCCGCAAGGGATGAGTGTGCTCACAGCCTGGGGTCCACCGGCTCCGACTCCAGCGCCAGCACCCCGAACACCGCCTCGTGCACCCGCCACAGCGGCTCACCGTCCGCGAGCCGGTCCAGGGCCTCAAGACCCAGCGCGTACTCGCGGATCGCCAGCGACCGCTTGTGGTTCAGGAAGCGGGTGCGCAGACGCGCCAGGTTGTCGGGACGCGTGTACTCCGGACCGTAGATGATCCGCAGGTACTCCCGCCCCCGGCACTTGATCCCGGGCTGGACCAGCCGGCCCTCCGCGCTGCGGACGACGGCGCCCAGCGGCTTGACGACCATGCCCTCGCCGCCGCGGCCGGTCATCTCCAGCCACCAGTCGACGCCCGCCCGCACCGACTCCGGGTCACCGGTGTCGACGTAGAGCCGCCGGGTCGTCTGCAGCAGGCCGCTGCCGTCGTGCTCCACCAGCCGGTCGAGCAGGGCGAGTTGCTCGTCGTGCGGCAGGGCGGCGAGGCTGCGGCCCTGGACGGCCAGGAGCTGGAACGGCGCCAGGCGTACGCCGTCCAGGCCCTCGGTCGGCCAGCAGTAGCGCCGGTAGGCCTCGGTGAACGCGGCCGCGGCGTCGGCCCGTTCGCGCTGCCGGGCGAGCAGGTCGGTGACGTCCACGCCGCGCGCCGCCGCGCCCTGAAGAGCGGCCAGGGCGGGTGGGAACACCGCGCCGGAGGCGGCGCCCACGGCCGCGTACTGCGACCGCAGCAGCCCGGAGGCCTTCAGCGACCACGGCATCAGCTCGGCGTCCAGCAGCAGCCAGTCCGTTCCGAGTTCGTCCCAGAGGCCGACCGCGTCGGCCGCCGACCGCAGACGTCCGAGGATCTCCTCGGTCACCTCCTGGTCGTCGAAGAAGGGCCGGCCGGTGCGGGTGTAGAGCGAGCCGGTAGGGCCCTCCACTCCGAACCTCGCGCGCGCCGCGTCCGCGTCCCGGCACACCAGCGCCACCGCCCGCGAGCCCATGTGCTTCTCCTCGCACACGACCCGCTCGACGCCGTCCGCCGCGTACTGCGCGAAGGCCTCCGCCGGGTGCTCCAAATATCCCTCCGCCTGCGAGGTCGCCGTCGGCGCCATGGTCGGCGGCAGGTACGGCAGCAGCCTCGGGTCGACGGCGAACCGGCTCATGACCTCCAGTGCCGCGGCCGCGTTCTCCTCACGGACGGACACCCGGCCCGCGTGCCGGGTCTCGACCACCCGGCGGCCGTGCACGTCGCCCAGGTCGAGCGGCCGTCCGTCGTGCCCGCCCGGCGCCTCGGTCCGCAGCGGCCTGGCCGGCTCGTACCAGACCCGCTCGGCCGGTACGTCGGCCAGCTCGCGCTCCGGCCAGCGCAGCGCGGTCAGCTTGCCGCCGAAGACGGCGCCGGTGTCCAGGCAGATGGTGTTGTTCAGCCAGGTGGCCTCGGGCACGGGTGTGTGGCCGTAGACGACCGCCGCCCGGCCCCGGTAGTCCTCCGCCCACGGGTAGCGCACCGGCAGCCCGAACTCGTCGGTCTCGCCCGTGGTCTCCCCGTACAGCGCGTGCGAGCGGACCCGGCCGGAGGTACGGCCGTGGTACTTCTCCGGCAGACCCGCGTGGCAGACCACGAGCCGGCCGCCGTCGAGGACGTAGTGGCTGACCAGAGAGTCGATGAACTCCCGTACCTCCTGCTTGAACTCCTCGCTCTCGCCGTCCATCTGCTCGATGGTCTCGGCGAGTCCGTGCGTGTGCTGGACCTTGCGGCCCTTGAGGTGACGCCCGTACTTGTTCTCGTGGTTGCCGGGCACGCACAGCGCGTTGCCCGACTTCACCATCGACATCACGCGGCGCAGCACACCCGGGCTGTCCGGGCCGCGGTCGACGAGGTCACCGACGAAGACGGCCGTGCGTCCCTCCGGGTGGACTCCGTCCGTGTAACCCAACTTGCCGAGCAGTGACTCGAGTTCGTGCGAGCAACCGTGGATGTCGCCGATGATGTCGAAGGGGCCGGTGAGGTGGGTGAGGTCGTTGAAGCGCTTCTCGGTGACGACGGTGGCGTGCTCGACGTCCTCGACCCCCCGCAGGACGTGCACCTTGCGGAAGCCCTCGCGCTCCAGGTGCCGCAGGGAGCGGCGGAGTTCGCGGATGTGGCGCTGGATGACCCGGCGCGGCATGTCGGCCCGGTCGGTGCGGGCCGCGTTGCGCTCGGCGCAGACCTCCTCGGGGACGTCCAGCACGATGGCGATGGGCAGCACGTCGTACTTCTTGGCCAGGTCGATCAGTTGCCGGCGGGCGTCCTGCTGGACGCTGGTCGCGTCGACGACCGTGCGGCGGCCGGCGGCCAGCCGCTTGCCCGCGATGTAGTGCAGGACGTCGAAGGCGTCCTTGCTCGCACTCTGGTCGTTCTCGTCGTCGGAGACCAGGCCCCGGCAGAAGTCGGAGGAGATCACCTCGGTCGGCTTGAAGTGCCGGCGGGCGAACGTCGACTTGCCGGAGCCGGAGGCGCCGACGAGCACGACGAGGGAGAGGTCGGTGACCGGCAGGACCCGCCCCTTGTGCTGTGTCGTCCCGGTCATGCCGCCTTCGCCTCCTTCTCGGTCGCGGTACCTGTGCTCATTGCAAAAACGGCCATCTGGGTGGGCGGCCCCACCTCGGGGTCGTCGGGCCCGACGGGTGCGAACTCCACGTGGTAGCCGTGCCGTTCGGCCACCGTGCGCGCCCAGGCGCGGAACTCCTCACGGGTCCACTCGAAGCGGTGGTCGCCGTGCCGGACGTGGCCTGCCGGGAGGGACTCCCAGCGGACGTTGTACTCGACGTTGGGGGTGGTCACGAGGACCGTGCGGGGGCGGGCCGCGCCGAACACCGCGTACTCCAAGGCCGGCAGCCGGGGCAGGTCGAGGTGCTCGATCACCTCGCTGAGCACGGCGGCGTCGTACCCCTTGAGCCGGTTGTCCGTGTAGGCGAGCGAGCTCTGGAAGAGCTTGACGCGCGAGGCCTGCCGCTCCCCCATCCGGTCCAGCTTCAGGCGGCGGGAGGCGATGGTCAGCGCACGCATCGACACGTCGACGCCGACGATCTCGGTGAACCGCACGTCCTTCAGCAGCGCCTGCACCAACTGGCCCTGGCCGCAGCCGAGGTCGAGGACGCGGGCCGCGCCGGACTCGCGCAGTGCCGCGATGATCGCGTCCCGGCGCTGCACGGCGAGCGGGGTGGGCTTCTCCTCGGTCTCCGTCTCGTCGGCGACGGCGTTGTCGATGTCCTCGACCTCGCTGTCGTCCGCCTCGGCGAGCCGCACCAGCTCCAGGCGCTCCATCGCCTGCCGGGTCAGCGACCAGCGGCGGGAGAGGTACCGGCTGGTGATCAGTTTCTGCTCCGGGTGGTCGGGCAGCCAGCCCTCCCCGGCCCGCAGCAGCTTGTCGACCTCGTCGGACGACACCCAGTAGTGCTTGGCGTCGTCGAGGACGGGGAGCAGCACGTACAGGTGTCGCAGGGCCTCGGCGAGGGTGAGCTGCGCGGACTCCAGTACGAGCCGCACGTACCGCGAGTCCCCCCACTCGGGGAACTCGGTGTCCAGCGCGACGGGCTCGGCGGTCACCGCCCACCCGAGCGGCTCGAAGAGGCGCCGTACGAGCTCGGGGCCGCCCCGGGCGGGCAGCGCGGGCACCTCGATCCGGAGCGGCAGCGGCTCGGCGGCCCGCTCGGGCCGGGCGTTGCACACACCGCGCATCGCGCTGGAGAAGACACTGCTGAGCGCCACCGCGAGCAGTGAAGAAGCGGCGTAGGGCCGGTCGTTGACGTACTGCGCGAGCGCCGCGTCGGGAGCCCCGCCGCGGCCCTTGCCCTTCCCCCGCCGCACCAGCGCCACCGCATCCACCTCCAGCAGCAGCGCCGCCGTGCAGCGCTCGGCGTCCGCCTCGGGGTAGAGGACGTGCGCCTTGCCGTAGGAGGTGGAGAACGCCTGCGCCTTCTCGGGATGCTTGTGCAGCAGGAAGCCGAGGTCGGTGGCGGGGCGTTCCGGGGTGCCGGTGGTGCCGATGGTCAGGAACATGCCCCGAGTCTGACCGCCCGGGGCTTCCGGTGACCAGCGGTTTTCACCCCGGGCGGACGCGGTGGGCGGGTCTCACCCGAGCTGGGACTGCACCTGCGCGGAGATCAGCTCGAGGTGGTCGAGGTCGGCGAGGTCGAGGATCTGGAGGTAGATGCGCCGGGAGCCGATCTCGGCGTAGCGGCCGATCTTGTCGACGACCTCGGCGGGGCTGCCGGCGAGGCCGTTGGCCTTGAGTTCGTCGACCTCGCGGCCGATCACGGCGGCCCGGCGGGCGACCTCCTGGTCGTCCTTGCCGACGCAGACGACGAGGGCGTTGGAGTACGTCAGCTCGTCGGCGCGGCCGGTCTCCTCGGCGGCGGCGCGGACCCGGCCGAACTGCTGCTCGCTGTCCTCGACCGACGCGAACGGCATGTTGAACTCGTCGGCGTACCGGGCGGCCAGCTTCGGGGTGCGGGTCGCGCCCTGGCCGCCGATCAGCACCGGGATCCGCTGCTGGGCGGGCTTGGGCAGCGCGGGCGAGTCGGTGAGGTCGTAGTACGTGCCGTGGAAGTCGAAGGTGTCGCCGAGCTTGGTCTGCCACAGCCCGGTGACGATCGCCAGCTGCTCCTCCAGGCGGCCGATCTTCTCCTTCGGGAAGGGGATGCCGTATGCCTTGTGCTCGTCCTCGTACCAGCCCGCCCCGAGGCCGAGTTCGATCCGGCCGCCGGACATCTGGTCGACCTGGGCGACCTGGATGGCGAGGACGCCGGGCAGTCGGAAGGTGCCGGCCGTCATCAGTGTGCCGAGGCGGATGCGCTTGGTCTCACGGGCGAGGCCGGCCAGGGTGATCCAGGCGTCGGTGGGGCCGGGCAGGCCGTCCACGTCGCCCATGTGGAGGTAGTGGTCCGAACGGAAAAACGCGTCGAAGCCGAGCTCCTCGGTGGCCTTGGCCACGGCGAGCAAGGTGTCGTAGGTGGCCCCCTGCTGGGGCTCGGTGAAGATTCGAAGGTCCATGGTTCCATCCTGCACGGCGGCGGCCGCTTCGGTCGTGCCCGGGGGCCGTGCCGCGCGGATGCCGGGTCACGGCTTCAGCCCGGCTCCCGCTCCGGCAGCGCCGCCTCCCTCGCGGCCAGCTTTCTGAGCATCTCCAGGACGCGGTCCCGGGACTCGTCCGCCGCGTCGATGGCCTCCATGCACTGCCAGTACGTCGCCTCGTCGGCCGCGGCGCTGGCGATGCCGACGAGGGCGATACCGACCTCGCCGAGCAGGCCGCCGAGGCCGAGCAGGGCCTCGCGGGCGTCGTCCAGCTCGGTGAGCCGGGCGGCGCGCAGGTCGGCGGGGTCCAGCGCGTAGGTGTCCAGGACACCGCAGCCCCGGCCCGCCAGCTCGGTCAGCCCCAGGGCCTCGCCCCGCAGTTCGGGCGGGCCGGAGACCGCGAGGCGGCTGCCGATCGCCTGGGCCAGGGCCTGTGCCTGCCACACCTCCGTCAGGATCTGCGCCGCCTCGCCGCCGACCGCCAAGGCACGCCTGCTCGTCATGATGAGTCGCACCGCGTCCATGCGCTGCCCCCGTCCGTCCGACGTGCTCTCACACGTCCGTCCGCCCGTACTCACCTTGTTCACTACCCAGAGTGAAGTGGCTTGAGACGAAAAGCCAGTGGAAGACGGAAATCTGCGGACAACAATTCGGATTCGGTGCGCTCATCGACTTCGGAGAGTAATAACGGAAGGTGATATTCCGTCGGGTGCCGCTGTGTGCGCGGTGCCGCGGGCGCCCTGCGCCGGCTCAGCCGTTGTAGGGGGCGGTGACGTCCAGGACCCAGGTCACGCCGCAGCGGTCGGTGAGCATGCCGTACAGCGGCGCCCACGGGGCGGGTTCCAGGGGCCGCACCACCGTGGAGCCCTCGGCGAGCTTCTGCCACAGGGCTTCGATCTCGTCGGGGTCGGTGCCGCGTACGGAGACGAAGAACGGCTTCTCGCCCTGGTTCCAGGGGAGTTGGGACGGGACGTCGTAGGCCATGACGTGGAAGCCGTTGTCCGCGACCACCTCGCCCCACATCACCCAGTCCGCCTCGTTCTCGTTCTGTACGTTGCCGGCGTCCTTGTACGTGACGGCGACGGTGCGCCCGCCGAAGACCGCCTGGTAGAAGTCCAGCGCCGCGGACGCGGAGCCCCGGAAGTTCAGGTGTGCGGTGGTGGTGACGGACATGGCCCGCTCCTCGCGTTCGGTGTGTCGAATGTGTGCCGCCGGGATCACCGAGCGCCGGGCGCGGCGGCCGTGACCTGGGGTGACGGCCTCTTGGCGGCCCCTTGGCGGCTGTGTGACCACCTTGGCAGGAGTAGCGGACAGGACGTGTCCTGTACTCCGGGCAGAATGGCGCGCATGCACAAGACGTCCTCGCGGCTGCTGGCGCTGCTCTCACTGCTCCAGACGCACCGTGACTGGTCCGGCGAGGATCTTGCCGAGCGTCTCGAGGTCACCCCGCGCACGGTGCGCCGTGACATGGACCGCCTGCGGGAGCTCGGTTACCCGATCCTGGCCTTCAAAGGGCCCGCCGGCGGTTACCGCCTGGACGCCGGGTCCCAACTGCCTCCGCTGCTGTTCGACGACGACCAGGCCGTCGCCCTGGCCGTGGCCCTGCAGACCGCCGCGGCGGACCCCACGATCCGTGCGGACGCCGCCCGCGCCCTGGCCACCGTGCGCCAGGTCATGCCGCCCCGCCTGCGCCACCGCATCGACATGCTCCGCCTCACCGCCCTGCGGTCACCCGAGGACGCCGACGCCGCACCGGTCGACTCCCGCGTGCTGCCGGCGCTGGCCGACGCCGTCCGTGCCCGGGTCGAGTTTCGCTTCGACTACGGGCGGGACCACACCGCCGTCGATGAGCGGCCCCGCCGGACCCAGCCCCACCACCTGGTCACCTGGCGCGGCCGCTGGTATCTGGTGGCCTGGGACCTCGACCGCGGGGACTGGCGGACGTTCCGCGTGGACCGCGTAGCCCCTCGCACCCCCGTCGGCCCCCGGTTCACCCCACGCGAGCTTCCCGGGGGCGACGTGTCCGCCTTCGTCATCGGGCGGTTCCGTGGTTCCGACGGCACCACGGCCGACTGGCCCTGCCGAGGTGAGGTCGTCCTCGGCCTCCCCGCCACCGCCGTGGCTCCCTTCGCCCGGGACGGGATCGTCGAGGAACTCGGCCCCGACCGCTGCCGGCTCATCCTGGGCTCCTGGTCGTGGACCGGCCTGGCCGCCGCCATCGGCCGCTTCGACACCGACATCGAGGTCGTCGGCCCGCCCGAACTGTCCGCCGCGTTCGCGCGCCTCGCCATCCGCTACGCGTCGCCCGGCGCAGGGAACCTCTGCTCGTTCCGGTCGATCTTGGCGGCCAGGGCGGCCAGCGGGTCGATGCCGAGCACCTCGCAGAGCTGAAGGAGATAGGCGAGCACGTCGGCGACCTCGTCCGTGACGCGGTGCGCGGTGGCGGGGTCGTCCATGACACGGGCCGACTCCTCGGGGGTCAGCCACTGGAAGATCTCGACCAGTTCGGAGGCCTCCACGCTGAGGGCGGCCACGAGGTTCTTGGGTGTGTGGTACGGCTGCCAGTTCCGGGCGGCCGCGAACTCGGCCAGCCGGCGCTGCAGTTTCGCCACGTCCAGGTGTTCCGTCACGGGTTCAGGTGTACCACCGTCACGCCCTCCGCCCCGGCGGCCCATGACGCGTCCCCGACCGTCCCGAGGAGGCGGATGTGCCCGGCCCCGCTCGTCCACGCCGCGAGCCGCAGCAGTTCCGTACGCTGTCCGGCGTCCAGCGCCCGGTCCAGTCCGTCGGCGAGGACGGTGAGCGTGCGCAGGGCCGCGGGGACCTCGCCGGGCGGGTCGACGTCCAGGACGCCGGGGCCGGTGAGCAGGACCAGGGCCAGCGCCAGGAACCTGAGCTCGCCGTCCCCGAGCCGGCCGATTTCGGTGACGATGCCGTCACCCCGGTCGAGCACCGCGCGAACGGTTCCGTCGCTCAGCGCTTCGGCGAGCAGGTCGCGCACGGGGCCGGCGCATCCGGCGCGCACCGCCGCGACCAGCCGGGCGTGCCGCCGGCCGCACTCCGCGCGGGTGCGCCACAGGACGTCGGCGAGGTTGTCGCAGCCGGGCAGGAGCCGTCCGCGGCCCATCGGGACCGCGGTGCGCATCCGGTCGGGCCGGGGGTCGCAGGCGAAGACGGAGCGCAGGGCGACGACCATCTGTTCGGCGGCGGCGAGCACTCGGCGCTGTCCGTCCGTCTTGCCGGCCACCCGCAGCGGCAGGAGCGGGGTGCCGAGCCGGTCGTCGGGGAGCGGGGCGCGGGTCACCGGCGCGGAGCCCGCCGTGTGCCAGGCGGCCTGGACCGTCCTGCGTCCCGGATCACGCAGCGCCGTCTCGAGCAGGACCAGCCCGCCGGCCGTCAGCCGCTCCCCCACGATGCGCAGTTCGGGTTCCGCCTGCACCGCGACGTCGAGCCGGACCGGGCCCTCGGCGCCGTCGGCCGTGCAGCCGATGCGGAAGCCGCGGCGCCGCTGGGCGTCGGGCCGGGCCCGCTCCGGCACACAGGCGGCCGGGTCCGGGAACGCCTCCGCGAGCGGGGCACCGTTCCCGAGCCGGGCCAGCGCCTCGTAGGCCCGCAGCGCCGTCGACTTGCCGCTGCCGCTCGGCCCGGTGAAAAGGGTGAGCGCCCCGAGCGGGAACCCGGCCCGCCGGTGCCCCGCGAACGCGGACAGCCGCAGCTCGGAGAGATGCGGCCGCACGACGGTGCCGGGCCCGCCGGGCCGAGCGGGCGAGGCGGGCCCGGGGGGCTGGATGGACGCGGCGGGCCGGGTGGGCTGGGTGGACGGGGCGGGCCGGGTGGGCTGGGTGGACACGGCGGGCCGGGTGGGCGCGGCGGAATCGGCAGACCCGGCGGGCCCCACGGGTCCGGCAGGGCCGGCAGGCCGCGCGGACGCCACAGGCCCGACCGCCCCGACAGACTCAGCAGACCCCGCGGACCCCACGGGCCCGGCGAGGCCGACAGGCCGCGCGGACGCCACAGGCCCGACCGCCCCAACGGCCCCGGCAGGCTCCGCGGACGCCACAGACTCGGCAAGCCCGGCGGACACCAAGGGCCCCGCAGGGCCAGCGGGCCGCGCGGACGCCACAGGCCCGACGGCCCCGACAGACTCAGCAGACCCCGCGGACCCCACGGGCCCGGCGAGGCCGACAGGCCGCGCGGACGCCACAGGCCCGACGGCCCCAACGGCCCCGGCAGACTTCGCGGACGCCACAGACTCGGCAAGCCCGGCGGACACCAAGGGCCCCGCAAGGCCGACAGACCCGGCAGACCCAGCGGGCCCCACGGGCTCGGCAGACCCAGCGGGCCCCACGGGCTCGACAGGACCGGCCGACTCGGCGGACACCGGCGGCACGGACGACACGGAAGGCATGGAAGATGCGGGCACGTCCGGACCGTAGGGCCGTTCCGGTGCGGCGAACCGTTACCTCTCGTGGACCTTCCTACGATCGGGGGACCGCTCAGCCCGACACGCCCACGCCCTCCATCAGTCCGCTGACCTCGGTTCCGGGCGGGGTCAGGAGGAACACGTTCCGGTCGACGCGGTGCATGCCGCTGCCCAGGCCGAAGACCACGCCCGTACTGAAGTCGAGGACGCGCTTGGCGACGTCCGTCTCGGCACCCGACAGGTCGAGCAGGACGGGTGCGCCCGCCATGACCGTCTCGGCGACGTCGCGGGCGTCCGCGAACACGTTGACCCGCAGTACCACGAACCGGCGGCGGGTCTCGGTCTCCGCGTCCGGCAGGGAGCGGTGGTTCACCGCGGACGGCCAGGCGTCACGGCCCCGCAGCGGCACGACCTGGGCGAGCCCCTCCCACTGTTCATCGGTGACGTCGTAATGGTTCACCGGCTGCCCCCGACCTGACTCGCACTCATTGCCTGCACCGGTCAATTCTTACGCCAAGTCACCCGTTCGGCCCAACAGCGACACGAAGCGCGACCGCCTCTCGCGCCCCGCCGTACCGTATTGACGGGTATGTCCGAAATCGTCGAGCGACGACATCTCCCCCGGTTCCTGCCGGATCGAGGCTTCTTACTGCCCTCACACCGGACTCTTCACCTCCGACCGCACCTCGCTCACCGCCTCCGATTACCGTCCGCTCTCGTGCACTTGGCAGAAACGCAACGAGTGACGCCCGGCCGGCGGATCCAGTCGGCGGTGTCCACCGACCCGGACTCACCCGCGCAGTGGCACCGCGTGCTGACCGTCCTCGCCGATGTGAGCCTCTTCATCGGCACCCGGACCGTGTGGACACAGGCGGCCACGCACCGCCCGGTGCTCGCGGCCCTCATCTCCGTCTGCTACGCGTCGATCCTGGCGACCGGCGTGCTGGCGCTGACGGTCCGCCGGTCCCGCTCGCTGGCGCGGCTGGACCTGCTGGTGCTGGTGACGGCGGTGACGCTCGCCCTGTGCACCTGGGCGCTGAACCACGGCGGCGGCGACGAGGCGGTCCTGACCACCCAGGCCGCCAGGGAACTGGTCGACGGGCACGCGATCTACGGACAGCCCTGGCCCTGGCTCTTCACCGGCAACCACAACGTGGCCCTCACCCCCACCGTGGACGGCGGCTACGACTTCACGTACGGCTATCCCCCGCTGGCCCCGCTGCTGACCGCGCCACTGCTGTGGCTGGGACACGGCGCCGCCGCCGCGACGGCCGCGAGCACCGGCGCGCTGATCGTCGGCGCGGTCGTGCTGTGGCGCATGCTGCCGGTGCCGTGGCGGTCGGCGGCGACGATGGCCTGTCTGGGCTTCGGCTTCCTGCCGACGTACGCCCGGCTCGGCTATCCGGCGATCATCGCGCTGGTCCTGCTGATTCCGGTCGTGGTGCGCTGGCCGCGGATCGGAGCGGGCGGGCGGCTCGGCGCGGCGGGGATCGCGCGGGCCGCGTGCCTGGGGGCTGCCTGCGCCGCGCAGCAGCTGCCCTGGTTCCTCGCACCGTTCCTGCTGGCCGGGATCTACGCGGTGCGCCGCGGGGAGCTGGGCGGCCGGGCGGCGGGACTGGTGGTGCTGCGGGTCACCGGGACCGCCGCCACGGTCTGGCTGTTGATCAACACGTACTTCATCCTGCACGAGCCGGGCACCTGGCTGGCCGGGATCGCGCTGCCGCTGACGCAGGGCGCGGTGCTGCACGGGCAGGGCCTGGTGGGCGTGTCGCTGTATCTGACCGACGGCAGCGACCGGCTGGACTGGTACAGCCACGCGAGCATGCTGCTGGCGGCGGCCCTGCTCGCGCTGTTCATGCTGTTCGTACGGCGGCTGGGGCCGGCGGCGACGGTGCTGCCCTGGTGCGCCTTCTACCTGGCGACCCGTTCGCAGGACGGCTACTACCTGATGATGACCCCGCTCTGGCTGGCGGCGGCGGTCACCACGCCCCTGTCGGCCTTCGCGGGCGCCTGGCAGCCGTGGCCCCCGCGGCTTTCCGGATCGCACCGGCGGACGGCCCGGATCACGGCGGCCGGGCTGCTGCTCGCCCCGGCCCTGGCCTGTGCGGCCGTGGCGGTGACGGGCACCCCGCCGCTGCGGATGGGGGTCACGTCGGCGCGCCAGGTGTCGGCGCACACGGTGTCGGCGGTGACCGTGCGGGTGACCAACAGGGCGGACGACGCCCTCACCCCGCACTACATGTTCACCACGGGCCAGGGGATGAGCCAGTACTGGACACTGGCGCGGGGTCCGGCCACGATCCCCGCGCACGCCACGGCGACGGTCGAACTCCGGGCGCCGCACGGGCGGTTCACCGTGCCCCGCCGGGCCGCCCGCATCCGGCTGCGCGCCTTCACGGCGACCCCGCAGACACTGTCCAGTCAGGATGTGCGGCTGGCCGGGACCGGCAAGGACGGCTGAGGGCCCGTGGTCAGGCCCCGGCCCTGGTGAACCGGAGCGCGGCGGTCACCGTGGTCAGGCCGCGCATCATGCCCAGTTGGTTCCAGCCCATGCCGAACTTGTCGCGGTCCACGGTGAACTCCGCCTCCACCGTGAGCGCTTCGGCGTCCGCGGCGGTCAGGCGCGCGGTGAAGGAGACCGGCCTGCTGATGCCCCGCACGGTGAGCTGACCGGTGACCCGCACGGTGTCGCCGTCGAGGCGGTCGGCGCCGCGGACCGCGAAGGTGATCTCCGGGTGGTTGTCGGCGTCGAAGAAGTCGGCGGACCGCAGGTGCTTGTCGCGCTTGGCGTGGCCGGTGTCCACGGAGGCGGCGTCCAGGGTCACGGTGCCGGTGGCGGAGCCGTCGGGCCGGACCTCGCCCCGGCCGCCGGTCGCGGCGAGGGTGCCCTTGACGGTGACCAGGCCCCAGAAGGTCTTGTGCCGTACGGCGACGGTGGAGGCGGTCGGATCGAGCTGCCAGAGGCCGGTTTCGACGGCGACGGTCATGGTCGTACTCCTGTCATCACAGCGGTCACGTCATCACAGCGGTCGCGCAGTGGTCCGAAAAGGTGGTCCAAATTTGGATGAGCTCACGCTAGCCGATAATCCAAATCTGGACAACGGTTAGACTCGACCGTATGGCCGAGCCCTTCGACGACCCCGCCGACCAGCCCGAGTGCCCCTTCTCGGGGGGCGGCGGGCTGCTTCCCGACGAGCTGCGCACCTGGATGGTCCTGCTCGCGGCGACCGGCGCGGTGGAACAGCGGCTGCGCTCGGTGGTGAAGGAGACCCTCGACGTCTCGCACGACGAGTTCCTGATCCTGTGCCTGCTCGCCGAGCAGCCGGAGGGTCTGCGCATGACCCGCGTCGCCGATCTCCTCGGCCGCCCCAAGACCCGGCTCACCTACCAGATCGCCTGTCTGCAGCACTCCGGTCTCGTCACCCGCAAGTCCGTGTGCGGCGACAAGCGGGGCGTCGAGGTCGCCCTCACCGAGAAGGGCCGGGGGCGGCTGCGGGAGGCCTCCGCCCGGCTCTCCGAGACCGTCAGCCGGGCCCTCGCCGAGACCATCGGGCCGACCCAGCGCGCGGCCCTGAGCGCACTGGTTCCGGACCTCGCGGACGACGCCCCCTGACCTCGGAAAACCGGCCGTCCGGCGCCGAAGAGGCACAGGTCACAGTCGACGCGAGGGCAACGTCACAACCCCTGCTCTGCTGTCGCTTAAGCCCTCTGCCCTAGCATCCGAGCCATGACGGTCCTGCCTGACGACGGGCTCTCACTGGCCGCCGAGTTCCCTGACGCGACACACGAGCAGTGGCAAGCCCTGGTCGAGGGCGTGCTGCGCAAGTCGGGCAAGGAAGTCTCGGGCGCGGCAGCAGAGGACGCCCTGTCCACGACGCTGGAGGACGGGCTGCGCACCCGTCCCCTGTACACCGCGCGCGACGGCGCGCCCGACCCCGGCCTGCCCGGCTTCGCCCCGTTCGTACGCGGCGGACGCCCCGAGGGCAGCACCGCGGGCGGCTGGGACGTACGCCAGCGGCACGTGGCGGCCGAGGACGGCGCGGTCCTGACCGATCTGGAGAACGGCGTCACCTCGCTCTGGCTCGTGCTCGGCGAGGGCGGCCTCCCCGTGGCCTCGCTCGGCAAGGTGCTCGACGGTGTCCTCCTCGACCTGGCGCCGGTCGTGCTCGACGCCGGCCGGGACGTGGAGGCCGCGGCCGGGGCGCTGCTGCGGCTGTACGAGGAGCGGGGCGTGGACCCGAAGGCGGTGCGCGGGGGCCTGGGCGCCGACCCGCTCGGGTACGAGGCGCGCACCGGCTCCCCCCTGGACTTCGCGCCGGTCGCCGCGCTCGCCGTCCGCTGCGCCGAGTCCCACCCCGGGCTGCGCGCGCTGACCGTGGACGCGCTGCCGTACCACGAGGCCGGCGGCTCGGCCGCGCAGGAGCTGGGCCTGTCCCTGGCGACCGGCGTGGCTTATCTGCGGGAGCTGACCGGGGCGGGCCTCACCGTCGAACAGGCCTTGGGGCAGCTCGAGTTCCGGTACGCGGCCACCGCCGACCAGTTCCTGACCATCGCCAAGCTGCGCGCGGCCCGCCGGTTGTGGGCGCGGGTGGCCGAGGTGTGCGGGGCGCCGGGCGCGGGTGCGCAGACGCAGCACGCCGTGACCTCGCCGGTGATGATGACCCGCCGCGATCCGTGGGTGAACATGCTGCGTACGACGGTGGCCACGCTGGCCGCCGGGGTCGGTGGCGCCGACGCCGTCACCGTGCTGCCGTTCGACCACGCCCTCGGCCTGCCGGACGCGTTCTCCCGTCGTATCGCCCGCAACACCTCCACGATCCTGGTCGAGGAGTCCCACCTGGCCCGGGTGATCGACCCGGCGGGCGGCTCCTGGTACGTGGAGCGGCTGACCGACGAACTCGCCGAGGCGAGCTGGGCCTACTTCCGCTCGGTCGAGGGCGACGGCGGCCCTGCGGCCGCCCTGCGCTCCGGCCGGATCCGCACGGACCTGGCGACGACGTGGGCGGAGCGTTCCAAGAAGCTCGCCAAGCGACGCGAACCCGTCACCGGCGTCAGTGAGTTCCCGCTGCTGGCGGAGAAGCCGGTGGAGCGCGAGCCCGCGCCCGAGCCGCCGTCCGGCGGGCTGCCGCGGGTGCGCCGCGACGAGGCGTACGAGGAACTGCGCGCCCGCTCCGACGCCCACCTCGCGGCGACCGGCGCCCGCCCCAGGGTCTTCCTGGCGACGATCGGTCCGGCCGCCGCGTACACCGCGCGCGCGACCTTCGCTGCCAACCTCTTCCAGGCGGGCGGCATCGAGCCGGTCGCCGAGGGCGCCTTCGAGGACAGCGGCGCCACCGAGGCCGTGCTGTGCTCCAGTGACGCGCTGTACGAGGAACAGGCCGGGCAGACCGCCGAGTTCCTCAAGGCTTCGGGCGCCCGGCACGTGTTCCTGGCGGGCCGGCCCGCCGAGTACGCGGGCGTCGACAGTTACGTGTTCGCGGGCTGCGACGTCGTCGCCGTGCTGTCCGCGACCCTCGACCGCATGGGAGTGTCCTGATGGGAATCCCCGACTTCTCCGGCATCGAGCTGGGGACGCCCGTCACCGGCGGCAGTGCCGAGGAGTGGCGTACGGCCGTCAAGCGGGCGACCGGGACCGAGGAGCCGCTGTGGGAGACCCCGGAGGGCATCGGGGTCAAGCCGCTGTACACCGGACGTGACCTGGAGGGCCTGGACTTCCTGGGGACGTACCCGGGCATCGCGCCGTACCTGCGCGGCCCGTACCCGACGATGTACGTCAACCAGCCCTGGACGATCCGCCAGTACGCGGGCTTCTCCACCGCCGAGGAGTCCAACGCGTTCTACCGGCGGAACCTGGCGGCCGGTCAGAAGGGCCTGTCCGTCGCGTTCGACCTGCCCACGCACCGGGGTTACGACAGCGACCATCCGCGGGTGACCGGCGACGTCGGCATGGCGGGTGTGGCGATCGACTCGATCTACGACATGCGGCAGCTCTTCGACGGCATTCCGCTCGACAAGATGACCGTGTCGATGACGATGAACGGCGCCGTGCTGCCGATCCTGGCGCTGTACATCGTGGCGGCGGAGGAACAGGGCGTACCGCCCGAGAAGCTGGCCGGGACCATCCAGAACGACATCCTCAAGGAGTTCATGGTCCGCAACACCTACATCTATCCGCCGAAGCCGTCGATGCGGATCATCTCCGACATCTTCGCGTACACCTCGCAGCGGATGCCCCGCTACAACTCCATCTCCATCTCCGGCTACCACATCCAGGAGGCCGGTGCGACGGCCGACCTGGAGCTGGCGTACACCCTCGCCGACGGGGTGGAGTACATCCGGGCGGGCCGGGAGGCGGGGCTGGACGTGGACGCGTTCGCGCCGCGGCTGTCGTTCTTCTGGGCGATCGGCATGAACTTCTTCATGGAGATCGCGAAGCTTAGGGCGGCCCGGCTGCTGTGGGCCAAGCTGGTCTCGCAGTTCGAGCCGAAGAACTCCAAGTCGCTGTCCCTGCGCACCCATTCGCAGACCTCGGGCTGGTCGCTGACCGCGCAGGACGTGTTCAACAACGTGACGCGCACGTGTGTGGAGGCGATGGCGGCGACGCAGGGCCACACCCAGTCGCTGCACACCAACGCCCTCGACGAGGCCCTCGCGCTGCCCACCGACTTCTCGGCGCGCATCGCCCGCAACACCCAGCTGCTCATCCAGCAGGAGTCGGGCACGACCCGGGTGATCGACCCGTGGGGCGGCAGCGCTTACGTGGAGAAGCTGACGTACGACCTCGCCCGCAAGGCCTGGCAGCACATCCAGGAGGTCGAGCAGGCGGGCGGCATGGCGCAGGCCATCGACGCGGGCATCCCGAAGCTGCGCGTGGAGGAGGCCGCGGCCCGCACCCAGGCCCGGATCGACTCCGGGCGGCAGCCGGTGATCGGCGTGAACAAGTACCGCGTCGACAGCGACGAGGCGATCGAGGTCCTCAAGGTCGACAACTCCTCCGTGCGCGCCCAGCAGATCGAGAAGCTGCGGCGGCTGCGCGAGGAGCGGGACGAGACCGTCTGCCGGGACGCCCTCGACGCGCTCACCCGGGCCGCCGACGGCGACGGCAACCTGCTGGAGCTCGCGGTGCACGCGGCCCGCGCCAAGGCGACGGTCGGTGAGATCTCCGACGCCCTGGAGAAGGTGTACGGCCGGCACGCGAGCCAGATCCGTACGATCTCCGGTGTGTACCGCAACGAAGCAGGCCAGTCCCCGAACGTGGACCGCACCCGTGCCCTGGTGGACGCCTTCGAGGAGGCCGAGGGGCGCCGGCCGCGCATCCTGGTCGCGAAGATGGGCCAGGACGGCCACGACCGCGGCCAGAAGGTGATCGCGACCGCCTTCGCCGACCTCGGCTTCGACGTCGACGTCGGCCCGCTGTTCCAGACCCCGGAGGAGGTCGCCCGCCAGGCGGTCGAGGCGGACGTCCACGTGGTCGGCGTGTCCTCGCTGGCCGCCGGTCACCTCACCCTCGTACCGGCGCTGCGCGAGAAGCTCGCCGAGGAGGGCCGGGAGGACATCACGATCGTGGTCGGCGGGGTGATCCCGCCGCAGGACGTGCCGGTGCTGCTGGAGATGGGGGCGGCGGCCGTGTTCCTGCCCGGGACGGTGATCCCGGACGCGGCGTACGACCTGGTGCAGCGGCTGGCGGCCGACCTCGGTCACGAGCTGTAGGCCCCATGGCAGCGATCGATCTCGACACCTATGTGAAGGGTGTGCTCGACGGGAAGCGGGCGATCGTGGCCCGCGCGATCACGCTCGTCGAGTCCACCCGGCCGCAGCACCGGGCGCTGGCGCAGGAGTTGCTCACCGAGCTGCTCCCGCACAGCGGCCGGGCGCGGCGGATCGGGGTGAGCGGGGTGCCGGGCGTGGGCAAGTCGACGTTCATCGACGCCTTCGGCACGCTGCTGACCTCGCTGGGGCACCGGGTGGCGGTGCTCGCCGTGGACCCGTCCTCGACCCGCACCGGCGGCTCGATCCTGGGTGACAAGACCCGGATGGAACGCCTCGCCGTGGCCCCGGCCGCGTTCGTGCGCCCCTCCCCCAGCGCGGGCACGCTGGGCGGCGTGGCGAAGGCCACCCGCGAGTCCATGGTGGTGATGGAGGCCGCCGGCTACGACGTGATCCTGGTGGAGACCGTCGGTGTCGGCCAGTCCGAGACCGCGGTCGCGAACATGGTCGACTCCTTCCTGCTGCTCACGCTGGCCCGCACCGGTGACCAGCTCCAGGGCATCAAGAAGGGCGTCCTGGAACTGGCCGACGTGATCGCCGTCAACAAGGCGGACGGCCCGCACGAGCGCGACGCCCGGGCCGCGGCCCGTGAACTGGCGGGCGCACTGCGGCTGATGCACGGCAAGGACGCGTTCTGGACGCCGCCGGTGCTCAGTTGCAGCGCGCGGGAGTCGGCCGGCCTGGACGTGGTGTGGGAGCGGCTGGAACAGCACCGCACCCTGCTGGACTCCACCGGGCGGCTCACCGCCAAGCGGCGGGGCCAGCAGGTCGACTGGACGTGGTCGATGGTCCGCGACGAACTGCTGGGCCGCCTGCACGCCGATCCGGCGGTACGGGAGGTCGCACCGGCGCTGGAACAGGCGGTACGGGACGGCTCACTGACGGCGACGTCGGCGGCGGAACGGATTCTGCGGGCGTTCCGGGGGACGGCCGGCCCTTCCTGAAGGGACGGTCCCGGGGAGAAGATCGCCGCCGGGGGCCGGCGTCATCCGGGTGTGGCATGCTGAATTCCACACGATGACCGTTTTGCCTGTTTCGTCGTATCCCTTGTGGTCACGAGTGTGGTCTCGAGCGATCGGATCAGGATCGTGTCAGGAGGCCGGAATGCACTTCACCGCGACCGGCACCGCATGCCGCCGGCTGAAGGTGGCCGAGAGCCGACATCCCAGCACCGGGCGATCGTGATGGCGGGAAGGGAGGCCTGGCCGGCGTCACAGGAACCGGACCTTCCCGAGCTGCACCTGCGCCTGCGTGCGGAGGTGGGCCGGATCGACGCGCAGTTGCAGGCCATGCTGGCCGCCATGGACCGGCTGCAGGGCCTGCTGGACGCGGTGGTGAACATCAGCCGGGAGGTGGAGCTGCCCGCGGTGCTGCATCGCATCGTGACCACCGCCATGGACCTGGTCGGTGCCCGCTACGGGGCACTCGGCGTCCTCGACGCGTCCGGCGAGCACCTGGAGCAGTTCATCCCCGCCGGTCTGTCGGAGGAGGAGCACGCCGCTCTGGCCGGGACCGGCCTGCCGCGCGGCCTGGGCGTCCTCGGGCATCTGATCCACCACCCCGAACCCCTGCGGGTCGACCACATCCGCACCCATCCGTCGTCCGTCGGGTTCCCGCCCGGCCACCCCCACATGGGCACCCTGCTCGGCGTCGCCATCAGTGTGCGCGGCGAGATCTACGGCGACCTGTACCTGTCCGAGCGGCGCGACGGACAGCCCTTCGACGTCAACGACGAGAACGTCGTCGTCGCCCTGGCCACCGCCGCCGGCATCGCCATCGAGAACGTCCGCCTGTTCGAGCAGGTGCGCGTCGGCGCCGAGCAGTTCCAGCGGCTGCTGCTGCCGGCCCTGCCCGATCTGCGGCCCTTCACCGCCGCTGCCATCTACCGGCCGGCCACCGAGCCCAGCCAGCTCGGCGGGGACTGGTACGACGCCATCCCGCTGCCCGGCGACGTCGTGGCGGTCGTCATCGGGGACGTGGTCGGCCACGACCTGAAGGCCGCGGCGGCCATGGCCTCCACCCGCAACATGCTGCGCGCCCTGCTGTTCGACGGGAGCGGTCCGCCCGGCACGGTCCTCGCCCAGCTCGACCGCGCCCTGCAGGCCATCACCGACAATCCGGTCACGACCACCACGCTGGCGCGCATCGAACCGGAGGGTGCGGCCTGGCGGCTCCACTGGAGCACCGCCGGGCACGTTCCGCCGCTGCTGCTCGTCCCCGGGCGCCGGGCGGAATACCTGTTCGCCGAACCAGGGCTGCCGCTCGGCGTCGACCCCGAGCAGCCCCGCCCCAACCACTCCCGGCCGCTCCCCGCGGGCGCCACCGTGCTCTTCTACACGGACGGGCTGATCGAACACCCCGGGCACGCCATCGACGACAGCCTGGACGAGCTCACCGACCTCGCCACCCGGTACACCGGCCTGCCCCTGCAGGACTTCGTCCGGGCACTGGCCGACCACCATCCCAGCGACGGCCACGACGACATGGCCATCCTCGCCCTGCGCACCCCGCGGTCCTGACCCGACTCGAGGGTGATCGCGCTCGCCCGTGACCCCGCGACCGTGCCGTGGAGGATCCGGGAGATCCGGCGGATGATGGGCTGCAGGGCGTCGATGCGGAGGTCGCCCGATGACTGTCGCGCGGAACGAGCGGCTCCGGCGCGACGGCGTGATCGCCCTCGAGATCTGCGCCGTGGCCGCGCTGTACTACGGGTCGGCCGAGCTGGGTCTGCTGCAGCAACTGGTGCGCGGCCAGGTCACCCCGCTGTGGCCGCCCACCGGTATCGCCGTGGCCGGTCTGCTCGTCCTCGGCCTGCGGGTCTGGCCCGGGATCGCGCTCGGCGCGCTGCTCGCCAACGTCACGCTCGGGCCGTCGGTCTGGGCCGTGCTCGCGATCGCGGCGGGAAACACCCTCGCACCGGTCTGCGCGTACCTGATGCTGCGCCGTGCGGGGTTCCGCTGCGAACTGGACCGGCTGCGGGACGCGCTCACGCTGATCTTCCTCGGTGCGTTCACCGGGATGCTGGTCAGCGCGACCATGGGCAGCGGAACCCTGCGCCTCTCCGGGGTGCTGAGTGCCAGTGGGTTCTGGCCGGCATGGTCGGTCTGGTGGACCGGTGACGCGATGGGCGTACTGCTGGTGACGCCGGTCCTGCTCGTCCTGCGCTCGGCGCACCGGCCGAGGGACGTCCCGCCGGCCCGCTGGGTGGAAGGGCTGCTGCTGGCGGTGGCCACCGTCGGCGTCGGTGTCATCCAGACCGGCCCCACACCGCTGCTGTTCCTCTGCTTCCCGCTGCTGATCTGGGCGGCCTTCCGCTTCCAGTTGGCCGGGGCCGCGCCCTGCGCCCTGGTCGTGTCGACCTTCGCGATCCTCGCCGCCACCAGGGGGGCCGGACCGTTCGCCGGTCACGACCTGCTCAGCCGCATGACCACGCTGCAGGCGTTCAACGGGTCCGCCGCACTGACGACACTCATCCTCGGAGCAGCCGTCAGTGAGCGGAACCGGACCCAGAGGGAGATCGCGCGGGCCTGCGGGCAGCTCGCCGAGATGGTGACCAGGATGGCCACCGGAGGCCGTGGGCCGGCGCTCGACCGCGACGGCGGACTCGACCGCGGCGGTGGACTCGACCGCGGCGGTGGACTCGACCGCGGCGGTGGAAGGGAAGAACACAGCGGGCCTACCAGGCGACCGGCCTGAGTACGGTATCCCGCCGGCGGAACTGTGGGCTCCACCACTGCACCCGTGAACCCGGCCTGCTCAACTGGCCTGATGCGAAGATCCACCCCCCTCGTGCTTCTTCTCGCCGCCTGCGGCGCACTGACCGCCTGCGATCTCCCCGGCACCCACCACACGGCGGCCTCCGACAAGGACCTCAACACCCTCACCGCGCTGCCCCTGGACCGCTACGGCTTCGACCGCGCCGACCACAAGCTCCTCAACGAGGCACGGTGGACCCTGGGCAAGAAGTGCATGGTCGGCCTCGGCTTCCCCGGCTTCACCGCGCTCGCCCCGCCCAGCGCCGATCCGGCCAGGCCCGACGAGCCGGGCACGGTCCGCCTCCCTTCCGCGGACCTGGACCTCGGCGACAAGCCGTACGGGATCGACGACCCCGGCCAGGGGGCGAAGACCGGCTACCACAGCCCCTCCCCCGCGGTGGAGAACCGGAAGTGGCCGATGGACCAGTATCTCGCCCTCACCGGGGACTTCCGGCACGGTGACGCCAGGCAGGCGCACGGTCACCGCATCCCCGAGGGCGGCTGCCTCGGCCAGGCCGACCGGCGCATCTACGGCTCCCGCCCGGAGCAGGACACGCTCGGCGGGATCCGCTTCAAGGGCTACGAGCTGACCTTCATACGCCTGATGCGCCAGGCGAACGGCGAGGCCGCCAAGGATCCGGCGCACCGGCGGGCGGACAAGACGTGGTCGTCGTGCATGAAGAAGGAGGGGTTCTCCTTCAAGGACCCCGACGACGCCCAGTACCAGGCGGAATGGTTCGCCGGCGAGAAGGCGTCGCGGAAGGAGCGCCGCGCGGCCGAGGCCGACGCGAACTGCAAGCGGAGCACCGGTTACATCAAGGCCGTGCACGAGGTGGACGTACGCATCGAGAAACGGCTCATCGCGAAGAACCGCACCCTGCTGGACGGCGTCGTACGCCGCAACCGCGCCGCTCTGCGCAACGCCCGGACGATCACCGAAGGCCGGTCGTGACCTGTCGGCCCGGGGCCCCCGCCGTGCGTGCCTCCAGCGCGTGCAGGACGGCCACCATGTCCTCGTCGCCGTGTCCGCGCGCCACGGTCTCCTCGTAGAGGGCGTGGCAGACGTCGAGGAGGGGGGAGGCCAGGCCGGCCTTGCGGGCGGACTCGGCGATCAGCCGGTTGTTCTTCAGCACGTCCGCGGCCGCCGCCTGGACGGCGAAGTCACCGGCCAGCAGCTTGGCCGCCTTCACCCGGGAGACGGCGCTGGCCATCGGGCCGGCGTCCAGGACGTCCCGGAGCAGGCGCTGGTCGAGCCCGTGCCGGCCGGCGAAGTGGAAGGCCTCGGTCAGACCGGTGACCAGGCTGATCAGAAACAGGTTCACCGAGAGCTTCATCAGCAGCGCCCCCGGGACGGCACCGCAGTCGAACGTCTCGCGGCACATGGGCGCGAGCAGGGGCCGTACGGCCCGCACGGCGTCGTCGTCGCCCGCCAGCATCGCCACCAGCTCCCCCTGTTCCGCCGGGACCCGGGAGCCGGAGACCGGGGCCTCGACGTAGCGTCCGCCCGCGGCCACGGCGGCGTCCCGCAGGCCGGCCGAGTACTCGGGCGAGGTCGTGCCCATGTGGACGACGGTGCGGCCGGCGAGACGCGCGGCGAAGGCCGGTGTGCCCCGCCCGAGGACGGCGTCCACGGCGGTCTCGTCGGCCAGCATGAGGAAGGTGGTCTCCGCCCGTTCGAAGACCTCGGCGGGGCTCGACGCCACCCGGGCCCCGGCGGCCCGCAGGGGCTCGCACCGGGCCGCGGTGCGGTTGAAGACGACGACCGGCGTCCCGGCGCGCACGAGGTTGAGCGCCATGGGCTGTCCCATGACTCCGAGCCCGATGAAACCCGCACCTACGAAACCTGCGTCCACGCCGCACCGCCGAGCCGATTCCCGTTATGACAGCGGTCATAGTAGCGGCACCTATGACGTCGGTCATAGGGTGGCGCGGGAACACCCGGCACATGGCTCGGGAGAACGGGACGGATCGGGGATGACGGTGTCCGAACGGGGACCGCGGGAGCGGATGGTCTTCAGCGCGGCCCAGCTCATCCGGCGCGAGGGGGTCGCCGCCACGGGGATGCGCGAGGTCGCCGCCCACGCGGAGGCGCCGCGCGGTTCACTGCAGCACTACTTCCCCGGGGGCAAGGAGCAACTGGTCAACGAGGCGGTGGGCTGGGCGGGCCGGTACGCGGGCAACCGTGTCGCCCGTTTCCTCGCCGCGCTGCCCGAGCCGACGCCCAGCGGCCTGTTCACCGAGATGGTGCGGCAGTGGACCGACGAGTACCGGACCGAGGGCTTCGCGGGCGGCTGCCCCGTCGCCGCCGCGACGGTGGACTGCGCGGAGTCCACCGGGTCCACCCGTCAGGCCGCGGCCGCCGCGTTCGCCGCCTGGACCCGCCCGGTGGCCCTGGCACTGACGGACATGGGCGTGCCCGAGGACCGGTCCGGAGCGCTCGCCACGCTCATGATCAGCTCCCTGGAGGGGGCGATCCTCCTGGCCCGGGCCGAGCGGGACGTCCGCGCCCTGACGACGGTGGCCCGGGAGCTCGGCCCGCTCCTCGACGCGGCGGTGCGCCCGGCCGGCTGATCACCGCGGTCGACGCCCACCGCTTCAGCGCGCTGCAAGGGGCTGCTGACGACCGCCGCGATCGCCATGGCGGTCATGGCGGTGTGCAGCCGGCCGCCGAAGTCGTAGGGGCCCTTGGTGTCCAGGTCGCGGGTCAGCTCGTAGGGCAGGGCGGTCTCGACGAGGGCGAGGGTGCGTCCGGCGTGCCGGACGACGTGCGTGTGGGCGGGTCCGGCGGTGAGGTCGCGGCGCCCCTGGCCGTCGCACATCCGCGCCCCGTCGGTGAAGCTGCTGGTGCGGACCCACCGGTTGCGGTACGAGACCGCGCGCCCGTCCTCGATGCGCAGGCCGTGGACCATGCCGTCCCCGAAGAACCAGTGTCCCAAGGCCGCGTCGGCCGGGTTGGGGCCGTTGCGTACGTACCAGCCGTCCAGGGCGGGCGGGAGCGTGCCGGTGACCGGCAGGTCGTGGGCGGTGAGTTCCTCGGGGACCGGGGCGTAGTTGCCGGCGAGGTGGCGGGGGGGTGGGGCTGCTCACCGGGCCACCTGCCCGGCCTTGGCCTGGACGTGGGCGACGTAGCGGACGGTGAAGACCATCGGGACGACGAAGCCGGCGATCTGGACGATGGTCGCGGTGGCCGAGTGGGCGTGTCCGGAGTGCGCGACGAGCGCGAGGACGACGGCGGTCACGGCGAAGGCGGCGGTCCACACCGCGGTGATGACGACGTTGGTCCGGATGAACGGCTTGAGTCCCCACACTTCGCGGGGGGTGGTCCGCTTGGCGATGCCGAGGGTGAAGGGCCTGCCGACGGCCAGCGAGACACCCGCGATGACGGCGAGGGTGCCGGAGGAGAGGGCCGCGGAGTAGTCGTGGACGCCGGAGTGCGGGTCGGCGAAGGCGATGACCGTCAACACCGCGAAGAAGACGGCCGAGCCCAGCTCGATGATCAGCGCGTCCCATCCGGTTCCGGCCCGCCGCTGCTGGGCGATGACCACCACGGCGACGACGAGCGCGGCCAGGGCGCCCCACTGCCAGCTGCCGGAGGGCAGTACGGCGAAGACGATCCACGGCAGGAACGTGCGCAGATAGGACATTGCTCTCTCCCCATGAGTGTCCCGGCCGCTGCCGGGTTCCTCTTTCGACATGTCAAAAGTAGAAGGTCCACTGGCGACATGTCAACAGTGGAAGGTAGAGTGGGGGCATGAGCCTCAGACACGCACTCCTCGGCCTGCTCACGGAGCGCACCGCGAGTGGCTACGACCTGCTGAAGCGCTTCGAGACGTCCTTGGCCAACGTCTGGCCGGCGACGCAGAGCCAGATCTACACGGAGCTGACGAAGCTCGCGGACACCGGCCTGATCACGGTGGCCGCGGAGGGCCCGCGCGGCCGCAAGGAATACGCCCTCACCGACGAGGGTCTGGCCGAGCTGCGGCACTGGCTCACGGAGACGAAACCCCAGCGGACCACCCGCAGCGACGTCCTTCTGCGCGTCTTCTTCCTCGGCGTCCTCGAGCCCGACCAGGCCCACGCCTATCTGACCGACCTGACCGACCAGTCCGCCGAGCTGCACGAGGAGCTCCGCCGCCTCGTCGACGCCGTCGACTGGGACGACGACAACCTCTCGGTCTACGGGCGTATCGCCCTGGAGTACGGACTGCGGTTCTACGAGATGCGGCGGGAGTGGGCGGCTTGGGCGGCCGAGCAGGTGAAGCAGGTGAAATGAGGATCACCGTCAGGGCGCTCGGCCCCCTCCATGAGGGGGCCGAGCGCCCTGACGGTGATCCGGGAAGAACGGCTCAGCGGGTGCTGAGCATGCCCTCGCGCAGGCGGGCCAGGAGGCGGTTGATCAGGCGGGAGACGTGCATCTGGGAGACGCCGAGGCGTTCGCCGATCTGGGCCTGGGTGAGCTCCTCGACGAAGCGCCAGTGGATGATCTTGCGGTCGCGTTCGTCGAGTTCGGCGATCATCGGTGCGAGGGCGTGGAAGTCCTCGACCAGGCCGAGCGCCGGGTCCTGGTCGCCGATGAAGTCGGCGAGCGCGGCTTCGCCGTCCTCGCTGCCGTTGATCGCGGCGTCCAGGGAGGCCGACCGGTAGCCGTTGGAGGCCAGCTGCGCCTCCACCACCTCGTCCTCCGGCAGGCTCATCAGCTCGGAGAGTTCCTTGATGGTCGGCGTCCGGCCCAGCCGGCTGCTCAGCTCCTCCTTGGCGCGCGCCAGCTGGACGCGGGCCTCCTGCAGCCGCCGGGGCACGTGCACGGCCCAGGAGGTGTCGCGGAAGAACCGCTTGATCTCGCCGACGATGTAGGGCACGGCGAAGGAGGTGAACTCCACCTCGCGGGACAGCTCGAACCGGTCGATCGCCTTGATCAGTCCGATCATGCCGACCTGGACGATGTCCTCCATCTCCTCCGGGCCGCGGCTGCGGAACCGGCCCGCCGCGTAGCGGACGAGGGACATGTTCATCTCGATCAGCGTGTTGCGCGCGTAGCTGTACTCAGGGGTGCCTTCCTCCAGCACCGCGAGCTGGTCGAAGAACAGCTTCGACAGCTCCCGCGCGTCCTTGGGGCTGACCTGGGACGGGTCGGCGATCTCCGGTACCTCCACCGTCCGCTCGGTAGTCTGCACGGTCGTCGTCGCCATGATGCGCCCCTCCCAGTCGATCGGTCTCTCCCCGCCGGTCCGCTCACCGACGATCAGCCGCCTACCCCGGCTCGACACGCGTATGCACGAATGTTCCCGCACCTGCGACGACCGTGTCGGTGCGCGCGGTCAGACGGTGAACCGGTCGGGGTCGGCGGCCTTCCAGTCGGCCGCCCAGGACTGGGGAGCCCCGGCGAGCAACTGCCCTGGCTCGAGCCACTCGTACAGTTCCTCGTAGGAACGCTCGGTGTAGGGGTCGATGCGCCGGCGGAGCATGTGCGGGCGGAGATCGGCGGGATCGGTGACGCCCATGGACGCCATGATCTGCAGGGCGCTGGCCACGGTCGCCTCCTGGAAGCGCTGGACGCGCGGCGTCTTGTCGCGGACGTCGAGGGCACGGGCGCGGCGGGGGTCCTGTGTCGTCACACCGGTGGGGCAGGTGTTGGTGTGGCACCGCTGGGCCTGGATGCAGCCGACGGCGAACATCATCGCCCGTGCGGCGTTGCCGTAGTCGGCGCCCTGCACCATGCGTTTGACCAGGTCGGTCCCGGTGGCGATCTTGCCGCTCGCACCCACCTTGATCCGGTCGCGCAGGCCCGCGCCGACGAGGGCGTTGTGCACGGTGAGCAGCCCCTCGGTGAGCGGGGTGCCCACGTGGTCGGCGAACTCCAGGGGCGCGGCCCCGGTGCCGCCTTCGCCTCCGTCCACGATGACGAAGTCGGGGGCCGTGCCTTCGGCCAGCATGGCCTTGCACACGGCGAGGAACTGCCGGCGCGAGCCCACGCACAGTTTGAACCCGGTCGGCTTGCCACCGGACAGCTCTCGCATCCGGGCGATGAAGCGGACGAGCTCCCGCGGGGTGGAGAACACCTTGTGGTACGGCGGCGAGATCACGGTCCGCCCCTCGGGCACGTCGCGCACCTTCGCTATCTCGGCATTGACCTTCGCGCCCGGCAGCACCCCGCCGATGCCCGGTTTGGCGCCCTGCGACAGCTTCAGGGACACGCACTTGACGTGATCGTGCGCGGCCTTGTCGGCGAACTCGGCGGGGTCGAAGTCGCCGTCCCGGGTACGGCAGCCGAAGTACCCGGTGCCTATCTCCCAGACCAGGTCCCCGCCGGGCCTGAGGTGGTACTCCGAGAGGCCGCCCTCGCCGGTGTCGTGGGCGAATCCCCCGGCCTTCGCGCCGCCGTTGAGGGCGAGGACCGCGTTGGCCGACAGCGAGCCGAAGCTCATCGCCGACACGTTCAGCAGCGCCATGTCGTAGGGGCGACTGCAGTCGGGGCCGCCGATCCGCACCCGCGGGGGTGTCTTCGGCACCGGACACGGAGCCATCGACGGCACCAGGAACTCATAGCCGGGCAGGTAGACGTCCCGTTCGGTGCCGTACGGCTGCTCGGCGTCCGTGCCCTTCGCCCGCTCGTAGACGATGGTGCGGACATCCCGGTCGAAGGGACGGCCGTCGAAGTTCCGCTCGATGAAGTACTGCTGCAGCTCCGGGCGGATCCGCTCCAGGAGGAAGCGGGCATGCCCCAGAACAGGATAGTTGCGCAGGACCGAATGCCGACGCTGCAGCAGATCCGCCGCGCCCAGCAGACCCAGCAGGACGAGCGGTACGGCGGCCGGCCACCACCAGGGTGAGAGCCCGACCGCGGCAACGGCCGCCACCAAGCCGGCGGCCAGAGTCAGGACGACGATAGCGATGCGTGTCACCCCTCGCTCATTGCCCTGCGTCGGCCTCGCAGTCCTGCGGTTTCGCCCAAGAAAGCGCAAGCGCCCTGTGCGACGTGGCCGGCTGCCCCACCGGCACCGGCCACGTCATCGACGGCGGCCTCACTCGGAACGCTCCCCGCGGACGCCGGATCCTCAGAGCGGGTCGGGGGCGGTGAACACCGCGACGCAGTTCTGGCCGCCGAAGCCGAACGCGTTCGCCATCGCGGTGCGCACGGGCACCCGCCGCGCGACGTTGGGCACGTGGTCCAGGTCGCACTCGGGGTCCGGGGAGTTCAGATTGATCGTGGGCGGCACGACCCCGTCGCGGATGGCGAGCGCGCACACCATGGCGTTCAGCGCGCCGGCGCCGCCGAGGAGATGGCCGACGGTCGACTTCGGGCTGCTCACCGGGATCCGGTCCAGTGCCGCGCCGAGCGCCGCACGGAGCGCCTTGGTCTCGGTGGCGTCGTTGGCCTTGGTGGAGGTGCCATGGGCGCAGACGTAGTCGATGTCGTCCGGTGCGACTGCGGCCCTCTGGAGGGCGCTCCTGATCGCTGCCGTCGCGTACTCACCCGTCGGGAGCGGGTGGCTGACGTGGAAGGCGTCACAGGTCAACGCGGCGCCGCTGACGGCGGCGTACGCGGTGGCGCCCCGCCGGCGGGCGTGTTCGGCGGACTCCAGGACCATGATCACCGCGCCCTCGCCGAGCACGAACCCTTCCCTGTCCACGTCGAACGGGCGGCTCGCCGCGCCGGGGTCGTCGTTGCGCCGGGACAGCGCGCCCATGGTGGACAGGCCGTTCATGAACGACGGCGTGACCCCCGCGTCGGTGCCGCCGCAGATGACCACGTCCGCCTCGCCGGACAGAATCAGACGCCGCGCGTCCATCAGGGCGTACAGGCCGCTCGTGCAGGCCAGCGCATTGGCGTTGACGGGGCCGTGCACGCCGAGGTCGATCGCCACCTCGCAGCTCGGCATGTTCGTCAGCGAGTACGGCACGAAGTAGGCGCTCGGTTCCTCGCCGGCGACCAGCTGCCGCGTGGCCGCCTCGATGGTGTCGAAGCCCGCGACGGCGGCGTTCACCACGACCGCCACCCGGTCCCGGTTGTCGTCGTCGATGTTCAGCTTCGCGTCGGCCACCGCTTCGCGCGCCGCCACGACAGCGAACGCGGTGAACCGGGAGATACGCTTCGCGCGCTTGGCGTCAAAATGGTCGGAAGGCCGGAAGGATTTCACCTCGGCGGCGATTCGGGTGCTCATTCCGGCGGGATCGAAAGCGGTGATGGGCCCGACTCCCGATCGCCCCTCCACCATTGCTTCCCAGCTGCTCTCCCGATCATTTCCGACCGGAGTCAGAGCCCCTATGCCTGTGATTACGACGTCATCATGCATTGCACCGACGATACGCGACCGAATGGACCCGGACAATATCATCCAACAGGTGCCCCGCCCGCGCACGACCAGAACTGGACGCCGGGTTGAGCCGGTGTCAAAGCGAGGAATCGTGCACGCTTTGCAGCAGGTGGGAAGGCATATCGGGTCGCCGGCCCCGGAAAGCACTGCCGCTCAAGCATTCTTCGGGAATTCCTCAAGTTGTTTTCACACGCCACTCCAGTGCATTTCAAGTTGTTTTCCAGCGAGGACCCCATGGAGGGCGGCACCGGATAATCATGTGGATGTCGTCCGCCAGGTGCCGGTCAAGCGATTCTTGAGGGCTCTGCCGGACCGTGGCACGCAGTGAGCTACCCACGAGAGGGTCACGGTGATGGCAGTGCAAGGCGTGCAGCTCTACGACACCACGTTGCGGGACGGCACCCAGCAGGAGGGCATGACGCTGACGGTGCAGGACAAGCTCGCCGTCGCGCGCCACCTGGACGCCTTCGGCGTCGGGTTCATCGAGGGCGGGTGGCCGGGCGCGGTGCCCAGGGACACCGAGTTCTTCCACCGCGCCCGCACCGAACTCACTTTGGAAAAGGCGGAGTTGGTCGCGTTCGGGGCGACACGCCGCCCGGGCGCGCTGGCCGCCACGGACCCCCAGGTCCGGGCCCTGCTGGACTCGGGTGCGCCGGCGATCACCCTGGTCGCCAAGTCGGACGTCCGGCACGTGGAACGGGCGCTGCGGACCTCTCTCGCCGAGAACCTGGCCATGATCTCCACCACCGTGCGGCATCTCGTCCACGCGGGCCGGCGGGTGTTCGTCGACGCCGAGCACTACTTCGACGGCCACCGGGTGAACCGCGCGTACGCCCTCGAATGCGTGCGGGCGGCGGTGGAGGCCGGTGCCGACGCCGTCGTCCTGTGCGACACCAACGGCGGCTCGCTGCCGGACCAGGTCCGCGAGGCCGTGGCCGACACGCTCGCGCAGACCGGTGCCCGGCTCGGCATCCACTGCCACGACGACACCGGCTGCGCCGTCGCCAACACCCTCGCCGCCGTCGACGCGGGCGCCGTGCAGGTGCAGGGCACCGCCCACGGGTACGGTGAACGGTGCGGCAACGCCAATCTGTTCACCGTCGCCGCCGACCTCGTCCTCAAGCGGGGCGTCGAGGTCCTGCCGGCCGTGCGGCTGGCCGACCTGGCCGTCACGGCCCGGGCGATCAGCGAGCTGACCGGGCAGCCGGCGCGGCCGGCCGACCCCTATGTCGGTTCCTCCGCCTTCACCCACAAGGGGGGCCTGCACGCCTCCGCGCTGCGGGTGGATCCCGATCTGTACCAGCACATCGACCCGGCGGCGGTGGGCAACCGGATGCGCACCCTCGTCTCCGACCTGGGCGGCCGGTCGTCCATCGAGCTCAAGGCCCGCGAGCTCGGCTACACGGTGGCGGCCGGTTCCGAACCGGTGGCCCGGGCCTCGGCACGCATCAAGGAACTGGAGAACCGGGGCTACAGCTTCGAGTCCGCCGACGCCTCCTTCGAACTGCTGCTGCGCGAGGTGCTCTTCGGCCAGACGGCCGAGGGACAGCCGTTCACGGTCGACTCCTGGCGGGTCACCGTCGAGCAGCGCTCCGGCGACACCGTCACCGAGGCCCACGTAAGGCTGCGGGTTCCGGGCGGCGAGCCGGTCGTCGCCGTGGGCGAGGGCAGCGGACCGGTCAACGCGCTGGATCGCGCGCTGCACCAGGGCCTCGACACGTTCTTTCCCGCGCTGGCCGGGCTGGAGCTGGCGGACTACCAGGTGCGGATGCCCACCGGTGGACGGGGCAGCGCGGCCCCGGCCCGGGTGCTGGCCACGTTCGTCGACGGCCGGCGGCGCTGGAGCACCGTCGGCGTCGACGACAACCTGGTCACCGCCTCGTGGCACGCGCTGCTGGACGCCTTCCGGTACACGCTGCGCGACAGCGCCGGGCCGGCCCCCGAGGCGGCGCCGCTCGCCGCGCCCGCTCTCTTCTCCCCCGGCGGCTGATACCGCCGCCGCACGCACCGTCCCACACGCCCGGACCGCAGGGCGCGGCTTCGGGCCGCACCCGACTTCACCCGCGGCTCGCTTTCCGTACAACGACAAGGAGAAACCCCATGTCCAACCCCACTGAGGTGACCCCGGAGGCCGTGCACGAGCTGCTGCGGTCCGAGCTCGTCGACCTCGGCGTACCGGAGGAGATCATCTCCGCGGAGACCACGATCGACGCACTGGAGATCGACTCGCTCGACATCGCCGACCTGATGGTCACGGTCAAGCGGCAGTACGGGGTGGACATCCGGCGCGCCGAACTGGCCGGAGTCACCATCGGCGGACTGGTGGACCGCGTCCTGGCCGGCGCCACCAGCAGCTGATGCGCGGCCTGCGATGACGGACGCGAGCGGCCCGGTGGCCGTGTTGGCGGACACCGACGAGGTGCTGCGGCATCCCCAGGTGGGGACGCATCTGCTGAACGAGACAGAGCGGGGGCGGCTGGCGAGGTTCCACCGGGAGACGACCCGGCGGGACTTCGTCGCCGCGCACACTCTGGTCCGGCTCTGCGCGGGGTGGCTGCTGGGCGTCGACCCGAGCGAGGTGGCCTTCACCCAGCACTGCCCGACCTGCCGCGAGAGCGACCACGGCCGGCCGCTGCTCGCCGACCGGCCGGACGTGTACCTGAGTCTCTCCCATGCGGGCGGCGTGGTGGCCGCCGCCGCCGGTCACGTCCCGGTGGGCATCGACGTGGAGCGGTTCGTGCGCGGCCGCGGCACCGAGGTCATGCGGCGGGTGCTCACCGCCACCGAGCTCGCCCTGGTGACCGCGCATGCGGATCCCGATCACGCCTTCCTGCGTCAGTGGGTCCGCAAGGAGGCGCTGATCAAGGTCGGCCGAACGGACCTGGACTCGCTCGGCGCCCTCGACCTCTCGGCGCTTCCGCTGGGCGGGCCGGGAGAGGGGACACCACTGCGCTTCGAGGACTTCTACGTCACGGACCTGTCGGATGCGCGCCGGGACGCCCTGGTCTCGGCGGTGAGCACCGAACCCACACGTGTGGGTACCGCACTGGCACTCGGGTGACATCGGCTCGAAACCCCGCCGGACCGGCCCCGTCGGCCGGTTCGGCCTCATCCCGGTACGGGCAGCAGGGATCCCGGTCGCGCAGACCGGCACGGCGACCGGATCGACCTGGTGCGGGGCGCGACGAAGGCGGCGCGTCGGCCGGCGACGGGCACGGACCGTGTCCGGGCCCGTGACCGGCTTCGTCCAGTACGCGTGGGAGACCACCGCGATCGTCGACGTGCCCGCCGGCGAGAAGGTACGCCGGCTGCCGGGGCGGCAACCGCCGGCCGCCACACGGCGCCCAGCACGTCCGGGCGGTACTCGCGGATCGCACCCGCGATGTCACGGCGCAGACCGCGGCCGCGGCCCTCACCTGTGCGAGCACCCGGCACGCGGATCAGCGCCGTGCCGGGGCAGCACACCTGGGCGACGTCATGCCGCCTTGCCGGGGGTGCGTGTCGGACGGGCCGGGGCCTCCGCGGCGGTCTGCAGGCACTCCTCGAAGAACGCGAGTGCGCGCAGGTGGTAGCAGCGGGCGGCGCGGCCGAGGCTGATGTTGTGGCCGGCGCCCGGCAGATGCTCGACCCGGACGAGGGGTGCCTTGGTCAGCCGGGAGGTCAGATCGGCGAGGTCCGGCTCCTCGTGCAGCCACCAGCCCTCGTGCTCGGCGAAGGTCAGCCGCAGCGGGATGTCGACCCGAGGCGCCAGCTCCTCGAACATCTCCGGCCACAGGTCCACTTCGGAGGCCTCGCGGACGGGCATGGGGGCGAGCAGGGCCTCGGCCGCGCGGAAGGTGCCCGGCGGGTACAGGCCGAGCGGTCCCCAGTTACGCTCCCAGTCCATGCGGCGGCGCATCCGGTCGGTCGGCTCCACGCCGAAACGGTGACCGACGCCGGAGGCGTCCAGGGCGAGCAGGCCGGGGGTGCGCGCCGCGGTCATGAGGGCGAGCTTGCCGCCGTAGGAGTGGGCGAGCAGCAGGAACCCCCGCCCGACGGCGTGCCGTTCGGCGAAGGCGTCGAGCGCCGCGGGCAGGACGTCGGCCTGCTCGTCGAGGAGCATGCCGTCGGGTATCTGGGCCGCGGACCGGCCGTAGCCGGGCCGGTCGAGTGCCAGCACCGTGAAGCCGAGCCGGGCGCCCAGCGTGAGCAGGGACAGGTCGGGGTGGACCTGCCCGTCGAAGTAGCCCGCGGTCATGCCGCCGCCGTGCACGGCGACGACGGTCGCCCGCGGCGGCCCGTCGGCCGGCTCGGCCAGCAGGCCGGACAGGGTGAGGCCCGCTGCCTCGAGGAGGAGCGGGCGCACTCCGGCCGAGTGGGTCTGCGACGGCTTCTTCCGGTCCGTCCTGGACACGCTCATGGGTGGTCCTTGTCGGTGTCGGCGGTGGACTCGAGCCCGGGCCGCCGGGGCGCCCGGACGCGGGCGCCCCGGCACGTAAGGCTCAGGCGAGCTGACGGGCGAAGGTGGCCATGTCGAAGTAGAGGGTCTCGTCGAGCAGCACGTCGCCGTCGAAGTGGAAGAAGACGGCCACGGGGGCGTCGACGGTCTTGCCGCGGTTGGGTATGCCGCGCCAGTCCGCCTCCTGCTTGGCGCGGAACTGGGCCTCCAGGATCACCGCGGTCGGCGTGTGGTGGAGGTGGAACACGGCGTGGTCGGCGACCGGGAAGGCCTTCTGCAGCTCGGCGAAGTAGCCCTGCTTGATGGCCTGTTCACCGACCAGCGGTCCCTCCTCGAACGGCATGACCCGGTAGACGCCGCCGCGCGGGAAGGTGGCGATCACGCCGTCGATGTCCCAGGCGGACTCGGCGATGGTGTGTTCCATGACGACCGCCTCGCGCTTCTTGCGCAGCTCGGCGTCGGGCTGCGGAAGATCGGCGCCAGGCAGAGTGAACTCGTGCTCCTCGGTGGCCATGGGGGCTCCTTCAGACTTTGGCCGGTTCGGTTCGGCAGTGACGCTAGGCCGCTCCCCTCGCCTGTCCCTCGCGCTCTGCTGGAGCGCGAGAGCAGTTCAGGGGCCAGAGCAGAAATCGAGGAGGGCTGCACTGGCCGGAGCTAGCTTTCCGGTCACTGGAAGGGATACGGGTGATCTTCGATGGAGCTCCGGATACTGGGATCGATAGAACTCTGGACGGGCAGCGCCCTGGCCGATATCGGACCCGCACGCCAACGCAGCATCCTCGGCGCCCTGCTGGTCGATCCCGAACGGCCGGTGCCGCTGGAGTCCCTCGTCGACCGCGTCTGGGGGGACCGGCCGCCCGCGGGAGTCCGCAACGTCGTCCACACCTACGTCACCCGGCTGCGCCGTGCCCTCGCCCGGGCCTCGGCGGACCTGCCCGAGCCGATCGGCCTGGTCAGATCGTCGGCCGGCTACCTGGTCTCGACGGATCTCGGCGCGGTGGACCTGGTGCGGTTCCGCCGGCTGCTCAAGAAGGCCCAGCAGGAGGCCCGGGACCAGGAGCGCAGCGCGCTGCTCCAGCAGGCGTTGAACATGTGGCGGGGCGAGGCGCTGGCCGGGATGCACAGCGACTGGGCGGCCCGGGTCCGTGAGACGCTGCGGCAACTGCACCACGAGGCGCTGACCCAGTGGGCGGACACCGAGATCCGCCTCGAGCGGCCCGGCGCCGTCCTCGCGGAACTCCGCGCCGCTCTGCTGACCGACCCGCTCTCCGAGCAGCTCGGCGAACGCCTGATGCTCGCGCTCTATCTGGAGGGGCGCAGCGTCGACGCGCTCGAGTACTACCAGTCGATGCGCCGGCTGATCGCCAAGGAGCTCGGCACGGATCCCTCGCCGCGGGTGCAGCAGCTCTACGAAACGATCCTGCGCGGCGAGGCGGCCACTCCGGCACCGCCGCCCGAGCGGACCCCCGACCCGCACGGCGCGGGAGCGCACCAGCTCCTCGTCCCCTCCCGGCCCGCACCCGTCGTCCCGCACATGCTGCCGGTGGACCTCCCCGACTTCACGGGGCGCGAACGCGAACTCGACGTGGTGCAGCGGACCCTGACCCGGCCCTCCGCGTCGCAGCCGCCCGCGGTCCTGCTCTTCGGCGGGGGCGGTGTCGGCAAGACCGCGCTGGCCGTGCACCTGGGACATCGGCTGCAGTCCGCTTTCCCGGACGGGCAGTTGTACGCGGCGCTGCGCGGCAGCGGGGCACGTCCGGCAGATCCGCACGCGGTGCTGGGACGGCTGCTGCGCGCGCTGGGGACGGACCCCGACCGGATCCCGGCCGACCCCGACGAGCGCGCCGAGGTCTACCGGCTGGCTCTCGCCGGCAGACAGCTGCTGATCACGCTCGACGACGCGGTCGACGACGAGCAGGTGCAGCCGCTGCTGCCGGGCAGCGGGGAGGCCGCGGTGCTGCTCACCAGCAGAGGCCGGCTCAGCACCCCGCTCGGGGCCCGCGTCCTGCAGCTGGCGGTCCTGCCGCACGGGCACAGTGTGCGGCTCCTGGCCCGGATGGTGGGCACGGAGCGTGTCACCCGGGAGCCCGCCGCGGCCGCCGCGATCGCCCGGTACTGCGGCGGGCTGCCGCTCGCCCTGCGCGCCGCGGCCGTACGGCTCAACGCCCGGCCCCACTGGTCGCTGCGCCGCTACGCGGAACGACTGAGCGACGAGGGGCGGCGTCTGGACGAGCTGGCACACAGCTCGCTGAGCGTGCGCGCCAGCTTCACGGCGTCGTACGACGCGCTGCCCGACGACGCCCGCGAGGTGCTGCGCTCCCTGGCCGACCTGCCGGTGTCCGAGTTCGACGCCCATCTGGCGTGCCCGGTGCTCGGCAAGGACTTCGCCACGGTCGAGGACGCCTGCGAGCAGTTGGTGGAGGCCCACTTCCTGACCGTGGCCGAGTCCGCCGTGGCCGACCGTCCCACCCGCTACCGGCTCGACGGTCTGCAGCGCAGCTTCGCGCACGGGCTGCGGGCGGGCCGTGCGGACGAGGCGGCGAAGACGGTGCACCCGACCTCCGTATAGGGCGTTGACCTGGGAGTACACCTCCGGTCAAGAGCCGCTCCAGTCTTCCGCCCACCCCGGGGTTCGACAGTTGATCCCAAGGCCCCGACGCGAGAGGGCAGGACAGAGAGGGATCGCAATGGCTGTTCCGCACGCTCCCCAGGCCGTGCTGCCGGATCTCGGCGAGACCGACTCGGAAACCCGGCAGCCGGCACCGGTGCGCACGCCCACGATGGCGGACCTGACCGACGAGCTCGCCACCCGCCGGGCCGAGGCCCACTTCGGCCACGACCCGGATGCCGAGGCCCGCCACCTGGCCAAGGGCAAGCTGCTGGCGCGCCAGCGCATCGACACGCTGCTCGACCCGGGCACGTTCACCGAGCTCGGTCTGTTCGCCGAACACCGGGCGACGGGCTTCGGGATGGAGGACTCGCACCCCGAGGGCGACGGAGTGATCACGGGCTGGGGCGAGATCGACGGCCGTACGGTCTTCGTCTTCGCCCATGACGCCCGGGTGCGCGGCGGTGCGCTGGGCGCGACGTTCGCCGCGAAGATCCACCAACTGCTGGACCTCGCCGACTCCGTCGGCGCCCCGGTCATCGGCCTCAACGACGGCGGCGGCGCCCGTATCCAGGAGGGCATCGACGCACTGGCGGGCTTCGGCAAGCTCTTCGCCCGCAACGTCCGCGCCTCGGGCGTCGTGCCGCAGATCAGTGTCGTGCTCGGTTCCTGCGCGGGCGGCGCGGTCTACTCACCGGCACTCACCGACTACACGTTCATGGTCGAGGGCATGGCCAACATGTTCATCACCGGACCCGACGTGGTGCAGGCGGTGACCGGCGAGAAGATCACCCAGGAGGAGCTCGGCGGCGCCTACACCCATGGCACGCGCACCGGCGTGGCGAGCTTCGTGGCACCGGACGAGGAGTCCTGCTTCGAGGGCGTACGGGAGCTGCTCTCCTACCTGCCGTCGAACAACGCCGAGATGCCGCCCTACGCGACGCCCCTGGACGAGCCGGACCGGCGCTGCGAGGAACTGCTGCGTCTGGTGCCGGTCGACGACCGGACGCCGTACGACATCAGGACGGTCATAGGCCACATCGTCGACAACGGTGACTACCTGGAGATCCAGGAGCACTGGGCGCCGAACATCGTGTGCGCCCTGGCCCGTCTGGACGGCCACACCGTGGGCATCGTGGGCAACCAGCCCGCCGCCATGGCGGGGGTCCTGGACATCGACTCCTCGGAGAAGGCCGCGCGGTTCGTGCGCACCTGCGACGCGTTCAACATCCCGCTCGTGACACTGGTCGACGTGCCGGGGTTCATGCCCGGCACCGACCAGGAGCACAACGCGATCATCCGGCGCGGCGCGAAGCTCCTGTACGCGTACTGCGAGGCGACGGTGCCACGCGTGCAGGTCATCCTGCGCAAGGCGTTCGGCGGCGCGTACATCGTCATGGACTCCAAGTCGATCGGCTCCGACCTGTCGTTCGCCTGGCCGTCCAACCAGACGGCCGTGATGGGCGCCGACGGCGCCGCCAACATCATCTTCCGCCGGCAGATCAACGCGTCGGCGGAGCCGGAGAAGCTGCGCCGGGAGCTGGTCGCCGAGTACACCGAGCAGCTGATGAACCCCTTCGTCGCCGCCCGGCGCGGTCATGTCGACGACGTCATCGATCCGGCGGACACCCGGCGGGTGCTCATCAAGTCCCTGGACATGCTGCGCACCAAGCGGGCCCGCCAGCCCATCCGCAAGCACGGAAACGAGCCGCTGTGAGCACGCCGCGGAGCACTGAGCTGTCGGTGCTGCGGGGCAACCCCACACCGGAGGAACTGGCCGCACTGCTGGTCGTGCTCTCCGCGCTGCGCCGTGCCCCCGAGCGGCAGGACCCGCCGCCGATCGCCCGGAGCGGCTGGGGCCGACCGGCCGCCTGGCACCGCCTCGAGCCCGCCACCGCGCCGGACGCGGCCGGCTGGCAACGCACCCCCGCACCAACTCATGGAAGGAGTAGCTGATGACCGGTCGGACCGGCCTCGTCAGCCTCAGCACGTCGACCGGCTGCCTGGCCATGTTCCCCGGCCAGGGCTCGCAGCGGCCCGGCATGGCCCGGCACCTGCTCGACGCCTATCCCTCGGCCCGGCGGCTGTTCGCCCGGGCCGACGAGATCCTGGGCCTGCCGCTGTCGCGGATCTGCGTGACCGGGAGCGCCGAGGAACTCGGCGCCACCGAGATCACCCAGCCCGCGATCGCCACGACCAGCCTCGCCGTGTGGGAGCTGCTGCAGGCCGCCGGCTACCGGCCCGCGGCGACCGCCGGCCACAGCCTCGGCGAGTATCCGGCCCTGGTGGCCGCCGGGGTGCTGTCCCTGGAGTCGGCCCTGGAGCTGGTGCGGTTGCGCGGCCGGCTGATGGGCGAGGTGGCCCGCGAGGTGCCCGGCGCGATGGCGGCCGTACTGGGCCTGCCCTCGGACCAGGTGCTGGCCGCCTGCGGCAGCGCCGAGGGCGTCGGCCTGGTCCAGGTCGCCAACTACAACGAACCGCTGCAGACCGTCATCTCGGGGCACGTCCGCGCCGTCGAGGAGGCCGGCCGGGCCGCGCTGGACGCCGGCGCCGACCGGGTCGTGCCGCTGGACGTGAGTGCCCCCTTCCACTGCTCGCTGATGAGTGCGGTGGAGGAGGAGTTCACCGAGGCGCTCGCCGCCCATCCGTTCGCCGATCCCGTCCTGCCCATGATCAGCTCGGTCACCGGCACCTACGTCAGCTCGGGCGAGGAGGCCCGTGAGCTGCTGCGACGCCAGCTCACCGGACCCGTCCGCTGGGTCGAGGTGCTGCGCACGGCCGCACGGCACCCGGTGAGCGCCTACACCGAGATCGGCCCCGGCCGGGTGCTCAGCGGACTCGCCCGCCGGACTCTCGAAGAGGCCCGCACCCGCTCCACCGGAGACCCGCGTCGCCTGACGGCGCTCTACGGCGCCCTGGCATCCGACACGTGGCAGGAACAGGTCGCGTCCTGACACCTCATGAACCGCCGGCCCGTCGGCCGGCCGCACCACCCCGGTCCGTCCATCACCAGCAACCGTTCACGAAGGGTAAAGGACACATGTCGTACGAGGGTAAAGACTTCGGCACCATCGTCCAGGAGGCCGTGGCCGACGCGCTGGGCATCGACATCGAGGAGGTCGTGCCCGAGGCCACCCTGCTGGGCGACCTGGACGCCGAGTCCATCGACCTGCTCGACGTCCTGTTCCGCATCGAGCGGGCGTCGGACGTGAAGATCAAGGTCGCGGACATCGCCGAACTGCTCCAGGGCGGGATACCCGACGAGGAGTTCGCCGACGAGAACGACATCATCAACGAGGTCGGGCTGGCGCAGCTCAAGAAGTCGCTGCCGCAGATCGACGTGGAGGAGCTCGCCGGCAAGCTCACGGCGGATGAGGTGCTGACCCTGTTCACCGTGCAGAACCTGACGGATCTGGTGACCGAGCGTGCCGCACTCGCCGCAGCCGCTGCGTGAGCAGGGCGCGGGGCGGTCACCGGACCGCCTCGCCCCGCCGCCAGTGCGGGTGCGGACCGGCATGGACCTGGCCGAGGTGGCCAGGGTCGAGGAGCTGATGACCACCCAACCCGACCTGCGGGAAAGGGTGTTCACCCCTCGCGAGCTGGCCTACTGCTATCGCCGCAAGAGGGTCGGCGAGCACCTCGCCGGCCGCTGGGCGGCCAAGGAGGCCGTACTCAAGTGCCTGGGGACCGGTATGGGCCCGCACATGGAGTGGACGGACATCGAGGTCGTCAACGACCGCGCCGGACAACCCCGGGTGCGGCTGTACGGCGAGGTGGAGGCCGTCGCCCGGTCCCTCGGTATGCACCACATGGAAATCTCCCTGAGCCACAGCGGAGGTCTCGCTGTGGCACACGCGGTCGTGGTGTGCCTGCCCAGCCCTCCTGACACGGACCTCGAACCGGAGCCGTCCACCCGCACGACGCCGAACACGGCACCAGTCCCCAGCACACACACGGCAGAAGGAGGCGATCGGCATGAGGCTTGACGGCCGGGCCGCTGCGGGCACGCGAGGCCCGCGGCGGCACCGGGCGGGCGCGACCCGGTCGGGCGCCGACCGGGATGTTCGGACACGACACACACCACCGCTCCAGGCCGACGGCGGCCGGACCGCGCAACTCGGCCTGGGGCGGCCCGAAGACCGAGGGAGGCGATGATGCGGTTCCACCTGAACGACCGCGTCGACGGCCGGGGGTCCGGCGCACGGCCGGCCGGCCGTGCGGCGACCGCGTCGGACGAGACGTACGGGCAGCCGTCCGCGCACGACGACACCGCGCGGACGGGACGGCGGTTCCCGGGGACGGAGGCGCTGCGATGAACCGCAGAGTGGTCGTCACCGGCATGGGCGCCGTCACGCCGCTGGGCAACGACGCGCCGAGCACATGGCAGGCAATGGCCGAAGGGCGCAGCGGGGTCGGCCAGTTGACCTCGATCGACACCACCGGCATGGACGTGACCATCGCCGGCGAGGTCAAGGACTTCGAGCTCACCGATGTCGTACCCGCTGCGGACGGGCTGCGCCGTCTGCTGCGGTCGGGCACCTTCGCCGTGGGCGCGGCCTGGGAGGCGCTGCGCGACGCGGGGATCGACGAGGAGACGTACGACAGCGCCGACATGGGCGTGGCCCTGGGCGGGAGCTGTGACCGGCCGAACCTGCAGTGGCTGGTGGACGTCGGGGCGCTGCGCGAGGAGACCGGCCGGGACGACGCGTTCTTCCCGTACTCGCCCTCGGCCGCCCTGTCCTACAGCCAGAACATCCCCATGTCGGTGGTCGCACGGATGATGGGCGCGACCGGCCCGATGCTGGGTGTGTCCACCGCCTGCTCGGGCTCCGCACACGCCGTCGGAGAGGCCTTCCGCTCCATCGCGGAGGGTGACGCGACGCTCATGCTCGCGGGCGGCTTCGACTCGCTGACGTCCTGGCTCGACCTGGTGGGCTTCAGCCTGCTGGGGGCGCTGACCAAGGAGTACAACGACGATCCGGAGCGGGCCAGCCGCCCCTTCGACGCCAACCGGTCCGGGTTCGTCCTCGGGGAGGGCAGCGTCGTCTTCGTCCTGGAGGAGCTGGAGGCGGCCCGTGCCCGCGGGGCGCACATCGTCGCCGAGGTCCTGGGCTACGGCACCAGTCTGAACGCCTGGCGGGTCACCGACTCGCCGCCGGACGGCAGCGGAGCCATCGAGTCCATGCAGAGCGCGATCGCCGACGCCGGTCTGGAACCGTCCGACATCGAGTACGTGGTGGCGCACGGCACCAGCACCCACGGAAACGACCTGTCCGAGACCACGGCGATCAAGAAGGTGTTCGGCGACGACGCCCAGCGGCTGCTGATCAGCTCGCCGAAGTCGATGGCCGGTCACCTCACCTCGGCGGGGGCCTCGTTGAGCATGCTCGCCGCGATCGGCGCGATCAGCCACTCGCTGGTGCCGCCGACGATCAACCAGGAGACACCCGACCGCCGGCTCGGCCTCGACTACGTCCCGAACACGGCGCGCGAGCGGGACGTGCGGCACGTCCTCATCAACGCGTTCGCCTTCGGCGGCACCAACGTCGGGCTGGTCGTCGGGCGCTACGAGGAGGGGGCGGAGCGATGACGACCCCACAGCGATCCGGAGGAGCACCGATGAGCGGCACCGAACGCCAGGTCGTCATCACCGGCATCGGCCTGCTGACCGCGCTGGGCGAAGGCCCCGAGGCGAACTGGAAGGCGCTGGTGGCCGGCGAGTCCGGGATCGGCCCGATCAAGGCCTACGACCCCTCGCCGCTGCAGACCCGGCTGGGCGGCGAGATCGCCGACTTCGACGCCACCCGGTTCGCCACCAGGCGCCAGCTGCGCACCATCAACCGCGGTGACCGCCTTGCGCTGGCCGCCGCCCGGCTCGCCCTCGACGACGCGGGCCTGCCGCACAACCAGGCAGGCGGCGACGAGCTCGGCCACCGGGCCGGCCTGTACCTCGGGGGCAACAAGACGATCGGCCGCATGGATCAGCTGATCGAGGAGTTCAAGGTCATCCGCCGCCCGGACGGCAAGGCCGACCTGGCCCACCTCGGCCGGCACGCCGACGTCATCATGCCGCCGCTCTTCTTCGTCGAGGGGCTGCAGCCCGGCGCGGTGTTCAACGTGTCGCAGACGTACGGCATCCGGGGTTCCAGCACCTTCTTCGCGGGTGGCGCGGACGCGGGTGCCACCGCGATCGGCCGGGCCATGCGCGCGGTACGCCGCGGGGACGCGGACGTGGTGATCGCGGGCGGCTACGACGACGCCACCGACTGGTGGCAGATGACGCTGCTCGACCGGCTCGGTGTGCTGACCACGCGCAACGACCTGGGACAGCAGGCGTACCGGCCCTACGACCGGGACCGCAGCGGAGCGGTCCCCGGTGAGGGCGCCGCGCTGCTGGTGCTGGAGGAGAAGCAGGCGGCACTGCGTCGCGGCGCCCGCGTCTACGCCGAGCTGACCGGCTACGGCGCCGGCCACGACTGCGGTACGCCGCCGGCGCCGGACGCCCAGGGCCGCGGTCTGTCCCGGGCGGTGCGGCACGCGCTGCGGGACGCCCGGCTGACCGCCGACGACCTCGGCTACATAGCCTCCGACGGCTCCGGCACCCGGCTCGGGGACGCCTCCGAGAGCGTCGCCCTGCGCACCGCGCTGGGTCCGGCCGCCCGGTCCGTGCCGGTCAGCACCGTCAAGCCGCAGACGGGTCACCTGGTCGGCGGCGGCGGTGCGCTGAACGCCGTCGTGTGCGCGCTGGCCCTGCACCACGGGGCGGTGCCGGCGACGCTCAACCTCGACAACCCCGACCCGGTGTGCGATCTGGACCATGTCCGCGGCGGCGCCCGGGAGTCCAGGCCGGCGCACGCGATGGCGCTGGCCCGGGGCATCGAGGGACAGGCCGTGGCCCTGAGCCTGTCCAGGTCCGCGTGAGCGGCGAGAGCCCCGTCCAGAGAGGGAAGCAGACGCATGACTGACGTTCCTGACCAGGCCGTCGGCGTGGTGATCGCCTCAGTGGGCGCGATCACCTCGTACGGCGGTTCGGCCGAGGCCCTGTGGGACGGGGTGCGCACGGGGCGGGTGGCGATCTCCCGCGTGCGCGGCCTGCCCATGGAGGGCTACCAGACCGCCGTGGGCGGTGAGATCACCGAACCCACTTTCCCCGACTACGACTACGCTCCGGGCTCCGACACCCGTGACCCTTCCGTCGACTTCGCGCTGGCCGCCGCCGAGGAGGCCATGGCCGGCTCGGGCCTGCGGGTCGGCGTGGACATCCCGGCCGAGCGCTGGGGCGTCGCCTACGGCACCTGCCACGGCGGGTGGCGCAGCGCCGAACTCGCCCTGCGCGAGGTGCAGGAGGGCCGCACGCCCGACTGGCGCCGCTACACGTTCGTACCGCCGCAGGCCGCCGCGGAGGCGCTGTCGGCCGCCTTCGGCCTCAAGGGCCCGGTGCTCAGTGCCAACACGGCCTGCGCGTCCAGTGCCCACGCGCTCGCCCACGCCCTGGACGTTATCCGGGCGGGCCGGGCCGACGCGATGCTGGTCGGCGGCAGCGACGCCTTCACCGAGTCGGCGTTCGCCGGGTTCAGCAGCCTGGAGTCGCTCTCCGTGCAGCCGGCGGCCCCCTACTCCAAGGACCGGTCGGGTCTGTCGCTGGGCGAGGGCAGCGGCATGCTCCTGCTGCTGTCGCGGCAGACGGCCGAGCGCACCGGTGCCCCGGTCGTCGCCGAGGTGCTGGGCTACGGCCTGTCCGCCGACGGGCACCACCCGACGGCGCCGCACCCCGAGGGCGAGGGCGCGGCCCGGGCGATCCGTGCGGCCCTGTCCACCTCGGGCCTGGCCCCCGACGACGTCCGGTACATCAACGGGCACGGCACCGGCACGCAGAAGAACGACGCGGCGGAGAGCAATGCGGTGCGGGCCGCACTCGGCGAGGCCGCCGAGAAGACCGCGCTGTCCAGCACCAAGTCGATGATCGGCCATCTGCTCGGCGCGGCCGGCGCGGTGGAGGGCATCGTCACGGTGCTGGCGCTGCGCGACCAGGTGGCGCCGCCCACCGCGAACTTCACCGAACGGGACCCGGGCTGCGGGCTCGACCCGGTGGCGGGGGCCGGCCGCCCGATGGTGCTGGACACCGCGCTGTCCAACAACTTCGGGTTCGCCGGCGCCAACGCCACCGTCGCCTTCGCCCGCCCCGGCGGCGCCGGTATGCCGGCTCCGGCCGTCGGCCCGGACGACGTCGTGGTGACCGGCTTCGGCGTGATCACCTCGGCCGGCGAGGGGGCCGAGGCGCTCTGGGAGGCGTACGCGGCCGGGCGTCGGCAGGGCGTGCCGGAGGACGGACTGCGCCTGGCCAGGCTCGAGTTCGACCCCTCGGCGGCCGGCTCCCCCAAGCAGCGCCGGCGCATGGACCGGGTCTCCCAGCTCGCCATCGTCGCGTGCCGGGCCGCCCTGGCGCACGCGGGTGCGGACTCGGACGCGGAGGCCGTCGCCGCGACCGGCGTGGTGGTCGGCACCGGGATCGGGCCGATGGAGAGCAGCGAGCGGTTCACCGTCCCGGTGCTGGCCTCGGGCGCGCAGGCCGCGAACCCGGCCGTGTTCCCGTTCACCGTGTACAACGGTGCGGCCGGCCAGGTCGCCATGGCCCTGGGCACCAAGGGACCGACGTCGACGCTGACGTCGGGGCACGCGGCGGGTGCCGCCGCCCTGGGCGTCGCGTACGACATCCTGCGTTCCGGGGGCGCCGAGCGCCTGCTGGTGCCGGCGGTGGAGGCGTTCTCACCGGGCACGCTGGACGCGTACCGCGGCATCCCGCTGTTCGGTTCGGCGGCCGGGCGCCGGTACACGCTCGCCGAGGCCGGCATCGCGCTGGTGCTGGAGCGCCGGGCGAGTGCCGAGCGGCGCGGCGCCCCGATCCACGCCGTGGTCCTCGGGCACGCGACCGCGTCGGACGCGTGCGGCATCGGCCGCTGGGACCCGTCCGGCGACGGCGTGGAGCGGGCGATGCGCGAGGCGCTGCGCGGAGCCGGGCTCGGGCCCGGCGACATCTCGGCCGTCTGGGCCAACGCGGCGGGTCTCGCTGCCGCCGACCGTCCCGAACAGGCCGCTGTGGAGCGCGTGTTCGACATGGGCCGGGTCCGGTTCGAGACGCCGAAGCGGGTGCTCGGCGAGCCGGTCGGCGCGGGTGCCCACCTGTCGGCGGTCCTCGCCGTCGGCGCCTGGCGCGAGAGCGGAACGCACCGCCCGGTCCTGGTCAACAGCTCGTCCCTCGGCGGCACCCACACCTCGCTAGTCCTGTCCCCCTCCCCCCTCTTCGGAACGGAGTCCGGCCGATGAGCACCGCGTACGACGTGAGGATCCTCTCCACCGGCGGCTATGTGCCCGGTGATCCGCTGGACAACGCCGCGCTGGAGAAGTACGTCGGGCCGCTGCCGGACGACGTCCTCGACGGCATCCAGGTCAGGACCCGGTACTGGATGATCGACCCGGCCACGGGCAAGCACGTGATCAACAACAGCCGGATGGCCGAGCGGGCCTCCCGGCAGGCCATGGAGCGGGCCGGTGTGGAGCCCGGCGAGATCGACCTGATCGTGGTGTGCACCGCGACCCCGGAGTACACGCTGCCCAACGTCGCCACCACCCTGCAGCACTACCTGGGTCTGGAGAGTGTGGCCGCGATCGAGATCCGCGGCGCCTGCGCGGGCTGGGTGCAGGCGCTGGACCTGGCCCGGCGGCAGCTGGCCGACGGGACGGCGCGCACCGCCCTGGTGGTGGGCAGCGAGTCCGTCTCGCCGCTGATGGCGCCGCTCTTCCTGGACAAGGACCCCTCGCGCGTGCGGATGCGGGACCGGCTGACGCTGTACACGTTCGGCGACGGCGCGGGCGCCGTGGTGCTGCGGGCCGAGCCGGCGGGGGCGTCGCCGGAGAAGTCGACCTTCGTCAACGCCTGCGTGGGCGGCCTGCGCAAGCCCGGGATGGAGATCATCGGCGGCGGTACGGACGTGTCGCAGGCGGAGCAGCTGCGTCGGCGCCAGCTCATCCAGATGAAGATCGACGTGCCCGGCACCTCCTCGTTCGGGCCGCAGGTGTTCGTCCGCGCGATCAAGGAGATGGCGCAGAAGGAGGGCCGCGCGCTCGACGAGTTCGACGCGATCGTGCTGCCGGAGGGCAACGCCGACTACTTCGCCGGCGAGTACGAGGCCGCCGGACTGTCCGCCGAGGACAACCAGGCACTCACCGGGCGGATCGTGGAGAACCTGGCCGACGTGGGGGCCACCGGTTCGGCCGCGGTGCCGCTGTCGCTGGACGCGGGCTGGACCTCGGGACGCATCCGGCCCGGCGACCGGATCGTGCTGCTCGGCATCGAGGCCAGCCGGTACGTCTACACCGGCCTTTCGGTGACCTGGCGGGCACCGCTTGCGGCCTGACCGGCCGTCACCTCGGACATCAGACATCGGACACGACTTCAGGAGATATCAAGTGGCAATGGAAACGCGTACGTTGGGGAAGCCGGGTCTGGACGTGTCCGCCCAGGGCCTGGGCTGCATGGGCATGACGATCGGGTACGGCGAGGCGGACACGACCGAGGCGCTGGCCACCATCGACCGGGCACTGGAGCTCGGTGTCACCCTGCTGGACACCGCCGACATGTACGGCCCGTACGCCAACGAGGAGCTGATCGGCCGCGCCGTGGCGGGGCGCCGCGACGAGGTCGTGCTCTCCTCCAAGGTGGGCGCCGAGATCGACGAGAACGGCCAGCTCACCTGGCGGCACAACGGCCGCCCCGACTACATCCACCGGTCGATCAAGGGCACCCTGCGCCGTCTGGGCACCGACCACCTCGACCTCTACTACCTGCACCGGGTCGACCCCGACGTCCCCGTGGAGGAGTCCTTCGGCGCGCTCGCCGAACTCGTCAAGGCCGGACTCGTCCGGCACCTGGGGATCTCCGAGGCGGGGCCCGCGACCATCCGGCGTGCTCACGCGGTGCACCCGCTGACCGCCGTACAGACCGAGTACTCGCTGTTCACCCGGGACGTCGAGGTCAACGGCGTGCTGGACACCGTGCGGGAGCTGGGCATCGGCTTCGTGGCCTACAGCCCGCTCGGCCGCGGGTTCCTGACCGGCACCATCCGCGGCACCTCCGACATCCCCGAGGGCGGCTTCGACTTCCGGCGCATCGCGCCCCGTTTCGAGGACGAGAACATCCGCCGGAACCTGCCCGTCGTCGACCAGCTGAGCGATCTCGCCGCCGCGTCCGGCACCACCGTCAGCCGCCTCGCGCTCGCCTGGGTGCTCTCCCGCGGCCAGGACGTCGTCGCCATCCCCGGCACCAAGCGGCGCACCTACCTGGAGGAGAACATCTCCGCGAACGACGTCCGGCTCTCCGAGGACGTCCTGGCGGCGATCGACTCCATCGCCCCGTACGGCATCACGGCCGGCGACCGCTACCCGGCCAGCGAGATGCCCCAGCTGAACCGCTGAACCCCCGTCCCCCCGAGCCATCCGCCCCGACTTCCGGGAGAAAGCCATGTCCGCAGCAACACCCCGTCCCATACGCAGGGTTCTCATCGCAGGCGGCGGGATCGGCGGTATCGCCACCGCACTGGCACTGCAGCAGCAGGGCATCGACTCCGTCGTCTTCGAGCGCGCGCCCGAACTGCGCGACGGCGGCGCCGGACTGCACATCTTCACCAACGGCATGCTCGCCCTGGCCCACCTCGGGCTCGCCGAACAGGTCCGCGAGATCGCCCCCGCCCAGTCCGTGTGCCACTTCGCGACCTCGAAGGGCCGGGTCCTCGGCACCTACCCGGTGGGCGAGTTCGTCGAGCGCTACGGGCAGCCCACGGTCGCCATCGGCCGCTCCGACCTGCACGGCATCCTGCGGGGCGCCGTGACCGCGCCCATCGTCACCGGCGCCGAGGTCACCGGGTACACCGAGCACGCCGACGGGGTGACCCTCCACTTCGCCGACGGCACATCCGAGGACGGCGACCTGCTGATCGGCGCCGACGGCGTCAACTCCGCCGTGCGCGCCAGGCTGCTCGGCCCCCAGCCGCCCGACTACACCGGCTACATCGCCTGGCGCGGCCACGCCCGGATGAGCCCCGAGGAGTTCCCGCCCGGCAGCTTCCAGGCCCTGTTCGGTCCCGGGACCCGCTTCACGTACTACGACATCGCCCCCGGGGTCGTGCACTGGATGAGCGTCGCCAACGGCCCCGCCGGCGGCCGCGACGAGGGCACCCCCGAGCAGACCCTGGACATGCTGCGCGCCCGGCACGCGGGCTGGATCGACCCGGTGCAGCGGATCCTCGCGGCCACCGTGCCGGAGAGCATCCTGCGCGGCGACGTGGTGGACCGCAGGCCCGACCCCGTCTGGGGGCGTGGCCGGGTCACCCTGCTCGGCGACGCCGCGCACGCCGTCAGCTTCAACATCGGGCAGGGCGCCTGCCTGGCCATCGAGGACGCCCTCGTACTGGCCGAACACCTCGCCGCACCCGGGGCCGACGTCACCGAGGCGCTGCGCGCCTACGAGGCCGAGCGACAGGAGCGCACCCGGCCGATGCAGCTGCTCGCGCACCGCATCGGCGTGATGGGCGCCCTGCAGAACCCGGTCGCCATCTGGCTGCGCGACCGGCTCCTGAAGCTCAGCTGGAACCGCACCCTGCACACCACGGAGCACGAACACGTCGCCTACGGCACCCGGTGGTCGGGCGCCGCCGCCCGCACCGCGGCGTGAGCACGTTCGTACTCGTTCACGATGAGAGGACTGCTGCTGTGACCACTGCGACCACCATGAACCCCACGCGGACGGCCTGGGACGGCAACGAGAGCACCGAGAGCAAGGAGGAACGCAACAAGGCGACCATCCGCCGCGTCTTCGCCGAGTTCGTCAACCAGGGCGACTTCTCGGTCGTGGACGAGCTCTACCGGCCGGACATCGTCGACCACGAGGGCCTGCCCGGCGCGCCCGAGGGCGCCGAGGGCGTGAAGTACACCATCGCCGGACTGCGTGAGGCGTTCCCCGACTTCCACGTCACCATCGAGGACATCAGCGCACACGACGACATGGTCGTCATCCACAACACCTGGCGCGGCACCCACCTGGGCGACCTGCTCGGCATCGGGCCCACCGGCCGCAAGTTCGTCTCCGTCGGCATCGTCATCTGGCGGTTCGACGAGGAGGGCAAGATCGCCGAGCGCTGGGCGCACGGTGTGGCGTCCAACATGTTCTCCGCGCTCGGCATGCGGATGCTGGCCCCCCGCAAGGGCGGCCGGCGCGCCGCGGAGGGCACCCGCTCCGTGATGCGCACCGTGCCGCTGCGCAACGCCAAGCCGGCGGACTGGCACCGGCTCACCCAGGAGCTGCAGGGGCCGCGCCGGCGCGAGTACGAGGCCTCCCGGCGGCGGCTGGGCATCACGCACGAGGTGTTCCGCATCGACCCGCGGCCCGACCGGGACTACGTGATCGTGCACTTCGAGACGACGGACCCGGAGCGCACCAGGAAGCGCTGGGCGGAGTCGAAGGACCCCTTCGACCTGTGGCTGCGCGAGCAGATCCTCGACATCCACGGTGAGGACCCCTGGGCCGGGCCCGCCACCTCCTGCGAGTCGTTCGGTCTCACCTGGACCGCGCCGCCGCGGCTCACCCCGGTCCGTCCCGACGGGTCCCGCTGACCGGCGCACGGTCTGCCGACCAGCGTTCGAGCCGTCTTCCAGACCCGGTCGGCAGACTCGGTCCATCCTCCGACCGCCCGGACCGACGGGCCCGCGCCGTACATCCCCCGGCGGCGCGGGCCCGTCTCTTGTCGCTGGTCCAGCCGTTGTCACCGGATCCGGGGCCGAAGCTGAGCGTTCAACGACCCTTGAGTGAGCCACGAGCACACGACTGTACAAAAGCGGTGATTCCCGGCCCCGACCCCAGAACGGAAGACCCATGGCCACAGACCAAGTACTGACCGGCTCCGCGCCGGCCGCAGCCGGCGGTGCGGGCACCCAGCCCGCCGGCGCCGCCGAGCCGAAGCGTGAGCGGATCTCCCGGCTGCCGTCCCTGACCGGCCTGCGGTTCCTCGCCGCGCTGACCGTGTTCGTCTACCACGCCTCCATCCCGATACCGACGCTGCGGCTGCTGGCCGACGACCGTACCGAGTTCCGGCTCTTCCACTGGTTCGACCAGGCCGGCGGACTCGGTGTGTCGTTCTTCTTCGTGCTCAGCGGGTTCGTGCTGACCTGGTCGGCGCGGGACAGCGACACCACGACGGGGTTCTGGCGGCGCAGGTTCGTCAAGGTCTACCCCAACTACGTGGTCGCCTGGGTGCTCGCGATGGTGCTGTTCGCCAGTGACTCCACCTCCACCCGGGTCGCCCTCTCCAACCTCTTCATGGTCCAGGTGTGGACGCCCGCGTACTACACCAACTTCAGCGTGGACCCGCCGAGCTGGTCGCTGGGCGTCGAGGCGGTCTTCTACCTGAGCTTCCCGCTGCTGCTGGCCGCCCTCCGGCGCATCGACCCCCGTCATCTGAAGTACTGGATCACCGGGACGATCGCCGCGGTGTGGGCCACCCCGGCGGTGGCGTACGCGGCGCTCCCCAAGACGCCGCTGGTTCCCAGCGGCCAGGGCTTCTCCGAGACCGCGTACTGGTTCACCTATGTGCTGCCCCCGGTCCGCATGGTCGACTTCGCCCTCGGCATCCTGGTCGCGCTCGCGGTCAAGCACGGGCGCTGGCGCGACATCGGCATGATCCCGTCGTTCCTGCTGCTGGCCGGCGGGTACTGGCTCACCTTCCACATGCCCTACTTCTACGGACAGCGCGCCACCATGATCATCCCGATCGCGCTGCTGATCGCGGCCGCGGCGACCGCCGACATCGAGGGCCGCTTCACCCTGTTCCGCAACCGCACCATGGTCTGGCTGGGCGAGATCTCCTTCGCCTTCTACCTGCTGCACTACATAGTGCTGTCCTGGCTGCGCAAGCAGCTCGGCACGCAGATGTACTCCACCTCGGAAGGAATCGCCCTGCTGGTCGGCGCGGCCGTCGGCACGGTGGTGCTGTCCTGGCTGCTCCACCGACTGGTCGAGACCCCGCTGGTGCGCCGGTTCAGCCGCCCGCGGCGTGCCGCGCGTGCGAAGGCCGTCGCCTGACCATCCGTCAGACATCGTCGGCGTCACGGCGGCGGCGCGTCACTCCCGCGGGGGTGGCGCGCCGCCGCCGACTGCCGTCGCCGCGCCCCTCATGTGTCAGCGCATGAGCGCCTCGATGCCCGGGACGAGGTCCGCCGGCGGCGGCATGCGGGCGATGCTCCGGCCCAGCCTGGCGGCCGTGGGCAGCACCCGGCCACCGTTGACGAGTTCGGCGATGTGGAACCGCAGCCGCAGCATGCTGGGGTCGCCCGCCAGTTCGTCGTCGGAGAGGCAGCGGCCGATGCCGGCCTGCTCCAGGCGCGCCCCGGCCCGCCGTTCCTCCTCCCCCGCCGGCAACACCAGCTGGGACACCCCGAACCGGGCGGCCGCGTACACGATCCCCTCGTCCCCACCGTGCACGACGACGACGCAGCCGGGCAGCAGCCGGCTCCAGGGGTGGTCGTCACCGGTCAGCACGACGAGTTGCAGCCCGAGGCTCTCGACGCCCTCGGCGACCCGCCTGAACAGCCGCCTGCGGCGCCGGTCCTCGGGCCGGGTCCCGGTCGGCACCCCGGTGATGCAGACGCGCGGAAGCAGCGACAGCCCGGTGAGCCGGGGCACCGGCCTTCCGGGCAACTCGTAGGCGTCACAGCGCACCTGCCAGGCACCGGCCTCCGGCCGGTCCCGCAGCTCCGGGGGGCAGGGGTCGATCCAGACGGTCGGCCGGGGCGACAACGGCGGTCGGGCGTACGGGAGATAGCCGATGGTGGGCACCCCGGACATGGCCGCCGTGGCGGTCGAGTCGGGGCACAGCGGGTCGTGGACCACCAGGTCGGGCCGCCAGGCCCGGCTGAACTGCTGCGGGCCGGCCAGCACCGGGACGAGTCCGGCCCGTGCCACGCGGTGGCGAGCCCGGGCCGGACAGCAGAAGCGGACCTCGTTGCCGGCTGCGTGCAGCGCCCTGGCGAGCAGCACCATGCGCAGCACGGCCGGCATTCCGAGGCCCCCCGAGAACAGCACTCGCACAGCTCCTCCCTGGGCAGTCACCCGGTGAAGCGGTCGAGCACCCGCCCGGTCCCGGGGTCGACGTCCAGCGCCGGGTCGCTCCCCAGCACCGCCCGCTGCAGCCGCTGCAGACGCTGTGAGGGCTCGATGCCCAGCTCCTGGACGAGGTGGGTACGCAGATTCTGGAAGACCTCGAGCGCCGCGGAGGGGCGCCCGGCCCGGTAGAAGGCCACCATGGACTGGGCGTGCAGGCCCTCGTGCAGCGGGTGCCGGGCGGTCAGCGCGGTGAGTTCCGTGAGCAGTTCTGCATGCCGGCCGAGCCGGAGCTCGACGTCGTTGCGCCGCTCCAGCACCCCGAGACGGCTCTCCTCCAGTCTCATCGCCTCGATCTCGAGCAGCGGTCCGGTGCGTACGTCGACCAGGGCCGGGCCCCGCCACAGGGCGAGGGCGTCCCGGAACAGCTTCGCGGCCTCGTGGTTGTCACCCCGGTCGAAGGCGCGCTGGCCGAGTGAGGACAGCCGGTCGTACTCGTGTACGTCGATGCTGCCCGGCTCGGCGTTCAGGAGGTATCCCCCGTGCCGGGTGAGCAGCAGCTCCTTGGAGCCGCCGGGTTCACCTTCCAGTGCGTTCTCCATGCAGCGCCGGAGCTGGAGGATGTACGTCTGCAGCGTGGTGAGGGCACTGCGCGGCGGGGCGTCGCCCCAGATCTCCTCCATCAGCGCGGAGACCGGCAGGACCTGGTTGGCGTAGATGGCGAGCAGCGTCAGGATCTGCCGCGGCTTCGCGGCCGTGGGCAGGATCGGAACGCCTTTGAGTTCGGCGTCCAAAGACCCCAGAACGAAGATTCGCATGCGGTCCCCCTTGTCTCTGTCGTCGGACTTCGAAAGTCCCATGTGGGCGCCCGCCGGGACAGTGCGTCACTCCTCCTCTGCCAGGTGTCTTCGTCCTGCTCGGGGTATGACCGATTCATGGTCCGCGCGCCAGGAGGCCGCCGTCGGTCGCCGGGCGTCCCGCACATGCCGAAAGGCCCCGCGTGCCCTGGTCCTTGGGCATGCGGGGCCTGCGGTCCGGTGCTCTCAGTCGACGGCGAACGTGGGGCGGCCGTACAGCGCGAGGCAGTCCTCGTAGGCCGGCAGGAGCCCTTTGGTCAGCGCCTCCTCCGCGGTGGGCGCGGCCAGGTCCTCGTCGGTCATCAACGGCGCCTCGGTGAGTCCCCACGGCAGGGCCAGAGCGGGGTCGAGCGCGCTGACCGTGTACGCGGAGCCCGCCGTGTACGGGCGGGAGCTGTGGCAGGCGACGACCGTGTCGTCCTCCAGGGCGAGCCAGGCGTGGCCGAGGCCCTCGGAGACGAACACCCCGGACGGACTGCGGTGGTCCAGCCATACCGTCTCGTACCGGCCGTAGTCCGGGGACCCGACCCGCAGATCCACCACGACGTGGACGGCGGAGCCCCGCACACAGCCGAACAGCCTGGCACGGCTGTCCGGGCCCGTGGTGCCGTGGATGCCGCGCAGCACCCGGCGCCGCCCGACCGACAGGTCGCTGTACCGGATCGCGAAGGGCCGTCCGATCGCTTCCTCGACGTAGTCCTGACGGAACGCCTCGTAGCGGACCACAACGTCGTCCTCAACGGCCCGGGGCGAGACCAGGAACGCGTCCGGGAGGGCGAGTTCGCTGATTTCCAGGCTCCTGAGATCCATACCCACGACGGTAGTCGCCGCAGCTCAAGACCGGCTGGAGCACCTCGGGCCCCGAGACGAAAGGATCAGGACAGTGCTGCCTCACGGCCGCTGGAGCAGTACCGGCGCGGCCGGGCTGCCGGCCGGCGCGAGGGGCCGGCCGACAACCCGGCCCGGCGGCGCTCAGCCCGGAGGGGCCGCGCCGGTCGTTCACCGGCGACGCGGCCCCTCCTCGTTCTCAGGCTTCGCAGCCGACCACGGAACTGAGCCTGGTCAGCGGGTTTCCGTGACCCGGTGCTCCTTCAGCCTGGCGCAGTTGGAGTTCTCCACCGACACGGAGACGTTGTTGATGCTGCCGCCCCAGCTCACGCAGTGACCCTTGCCGTAGACGTACACCGGCCCCGCGTAGGACGTGTAGTTCCCGGAGTCGTCGGACGAGGCGCCGGTGTCGGGGATGTAGACGTACGCGGCCATGGGCTTGGCCGTGCCCGGGTTGGCGCGGATGGTCGCGACGCAGTTCTTGCCGTTGGCGGAGTCGTACGTCAGGTAGACGGTGCCCAGCGAGCCGACGGCCGCTGAGTTCACGGTCTTGTAGGCGCTGCCGCAGACGCCCTGCGGTGTGACGTTCGGTGCGGCGGAGGCGGTCGTGGCCAACGCGGTCGTGGCACCCACCGCGAGAGCGGCGAACGCCCCGACGGCTGCGGCATTACGCGCGAATCTCATATTTCCCCCTTGTGTCTTCGAGAGCGGTTGCTCCCATTTGATGGGACCGTCCGGCGTCACGGATGGTTGCACCTGGCGCACGCCGAGCTCTCGAACGGCCGAATGTCGACCATCGCGTCCGGACAGGGACATCAGAGGGGGTGGGTGAGCACCGAGGTGCTCCAGGTCAGCTCAGCCAGCAGTCGGGGGCGGGGCCGCCGCGACCGACCGGCGGGAAGAGTACGTCGAGTTCGGCCAGCAGGGACTCGGGCAGCGCACACTCCAGGGCTTCGATCGCGCCTTCGATGTGCTGCTCCGTGCGTGGCCCGATCACGACACCGGTCACACCGGGGCGGGACAGCGTCCAGGCCATCCCGACCACCGCCGGGTCCAGGCCGTGGTCGGCACAGAGCTTCTCGTAGGCCTCGATGGTGTCGCGCTGCGCGTCCAGGGCCTCCAGCGCACGGCCCTGCGCGGACTTGACGGCGGAGTTGGTCCGCATCTTGCGGAGCACGCCGCCGAGCAGGCCGCCGTGCAGCGGTGACCAGACGAAGAGACCGAGTCCGTACGCCTGGGCCGCGGGGATCACCTCGAGCTCCGTGTACCGGGTGACGAGGTTGTAGACGCACTGCTCCGTGACCAGGCCCAGGCTGTTCCTGCGCTGCGCGACCGCCTGCGCGGTCGCGATGTCCCAGCCGGCGAAGTTGGACGAGCCGACGTAGCGCACCTTGCCCTGGGCGACCAGGAGGTCCATGGCCTGCCAGACCTCGTCCCAGCCCACGGACCGGTCGAGGTGGTGCATCTGGTACACGTCGATCCAGTCCGTGCCCAGCCGCCTCAGCGATGCCTCGCAGGACGCGATGATGTTGCGGGCCGACAGGCCGCGGTCGTTCAGGCCCTCGCTCATCGGGTCGCCCACCTTGGTGGTCAGCACGACCTGGTCACGGCGGGCGGGGCTCTTGCCGAGCCATCGGCCGATGACCTCCTCGGTGTGGCCCTTGTGGACGCGCCAGCCGTAGATGTTGGCGGTGTCGATCAGGTTGATGCCCCGCTCCAGGGCGTGGTCCATAAGGTGGTGCGCCTCCGGTTCCTCCACCCGGCCGCCGAAGTTGACGGTGCCGAGGGCCAGCCTGCTGACCCGCAGACCGGTACGGCCCAGCTGTGTGTAGATCACGCGTCCTTCTCCTCTTCCAGGGATTGAATGCTTCACCGGCGACAGGCTCAGGAGACTTCGGCCTCCCGGCCGCTGGAGCAGAACTCCGTCGTCAGGCGCAGGCCCTCCTCCAGGGACACCTGCGGCTTCCAGCCGGTGGCGGCCCGGAACGCGGAGGAGTCGATGGTCACGCTCCGGAAGTCGCTGACCTCGGCGTACTCCGGCGGTTCCACGGAGACCACCGGAACCGGTGCCTTGCCGGTCTGTTCGGCGACCAGGGCGGAGACCTTGGTGAACACGTCCCCGAGCGGGGCCCCTTGGCCGGTGCCGATCAGCCAGTGCTTTCCCGCGAGCACGTCCATGCGGGGGATGGCGGCCCAGAAGGCGCGGGCGACGTCGTCGACGTGGAGCAGGTCCCGGCGGACCGTTCCGTCGTGCCACATGGTCAGGGGCTCGCCGGCCACCGCGCGGCGCGTCATCGTGGAGACGATGCCCTTGTCCCGGGCGGTGGACCCGGCGCTGTAGCCGTACAACGTGGTCAGGCGCAGGGAGGCGGCACGCACCGTTCCCGCCGCGTCCGCTGCCAGCAGCAGTCGCTCCGCCTCGAGTTTCAGCCGCTCGTAGAAGCCCTCGGGCCGGTCCGGTTCCGTGCCGTCCAGGACCTCCTTGTCCGAGGAGCCGGCCTCCGTGACCGATCCCGTGAACAGGACGGTCGGGGGCGCCTGGGAGTCGGCCCGGTCGCCGAGGGCGTGCAGCAGGTCCTGCATCAGGCCCACGTGGACGCGTTCGGCTCCTGCGTCGCCGTCCGCTATGCGCCAGGTGGACGCCCCCGCGATGTACGCCAGTGAGTGGATGACGACATCGGCGCCGGCGACGGCGGCGGCCATCCGGCCGGGCTCGGTCAGATCCGCGGAGAGCACCTCGATCTCGGCGCGGGCGCCCTCGGGTACAGGGCACTTCCTGCGGGAGACGGCCCGTATCCGGACCGGGTGCTGTGCCAGCTCGCGGAACACGGCGGATCCGACGAAGCCCGCGGCGCCCAGCACCACGATGAGCGGGGAGTTCTCGGTCACAGCGCTGCCTCCAGCGTCCGGGCGGGGTTCGGTTCGGGGAGCGGGCCGCCGGGTAGGGTGGTTCCGCCGGTTGTCAGAGCAGGCATGCCGCCAGGCTCCGGGCCTCGACGTTGACGTGGTATCCGAAATGGGTCAGGCGGCCCAGCAGGCCGAGGGTCATCCACCGGTAGTTGTCCGGCGCCTCGATCTCGTGGTCCTCGGGGAGTTCGACGACCAGGTGACGCGTGTCCGCCTTGGAGAAGCGGCCGCCGTCCTCCGACTGGATGGCGTCCAGCCGGATCCAGGACTCGGGTGCGTCGAGATACTCCGTCAGCGGCGGGTGGTCCTCGGGGCCGCGGTGGTAGCCCGGAGAGAACTGGATGGTGGGACCGAGTTCGAGACGGTCCGTCAAGCCGGGCTGGATGGTGGCCTGGAGCAGGAACTGCAGTACCCCGGCCCGCCGCTGGCAGATCAGGGCCACGGCGTTTCCGGGGCGGGGCTCGAGCATGGGCTGCCACCACGTGCCGACCTCACGGCTCGTCGCCTGGACCGACATGCCGATGATGTCGAAGATGCGGCCGTCGCGATGGCGGATGCTGTCGTCGTCGCAGATCCATTCGTCCATGTCGCGCAGGCTGGTCCGCCTGACGTCCAGGCTGAACTTCGCCTTCTGGTCGAAGAGCCACGTCAGCGTGGAGGAGAGGTCGTCCGCCGAAGTCGGCGTCCGGTGCGACTTCACCAGCTCGGCGTGGAAGCCGTCGGCCTGCCCGGCGTAGGACGGCCGGTCGCCGTCGGCAACGCCGTAGGCTATTCCGGAAAGCACGGTACGGGCGTTCATGTTGACGCGATTGCCCAGCAGGAGCTGGTGGCGCAACTGGCCCAGGGTGAGCCAGGTGAAGTCCTCGTGGACAGGTACGTCCTCGTCCTCGGGCACCTCGACGATGATGTTCCGGTTCCTCTTGTACAGGTACCAGAAGCCGTGCTCGGAGAGGAGTTGGTCGAACAGGACACGTCGCCGCGTGCCCTCCAGGAAGTACTCCAGATACGGGGTGGCCCTGCCGCCGTGGACGCGCTGGTAGTTGCTCTGCGTCGCCTGGACGGTCGCCGCGTACTGGACGAAGGCGGTGTTCCCGGGCTCCATCTTCGCCTGCATGAGGAAATGGAGCACACCGTCGAACCGCTTGACGATGATGCCCAGGATGCCGATCTCCGGCTGGTTGATGATCGGCTGGTACCAGTGCGGCACAGGTCCGAAATCCGTCCGTACGGAGAGTCCTTCGATTGTGAAGAACTTTCCGTCGGCGCGGCTGAGCCGGTCACCCAGGTGCCAGTTCGGGAGACTGGCCAGCGGCACCCGTTCGACGTCGTACGAGGCGGACGCCTCCCGTTCCTTGAGGAAGGCGTCCGCGTCGGGGGTCAGCGGGGACTGCGACACCATCGCCGACGCCAGGAAGTCGTCGGCACCGTTCACCTCGGGCTGCATCCTGCTGCTTCCTTTCCATTCACGGGACATGACGGGCGAGCCGGCTTCGGGAGGATCAGGCGAGCTGACGGGCGATGGTGGCCATGTCGAAGTACATCGTCTTGTCGATCAGCACGTCGCCGTCGAAGTGGAAGAAGATCGCCAGAGGGGCGTCCATGGTCTTGCCGCGGTTGGGGATGCCACGCCAGTCCGCCTCCTGCTTGGCGCGGAACCGCGCCTCCACGATCACGGCGGTCGGCGTGTGGTGGACGTGGAACAGGCTGTGCTCGGCGACCGGGAACGCCTTCTGCAGATCGTCGAAGTAGCCCTTCTTGATGGCTTCTTCACCGATCAGCGGGGACTCCTCGAAGGGGATGATCCGGTACACGCCGCCGCGCGGGAACGTCCCGATCACTCTGTCGATGTCCCAGGAGCCCTGGACGGTGTGCTCGATGACGATCGCCAGGCGCCGCTTGCACAACTCCTCGTCGGGCTGCGGCAGGTCCGCGCCGGGTAGAGCGAACTCGTGCTCCTCGCTGGCCATGAAGGCTCCTTGGGACAGTGGCTGGTTCGGTTCGAAAACCGACGCTAGGCCGCCCCCCTCGCCTGTCCCTCGCGCTCCGCTGGAGCGCACCGGTGCTCGCCGCCACCGCGCGTCCGGGCGCATGCTCCAGGGGGATTCGACCGTGGGTGGCGATGCTTCGACCACATCGTTCTTCTCCCAACCAGCCAAGAGAGGCCGGCATGTCGAGCAATCACCACGCTCTTGTCCAGAGCTTCGTGGACATGATCAACAGCCATGACATCAGCACCATGCCGGAGCACACGGCGTCCGGACACATCGACCACAACCCCGTGGTGGCCGACGGCATCGAGGCCAACCAGGCGTTCTGGGTCCAGGTGTTCAGCGCCTTCCCCGACCTGAAGGCCGTGCTGCACGACGTCATCTCGGAAGGGGACCGGGTGGCCGCCCGTCTGGAGTACAGCGCGACCCACCAGGGCACGTTCCTCGGCATACCGGCGACCGGCCGCCCGGTGAGCTTCCAGTCCATCGACATCTGGAGGGTGGAGGACGGGCTGCTCGCCGAGCACTGGGACCAGCTCAACATGGACGACCTGTTCCGGCAGCTGGGGGTCGACCCGGCCGCGCTCGCGCAGTCCTGAACCAGCCAGGCCGCCGCCCACCGTGCCTACGGCCTCCCCTACGCACCGTGCCCCGCGCTCACGGACGAGCGCGGGGCACGGTGCGTAGGGGGCCGGTCAGCCGACGAACTCGGGGAACCTCGCGACCGTGTCGGCCGGCCCGGGCAGGGCCGCGATCTCGCCGGCCACCCTGCGGGCCGCCTCGCGGTGCGCTTCGTCGGTCAGCAGGGCGCGCATCTCGGTCTCCACCGCCTCGGCGGACACGTCCTCGCCGAGCAGCAGGCGGCCCGCTCCGGTCGCCTGCACCGCGGGCGCGTTGCCGAGGCCGTCGCTCTCCCGCGGCAGGATCAGCTGGGGCAGCCCCGTGGCCAGCGAGGCCAGGGTGGTGCCGTGGCCGCCGTGGTGGACGATGGCTGTGGCGTGCCGCAGTGCCTCGGGCTGCGGCACCCAGGGAAGCGTGACGACCCGGTCCGGCAGCTCACCCAGCTCGGCCGGGTCCACCAGAGCGCTCGTCGCGACGAGGACCCGTACGTCCAGCGGCAGCAGGCCGTCGATCGCGGTGCGCAGCAGCTCCGCGGAGCCGACCACGGTGCCGAAGCTCAGATAGACCAGAGGGCCCTCCCCCTGGGTGACGTGCGCGGGCAGCTCCCCCGGTTCGGAGTAGGGGACGGGCCGCTGCGGGATCACCTGGACACCCGAGGCCAGGAACTCCGGGTTCTGCACGGCGGGAGGGCAGATGTCGATGTACGGGTTGCCCAGGGTCGGGTCCTGGGCGATCTTGTCGGCCACTCCCAGGTCGCTCGCCGTGGCGAACAGCTCCTGCGGGATCAGCGGGTCGGGGGAGACCCGGCCGATGCTGTGACCGACGGCGGGCACGCCCGCCGCGGCGGCCGCGAAGGCGGCGCCCGGGTTGAAGGACTCGTAGACGACCAGGTCCGGCTTGACGGAGTCGACAACAGGGGTGAGATCCGCGAACGCGCTGCGCGGCAGCACCGAGCCGAACGCCTTCACCGCAAGGCTCGCCAGCACCTCGGGCGGAACGTCACTGGCCTGTACGGAACCGCCGTTGGCCTCCAGGAACGCCTGGCCGCCGGCCGCCTCGATGAACGCCTCGGGAACGGTGAGCCCGCTGGCGACCGGCCGCAACTGCGCCTTCTCGACGGTCGGGTGGAACTGCTCGCTGGTGGCGAACCAGACCTCGTGCCCGGCCGCCTGTGCCGCCTGGGCGAGCGGAATCAGGGGGAATACGTGTCCGTAGTTTCCAAGGCTTGCGAAGAGGACCTTCATGTCGTGCACGGCCTTTCTGCCGGTGGCGTGAGGAGAGCGTGAGGAGTGATGCGTGATGCCGACCCGGGGCCCACGCGATGTCGTCGCGTGGGCCGCGGGCCGGCGTACGAGGTGTCAGCGGGTGACCGAGGGGGCCGGGGCGACCGTGTCCCGGGCCGGTTCGCCGCTGGGCTGCTCCTGCGCGGCGGCGGGCCGGGAGGAGAAGAGCATCACGACCGCGGCGACCGCCATGGCCGCGGCGCCGACCCACAGGGCGGGGACGAAGCCGTCGACGAAGTTCTGGCCGGACGCGTAGCCGCCGTTGTGGGTGAAGACGGTGGTGAGGACGGTCACACCCAGCGGCGCGCCGAGCTCGCGGGCGGCCGAGTTCACGCCGGAGGCGATGCCCTGTTCGGAGACGTCGACGGAGCCCATCGTCAGGCTGAAGAGCGGGGCGAAGAAGCAGGCGACGCCCACACCGCCCAGGAGGAAGCCGGGCAGCTGCTCGACGTAGGACGCGTCGGGGCTCAGCACCAGTGCCCAGTAGGCGAATCCGGCGGCGAGCATCGCGAGTCCGAAGACCGCCACGGGACGTCCGCCGATCCGGTCCGACATCATGCCCGCGACGGGCGCCACCACGATGGGCATCGCCGTCCACGCCAGCATCCGCACGCCGGCCTCCGTCGGCGTCATGTGCTGGACGTTCTGCATGAACTGCGTGATGAGGAAGACCACGCCGTACATGCCGAAGGCCATCAGCAGGGCGCCGGCGTTGACGGCGCTGAAGGCCCGGTTGCCGAACATGCGCATGGGCACCATCGGCGCCCTGCTGCGGCGCTCCCACTGGACGAACACGGCGACCAGCACGGCGCCGGCCAGCATGGGGCCCAGGACCTGCGGGGAGCCCCAGCCGTCGTGGCCGTCCGCCCGGATCAGACCGTAGACGAGGCCGAGGATGCCGAGGCTGATCAAAGCGGTGCCCGGCAGGTCCAGGCGGTTGTTCGGACCGCGGCTCTCGGCCAGACCGCGCCAGGCGAGCGGGGCGAGCAGCAGGCCCACCGGCACGTTGATCCAGAAGATCCAGTGCCAGGAGATGTGTTCCGTGACGACTCCGCCCACCAGCGGGCCGCCCGCGATGGACAGTCCGCTGACCGCGCTGTAGATGCCGAGGGCCGCGCCGCGCTTCTCGGCCGGCACGGCGTGGGTGAGCAGGGTCAGGGAGAGCGGCATGATGATGGCGGCGCCGACACCCTGGACCACGCGGGCGGCGATCAGCTCGCCGATGCCCGGTGCCAGAGCGGCCCCGGCCGACGCGGCGGTGAACAGCAGCAGACCGGCGACGAACATCCGGCGGCGCCCGAACCGGTCGCCCAGGGCGGCACCGAACATCATCAGCACCGCGAACGCCAGCGTGTAGGCGTTCACCGTCCACTCCAGGTCCTTCAGGCTGCCACCAAGGTCCTCCCTGATGGTGGGCAGCGCGATGAGGACCACCAGATTGTCGAGCCCCGCCATGAAGGCGGTCAGGCCCGTGATCAGTGTGGCCATGCCCGGGGATTTCCCCGCCCCAGCCGTGTTGCCGCCGGCGGCGACCTTGTCAGTACTCATTCAGGGATTTCCTTCCGACTTCACCCATGGAGGGACAACGGTTTCCGTCGCGGGGTCGGTGACAGAGCGCCGTCCCGAAGCGGGCGGCGCGGAACATCGCACCCGAGGCTAGGAAGCCCTGCTCAAGCGCCGGTCGAGTCCTGACCCACCCGTCCTCGCCGGGCGCGCGCCCGTCGGGGCCCCGGCCGCGGTCGCCTCCAGCGCTGCTCCGCCCGCGCCCGATCGGGCGGCAGCAGCATCGGGCCGGCGGGATCCGGTCAGGCCCCGGCACGTACGAGGAGAGCCCTCGGCTCGAACAACAGTGGAAGGTGATCTGAGATGAAAGGCATCATCCTCGCCGGCGGCAGCGGCACGCGGCTGCGTCCGCTCACCGGCGCCTTGTCCAAGCAGATCCTGCCGGTCTACGACAAACCGATGATCTATTACCCGCTTTCCGTGCTGATGCTGGCGGGGATCCGGGACATCCTGCTGATCTCGTCCAAGGACCACTCGGACAGCTTCCGCACGCTCCTCGGGGACGGCTCCCGGATCGGCCTGAACATCGAGTACGCCGAGCAGGACCAGCCGCGCGGCATCGCCGAAGCGCTGATCATCGGCGCCGACTTCATCGAGGACGACCAGGTCGCGCTGGTGCTCGGGGACAACATCTTCCACGGGCCGCGTTTCGGGCTGCTCCTCGACGACGCGGTGCGCCGGCTCGACGGCGCGGCGCTGTTCGGCTACCAGGTGCGCGATCCGCATCGCTACGGGATCGGGGAGATCGACGAGCAGGGCCGGCTGCTGTCGCTGGAGGAGAAGCCGCGCCACCCGCGCTCCAACCTCGCGGTGACCGGGCTGTACTTCTACGACAACGACGTGGTCGAGATCGCCAAGAACCTCTCCCCCTCGGCACGGGGCGAGCTGGAGATCACCGACGTCAACCTGGCCTACCTGGCCCAGGACCGGGCCCGGCTCACCCCGCTCGGCCGCGGCTTCGCCTGGCTGGACATGGGCACCCACGACTCGCTGCTGCAGGCGGCGCAGTACGTCCAGCTGGTCGAGCAGCGGCAGGGCGAGTTCATCGCCTGTGTCGAGGAACTGGCGCTCAACCGCGGCTTCATCACCCCCGAGCAGTGCCTCCGTCTCGGTGAGGAGATGAGGGGCACGGACTACGGCGCCTACGTCATGGACGTGGCGTCCCGCCGCCTCCCGCAGCCGGCCGTCCGCGCCGCCTGACCGCTGGGGCCTGTCGGCGGATCACGCCGCAGACGCGGGGCTTGGCACGCCCTCCCCCACTCTCGGCTTCGCTCGAGCGGGCGGTGCCCCCACCGGCGTTGTCGTCGGTTGCCGACTCCC